>NZ_JAHUWM010000008.1:0-327469 GCF_019218985.1 Pseudomonas sp. PDM30
GAACTCAGCAGTGAAACGATGCATCGCCGATGGTAGTGTGGGGTTTCCCCATGTGAGAGTAGGTCATCGTCAAGATTAAATTCCGAAACCCCTATCTGCGTATGCAGGTAGGGGTTTTGTTTTTGGCGTCCCTGTAGGCGCGAGCTTGCTCGCGATGGGCCTCAGTGCGAAATATCCCCTGACAGCCCGCATCAGGCTGTTGGACCTGTGTTGGATAGACGGCAGTCGCACCAGCTACCTAAACTGTCAGCAGATTTTTTGGATCGGGGCAGTGGATGAATCGCAATGAACTTCGCAAAGCGGATATCAACCTGATGGTGGTATTCGAAACGCTGATGCTCGAACGCAATGTCACTCGGGTGGCGGAGAAGCTGTTTCTCGGTCAGCCGACCATCAGTTCGGCGCTCAACCGCTTGCGTGCGATGTTCAATGATCCGCTGTTCATACGCGTTGGCCATCGCATGGAGCCAACGGCACGGGCCGAGGAGATCATCAGGCACCTGTCGCCGGCGCTGGATTCCTTGTCCGTGGCCTTGAGCCTGACCCATGATTTTGACCCGGCCAGCAGTACGATGTCGTTCCGCATCGGGTTGTCCGACGATGTGGAGTTCGGGTTGTTGCCGCCATTGCTGCGAGCGCTGCGCCAGGAAGCGCCCAACGTGGTGTTTGTGGTGCAGCATGTCGATTACTGGCGGATTCCCGACTTGCTGGCAGCCGGCGATATCACGGTGGGTATCAGCCAGACCCGTGGCTTGCCGGCCAATGCCAAGCGCAAGTTGTTGCGACACATCCAGCCCAGCATTTTGCGCGCCGATGCCTCTGATACACCGCTGACCCTCGATGAATATTGCGCGCGACCGCACGTGCTGGTGTCCCATACCGCCAACGTCAGTGGCTATGCCGACGAGTGGCTGGCGGATATCGGTCGCACACGCCAGGTGGTGCTTTCGGTGCCGCAGTACAGTGCATTGCCGGCCCTGCTTGCCGGCACCGACCTGATTGCCAGCCTACCTGACTACACCGCTGAGGCGATGGCTGCATCGGGAATGCTGTTCAAGGAACCCTTTCCCTTCAAGACACCGACCCTGGATCTATCCATGGTCTGGCTCAGCCATGTCGATAGCGACCCTGCCGAGCGCTGGTTACGTTCGCGCCTGGAGGCGTTCATGAGTGAGCGTGCCGTATTGCCGCTGCCCGAATGAACAGGGTGGCGCTGTGTTATATGTACGACCTTTCCACCCCACTTACAGGAACCCACTCATGCCTCACCTGCACATGGAATACACCGCCAACCTGACTGATCTGAATGCCGAAGTGGCATTGATGCGGTTGAACAATACACTGGTGGCTTCCGGTCAGTTTGCTGCCGAATTCGACATCAAGAGCCGCGCGATCAGGGTCGAGGCGTTCAAGGTCGGTACTGCATTGGCTGAACGGGCGTTCGTGCATGTGAAACTGGCACTGTTGAGTGGTCGTTCCGCACAGATCAAGAAACAGCTGTCTGAAAGCCTGCTGGCGGTGGTGCAGGACGTGTGTGAGTGGCCAAGCGGCGTTGAAGTCCAGTTGTGCGTGGAAATTCTCGACATCGATCGCGATTCCTACAGCAAGACCGCCATCAGCAACTGAGCATCAGGCTGTTTCCTGCTCGAGGCAGGCCTGGATCACTTGCGCTCGCAGCCAGGTGTTGGCGCTGTCCTGATCAACACCCTGGTTCCACTGCATGTCGAGGGTGAAACCCGGCAAGCCAGCGGGCGCTTCACAGTGATTGAAGGTGTCTGCACTGGCCAGTAGTCGCTGGATGCGCCGGGGCAGGGTCAGAACATAGTCGGTGCCGGTAATCAGCTTCAGCGCGGCGCTGTAGCTGTTGGCGCGTGCGACGATATGGCGCTGTTGTGCCTGCTGCGCAAGCCAGCCGTCGACCATGTTGGTGGCGGACGTCCAGGGTGTCGGGAACACGTGTCGACGTTCGACATAGGTTTGCAGGCTCAAGCGTGGTTCTGCCGGCGTGGCGCGTTTGTCGAAAACACACACCAGGTCATCTTCGAGCAGCGTCTGCGATTTGAAATCGACGTGACTGCGATGAAAGTTCGGGCCGAAGCACATCACCAGGTCGAGGCTGCCTTCGCGCAACGCTTGGGCAGGGATATCGGCCTGGAGTTTGAACACATTGACCATCACCGGAAGATCGGCGAGGTCGAAGGTTTTCAACAAGCGCGGCAGGATCAGTTGCTCGAAATACTCCGGGGCGCAGATGTTGAAGGTCACGGGTTGCAGGCCTGGGTCGAACGTGGGTAAGCCGGCGTGACACAGGTTGATGCTTTCGAGGATTTTCAGCACGTGAGGGTACATCGCGCTGGCCTTGCCGGTGGGCTGCATGCCGCCGGTGCGAGTATTGATGAACAGTTCGTCCTCGAAACTGGTGCGCAATTTCTTCAGGCAGTAACTCACGGTGGACTGGCTGACGCAAAGCGTCTCGGATACGTCGGTGACACTGTTCTGCTCATACACGGCGACGAATACCATGAGGTCCTGCATGTCGAGCTTTCTAAGCGAATTACTGTTCAGCATCCATTCCATCTCGCTGCGTCCCTTGCGCTGACCGTGTGCAAGGGGGGGGAATTATCCTAGCGGAATGGGCGAGCAGGGAGAATGCCTTGCAGGACGTTTCGCCCAAGGCCGTGTCAGCCCTGGACCATCGCCGACACGGCGCGGCGGCTGGACATCAATAGCGCGAACATGCCGAGGCCCACCAGCACCGCGCCGGTCATTTCCAGCGGCAGCGGCGTCTGGTGTCCCCATAGCCAGTGGAACAAGGTGATGAACAGCGTGCTCAGGTAGATGTAGGAAATCACCGAGGACGGCGCGATCACGCCGATGGCCCGGTGTAGCAGCCAGAACGTCGCCAGGGTGGCGAACACTGCCAGGTACATCAGCCAATAGAAGTCGTTGAGCGTTAGTAATGATGCCGAACGCCAACCGCCACTGAATCCACAGAACACCAGCAGAAACAGCGCACCGAACAGCATGTTCCAGAACGTCATGGACACCGGTCCGCGTCCCTTGAGGCTATTGGCTTTCAGACGCTGGCTGAGGGGGGCGTAGAGCGCCATCGCCAAGCAACCGATGCCGTACACCGTCAATGCATAGGGCGATGGCAACTCGCCGGGGCCGATGCCTTTCATGATCAACAACACTGCCCCGGCAGCGGCGAGCAGCATCGGCATAATCCGTTGTTTCAGACGGCTGTCAGGTGTGAGCACGGCTTCGAAACCCAAGGTCATCAGTGGCACCAGCGTGAACATCGTCCCGGTGTTGACGGCCGAGGTGTAGCGCAACGCTTCGAACAGCGAACCGAAGTACAACGCCAGCAGCAGGCCGAGCACCGCGTGACCAAACAGTGCGCGGACGGTCATGACGGTATCGCCTTTGAGCAGCAACAACGGCAGAAACACCAAAGCGCAAAACAGCAGACGTAAACCCGTCAGCAGGATCGGGTCGATGGCCTGGCTGACTTGCGCCGCCGCGGAAAACGATGCGGCGATCAACAAGGCCCAAAGCAGCATGCTGGCGTGAGCGACGGCGAAAACAGTGGTTTTCATGGCAGGCTCCGGGTCAATGGATGTGGCGGGCGTAGTGCCTTGGGTTGAAGCGAAAAACCATCAGCATCATCAGCGCCATGACCGCCGTGAGCGACCACCAGGCCCATTCAAAGCTGCCGAGCTGGTCGCGGATGATCCCCGCCAGCAGCGGCGACAGGCCGGCGATCAAGTAGCCGATGCCTTGCACGAATGCGGTCAGGCCGCCAGCACGCAATGGATTGTCCAGGTGATCCAGCGATACGATCAGGCTCATCGGGAACAGGCCGCCAATGCCCAGCCCCAGCAGGCATGGCCACAGCAGGCTCAAATGCCGTGGGCTCAGAATCAGTCCGCAGAAACCGGCGATGATCAGTGTCAGCAATACCATCAGCACGACGCGGCGGTCGTGGCTGCGGTTGGCGATGACGGGCGTCAACAGACCCGACAACACTTCCATGGCGGTCAGAAACCCGAGCAGCAATCCGGCGTGCTGCTCGCTCCAGCCCTTTTCCACGTAGTAAGGCGCCAGCCAGGCCAGAACACAGGTGTAGGACGCAGTGCCCAGGCCAAAGAAAATCGCGAGTAACCACGCGCGGGAATTGGCAAAGTACGAACCTTTGCCGGATGCCTTGGAATCCAGTATTGGCATCCCCGCGCTTTGGCTGCGCCAGAAGAGCAATGCCAGCACAGCGAGAACGGCCCAGATCGCCAGGCCCATACGCCAGCTGCCGGTACGCTCCATCACCAGCGGCGCAAAGGAAGCACCCATGGCCGCACCGCCCATGATCGATGTGACGTAGAGCCCCATGCACAGGGCTACGTGGTCGCTGAAGCGGGATTTGATCAACGCTGGCATCAGGGCCTGGATCAAGGCGATCCCGATACCGGCCAGCACCGCGCTGAGGAGCAACTGCGCGGCTGAATCAAGGAACAACCGCGAAAGCGTGGCCACGCCGATGATCAGCAACGAGAAGACTACCGTGCGTTGATCGCCGAATCGCTGACTGACGCGCAGGCCGACAAACATCGCCAGCCCCATGGCCGTCACCGGTAACATTGTCAGCAGTGAAGCCTGGCTGAAGCTCAGCGCAATGTCGTCGCGAATCGCTGAGAGCAGCGGCCCGACAGCGGCCATGGAAGGGCGCAGGTTCAGGGCAACCAGGACAATGCTGAACATGAGCCAGAGGGCAGGGCGGGAAGTGGCTCGGGTGTTTTCCATGTTCGGACCTTGATGAATAGGCGGGCGATTAAGGCGCGCGAGGCCCGAAGGGCGCAAATCAGAAAGTCCGGGGTGGTATTTAGAAATCAAATACAGGCCGTCTCCCCACTGAAGGCAGCACAAAACCGCCAAATGTTTAGCCAGACGACATCCAAGGTTCTTCAAATCCTGATTTAACGACTTAAGCCATCGTGTGACGCTGCGGGTCATCTGTTTTCTGCGGTTCTCTCTATGGACGGTTGGCCAGTCGCAATCCACTGCAAGGCATCCAACGGCGTTCGAGCGTCGAGCCTTGGTCGTCGATTCACGCCTGCCACCGCGCCAAACCTCTCTGCACTTCCTTCTGAACTGGCTTTTTGGGCGCTGTGGCATTGCCGCCATGCGCGCCCGCCGGATTCCTGCTTTTTCCGCTGATTGTTCCTACCTGTTCCGCTTGATGGCGGGATTAAAGTGCGGGTGCTTTTGCGTACCCGTCTGACACGGAAAAAGAGAGTTCCCATGAGTTGTGCCACGACCTCGTTTGCCACCCGGCAAGAAGCCCTGACCTTTCTGGAGCAGAACCCGGATATTGAAATGTTCGAGCTTTTCATCCTCGACAACAACGGTGTGCCGCGGGGCAAGTTGCTGCATCGTGACGAGTTGCTGGCGGTGTATGAAAGCGGGCGACCATTGCCGAGCACCATCCTCGGCCTGACCATCAACGGTGATGACGTGGAAAACTCCGGGCTGGTCTGGGATGTCGGTGATATCGACTGCCGGGCCTACCCGATCAGCGGCAGCCTCACGCGTATGCCGTGGCGTCTGATACCGACCGCGGCCGTGCAGGTCAGCATGCACCCAACGGAGGGAATGCCCGCCACTATTGCCGATCCCCGTCATTTGCTGGCGAAAGTCATCGAGGGTTTGCAGGCAGACGGTTATTACCCGGTCATGGCGGCGGAATTGGAGTTCTACCTGCTGGATCAGCAACGCGACAGCAATGGCCGGCCGCAACCGGCGCGGGATGTCGATGGCGGGCGTCCGTACGGCACCCAGGTCTATGGTTTACGCGAGCTTGAACAGATCGAGCCGTTCCTGGCCGATCTCTACAGTGCCTGCAAACTCCAGGGGATTCCGGCGCGCACGGCCATTTCCGAATACGCGCCGGGGCAAGTGGAGATCACTCTCGAACACCGCACCGACGCACTACAGGCGATGGATGAAGCGGTGCGCTACAAGCGTCTGGTCAAAGGCGTGGCGCACAAGCACGGCATGACAGCCTGTTTCATGGCCAAGCCTTTCGATGACCTTGCCGGCACCGGGATGCACATGCACGTGAGCCTGGCGGACAAGGACGGCAACAACCTCTTCGCCAGCGAAGCTGCGGATGGAACGCCGCTGCTCAAGCAGGCCGTCGCCGGCATGCTCAGTACCTTGCTCGATTCGCTGTTGCTGTTCTGCCCCAACGCCAACTCCTACCGTCGATTCCAGGCCAACAGCTATGCGCCCCTGGCGGCCACCTGGGGCGTAGACAATCGCACCGTGAGTTTGCGTGTCCCAGGTGGGCCTGCGTATTCCCGGCACATCGAGCATCGAATTTGTGGCGCAGATGCCAATCCCTATCTGGCGGCTGCGGCGATTCTGGCCGGTATTCATCGCGGTATCCGCGAACAACTCGATCCTGGTGCGCCGGTGGAAGGCAATGGCTACGCCCAGGCCACGAAACTGTTGCCGACAGACTGGCTGACCACCTTGCGATCACTGGAAGGTTCGAGTTGGGCCAGGGAAGCCTTCGGCGGTGAATTCCTCGGCGTCTACCTGGCGGTGAAACGCGCTGAGTATCGTCAATTCATGGGGGAGGTCGGTGAACAGGACTGGCGCTGGTATTTGCATCAGGCCTGAGTCGAATCTGAATCGGGGCTGAACCATTCTCAAATAGTCTGAAAGTGTCAGGCGGACTTAATAAGCCAACTAATTGTTGGCTTATTTTTCACAAAAAATTGATTGTTGGCTACCTAAAATTACAGCTGTCTCGGTAAATGAAATTTTCACATTTGCCGTAGACACTTATTTTCAGGATCCGCCAAATATCATGCTTAATATTAAAGCCGTGCGCCCCGAATGGGTGACACTGATTGCCAGCACGTTTTTGTTAGTTGGCTTCAATTACGTACTTTGGCAACACCTGTTCGAAATCACCGCATCCGATGGCAAAGGCATCGTCATGCGCGCGGCCTTCGGGGTGATGATCTTCGCGGCCTTCAACATTGTGCTGACCCTGTTGGCATTCCGGCCGGTGCTCAAGCCGCTCCTGACCCTGCTGTTCATGACCAGCGCGGGCGTGGTTTATTTCATGAGCCAGTATGGTGTTTTGATCGATACCGGCATGCTGCGTAACTTCGCCGAGACCAATGCAACGGAAGTGCGTGACTTACTATCGCTCAAGTTGTTTGTTTATATTTTACTGCTCGGCGTTTTGCCGTCCTGGCTGTTGTGGAAGACACCGATTAATTATCGTCGTTGGCACCGTGAACTGCTCAGTAAGGTTTTGGTGACTTTTGCCTCGGCAGCAGTCATTGGTGGAGTTGCACTGGTTAACTATCAAGGCCTGTCTTCGCTGTTTCGCAATCACCACGAGTTACGCCTGATGGTGGTGCCAAGTAACTACATTGGTGCCTCGGCTGGCTTCTTGCGCGAGCAGGTTGCGTCTGCACATCAACCTTTTGTGAAGCTCGGTGAAGATGCCCGGCGCAATCCAGCCTGGCAAACTCACGGGCGCAAATCCCTGACGGTACTTGTCGTGGGTGAAAGTGCCCGGGCGGAGAACTTCGGCATCCTTGGCTATAGCCGCGACACCACTCCGAAGCTGAGTAAGGAAGATGGCCTGATCGCTTTCACCGATGTGCACTCCTGCGGTACTGAAACCGCCGTATCGGTGCCTTGCATGTTCTCCAACATGGGGCGCAAGGACTACAACGCCGGCAAGGCAAAGAACGAAGAAGGCCTGTTGGACGTGCTCAAGCATGCGGGTATCGACGTGATCTGGCGTGACAACCAGTCAGGCTGCAAAGGTACGTGCGATCGCGTCACCCTTCAGGACGTCAGCAATCTGAAGGACCCGGCGCTGTGCGCCAACAGTGAATGCCGCGATGAAATCCTGCTGCAAGGGCTGCAGCATTTCATCGATACCCTGGACAAGGACACGGTATTGGTATTGCACCAGATGGGCAGCCACGGTCCTGAGTACTTCAAGCGTTATCCGAAAGAGTTCGAGCGCTTCACCCCGGTTTGCGAGAGTAATGCCCTGAACAATTGCAGCCGCGAAAGTATCGTCAATGGCTACGACAACACCCTGGTCTATACCGACCATGTACTGTCGACCTTGATCGATCTGCTGCGCAGCAACCAAGACAAAGTGGATACCGCGATGCTGTATCTGTCGGATCACGGCGAGTCCCTGGGTGAATACAACTTGTTCCTCCACGGCACGCCCTACATGCTGGCACCGGAGCAGCAAAAGCATGTCGCCATGTTTGCCTGGTTCTCCGACAGCTATAAAAAGTCGTTTGCGCTAGATACCCGCTGCTTGCAACAGAGCCGTGAAAAGTCCCTCAGCCAGGACAACCTGTTCCATTCGATGCTTGGGCTGCTGGAGGTCGACAGCAAGGTCTACCACCAGGATCTGGACATGTTTGCCGGATGTCGTCGTCCAGTGACAGACGGCGTGTTGGCCAAGGAATGATCGCCTCTGACTCTGTTTCACGCAGCGGCCACCGACCTGGTTTTTGACCTGTGTTGGCCGAACACGGTGATTCTCGCGACGGTTCCAGGTGCTGGGCAAGACCAGCTAGCTCGGCTTTGTAGGACTATTCTTTATGTCACGCAGTAATTTTCGCTAATGCTCTTGTTCAGTGGATGCGCGGAAATCGCCGGGGGCGATATATACTGCGCGCCATTCTTCAAGGGAGAGCCGTGTGGCCATCGATATTCACTGGATTCGCGACAACGATAGCCTTGGACGGTTGTGTGCCGAGTGGCAACAGTTGCCATTCGTTGCCCTCGACACCGAATTCATGCGGGTCGACACCTTCTACCCAATCGCCGGCCTGCTGCAGATCGGTGATGGCGTTCGCGCCTATCTGATCGACCCGCTGACCATCGACAACTGGCAGCCATTGGCCGCTTTGCTGGAAAACCCTGCGGTGGTCAAAGTTGTCCACGCGTGCAGCGAAGACCTCGAAGTCCTGCTACGCCTGACCGGCAGCCTGCCGGCGCCACTGTTTGATACGCAACTGGCTGCCGCTTACCTGAACCTTGGTTTTTCCATGGGCTATTCGCGGCTGGTGCAGGAAGTGCTCGGCATCGACCTGCCCAAGGGGGAAACCCGTTCCGACTGGCTGCAACGCCCGCTTTCCGAAACCCAGATCAGCTATGCCGCCGAAGATGCCGTGCATTTGGCTGAAGTTTTCGTAAAACTGCGTCCAAAGCTTTCCGACGAGAAATACGCCTGGGTCCTGGAGGATGGCGCCGAACTGGTGGCCAACCTGCGCCGCGAGATCGATCCGTACGAGGTCTATCGCGATGCCAAGCTGGCCTGGAAGCTGTCTCGCGCCCAACTTGCCGTTTTGCGTGAGCTCTGCGCCTGGCGTGAAAAGGAAGCCCGGGCCCGCGACCTGCCGCGCAACCGGATCATCCGCGAGCATTCGTTGTGGCCACTGGCGCGTACGCAACCGGATAACCTCGGCGCGCTGGCGAAAATCGAAGACATGCACCCACGTACCGTGCGTCAGGACGGCGAGTTTCTGCTTGATCTGATCAAGCGCTCTGGCAGTGTGTCGCCTGATCAGTGGCCGCCAGCCGTGCCGGAGCCGTTGCCGGTGGATGCTGCTGCGCTGCTCAAACAAATGAAGGCCATAGGCCAGGCCGAAGCCGAGCGCCTGAACATCGCGCCGGAACTGATGCTGCGCAAGAAAACCCTGGAAGCGCTGCTCAAGAGCGGCTTCCCCAATGGTCCCTACCAATTGCCTGATTCGCTGCGTGGCTGGCGCCGCGAATTGATGGGCCAGGCGCTGCTCGACAGCCTGGCCACCGCCGGAGAACAGCCTTGAAACGTATTTGCTCCATCTACCGCAGCTCGAAAAGAAACGAAATGTACCTGTATGTGCTCAAGAGCGATGCTCTGGAGCGCGTGCCGGATACCCTGATGGCAGCCTTCGGCAAGGCCATCCACGCGTTCGACCTGGTGCTGAGCCCCGAGCGCAAGCTGTCGCGCGAGGACATCACGGTCGTGCTGGAAAACCTCGAGAAACAGGGTTATCACCTGCAAATGCCGCCTGCCGAAGACGAGTACATCGAGCACTTGCCGGAAGAATTGTTGCGTCGCAACGATCCGATGTGAGCGGCAGACAGACTCTGTTCAGAGTGGTTATGAAACACTGATTGATTTTAGCGATGGCAGCATCGACGGAGCACTGCTCTGTCGGCGGCCGTCTGCACTGTTTTTGAAAGGTTTGAAGCATGCGCGTCCTGATTGCTGAACACGACCACCCCGTGTACGCCCAACTGTTGCGCGAGGCGGCACCGGACCTGGAGGT
Organism: Pseudomonas sp. PDM30; assembly: GCF_019218985.1. NCBI lineage: Bacteria > Pseudomonadati > Pseudomonadota > Gammaproteobacteria > Pseudomonadales > Pseudomonadaceae > Pseudomonas > Pseudomonas sp. PDM30. Next base: position 10,371 of record NZ_JAHUWM010000008.1, read on the forward strand.
ACTGACCAGCGGTGATTCCGCCGAACTGGCCAGCCAGGCCGCCGATTGCCCGGTGTGGCTCGGCCAGCCTGATTTGCTGGCGACCCTGTTACGCCAGGGTCATCAACCGCAATGGCTGCAATCGACCTGGGCCGGCATCACGCCGCTGCTGGCCGATGGCTTGCCGCGGCACTATCGGCTGACCCGTGCAGTCGGAATCTTTGGCCAGGTCATGGCCGAGTACGTGCTCACGTACATGCTCGGTCACGAGCGTGAAGTGCTGGCGCGACTGGTCAGCCAGGTCGAGCGCAAGTGGGACAGTCGCCAGGTCCAGAGCCTGGCGGGGCGCAGGGTGTTGATCGTCGGCACCGGTGATATCGGTCAAAGTGTCGCGCAGTTCCTCGTGCCGTTTGGCGTCGAACTGTATGGCGTTGCCAGCAGCGCACGGGAGCAGGCACCGTTTATCGAAGTTGGTTCGATGGCGGATTTGCCGCGGCTGGTCGGTGAAGTCGATTACGTGGTCAATCTGCTGCCGAACACGCCGGACACCCACGATGTCTACGACGCGGCGCTGTTCAAGCAATTCAAGCCGACCGGGTTGTTCATCAACGCCGGTCGCGGAGTGGCGGTGGTCGATGCGGATCTGGTGGATGCCTTGAAGGAAGGGCATCTGGCGGGTGCAGTGATCGATGTGTGCCGTCAGGAACCCTTGCCCCAGCGTCATCCGTTCTGGACGGCCTGGGGCCTGCTGCTGACCGGCCACAGCTCGGCCCCGACTTCGCCTTCGATGATGGTGAAGCTGTTTGTCGAGAACCTGCGGGCTTATGAGGCGGGAGAGGCGTTGCGCGGGGAAGTGGATTTCGATCGCGGGTATTGAACACACCCTCAAAAACTGTGGGAGCGAGCTTGCTCGCGATGAGGCTGGTACATTCAACATCAATATTGACTGTTCTACCGCTATCGCGAGCAAGCTCGCTCCCACAGGGATTTTCAGTATGGCTCAGAGGGTGAAGTCACCTTCAGCCGCCAACTCGCTCAATGGACGACGCGGGCTGGGTTCTTCACGGGCTTGCAGATATTCCGCCAGGCTCGCCTTGTCCCCCAGCTTGCCCACCGCGACGGCGGCGTGCAGGGCGTAGCCTTCAGGAATGTTCAGTGTCTTGCGGGTCAGCTCCTGGTCGAAGCCGGCCATGCCGTGGGTGTGCCAGCCGCTCAGGCTCGCCTGCAAGGCCAGGTGACCCCAGGCGGAGCCGGTGTCGAAGGTGTGCCACAGGGCCGGGGTTTCTTCGGCTGCGCCAGGCGCAACGAAGGTGGTTTTCGAAATCACGATCACCAGGGCCGAAGCATGTTGCGCCCAGCTGCGGTTGAATTCGTTCAACAGGCCCAGGTAACGCTCCCAGTTCGGCGTGTCGCGACGTGCGTAGAGAAAGCGCCACGGCTGCGAGTTGTAGGCCGAGGGTGCCCAGCGGGCGGCTTCGAAGAAGCTCAGCAGGGTTTCCTCCGGAATCGTTTCGCCAGTGAAGGCGCGGGGCGACCAGCGATCGGTGAACTGAGGGTGAATGGCGTAATCGGCAACGCGTGGGTTGGCACTCATCAAGAGATTCCTGGCTACGTTTGAAAGTGGGAGCAACACAAAACCCTACTTGGCAGCGCAAAAACTGACAAGCCCGGTGTACCGACAGTCGCCAATGCTTGGCCCGCGGAGCTGCGGGCACTAGACTGGCGGCCTTTTCACCACCTGATGTCGATACTCGAACCATGGCCGCCAAAGTAGAACCGTTCTGGATACGCAAGACCCTTGATCAACTCGATCAGGAGGAATGGGAGTCGCTGTGCGACGGCTGTGGATTGTGCTGCCTGCAAAAGCTTGAAGACGAAGACGACAACAGCGTCTATTACACACGCATCGCCTGCAAGTTGCTGGACCTGAAAACCTGCCAGTGCACGGACTATCCCAACCGCCGTGACTCGGTGCCGGACTGTATCCAGCTCACGCCGGGCAAGGCCGACGAATTCAAATGGCTGCCACCGACCTGCGGCTATCGCCTGGTTAGCGAAGGCAAGGACCTGCCGTTGTGGCATCACCTGGTGTGCGGTGATCGCGATGCCGTTCATCACGAGCGGATTTCCCAGTCCGGGCGCATGCTCGCCGAAGGCAGCGTGCCGGAAGATGATTGGGAAGATCATCTGATTTTCCGCGCAGGCTGATTGCCTGAGGTACAACGTTTCACGAAGGAGTGTGTATGGCTGTGGGATGGCGGCAGGCGTGGATCCTTGGATTACTGGCCGTGAATTCGCCGGCATGGGCTGCGAACAAGGTCAATCTGGATTACCACGTGCGCCTGTTGCCGCAGAGCGATCAGGCCGAAGTGCGCCTGACGCTCGCCCAGGGCTCGGCGGTACGCAGCCTGGATTTCGACCTTGGCGACGGCAGTCACTACAGCGATTTCAAGGCTGACGGCCAATGGCAACTGACCCCCGGCAAAGCGGCGCGCGGTGTCTGGCGTCCGGCTGCGGACAAGGCCAGCCTGACCTACCGCGTGAGTATCAGCCACGGGCGCAAGAGCGGCAGCTTCGACACGCGCATCACGCCAAGCTGGGCGTTGATGCGCGGCGACAATCTGGTGCCGGCTGCCAGACTCGATCAACAGGACGGCATCGAACTGGTTTCACGCCTTGAGTTCGAGCTGCCCGGTGGCTGGAAAAGCGTTGAAACCGCTTGGCCACGAATCGGCCCGAATAAATTCCGTATCGATAACCCTTCCCGACTGTTCGACCGGCCTACCGGCTGGATGCTCGCAGGTGAGCTCGGCAGTCGCCGCACTCGTCTGGGCGAGACCGAAGTCACAGTCGCCTCGCCGCTGGGGCAGGGCATGCGCCGTATGGATGTGCTGACGCTGCTGACCTTCGTTTGGCCGCAAGTGCAGGCGCTGTATCCGCGACACCCGGGCAAACTGCTGATCGTCGGGGCCAATGATCCAATGTGGCGCGGCAGCCAGTCGGCGCACGAGTCGATCTACCTCAACAGTCGTCTGCCGGTGGTCAGCGAAAGCGGCACCAGTGCCTTGGTCCGTGAGTTGGCCCAGGTGTTCGGGCGCGTCAAAGGCACCCGGCGCAGTGACTGGATCAGTGAGGGCTTTGCTGAGTATTACGCCATCGAACTGGTGCGTCGGGCTGGCGGCATGAGCGATGAGCGCTACGAGAGCCTGCATCGCAAATTGGTCAAGATCAGCCAGAAAGTCACCACGCTGCGCGGTGAGCGGATCAGCTCGACGCAGGTGGCCAGGGCGGTGGTGTTGCTGCAGGAGCTGGACCGCGAGATTCGCCTGAAAACCCACAACAAGCGTTCGCTCGATGATGTGCTGCGCGGGGTGATGCGGATGGATAACGTTGATACCAAGGACTTTGTGCAGCTGTCGGAGAGTGTTATTGGCGACTCTTCCAAAGTCCTTGATACCGGTTTACTTCAGTGAGTCCGTCATCGCGAGCAAGCTCGCTCCCACAGTGATTGGGGGTGAACACAAATGTTGTGAGCGCCACATAACCCTGTGGAAGCGAGCTTGCTCGCGATGAGGCCAGTGGCTTCAGCGCAGATCCCGATTCAAACCCCGGCTTTCGGCGACTTCAAGGAATCATTGCCGGTAACGGTTGCGGTTTTGGTCGCCGCCTCGGCATTGGCCTTCAGCGTCTTCAACTCTTCACCCGCCCGCTGAATTTTCGCCCGCACGTTGTTCATGTCCTGACGGCTTTTCTCCAGCAGGCTTTTCGCCGAGCTGTGGCCGGTAATTCCACGCGCCAGGGCCACGCCGCCGATGGCCACCTGGATCAGGCCAAAGATCCCGCCACGCCGCAGTCCCTTGCCCACCATCACCACGCCACCGGCCAGGGAGCCAATGCGTTCCCAGCCCTGCACGTTTTGCTCGGAAGGGCTCTGGAACGGGGTGGATTCGATACGCTCGACGGGTTTGAGTTCGCTCATGGTCTGTCTCCAGGCTTCAGTGATCGATAGTCAAACTGACAGCCTGGGCGGGCAGCTCGTTCAATCGGATGTGTGGCGATTCAGCGGAATTTTGGCCCGGAGCGGGTATTGAGCCCCTTGGACATGCGGTCGTAGAGCACGACGTTGACCGTGGCGGCCAGGTTCATGCAACCGGTGGTCGGAATGTAGACCACGTCTTCGCACCAGTCGCGAATCTCTTTATCCAGCGATCCGTCTTCCGGACCGAAGATGTAGAGCGCGCGATCCGGGTGGGTGTATTCCGGCAACGGGCGGGCGCCCTCGACCAGTTCCACGGCGACGGGCACACAATTGAGGGGCAGGATTTTCTTCAGGTCGTCGATGCCGATCAGCGGGATGTCGTAGTGCACGCGCTTGGTATCGGTGACGAAGTCGGCGGCGCGCTCATAGCGCTTGCCGGTGTAGAACACCGACGCCACGCCATAACAGCCAGCGGCGCGCATCACCGAACCGACGTTCTCCGGTGATTTGGGGTTATACAAACCAATGCAGCTGTACCGTTTGTCTGCCACGAGCGGGGTGCCTTTCGGGAAAAAAGCGGGATTATACGGGGATTGGGCGGCAGCGGTCAGTTTGGAGATTGGCGGTGGCAGGGCTATTGCCATCGCGAGCAAGCTCGCTCCCACATTTGATCTGTGTCGTTCACAAAGTCAACTGTAGGAGCGAGCTTGCTCGCGATGAGGCCGGATCAGGCGCTGAAAATCTTCAGTCTTCTTTCTTCATCAACCCCGCCAACGCCGCAAACGGATTGTGCGTGGCCTTGGCGATTTTCGGCGTGCTCAGCGAGCCTTCGTCGAAATACTGCTGGTCGGTATACCGCGAGTGTTCGTTATCGTGGCAGTACAGGCACAACAACTCCCAGTTCGAGCCGTCCTGCGGGTTGTTGTCGTGGTTGTGGTCGCGGTGGTGCACGGTCAGTTCGCTCAGGCGCTTGCCGGAGAACTCACGGGCGCAGCGGCCACAGACGTGCGGGTACATCTTCAGGGCCTTGTCGCGGTAGCCCATTTCCTTGTCGCGCTGGTTGTCGGCGAGGATGCGATCCAGCTTCGAAGTGTTGGTCGGGGTGGACGAACTCATGGGTTCACCTTTGTAGAAAGACTAATGACGGTTATAGGGTGAAGTTTAGCCTAGCCCTTGAGCTTCTCGGCAATCCAGATGGTATGGCGGGTGCCCTTGTTGCCGTGGGCGAAGACCTGCACTTCCTCGGCCTTGAAACCCGCCTTCTTCAGTTTGTCGGAAAACTGCCGGTCAGCGCTGGCCGACCAGACGGCCAACACGCCTTTTGGTCTCAGGGCCTTGGCGCAGGCACTGAGGCCTGCGGCGGAGTAGAGCCAGCTGTTGGCTTTCTGGGTCAAACCTTCGGGACCGTTGTCGACGTCGAGCATGATGGCATCGAAACCCTGGGGCTCGGCCTGCAGGACTTTGGCCACGTCTTCCATGCGAATCACGGTCCGCGGGTCTTGAAGCGGGTTTCCGGCTTTCTCGCCGAGTGGCCCGCGATTCCACTCCACGACGCCAGGCACTAATTCAGCGACCACCACTTCGGCAGTCTTGCCCAGGTGCCTGAGCGCCGAAGCGAGGGTGAAACCCATGCCCAGGCCACCGATGAGCACCCGTGAACCCGGTCGGCCGGCGACCTTGCGACACGGGATCTCGGCCAGGGCATCTTCGGAGCCGTGCATGCGCGTGTTCATCAATTGTCCGCCGTCGCCGCCCTGGATTTTGATGACAAAATCCTCGCCGTATTCGAACAGGCACAGGGCGCCGCCGTTTTCAGGGATGGGGGTGGTGTCCAGCAGAACGAAACGTTTCATGGGGCTCACTTGAAGAAAATTGGCAGAACTCGGGAGGGCAAACAGACGCAGTTGGGAGTAGCCTGTTTATGACGACAAGGCCAACGGAGCCATTGATGAAGCGCACCATTCTAACGGTCATTGCCCTGGCCGCGCTCTCGATAACTGCAGTGCAGGCGCAACAGCTGCAATCGATTCCCGTCAGCCCTGCGCCGATACCCGGTTCGCCCGGCACCGCGACGCCCACGCCGTACCCGCAAATCAGCCCGGCGCCTTTGCCTAAAGTCGGCCCCGGCAGTAGCGGTCCGCCGTTGGTGCCGATTGAAATGCCCAGCCCGCCGATCAAGGACCAGCCGATACCGGGCCTGGAGCCCAATCCGCCGAAAACCAAATCGCCGGGCGGCTAGACCTGCTGCGAAAGCAGTTGACCGTCGGCCATGCGCAGTCGTTTGGAGAGGGACACGGCGAGGGCGCGGATGATCTTGGCGGCGATTTTCGGTGCGTCGTTGAGCATCTTTTCCAGCGAGTCCTTGCCCAGGTTGAGCAACTGGCAGTTGCTTGCGGCCACGCAACTGGCCGAGCGCCGTTCGCCGTCGAGCACGGCCATTTCACCGAACGAGCGGCCGCTGCGCAACGTGGCGATGGTAACTCGCTGCCCGTCAGCGTTGGTTTTCTGCACCGCCACCTGACCGGTATGGATGATGCACATGAAACTGCCGGCATCGCCCTCCTGGAAGATTTCCTCGCCCTGGGCAATGGTGCTGATACTGAAGTAGCCCGAAGCCGCGGCGAAGTCGGCTGGCTGCAGTTGATTGAACAGGCCGCAATCCATCAGCCAGTCGCGAATTTCGTTGTTCAGAAAGGTTGGTTCAGACATGTCGTCACGGTCTTTATTGTTGTGTCTGTTACTGGCTCGAATTTGAAGTCACCGAAAACCCCTTGTGGGAGCGAGCTTGCTCGCGATTGCGGCTTCACAGGCAACGGTAATGTTGATTGTGCTGACGCCATCGCGAGCAAGCTCGCTCCCACAGGGTACAGGTGTTGTATCGGCTGCCGGTGTACGCAATTAAGACCGGCACACCGCGCCAGGTTCCTCAGGCCATGCCCAAAACCTTGAACAAAAATGCATATTCGAGTGCTACGTCACGCAATCCCTGATATCGACCGCTCATCCCGCCATGCCCGGCACCCAATTCAGTCTTGAGCAGCAGGGGATTGCTGTCGGTCTTGGTCGCGCGCAATTTCGCCACCCACTTGGCTGCTTCCCAATACTGCACGCGGCTGTCGTTGTAACCGGCGATCACCAGGGTTGCCGGATAAGCTTGCGCGGTGACATTTTCATACGGGGCGTAGGCCTTGATCCGATCATGGACGTCCGGCTCTTCAGGGTTGCCCCACTCGTCGTACTCCGTCACGGTCAATGGCAGATCAGGGTCGAGCATGGTGTTGAGTACGTCGACGAACGGCACTTCGGCGATGGCGGCGCCAAACAGCTCCGGCCGTTGGTTGAGCACCGCGCCGATCAGCAAGCCACCGGCGCTGCCGCCACTGATAGCCAACTGCGGTGCAGTGGTGAAGCCTTGGGCGATCAGGTGTTCGGCGCAGGCGATAAAGTCGCTGAAGGTGTTGTGCTTGTGCTCCTGCTTGCCGGCGCGATACCAGGCTTCCCCCAGTTCGCCGCCGCCACGCACGTGGGCAATGGCAAACGCCATGCCGCGATCCAGCAGACTCAGGCGCGCGTGGGAAAACCATGGGTCGAGGCTTTCGCCGTAGGCACCATAGCCGTAGAGGTACAGCGGCACGGGTTTGCCCAGGTCTGCGCGCTTGATCACCAGGCTGATGGGCACTTGCGTGCCGTCCGGCGCACTGGCCCACAGGCGTTGGCTGACGTAGGCGTCGGCATCGAACGGGCCGAGCACCGGGGTTTGCTTGAGGACTTTCTGCTCGCCGGTCGCCAGTTCAAGCTGGCGGATTTGCGCCGGACGGTTCAATGCTTCGTAGCGCAGGCGAATCCGGTTGCTTTCGAACTCCAGGCTGTTTTGCACGTGCAGGCTGTAGGCCGCATCCGGCAGTTGCACACGATAAGGCGCCAGGCTTTGTGGGTGAACTTCAATGACCGGCAAGCCGCCAACCCGCAGGCTCAGGGTCATGGCCCCGGTGTTAAGGCTGATGCCGTCGATCATCACCGTGTCGCTGTGGGGGATCAGGTTCTGCCAGTCGGCTTCGGTGGGTGCGGCGCCGGTATCGACGGCCGTGTACAAGGCGAAATTGATGCCGTCACGGTTGCTGCGAATGAACCAGGTCCATTGACCGTCGAGTACGCCGTGATCGACGTCGTACTCATGCTCCTCGACCCGTGGCGCGATGCAGGTAAAGGCGTGCTGCGGTTGGTTGGCGTCAAGCACCCAGGCTTCGCTGGTGGTCTTGCTGCCCACGGACAGCAGCAATTGCTGCTCGGAGCTTGAACGGTAGCAATGCATGAAGAAGCGCCCGTCCGGCTCATGGAACACTTCTTCGGCCGCCGTGCCGTCCAGTCGATAGCGATACAGCTTGTGCGGACGATGGGTGTCATCCAGTTCGCCAAAGAATAGCGTCAGGCTATCGTTGGCCCAGGTCATGCTGCCGTCGCAGTCCTGGAATTCCAGCTCGCTGACACGGCCGTCGGATAATTCCTTCACGAACAGCGTGTAAATCTCCTCGCCGCTGGAGTCGATGCTGTAGGCCAGACGCTGGTGGTCCGGGCTGATGCTGAACGCCCCGAGCGAAAAGAAACCACCCTTGGCCAGTTCGTTGGGGTCCAGCAGCAGTTGTTCGCGGCTTTCGTCGAGGGTCAGGCTGTCATCGGCCGGACGCGGGCAGCGGTAGTGCCTGGCGTACTCATCGCCTGCCGTGGTGCGGGTGTAATACAGATAGGGGCCCCATGGCGAGGGCAGGGACAGATCGGTCTCGAGAATCCGCCCCTTGATCTCTTGGAACAGGGTTTCGCGCAATGCGGCCTGGTCGGCGGTTTGCGCTTGCTGATAGCTGTTTTCGGCTTTCAGGTAGTCGAGCACTGCCTCGGTGTCGCGCTCTTGCAGCCAGGCATACGGGTCGGAGCCTTCAGCCTTGTGGGCAATCGGAGCGTCGTGAATGTTGGCGGATAGGGGCATGAAGGGTTCTCGAGCAGTGTACGGAATAGGTTTGGAACCTGTGGGAGCGAGCTTGCTCGCGATGAGGCCAGTACATCCAACATCAATGTTGACTGTCAGTCCGCCATCGCGAGCAAGCTCGCTCCCACAGGGTTCTATGTCTTGACCGAAGGCATTGATGCAGCCTGATGGGCGAAAAGCCGTTATCATAAGCGCCTCTTTGCCTGCCTTGCCATGGACACCATGACCGAGAACGACTATCTGATCGCTTGGGGCCTCTACGCCTTCGCCGCTTTGGGCTGCCTGTTGGTGTGGATGCGCTTGACCCGCTGGATGTGGCGTTGGCTGCGTGAGCCGCTACGGCTGGCGATGGTCGTGCTGCTGTTCAGCCCGACCATCATCGACCCGGTCAAGGACAAAATCGCACCGGCTCTCGCCATTACCGCGCTCGACCTGCTGTTCAAGGTCGGCAACAACGCCTGGCGGGCGATTTCCGATCTGTTCATGTACGGCATGATCGCGTTCGGCCTCTATCTGGTGCTGGTGGCGATCCGTTTCCCCATCGAGCGCGCCTCCAATGCCCGCAGGGAGCAGGCTGCCGCCGCCAAAGCCGCCGTCCGTGCCGACGAGCCCGAGGACGATCAACCGTTCGGCGGTGCCGGCGATGATCGTTATGGTCGTCCGCCCGTGCCGAGCACTCCTCAGCGGATGCGAGTCGAACCCCGTCTGTAACCTTGCCCCTGCGATTGAGCGAGAGTCCGAGCATGTGTGAGTTATTGGGCATGAGCGCCAATGTCCCGACCGATATCGTGTTCAGCTTCACCGGGCTGATGCAGCGCGGCGGACGCACCGGCCCGCACCGCGATGGCTGGGGCATTGCCTTCTATGAAGGCCGTGGACTGCGGCTGTTCCAGGACCCAGCGGCGAGCTGCGAGTCGGAGGTCGCGAACCTGGTGCAGCGCTATCCGATCAAGAGCGAAGTGGTGATCGGGCACATCCGCCAGGCCAACGTCGGCAAGGTCTCCCTATCCAACACGCATCCGTTCGTCCGTGAGCTGTGGGGGCGAAACTGGTGTTTCGCCCATAACGGCCAGTTGGCGGACTTCCAGCCAGTGGCCAGTTTCTATCGCCCGGTCGGCGATACCGACAGCGAAGCGGCTTTCTGCGATTTGCTCAACCGTGTGCGTGCGGCGTTCCCCGAGCCGGTCGAGGTCGAAGAGCTGCTGCCTGACCTGGTGGCAGCGTGCGCCGAATACCGCAACAAAGGCGTGTTCAACTGCCTGCTCAGCGACGGTGACTGGCTGTTCTGCTATTGCTCGACCAAGCTGGCGCAAATCACCCGTCGTGCACCGTTTGGCCCGGCGCGCTTGAAAGATGTCGACGTGATCGTCGACTTTCAGGCCGAAACCACGCCTAACGATGTGGTGACCGTCATTGCCACCGAACCCCTGACCGAAAACGAAACCTGGACCCGTTACGAACCGGGTCAATGGAGCCTGTGGCGACGCGGCGAATGCGTCAGCCAGGGCCAGACCGAATAAGGACTCCTTGCATGTTGCTCAGTTATCTACGGCTGGTGTTGTTTGCGGCGGGCCTGTTGATCGGTGTCCAGGTGCCGGGCTTCATCAGCGATTATGCCAAGCGGGTCGAGGCGCACCTGATCGAGGCGCAGACCAGTCTGAGCGGCTTCCAGAACACCGCCAATCAGTTCTTCAAGGGTGACATGCAGGCTCTGGTCGCGCATTACCGCGCCAGCGAAGACCCGATCTTTCGCAGCGACGCCGACAGCCTGGGCAACCTGCTGACCCGTCAGGTGGCGCTGGACAAGCAATTCCAGGCGATGCAGGGCCCGTGGTACATCCGCTTCCTGCAAGTGGTGCTGGCCGCCGATCCGGATATCCGCAAGGAAACCTGGAATGGCTACAGCTACCAGATCCTGTTGACGCCCGAAGCGATGGTCTGGGGCATGAGCGGCGCCTTGCTGCTGTCGTTCGGGATCGAGTGCCTGTTCCGACTGATTGACTGGGTGGTGCTGGGCGGCAAGCGTCTGCGCCAGAGCCGGCCGATCGAAGAGCGGGATTTGCGCGGTTTGTAACCCCGTCGAACGTCAAGGAGCCGGCAAGCCGGCTCCTCGGTTGATTACCAATCTATCGAATAGCTCATGCTCAAGGTACGGCCTTCGGCATTGGGGTACGGTGCTTTGGCGTTGGCCTGGGCGAACAGATTGACGTACGTGCGGTTGGTCAGGTTGTACACCCCGCCTTCCAGGCGACCGACCGGCAAGTACACGGAGCCGAGCAGGTCCACCAGCGTATAGCCTTCGATGTCGCGCCCGTTGTTGTCCTTGGCCGCAGCGTCGTAACTGGACAGGTGCATGCCTTGCAGGCGCAGGCTGTAGTCGTCTTCGGTGTAGCCGACGAACAGCGTGGTCTTGGCCGGTGAAATGCGTGTTGCCGGCAGATCGATCCATTTCCCGTTCTGCTGGGTCTCGCCCTTGGCCCAGGCATAGGTACCACCCACCGACCAGTGATCGGTCGCGCGGTAAGTCAGGCTGTTTTCGATGCCGCGAACCCGCTCCTTCTGATTGATCAGACGCAAGACACGGCTATTGGCATCGTAGAACTGAGTCACGTCCGAGGTGTTTTCATAGACGGTGACGTCGGCCTGCCACCGGTCCCAGTCACCGCGCCAGCCCAGCTCATAGCTGTCGACCTTGATGGCCTGGGCGTTGAGGCTCTGGATGTCGAAGGTGCTGCTCACGTCACGCAAGAAGCGCTGGATGTCCGGCAGCGAAAAGCCCTGGCTGTAATTGGCGAAGACGTCCTGATGCTCACTCAGGTGATAGACCGCGCCCAGGTTATAGAGCGTGGCGTCGTATTTGAGGGTGTCACCGGGCAGGATGGCGCGTACGCCGGTCTGCACGATCTGACCGTAGGCGATGCTGTCGGAGACCTCGCTTTCGATCCATTCGCGGCGCACACCGCCACGCAGGGTCCAGTCTCCGATGTCCCAGGACATCTGCCCGAACAGCGCCTTGGTGGTGGTTTCGATATCCGGGCCCATCTCGTAAGTGGTGCCGGTCTTGGTGTAGGTCAGCCCTTTGAGGGTGTATTGGTCACCACGCTGGCGGGAGCGTTCGTGATCATAGTCGGCGCCCCAGACCAGGTTGCCTGTGGCGCTGCCGATGGCCGGCAACGGCGTGTCGATGGCCGCACGCAGGCCGTAGACATCCTGCACGCTGTTGTTGTCGGCGATCCCGGCCTTGCCTCGCGACAGGTCCGGGAAGAACAGCGCGTCGGCCCGGCGCCAGTAGCTTTCCAGTTGCAGGCCCTGGCCGTAGAAGTCGTTGTCGGTGTAGTTGAGGTTGGCCGCCTGGTTATGGGTATAGGGTTGGTCATCAAGTTTCAGCCCTTTGACCGCCACGGCTTGCTGCGAGTTTTTCGGGTCTTTGGTGTAGCCGGTGTCTTGCTGGTCCTTGTAGTCCTGCAGCGACAGGCTGAGTTTTTTGTCGGCATCCAGTTCGTAACCGAAACGACCTTGCAGGTCATAGGTTTCGGTGTCCATGTTGCTGCCCTGGGACGTGTCCTGAGGGATGCGGTTGCCGTTGCCGTCGTACTGATCGTTACGCTGGGTCAGGTCGGCGGACACGTACCAGTCCAAGGCATCCTTGCGCCCGGTCGCACTCTGAAAGGCCTCGTAGGCGAAACCCTTGCTGTTGAGGTTGTTGCCGCTGGTCAGGCCCAGTTTGCTGCTGTAGGCAAGGTCCTGACCCTGATTGCGTTTGGTGATGATGTTGATGATGCCGCCTGAGGCGCCGGCACCGTAAATGCTGCTGGCGCCGGAAACCACCTCGATGCGTTCGATACTGGCCGGTGCGATGCTGTTGAGCTGGCGGAAGTTGTCACGCGTGGCGTTCTGCGACACGCCGTCGATCAACACCAGCATGTTGCGCCCGCGCAGGGTCTGGCCGAAGTTGCTCATCCCGCCGCTGGACGGCGCCAGGCCGGGAACCAGTTGCCCCAGAATGTCGGAGACCCGACGCCCGGCACCACTCTGTTCGCGGATCTGTTGTTCGTCGATCACCTGGACCGAGCCAGGAATCGAGGCAATGCTCGCTTCGCTGCGAGTCGCGGAAACGACGGTGGCTTGCATGTTCAATGTGCCGGGTTGCTGGTCGGTGTCCTCGGCCCAGGTCTGGACGCTGACGGAGCCGAGCAGCGGAATCAGCAAGGAAAGTTTGGTTCGGGTCATGAGGTGGTCTTTTTTTAGTCGTGATAAGTGTGGCTAGGTAACTTTGCGGGGCCGGATGTGGAGGTGAATGAGCGCACCCGGCGGATCCCGAGGGCAAAACCCTGCTGGCTTGAAAACACGGTGTTGGCGATCAGTGCCTAGGTGATGGGGAACAGTGCGCCTTGCCAGATGCCCCGGAGACGAGAACCCCCAGCCATTCGTAAGCCAGTGCCGTGGCCGCCAGTGTCAAGGCGCAGAGCCAGGCAACGCTCTCGATGAGACGCAAGATGTAAGCAGGATCGGACGCTGGAGGCAGCGCAGCGCGGCGGGCGCCGGTGCATAGCTCAAATGGTCGGGGGTGATGCGGCGAGACTGGAAGGCCTGAGTGCCGAAGGCTTCGCTCCAGTGTGAGAGCAGTTGCTGCTGTCTTTGCGTGAAAGCGCGCATCAAGTCCGATTCCTTCTGGACAGTGGTTTAGCTGAATGCGCGCAGAGAATACATTTTCAAAATATTAATGCAAATGATAGTAATTGCTTGTTGTGCTGTGAGGCGCTCCTTTTCAGAGGCTGGCCAGGGGTTTGCTCAAGACCATGTAGTGCTCGCCTACCTTCTGCGCATACCGCTCCACCACGTGCTGACACAACGTCACGATCTCCTCGACCCACTCCGCGCCGACCCGCCATGACACCACCACTTGCAGGTTGGGCGGGCGTTGGTCGATGGCCAGCAAGGTCAATTCCCCCCGCTCCAGTTCCTCGGCCACCAGCACCGGTGGCAATGCGCCGATGCCGAAGCCGTCGCGCAACAAACGGGTGATGGCCGACACAGAGTTCACGCAGTTCAGTCGCGGTGTCATGACGCCATTGGCCTGCATCAGCGCCAGCACTTCCTGATGCGGATGGGAGTTTTTCGAATAAGTGATGATCCGCTCACGCGCCAGTTCGGCGACGTTTGTGTAATTGCGGTTGTAGATCGAGTTGCTGGCGACAATCCAGCCCATGGGGTGGCTGGCCAGTTCCAGGCTGCGCACGCTTTCCTGGCGCAGCAGGTCGGTTTGCAGGATCACGTCGAGAAAACCTTTTTGCAGCTGATCGCAGAGGTTGAGCGAGGTATCGGCCACCAGTTCGATTTCCACCAGCGGGTAGTGATCGGTCATCTGCGCCACCAACGGGCTGAGCCAGGTATGGATCACCGTGTCCATCACGCCGATGCGCACCCGTCCGGCCTTGCTCGAGCGGGTCTCGATCGACTGTTTGAGCGCCTGCATGGTGTCCATCATCTGCTCGGCGTAATCGAGCACCTTGAGGCCTTCGGGCGTCAGGCTCACGCCGCGCGAATCCCGCAGAAACAGCTTTACCCCCAGCTCGCTTTCAAGCACTGCGATGCGGCTGGAAATCGAGGCCTGAGTGGTGAAGAGCTTGTCGGCGGTCAGGCGGAAACTCTTGAGTCGGGCGACCCAGACAAAGGTCTCGAGAAACTTCAGGTTCATGGGATAAAGATTTCTTATGTCTAAGGCGGGTTTTTATTAGTTGGACGCAGCAGGGGCGCGCGTCCAAAAATCGGCGCATCCGGTTCCCACGATAGGCGTCGTCGGGGCTCAGAACAATACCAATAAAATCAGTGCGGAGATTTGCCATGAGTGCGCCCGACACCACCGCCATTCCGAAAGCCTCGGCCCGTCCGGGACCTTTCGACTGGTATCGCAACATCAATCAGCAGGAACGCCGCACCTTCTGGAGCTGCAAAATCGGCTATGGCCTGGACGGCATGGACACCCAGATGCTCAGCTTTGTGGTGCCAACCCTGATTGCCATGTGGGGCATCACCACCGGCCAGGCCGGGCTGATTCACACCAGCACGCTGATCGCTTCGGCCATCGGCGGCTGGGTAGCGGGGATTCTCTCCGATCGCATCGGTCGTGTGCGCACCTTGCAACTGACGGTGTTGTGGTTTGCCTTCTTCACCTTCCTCTGCGGCTTTGCCCAGAACTACGAGCAACTGCTGATTGCACGGACCCTGATGGGCTTCGGTTTCGGCGGCGAGTGGACGGCCGGCGCGGTGCTGATCGGTGAAGTCATTCGAGCCAAGGACCGTGGCAAGGCCGTGGGCATGGTGCAGTCCGGCTGGGCGCTGGGTTGGGGGCTGACGGCGATTCTGTATGCGCTGCTGTTCTCGGTATTGCCACCGGAAGACGCCTGGCGCGCGCTGTTCATCCTCGGCATCGTGCCGGCAATCTTCGTGATATTCGTCCGCCGCCTGGTCAAGGACCCGGAAATCTATCGTGAAGCCAAAGCCAGGCAGGAGCCGAGCAACCCGTCGAAGTTCTACGAGATTTTCGCCCCCGGCATGCTCTTCACCACGATTCGCGCTTCGTTGCTGACCACCGGCGCCCTGGGCGGCTACTACGCGATCACGTCCTGGTTGCCGACTTTTCTGAAGAACGAACGCGGTTTGAGCGTGCTCAATACCAGCGGTTATCTGGCGATGGTGATCGTCGGGTCCTACGTGGGTTATGTCATCAGCGCCTATTTGACCGACATCCTCGGACGTAAAAAGAACTTCATCCTGTTCGCCGTCGGCTCGTTCACCATTGTGTTGCTGTACACGCAACTGCCGGTCAGCAACGGCGTGATGCTGTGGCTGGGCTTTCCGCTGGGCTTCTTTGCCTCCGGGATCTTCAGTGGCATGGGTGCATTCCTGACCGAGTTGTTCCCCACGCGCATTCGCGGTTCGGGCCAGGGTTTTTGCTACAACATCGGACGGGCGCTGGCGGCGTTGTTTCCACTGTTGATTGGCCTGCTCAGCCAGACCGTGCCGCTGAGTGTAGGCATCGGTGCCTTTGCGGCGGTTTCCTACGGCGTGGTGATCCTCGCGGCCTTGAGTTTGCCGGAAACCCGTGGCAAGCAACTCGACGCCCAGTAACTGATAACCTGCGGGGCTGTCTTACGGATATGTCCCGCAGCTGAAAAGAATAAAGCCTACAGGAGTGTTCAGTGTGAGCCGCCTGCTATTGAACTGCGACATCGGCGAGAGTTTCGGCAGCTGGACCATGGGGCTGGACGCGGAAATCATGCCCTTCATCGATTGCGCCAACATCGCCTGCGGTTTCCACGCCGGCGACCCGAGCATCATGCGCAAGACCGTCAGCCTGGCCCTCAGCCACGGTGTGCAAGTTGGCGCGCATCCGGCCTATCAGGACCTGGTGGGGTTCGGCCGCCGCTCCATGGCCTATGCCCCCCAGGAACTTCAAGACATTCTGCATTACCAGATCGGCGCCCTCGACGGCATCTGCCGGGCCCAGGGCGGTCGTGTCAGTTACGTCAAACCCCATGGCGCGATGTACAACGACATGATGGCCAACCCGGCACAACTGCGCGCGGTGCTGCAAGCGGTAGCGTCCTATGATCGCAACCTGCCGTTGATGTTGATGGCCACCCGCGACAACAGCGCCGCCCAACAACTGGGCGATGAATACGGCGTGACCCTGTGGTTCGAGGCTTTTGCCGACCGCGCTTATGACAGCGCCGGCAGGCTGGTGTCGCGACAACTGCCGGGAGCGGTGCATCACGATCCGGAAAAAATCATCGAGCAGGCGCTGACCATTGCCCGTGGCGATCCGCTCACCGCCAGCGATGGCAGCGCCCTGCATTTGCAGGCCAACACTCTTTGCGTGCACGGCGACAACGCCAGTTCGGTCGCTGCCGTGCAACGCATCCGTGAAGCCTTGAACCGGCAGAGCGCGTCATGAAGCTGCGGGTGGAAGTGGTGGCGCTGGACTGCCTGATGGTGCGCCTGTTCGATGAAATTGCCGAAACCAACATGCCGTGGATGCTGGCGGCCAGTGAAAGTCTGCGCACGGCATTCGCCGGGCATCTGATTGATCTGGTGCCGTCCTACACCACCTTGATGGTGCATTACGACTTGACCGCGCTGAGTCCCGCCCAGGCCCGGGAGTTGATTGCCCAGGCACTGATCGATCTGTCGCCCAATGCGCGTACGCGCGGTACCTGCCATGTGTTGCCGGTGTGGTACGACTTGAGCGTCGGTCCGGAATTGAGCCTGTTGTCGCAACGCAGCGGGTTGGCGGTGGAGGAGGTGATCCGTCGTCACTGCGAGCGTGAATATCAGGTGTTTGCCCTGGGCTTTGCGCCGGGCTTCGCTTTCATGGGGCTGGTGGAAGAGGTGCTCGCCGCGCCGCGTCTGAACACGCCCCGCAAGAAAGTCGCCGCCGGCAGTGTCGGCATCGCCGAACGGCAAACGGCGGCCTACCCGGTGGTGTCGCCGGGGGGCTGGAACCTGATCGGCCGCACGCCGGCCAAATTGTTCGATCGCAACCGTGACGGCTACAGCCTGATGCAACCCGGTGACACCGTACGGTTCGAAGCGGTCGGCCATGCCGAATTCATTAACCTGGGCGGTGACGATACGCCACTGGAGGCCCAGGCATGAGCCGTCTGACCATTGAAGCGAGTACGGCGCTGTGCCTGTTGCAGGATGCCGGTCGATTTGGCGTGCGGCATCTGGGCGTGACCCAGGGCGGAGCCGCCGATTGGCGTTCGATGTCCTGGGCCAACTGGCTATTGGGCAACGGGCTGGATGCGCCGGTAATCGAAATCACCCTTGGCGGATTCACCCTCGTGGCCGAGGAAGATTGCTTGCTGGCCTTGGCCGGCGCGGATCTTGGCGCGCAGGTGGATGGCGAAGCGCTGGCGCCATGGCGCAGTTTCAGGTTGCACAAAGGTCAGCGTTTGCAATTCGCCCGACCGCTACTCGGCGCCCGGGCCTATCTGGCGGCGCCGGGTGGGTTTGATGCACCGAAAGTGCTGGGCAGCAGCGCGACGGTGGTCCGTGAGGAACTGGGTGGCCTGGACGGAATGGGCCATGCGCTGGGTAAAGGCGCGTCCTTGAGCTACTCGGGGAACTCGCTGGTATTGCTGCGGGAGTTGCCAAGCCAATGCGTGCCGGATTTCACCGGCGAGCCATTGCTGGATCTGGTGCTTGGTGCGCAGATTGGCGAGTTCAGCGGGCAGAGTCTGTTCGATGCGTTCAACAGCGTGTGGAGTCTTGACAGCCGAGCCGACCGGATGGGCATTCGCCTGTTGGGCACGGCGCTGCAGTACCAGGGCAAACCGATGATTTCCGAAGGTATTCCGTTGGGGGCGGTGCAAGTGCCGCCTGACGGGCAGCCGATTGTGTTGCTCAATGATCGACAGACCATCGGTGGTTATCCGCGATTGGGGGCGTTGACACCGTTGGCACTGGCGCGGCTTGCGCAGTGCCTGCCGGGGGCGCGGGTGCGGTTGCGGCCGGTGGTGCAGGATGTGGCGCATCGAGAACAGATTCAGTATCTGCGTCAGTTTGTTAGCCTTTAAAAGCATCGCGAGCAAGCTCGCTCCCACATTGGATCTTTGCCGTACATAAGACCCTGTGGGAGCGAGCTTGCTCGCGATGGCGTCAGTCCAGACAGCAGAACTACTTGGACAGAAACCGCATCCCTTCCTCCAGCCCGCGAAGGGTCAGCGGATACATCTGGTCCTCAATCAAATCCCGCACGATGTTGGTCGAAGAGGTATAGCCCCACGTGTCCTTCGGATACGGGTTGATCCAGATGAGTTTCTTGTACTTCTCCTTGAACCGCTGCATCCACACGTAACCGGCTTCTTCGTTCCAGTGCTCGACGCTGCCGCCCGCCTGGGTGATTTCATAGGGCGCCATGGCGGCGTCACCGATGAAGATCACTTTGTAGTCGGCACCGTACTTGTGCAGCAGGTCCATGGTCGAAGTACGTTCGGAGGTGCGGCGCATGTTGTTCTTCCACACCGATTCATAAATGAAGTTGTGGAAGTAGAAGTACTCCAGATGCTTGAACTCGGTCTTGCAGGCCGAGAACAGCTCCTCGCAAATCTTCACATGGGCGTCCATCGAGCCGCCGATGTCGAACAGTAGCAACAGCTTGACGGTGTTACGCCGCTCCGGCCGCATCTGGATGTTCAGCAGGCCGGCATCCTTGGCGGTATGGTCGATGGTGCCATCGATGTCCAGCTCTTCGGCCGCGCCCTGACGGGCAAACTTGCGCAAGCGCCGCAGGGCGACCTTGATGTTGCGGGTGCCCAGCTCGACCGAATCGTCGAGGTTCTTGTATTCGCGCTGGTCCCAGACCTTGACCGCCTTGCCCTGGCGCTTGCCGGCATCGCCGACCCGAATACCTTCCGGGTTGAAACCGCCGGAACCGAACGGGCTGGTGCCACCGGTGCCGATCCACTTGTTGCCACCGGCGTGGCGTTCCTTCTGTTCTTCCAGACGTTTCTTGAACTCTTCGATCAGCTTGTCCAGGCCACCCAATGACTGGATCGCCGCCCGCTCTTCGTCGGTCAGCGAACGCTCGAATTCCTTGCGCAGCCAGTCTTCGGGAATCAAGGCCTGCAAGTGGTCGTCGAGTTTTTCAAGACCATTGAAGTAGGCACCGAACGCCCGGTCGAACTTGTCGAAATGCTTTTCGTCCTTCACCAGGATCGCCCGGGACAGGTAATAGAACTCGTCCATGTCGGCGAAGGTCACGCGCTGTTTCAGCGCGTTGATCAGGTCCAGCAGCTCACGCACCGAGACCGGCACCTTGGCTGCACGCATTTCATTGAACAGGTTGAGCAACATGGCGTTGACCCTTATCGGCTGCCGCGACGGCTCATGAACGCCAGACGCTCCAGCAGTTGCACGTCCTGTTCGTTCTTGACCAGCGCACCGGCCAGCGGCGGGATGGCCTTGGTCGGATCACGCTCGCGCAGCACCGCTTCGCCGATGTTGTCGGCCATCAACAGCTTCAGCCAGTCCACCAGCTCGGAGGTCGAAGGCTTCTTCTTCAGGCCCGGCACCTTGCGTACGTCGAAGAACACGTCCAGCGCTTCGCTGACCAGGTCTTTCTTGATGTCCGGGTAGTGCACGTCGACGATCCGCTGCATCGTCACGCGATCCGGGAAAGCGATGTAGTGGAAGAAGCAGCGGCGCAGGAAGGCGTCCGGCAGCTCTTTTTCGTTGTTGGAGGTAATGATGATGATCGGACGTTTTTTGGCCTTGATGGTCTCGTCGATCTCGTAAACGTAGAACTCCATCTTGTCGAGTTCTTGCAGCAGGTCATTCGGGAATTCGATGTCGGCCTTGTCGATTTCGTCGATCAGCAGGATCACCCGCTCTTCGGACTCGAAGGCTTCCCAGAGCTTGCCCTTTTTCAGGTAGTTGCGAACGTCGTGGACCTTTTCCGTGCCGAGCTGCGAATCGCGCAGGCGGCTGACCGCGTCGTACTCGTACAGGCCCTGGTGGGCCTTGGTGGTGGATTTGATGTGCCAGGTGATCAGCTTGGCGCCAAAGGATTCGGCCAGTTGCTCGGCGAGCATGGTCTTGCCGGTGCCCGGTTCGCCCTTGACCAGCAACGGCCGCTCCAGGGTGATGGCGGCGTTGACCGCCAGCTTCAGGTCATCGGTGGCGACGTAGGCCTGGGTGCCTTCGAACTTCATCTGCTAATCCTCGAACGGTAACGCCGACCTGTACGAGGCAGGGCGGGGGGCAATAAAAGAGTCAGCCCCGACTATAACGCGGTGTCCGGTCGACTGTGAACGCAGACGGCTTATTCAGTCTCTGAATGGGGCGTCACTTGGTGACTCAGCCTGCATCCGGCTTTGGCCGTTCATACCGCGCATTGAATGCCTGGATGAAACCATTGCGCAAAATCTGTAAAAAAGCCTGGAATGCGCTGACATCTTGCTGATGCACATTACCCTTGAGTTCGACCCGTGTCGCAAACTGGTTTTTGCCCTGGTTTTTCAAGACGGTCTCGGTACCGCCGACGAGGGCTTCCCAAATCGAGCGGAATAGCCCTTTGTCCTCGCTTTGCACATCCTGCTGCCAGTTGAACACATCAACATCGCGCAGCAGGGGCTTGATGTAGCCGGTCAGTCGCCCCTTGTTGGCTGTGGCTTCGATCACCACGTCGCCATGGCCGGCATTGAAGTCGAACTTGCCGTAGGCCGCGGCGAAGTCGTTCAAGCGCTTGAGCTCGATATCCGTGGTGCGCAAGCGAAACTCGAAGTCTTCGAAGTCGCTCAAGGGATCGAAAGTGGCCGTGGTTTCCAGTGGCGCGTGCCCCAGCAGCAGGGCTTTGCCTTCGAAGCGCGCATCACGCTTGCCTTTGGTGTCGACCACGTTGGTCAGGTTGTAGATGTTGGCATCCACTTTTGTGGCATTCATGTTCACGGGTGGCTTGGAGTTGAAGTTGCGAAAGCTGATCTTGCCGTCGTTGATCCGCACTTCGTTCAGGGTAATGGGCAGCAGCTTGCCTAATTGTGCTCGCCAGTCGGTACCCTCGCCGGTCTGGGAATTTTGCTTGTTGGCGCCATCGACGAAGTTGACCTCGGGTTTGTCGAACTGCGCCTCGGCCACCACTGCGTGGTCATGCCAGAGCGAGTGTCAGCTGACGGAGAGGTCAATCAATGGCGCATTGACGAAAGGCACGGGGACCTTGCCATTGACCTTGACGATTTTCAGTCCATTGATTTTGTAGGCGCCGCGCCACAGGGCCAGGTCCACGTCGGTAATCTGGCCGCGGTAGTCACCCATGTTCGCCAATCTCTCGTTGAGGTAATCGCGCACGATGTAGGGCAGGGCAATGTGCAAGGCAACCAGCAGCAGAACGAGGCCGGCGAGGGTCCACAGGGGCCAGCTGTATCGACGTTTCATGGCGGCAAATCTCTGGCTGTCTAAAGCCATTGACTGCACTGATAAGCGGACGTTCGACCCGACTGGACGCCTGCGGGCAAGAGGCTTACCTTGATGCCCTATTTCAATGCTGTCGTTAAGGACCCAGCCATGAGCCGCATTTTCGCTGACAACGCCCACTCCATCGGTAATACGCCGCTGGTGCAGATCAATCGCATTGCGCCGCGTGGTGTGACCATCCTGGTCAAGATCGAAGGGCGCAACCCTGGCTACTCGGTCAAGTGCCGGATCGGTGCGAACATGATCTGGGATGCCGAGGGCAGCGGCAAACTCAAGCCGGGGATGACCATCGTAGAACCCACCTCCGGCAATACCGGCATCGGCCTGGCCTTCGTGGCCGCCGCCCGTGGCTACAAGCTGATGCTGACCATGCCGGCGTCCATGAGTATCGAACGCCGCAAGGTACTCAAGGCACTGGGCGCCGAACTGGTGTTGACCGAGCCGGCCAAAGGCATGAAAGGCGCCATCGAGAAAGCCGGTGAAATCGTTGCTGGCGACCCGTCGAAGTATTTCATGCCGGCGCAATTCGACAACCCAGCCAACCCGGCCATCCACGAAAAAACCACCGGCCCGGAGATCTGGAACGATACCGACGGCGCGGTCGACGTGCTGGTGGCAGGTGTCGGAACCGGTGGAACCATCACCGGGGTTTCACGGTATATCAAGAATACCCAGGGCAAACCGATACTCTCGGTGGCGGTGGAACCAGTGGTGTCGCCGGTGATCACCCAGGCCCTGGCCGGTGAAGAAATCAAGCCGAGCCCGCACAAGATCCAGGGCATCGGTGCCGGTTTTGTGCCGAAGAACCTCGATTTGTCGATCGTCGATCGGGTGGAACTGGTCAGTGACGAAGAGTCCAAGGCCATGGCCTTGCGCTTGATGCAGGAAGAGGGAATCTTGTGCGGGATTTCCAGCGGCGCCGCCATGGCGGTCGCCGTAAGACTGGCGGAGACCCCGGAAATGCAGGGCAAGACCATTGTCGTGATCTTGCCGGATTCCGGTGAGCGTTACCTGTCGAGCATGCTGTTCAGTGATCTGTTTACCGAACAGGAGAATCGCCAGTAAGTGCCAGGCATTGGCGGATCGTGGCTGGCGCTGACGGTTGAGGCGTTATCGCTGGTTGCGATCCATTGATCTGTTCCGGTTGATGATGGATTGCATCAGCCAGCGTTCAGGCACCTTATGTTAATAAAGTTTGTTGCACATTCATTAACATTGAATGTTGAAAAGTGCAGGTTTTCACCGGGGCGGTAGTGTTTATCATGCTGGTAGCCACGTCGGGCAATGGACGTGGTGCGGTGCCGTTTATCTTCAAAGGAGTTGTCGATGATCCCGTCGTTTGCCGCGAAAGCCTCGTTGTTGTTGCTGTTTCTCGGTAGCACCCTCTATGTGCATTTGCGCGGCAAGGCGCGCCTGCCGGTTTTGCGCCAGTTCGTTAACCATTCGGCACTGTTCGCCCCCTATAATGCCCTGATGTACCTGTTTTCCGGCGTGCCGTCGAAACCGTATCTGGATCGCAGCAAGTTCCCGGAACTTGATGTACTCAAGGACAACTGGGAGGTGATTCGCGACGAAGCGATGCACTTGTTCGACGAGGGGTATATCCGCGCGGCGGCAAAGAACAACGACGCCGGCTTTGGCTCGTTCTTCAAGAAGGGCTGGAAGCGCTTCTATCTCAAGTGGTACGACAAACCGCTGACTTCCGCCGAAGCCTTGTGCCCGAAAACCGTGCAACTGGTCAACAGCATTCCCAGCGTCAAAGGCGCCATGTTCGCGCTACTGCCGGGCGGCAGCCACCTCAATCCGCATCGCGATCCGTTTGCCGGTTCCCTGCGTTATCACTTGGGCCTGTCCACCCCCAATTCCGATGATTGCCGCATCTTTGTCGACGGTCAGGTTTACGCCTGGCGCGATGGTGAAGACGTGATGTTCGACGAAACCTACGTGCACTGGGTCAAGAATGAAACGCAAAAGACCCGTGTCATACTGTTCTGCGATATCGAACGTCCGCTGAGCAATCGCTTCATGACCCGCATCAATCGCAGTATCAGCGCCTGGCTAGGTCGTGCGACTGCACCGCAGAACCTTGATGACGAGCGAGTAGGGGGCATCAACCGGGTCTATGCCTGGAGCAAGAACTCCAGCGATAAATTCAGTGGTGTGGTCAAGCAATGG
Source organism: Pseudomonas sp. PDM30 (assembly GCF_019218985.1). Taxonomy (NCBI): domain Bacteria; kingdom Pseudomonadati; phylum Pseudomonadota; class Gammaproteobacteria; order Pseudomonadales; family Pseudomonadaceae; genus Pseudomonas; species Pseudomonas sp. PDM30. The sequence goes on from NZ_JAHUWM010000008.1 coordinate 34,460, forward strand.
AAGCGGCGCAATCCCGAGGCCTACCGTGTACTGCGTCCGGTACTGGCGGTGCTGGTGCTGATGTTGTTGGGGTATTGGTTGTTTGGCTAACGCCGGATACAGAATAAAAGAACCGTTCGTTGTGAGCGGTTTTTTACAGGTTTTCGCGCAATCCCTGAATGCCCCTCCAACCGCACACTGCAGACTCTGTAACAACTGTCGTAGCTGGCCTTTTGGTCGAGTCGTTGCAATCCATGTCGAACGCTGGTTATAGTCGGCGCACGGTGAGTTTCGGACTCACTTTTTTATCCCTCGAGTAAAGATCAGCCCAATGCCTGCACCCCACTTCAACGCGGTAGTCGATTCAGCGGTCAACGCTGGCGTCGTGCCGTGCGGGAATCAGCAACCGGGGCAGATCAGTCATTACCCCCCTCCTGTCAGTCGCACGCCAGTGTGCGCGGTGGTCTCACCGCCAGGCGTTGGCATTTCGGGCTGATCAGCTGCTTTCTGCTGTTCCCCTGCCTACCTGAAAAAAACGACTGAATTTCAGCTTCGGCTGAGTTGGCTTTTTGCCTGACTACAGGTGGTATTCATGTTTGTCCTTTCGAAAAACTCCGCGCTCGCGGCGGCGTCCACGAGCCTGTTCGTTCTGCTGTGGAGCAGCGGGGCGATCTTCTCCAAATGGGGGCTGGCCCACGCGTCGCCCTTTGCCTTCCTGATGTTCCGTTTCGTCATCGCCCTGGGCGGCCTGGTGTTGCTGGTGCCGTTGCTCAAGCTGAAGTTGCCCAAGGGCGGCAAACCGATGCTGTATGCGATGGTCACCGGCGTGGTGTTGTTGGGGGCGTATCAGATTTTCTATCTGCTGGCCCTGGACCTTAAAGTCACGCCCGGGGTGATGGCGACCATCATGGGCGTGCAGCCGATTCTCACCGTGGTGCTGATGGAGCGGCACCGATCAATAAGCCGGATGTTCGGTCTGGCGCTAGGCTTGGCCGGGTTGATCATGGTGGTTTACCAGGGCATCGGTTTGGCCGGCATGTCTTTGGCGGGCATGCTTTTCGGTCTGCTGGCGCTGGCGAGCATGACGTTCGGTTCGATCATGCAGAAACGCATCACCGACAATCCCCTCGGCACACTGCCAGTGCAGTATCTGGCCGGACTGCTGTTGTGCGGGATTTTCGTACCCTTCCAGCCGTTTCACTTCGAACACAGCAGTGGATTCATCCTGCCGGTGCTATGGATGGGGCTGGTGGTGTCGGTGCTGGCGACGCTATTGCTGTACCGCTTGATCGCCCGAGGCAATCTGGTGAACGTCACCAGCCTGTTTTATCTGGTGCCGGCGGTAACGGCGGTGATGGACTATCTGATCTTCGGCAATCGCCTGGCGATGTTGAGCCTGTTCGGCATGCTGCTGATCATCGTCGGTCTGGTGTTTGTGTTCCGTAAAGCCGCGTAATTGCGTGCAAACCCGCAAGGGCCTGGAGCCATGCTCCGGGCCTTTGTGATTTTTGGCGTCATCTGAAACGCCACAACACTACCGGCCAGCCACCAAACCCGGTTTCACCGCCGCCGGCTTCAACACCAACCACAACGCCAGCGCAATCAACATCCCGCCATAGACATGCGCCATCGACAATGGCTCATCAAGAAACAGCGCCCCCCACAGCACGCCGAACAGCGGGATCAAAAAGGTCGTAGTCATCGATTTCACCGGACCAATCGAGCTCAGGAGGCGGAAGTAAATAATGTACGCAAACGCCGTGCATCCAAGACCCAACCCCAGCAACGAGAGCCAGACACTCCAGCCGCCCCAGGTCGCGGGTGGTTGGCTTATCACGCTGTAGCCGAACAGCGGCAGCAGGAACAATGTCGCGCCAAGCATGCTGCCCACTGCCGACAAACGGCTGTCGAGACCACCGGCCTGATCGAGCCAGCGGCGGGCCAGAAACCCCGCAAATCCATAGCAGGTGGTCGCGAGCAGGCAGGCGACGGCACCCATCAGCAGTTCCAAATCGAACGCCACCGGACCGGCACGGGTCAGCACGCCCACGCCGAACAGCCCCAGGAACACGCCGCCGAGTTTGGCGCCAGTGAGCCTTTCATGGAAAAACAGGCCGCCGATCAGCACGCCCATCAAGGGTGTCGTGGCATTGAAAATCGACGAGTAACCGGCTGGTAGCACCTGCGCAGCCACCGAATAGAGCGTCGCCGGAATCCCGGAGTTGATCACCCCGAGCAGCATCACGGTCTTGAGTTTGCCCTTGAAATCCCAACTGATGCGCATCAGGCCGAGAATCACCAGCAGTCCGGCAGCGGCGATCGATACACGGAAAAAAGCGGTAGGAATGCTGCCGATCACCGGGGCGATGATGCGCATGAACAGAAAACTGGCCCCCCAAATGGCCGCCAGGGACAGTAAACGGAAAATATCGACGGGGTTCACAGCGCGGTCCTTCCTTGGGGGAGGGGCGAAAGTGTTGCTGAGTGTGTGATCGATGGCAACCGAAAACCGGGCATTTAATTCACCCGGAAAATTACGCTTCTCCTGCACCCGGTTCACTGGCTAAGCTCAAGCCTCCCGAATTCCCGCAGAGGTCTCACCATGCCGCAGCAATGGCCAGCCGCCGACATCGCCCGTTTGATCCTCGATGGCTTTGACGATTACCGCGAGCATTTTCGCCAGATCACCGACGGCGCCCGGGCCCGCTTCGAACAGGCCAAGTGGCAGGAAACGCAGACGGCGTCGGCGGCACGGATCAATCTGTATGAAGACAAGGTCGGTGAAACGGTGGAGCGACTGCGCACCGCGTTTGACGCCGACACCCTGGACGTCAGCTGCTGGCCGCTGGTCAAAAACGCCTACATCAGCCTGATCGACCTGCGCTTCGACGATGAACTGTCCGAGACCTGGTACAACTCGATCTTCTGTGGGCTGTTCAGCCATGACCTGATCAGCGACGGCTGCATGTTCATCCACACCACCCGGCCGAGCCTGCGCCGCGCCCGGGCCGCGCAAACCCGCACCTACAAGCCGCAAGGCCAATTGTCGGCGATGCTCGCCAGCATCTTCGCCGACTACCGTTTCAGTGAGGATTACGCCGACCTGGCCGGTGACCTGAAGCGCCTCGAAGCGCAACTGCGCGAGAACCTGCCGGATTGGGTGTGCAAGGATCCGGAGCTGAGCGTCGAGCTGTTTTCCTCGGTGCTGTACCGCAATAAAGGCGCGTACCTGGTGGGGCGCATCTACACCGCCGACGAGCAATGGCCGCTGGCAATTCCATTGTTGCACCTGGAGGGTCGCGGCATCCAGATCGATGCGCTGATCACCGATGAAGCAGACGTGTCGATCATCTTCTCGTTCACCCGCTCGTATTTCATGGTGGATGTGCCGGTGCCGGCGGAGTTCATCGGCTTTCTGCGACGCATCCTGCCGGGCAAGCACATTGCCGAGCTGTACACCTCGATCGGCTTCTACAAGCACGGCAAGTCGGAATTCTACCGGGCACTGATCAATCACCTGGCCAATACCGACGACCAGTTCATCATGGCCCCCGGCGTGCGCGGCATGGTCATGAGCGTGTTCACCCTGCCGGGTTTCAACACCGTGTTCAAAATCATCAAGGACCGTTTCTCGCCGTCGAAAAACGTCGACCGCGCCACGGTGATCGAAAAGTACCGCCTGGTGAAAAGCGTCGACCGGGTCGGGCGCATGGCCGATACCCAGGAGTTCGCCGACTTCCGTTTCCCCCTGAGCAAGTTCGATCCGGCGTGCCTGGAGGAACTGCTGGAAGTCGCACCATCCACAGTGTCGGTGGAAGACGATACGGTGCTGATCCGCCACTGCTGGACCGAGCGCCGCATGACCCCGCTGAACCTCTACCTGGAGAACGCCAACGAGGCGCAGGTGCGGGAGGCCTTGGAAGACTATGGGCTGGCGATCAAGCAACTGGCGGCGGCCAACATCTTTCCCGGCGACATGCTGCTGAAGAACTTCGGGGTGACCCGTCACGGTCGGGTGGTGTTCTACGACTACGACGAGATCTGCTTCCTCACCGAGGCCAATTTCCGCCACATCCCGCTGCCACGTACACCCGAAGATGAAATGGCGTCCGAACCGTGGTACTCGATCGGGCCACTGGACGTATTCCCGGAAGAGTTTCCACCGTTCCTGTTTGCCGATTCGGGGCAGCGCAAGTTGTTCGATCAGTTGCATGGCGAGTTGTACAACGCCGATTACTGGAAGAGCCTTCAGGAAGCGATTCGGGCGGGGAAGGTGATTGATGTGTTTCCGTATCGGCGTAAAGGCTTGGACAACGAGTAGTTCTCACTGACGCCATCGCGAGCAAGCTCGCTCCCACATTTGACTGCAGTGTGCTCTGATTTTGTGGTCGCTATACATCCAGTGTGGGAGCGAGCTTGCTCGCGATCGGCCGCGCAGCGGTCGTAAAATCTGCGACAATCGCCACCCTGCGCCACTAGACGACCGAATTGCGTACCCGATGACCGACGAATCGCCCTCCATCGACAAACTGCTGAAAAACCTCGATCACGCCATGCTCGCCGACCGCCACCGGCTGCGGCGGCAGTTGCTTGAGCTGCGCAAGAAACCCGACGAGGCCAGGCTGGGCCAGTGGGTGACGCGGATGCAGGCGTCCTGTGAGCAGGTACTGGCGCGCAAGGCCAGCCTGCCGGTGATCCGTTACGACGACAGCCTGCCGATCGCCGCCAAGCGCGACGAAATCAAAAAGGCGCTGGAAAAGCATCAGGTGCTGATCATCGCCGGTGAGACCGGCTCGGGTAAAACCACCCAGTTGCCGAAGATCTGCCTGGAAATCGGCCGCGGCCAGCACGGCCTGATCGGCCACACCCAGCCCCGCCGGATCGCTGCACGCAGCGTCGCCAGCCGGGTCGCCGAAGAACTCGGTACGCCGCTGGGCGCGTTGGTCGGCTATCAGGTGCGATTCGAGGATCAGAGCGATTCCAGCACCCTGATCAAACTGATGACCGACGGCATCCTGTTGGCGGAAACCCAGAATGATCGTTATCTGGAACGCTACGACACGATCATCGTCGACGAGGCCCACGAACGCAGCCTCAACATCGACTTCCTGCTCGGCTACCTGAAAACCCTGCTGCCGCGCCGTCCCGACCTGAAAGTCATCATCACTTCGGCAACCATCGACCTGGAGCGTTTCTCCAGGCACTTCGATGACGCGCCGATTGTCGAGGTATCCGGCCGCACCTATCCGGTGGACACCTGGTATCGCCCGCTGACGCTTGAGCAGGACGAAGAGGGCAACCGCGTCGAGGACGACCTGACGGTGGATCAGGCGATCCTTGCCACCCTCGACGAAATCGCCGCCTACGAGCGCAGCGAACGCCGCAGCCCCGGTGACGTGCTGGTGTTCCTGCCCGGTGAACGCGAGATTCGCGACGCCGCCGACATGCTGCGCAAGGCTCAGCTCAAGCACACCGAAATCCTGCCGTTGTACGCGCGGTTGTCGCCGGCCGAGCAACAGCGGATTTTCCAGTCTCACCCAGGCCGTCGCGTGGTACTGGCGACCAACGTCGCGGAAACCTCGCTGACCGTGCCGGGCATTCGTTACGTGATCGACAGCGGAACGGCGCGCATCAGCCGCTACAGCTACCGGGCCAAGGTCCAGCGCCTGCCCATCGAAGCCATTTCCCAGGCCAGCGCCAACCAGCGTAAAGGCCGGTGTGGACGGGTCGAGCCGGGCATCTGCGTGCGCCTGTACAGCGAAGAGGATTTCCTCGGTCGCCCGGAATTTACCGATCCGGAAATCCTGCGCACCAACCTCGCGGCGGTCATCTTGCAGATGCTGCATCTGCGCCTCGGCGAAGTCACCGCGTTCCCGTTTATCGAGCCGCCCGATGGCAAGGCCATCAGCGACGGTTACAACCTGCTGCAAGAACTTTCGGCGGTGGACCGCAACAGCCAGTTGACTCCGCTCGGTCGCCAACTGGCGCGGCTGCCGGTGGACCCGCGCATGGGCCGCATGCTGCTGGAAGCGGCGAAGCTCGGCAGCCTGCAGGAAGTGCTGATCGTTGCCAGCGCCATGTCGATCCAGGACCCGCGCGAGCGTCCGCCGGAGCGTCAGCAAGCGGCGGATCAGGCCCACGCCCAGTGGAAAGACGCCGACTCGGACTTCGCCGGGCTGGTCAATCTGTGGCGTGGTTTCGAAGAGCAGCGCCAGGCGCTGACGGCCAGTCCGCTGCGTAACTGGTGCCGCAAGAATTTCCTCAATTACCTGCGCCTGCGCGAGTGGCGCGACTCCCATCGCCAATTGAGCCTGATCTGCCGCGACATGCAGCTGAGCCTCAATAAAGAGCCGGCGGACTATCCGAAACTGCACAAAGCGGTGCTGGTGGGGTTGCTCAGCCAGATCGGCCAGAAAACCGAAGACGGCGATTACCTTGGCGCCCGTCAGCGGCGCTTCTGGATTCACCCGTCGTCGGGAATCGGCAAAAAACGCCCGCAATGGTTGATGACCGCCGAACTGGTGGAAACCACCAAGCTCTACGCGCGTATGGTCGCCAAGATCGATGCCGACTGGATCGAGCCGCTGGCCGGGCACCTGATCAAGAAAAATCACTTCGAGCCCCACTGGGAGAAGAAGCGCGGCCAGGTCGTGGCGTTCGAGCAGATCACCCTGTTCGGGTTGATCGTGGTCGGGCGCCGGCCGGTGCATTACGGCCCGGTCGACCCGGTGGTGTCCCGCGAATTGTTCATCCGCGAAGCACTGGTGCGCGGCGAGATCCAGTCGAAAGCCAAGTGCCTGACCGCCAACAAACAGCTGCTGGAACAACTCGACGAACTGGAAGCCAAGGCCCGCCGTCGCGATATCCTCGCAGACGAAGAAACCCTGTACGCCTTCTACGACGCACGGCTGCCGGCGGAGATCCATCAGACCGCGACCTTCGACAGCTGGTACCGCATCAACAGCCAGAAAGACCCGCAGCTGCTGATCATGCGCGAAGAAGACGTGCTGGCCCGCGAAGCCAGTGAAGTCACCGCCCAGCATTACCCGGATACGCTGCATATCGGCGATCTGGAATTAGCCCTCAGCTACCACTTCGAACCGAATCACCCGCGCGACGGCGTGACCCTGCGCGTGCCGGCACCGCTGTTGCCGATGCTGCCACCGGAACGCCTGGAGTGGCTGGTGCCGGGCGTCATCGAAGCCAAATGCATTGCCTTGGTGCGCAACTTGCCCAAGGCCTTGCGCAAGAATTTCGTACCGGTGCCGGACTTCGTCAAGGCGGCCTTGCAGCGCATGACCTTTGCCGAGGGCTCGCTGCCTCAGGCCTTGGGTCGCGAACTGCTGCGCATGACCGGTGCCCGCGTCAGCGATGAAGCCTGGAGCGAGGCCGCGCAGCAGGTCGAAAGTCATCTGCGGATGAACCTGGAAATCGTCGACGCCCAGGGCAAGTTCCTCGGCGAAGGTCGCGATCTGGCCGAGCTCACCGCGCGTTTCGCCGAGGCCAGCCAGGCTGCATTGGCGGTTCCGCAAACCGCGAAGAGCCAGCAACCGGTGGAGCCGAAAGTGTTTGCCGCCGTGGCCGAGAAAACCCAACAGAAGATCGCCGGGCTGTCGATGACGGTCTACCCGGCGCTGGTGGAGGAAGCCGGGACGGTCAAGGAAGGGCGTTTCTCCACCCCGGCCGAAGCCGAGTTCCAGCATCGCCGTGCCCTGCAACGCTTGCTGATGCAGCAACTGGCTGAGCCTGCGAAGTTCCTGCGCGGCAAGTTGCCGGGCCTGACCGAATTGGGCCTGCTGTACCGCGACATGGGACGGGTCGATGCGCTGGTGGAAGACATTCTGCTGGCCAGCCTCGACAGCTGCATTCTCGAAGGTGAAGACCCGCTGCCCCGTGACGGCGCCGGTCTGGCGTCCCTGGCCGAGCGCAAGCGTGGCGCCTGGACCGAGCACGCCGAACGTGTGGCGAAGCTGACCCTGGAAATCCTCAAGCTCTGGCATGGCCTGCAAAAGCGCTTCAAGGGCAAGATCGATCTCGCCCAAGCCGTGGCCCTGAACGACATCAAGCAGCAGCTCAGCTACCTGGTCTATCCGGGATTTGTCCGGGAAACGCCGATGCAGTGGCTCAAGGAGTTACCGCGTTACCTCAAGGCGATCGAACAGCGCTTTGAAAAAATCGGTGCCCAGGTGCAGCGCGACCGGGTCTGGAGCGGCGAATTGAGCGGCCTGTGGACGCAATACCAGACCCGCGCCAGCAAACACGCCCAGGAAGGCAAGCGCGATCCGCAGCTTGAGTTGTATCGCTGGTGGCTGGAGGAATACCGGGTTTCGTTGTTTGCGCAACAGTTGGGAACCAAGGTGCCTATCTCCGACAAGCGCCTGAACAAGCAGTGGGCGCAAGTCGAGCCGTAGACGCGAGGCCGGTGCAACCCCTGTGGGAGCGAGCTTGCTCGCGATAGCGGCCTGTCATGCAGCATAGATGTTGAATTTGATGGCCCCATCGCGAGCAAGCTCGCTCCCACAGGTTGCTGTGGTGTCTATAACAGGTGGGTTGTCCAGCAAAAAGGGGCCAAAACCCACGGTTTATGGCAAACTTCGCGCCTATAAACGCCGGCCCCGCGGTTTTGAGCCTTCACGGTCTCGGGCAGGTCGGAATAAAGCGATGCCAGGTTTGCGTCCCCCGGATGGGAATAGACCCTTTGTGTATTGGTACGACGGTGCCAATGCTTTCTGCCTGAACAGATTAGAGACACGACCATGCATAACGTCGTCATCAGCGGCACCGGCCTGTACACCCCGGCCAATAGCATTTCCAACGAAGAGCTGGTGCAGTCTTTCAATACTTACGTCGCGCAATTCAACGCCGACAACGCCGATGCCATTGCGCGCGGTGAAGTGGAGGCATTGACCGAATCCAGCGCCGCGTTCATCGAAAAGGCCTCGGGCATCAAAAGCCGCTTTGTCATGGACAAGGATGGCATCCTCGACCCGCAGCGCATGGCCCCACGCCTGCCGGAGCGCTCCAACGACGAGTGGTCGGTGCTGTGCCAGATGGCCATCGGCGCGGCCGAACAAGCCTTGCAGCGCGCCGGCAAGACCGCCGCGGACATCGACGGCGTGATCGTCGCCTGTTCCAACCTGCAGCGCGCCTATCCAGCCATTGCCATCGAAGTCCAGGAAGCGTTGGGCATCCAGGGTTTCGGTTTCGACATGAACGTGGCGTGCTCCTCGGCGACCTTCGGTATCCAGACCGCCGCCAACAGCGTGCAGCTGGGCCAGGCCCGGGCGGTCCTGATGGTCAACCCGGAGGTCTGCACCGGTCACCTGAACTTCCGTGACCGCGACAGCCACTTCATCTTCGGTGACGCTGCCACCGCGGTGATCATCGAGCGTGCTGACCTGGCGACGTCCAAGTACCAGTTCGACATCGTCAGCACCAAGCTGCTGACCAAGTTCTCCAACAACATCCGCAACAACTTCGGCTTCCTCAACCGCGCGGCGGAAGAGGGCATCGGTGCCAAGGACAAACTGTTCGTGCAGGAAGGCCGCAAGGTATTCAAGGAAGTCTGCCCGTTGGTTGCCGAGCTGATCGGTGAGCATCTGCAGGAGAACCAGCTCAACGTCAGCGACGTGAAGCGCTTCTGGCTGCATCAGGCCAACCTCAGCATGAACCACCTGATCGTCAAGAAACTGCTGGGTCGCGATGCCACCGAACAGGAAGCGCCGGTGATTCTCGACACCTACGCCAACACCAGTTCCGCCGGTTCCGTGATTGCGTTCCACAAGAACCAGGACGATCTGGCTGCAGGTTCGCTGGCAGTGCTCAGTTCGTTCGGTGCCGGTTATTCGATTGGTAGCGTGTTGCTGCGCAAGCGCTGAAATTGTTTTAACTGTCGCAGCTGCGATTTTTTTGGCAGGGCTTTTGTGGCGAGGGGGCTTGCCCCCGTTCGGCGACGAAGTCGACGTAGAACAGGCTGATACGGTATGTCTGTCAAATTGCAGTGGCCGGGTTTGGGATCGCTTCGCGATCCAACGGGGGCAAGCCCCCTCGCCACAATGAATATGTGCAGGCGGGGATATGAAAACAGCCCGGCGTTGATGTGTCGGAGGATGATGGGGACCGAGATAACAACGACAGGCTGTAAAAGCGTCCCGGGCTTCCTTGCCCGAGTCGTGTAGCGGGGTGAATCAGAACTTGGCTTCGGCATCCAGTTGCAGGGTGTTGATGTCCGAATCGGTTTTCTTGATGTTGGCGTTGGTCTGGTCCGAGGTCGCCATGTAGTAGGTCGCGCCCAGGGTGAAGTTCTTGTCCAGTTCGTAGCTCACTTTCAGCTTGCTGCCGCGCGAACCGGTGAAGCCGTTGGCGAAGTCGGAGTCGGTGAAGGCGCCCACCACAGCGTTACGCTGTACGTCGCGGTAGTTGTAGTCCACGCCGAAGCCGTAAAGCTTGGTCTTGACACCGGCCAACCAGCCAGTGTCCTGGTCGTTGCTGGCATCGGCGTTGTTGACGTACTGACCGTACAGCGACAGCGGTACTGGCAGGTTGGAGAAGTCCAGTTGGCCAAAGCCTTCGTACAGTTTGAACTGTTCGCCCGGGCTGTTGCCGTTGACGGCCAGTGCGCACGGCGTGGTGACGGTGCCGCTGGTAGGGCAGGCGCTGCTGTCATCGTTGTCGTAGGCGTAGAGACTGCCGCCCAAGGTCATTTTCATGCTGTCGGTGATGGCGAAGCGACCACCCAACTGGCCGGCATACAGGCGCAGGTCGTGCTTGAACTGCACGCCTTCACCGTCGACGTTGTCCTTGAGGGTGTAGTGACCGGCGCTGCCGAACAGCTCGGTGCTGCCGCTCAGCGGGTACTTGTAGGTAACGGCCAGACCTTCCGGGCTGATGTCGCTATCCCAGATGATGTCGCCCATGCTCACCCATTGTTGCGGCATCTTGCCGCCAACCAGGTGCAGGTTCTTGATCGCGTCCGGGTGGTAGTCGACGTAACCCTGGTCCAGCCAGATTTGCTTCTTGTCGAAGTAGTTGTCCAGGCTCTGGTTGGTGGATCGAGCGTCGTCGTTGTTGCCGGTGGCGATACGGATACCAGTGTCGACTTGAGGGTTGATTTCGGTGTAGGCACCCAGGCGGGCACGAATGCGCTGACGGTCCTGGTCTTTGTTGTTGGATACGCCATCGTTGTGCACGGTTTCCTGACGGAAGCGCACGTCGCCCTTGAACTGGGTCTTGGCAGCCCAGGCCAGTTTCTGGTCGAAAGCGCTCAGTGTGTCGGTTTTCTTCGCGGTGGCCGCGATTTGCTCGTTGGTCTCTTGCTGAGCCTGACGGGCGATCTGCTGTTCTTTCTGATCCCTGGCCAGCTCGGCTTGCAGTTCGCTGTACTGCGCGCTGGTGATCGAGCCGTTAGCCTTGAGCATGTCGAGCAGTTTGGCGTCGACTGCGGCACTGGCCGGAACACTCATGGCCAGCAACAGGCCACCGCACAAGGCCGCCGCAGTTTTCGTGGAAGCAAGACGCATATCAATCTCCGAAGATGAGAGGGGATGACAGAGCCATCCGGGACACAACCGACCATAAGGGGGCGGAAAACAGTGGCCGGGTATAACCCGGCGCTCTAAAAACAGGCGCCAGTATCGCGATGGTTTATTACAGAGCAGTGGCAATGTGATGTCATGTCGATGACGATACAAAGCTGCCGTGAACTATTGAGTTAGAGCGCTGTCGTCGTTTTGCCCGTGTGCATTGCAGAGCGATAGGCGATACTCGCGGGGCTTTCACGCCATGAAGAGTGAGGATGGTGATGCCGTTGCAACGCCTGCAAAAACTGTCAGAAATCGCCCCGCAGACGTGGGACGCACTGGTGCCCGAGACTCAGCCTTTTCTGCGTCACGCCTTTTTGAGCGCACTGGAAGACAGCGGCAGCGTCGGACCCCATACCGGCTGGCAGCCCGAGCATTTATTGCACGTCGAAGGGGATCGACTGATCGCCGCGCTCCCCGGTTATCGCAAGTGGCATTCCTATGGCGAGTACGTGTTCGATCACGCCTGGGCCGATGCCTGTGAACGTGCCGGCATTGACTACTACCCCAAGCTGTTGAGCGCGGTGCCGTTCAGTCCGGTCACCGGGCCGCGGCTGTTGGCGGCCACGGTCGAAGACGGCTTCGAGTTGTTGAAAAGCCTGCCGGGCTACCTGGAGCTTGAAGGGCTCTCCAGTGCCCACATCAATTTCACCGATCCGTTCACCGACGCGGCACTGAGCGAGCAACCGGGCTGGCTGCAGCGCGTTGGCTGTCAATACCACTGGCAGAATCGCGGCTACCGGGATTTCCAGGACTTCCTCGACGTGCTCAGTTCGCGCAAACGCAAACAGATGCGCAAGGAGCGCGAGCAGGTGGCCGGCCAGGGCTTCGAGTTCGAATGGCTGGAGGGGCGGGAACTGAGCCAGGCGCAATGGGATTTCGTCTATGCCTGCTACGCCAATACTTACGCGGTGCGCCGGCAAGCGCCGTATCTGACGCGGGAGTTTTTCAGCCTGCTGGCCGAGCACATGCCTGAGTCGATTCGCGTGGTACTGGCCAAACAGGGTTCACGGCCGGTGGCGATGGCGTTCAGTCTGGTGGGGGGCGACAGTTTTTATGGCCGTTACTGGGGATGCCTGGCAGAGTTCGACCGCCTGCATTTCGAGACCTGTTTCTACCAGGGCATGGACTATGCCATTGCCAACGGTTTCCAGCGTTTCGATGCCGGAGCCCAGGGCGAGCACAAACTGATTCGCGGATTCGAGCCAGTCATTACGCATTCCTGGCACTACTTGCGGCATTCGGGATTGAAAGCTGCGGTGAAAGACTTCCTGGAGCAGGAGCGGCTGGGGGTGCTGGCTTATGCAGAGGATGCGAAGTCAGCCTTGCCTTATCGACAAGGCTGAACTTCAGCGTGTCAGCTTTCTTCCTTGCCCAGCCCGCGATACAGCACGCCACCGACCACTGCACCCAGTAGCGGCGCGACCCAGAACATCCACAGTTGTTGAATCGCCCAGCCGCCGACGATCAGCGCCGGGCCGGTGCTGCGCGCCGGGTTGACTGAAGTGTTGGTGACCGGGATCGAGATCAGGTGGATCAGCGTCAGCCCCAGGCCGATGGCAATGGGTGCCAGTCCTGCCGGTGCACGTTTGTCGGTGGCGCCGAGGATGATCAGGATGAACATCGCGGTCATCACCAGTTCACAGACAAACCCTGCCGCCATCGAATAGCCGCCAGGCGAGTGTTCGCCGTAGCCGTTGGACGCCAGGCCTCCCGCCAGTTCGAAACCGGGTTTGCCGCTGGCAATGAAGTACAGCAGCGCGGCGGCAATCACACCGCCAATGACCTGGGCAATGATGTAGGCCGGCAATTCCTTGGCCGGAAACCGTCCACCCACCACTAGGCCGAGGGATACCGCGGGGTTGAGATGACAACCGGAAATATGGCCAATGGCAAAAGCCATGGTCAGCACTGTCAGGCCAAACGCAAAGGACACCCCGAGCAGGCCGATCCCCACCTCCGGAAAAGCCGCCGCCAACACTGCGCTGCCGCAACCACCCAACACCAGCCAGAACGTACCAACCAACTCAGTCGCCGAACGTTTTAACAGAGACATAGGAGAGTGCCCTTTCGAGATTATGCTGCCTTGAGCATCCAGCCGATGGACTGCAGAACCATCTCCAGAACGTTGAAGTCAGTACAGCACGGTTTTTTCAGAATTCCAGCAGGCATAAAAAACCGCCAGGGCCCGTTGTTGGCGGGCCCTGGCGGTTTTCTATAATCTTTCGGCTTCACTTGCCCCCCCCTGTAGGAGCGAGCTTGCTCGCGATGAACCAGAGAACGCCGCGGGCTGTCAGGCTCCCAGCATTATCGTTGACGACCATCGCGAGCAAGCTCGCTCCTACAGGGTAATGTGGCCATCCTGCGGATCAATCGATCCCGACAAACCCACCGGTCTGGTGTTGCCACAACCGCGCATACAAACCGCCATGGGCGAGCAGCTCGGCGTGGGTTCCGGTTTCGGCGATCTTGCCGTTTTCCAGCACCACCAGCCGGTCCATCCGGGCGATGGTCGACAGCCGGTGGGCGATGGCGATCACGGTTTTGCCCTGCATCAGGGTCTCGAGACTTTCCTGGATCGCTGCTTCGACTTCCGAGTCCAGTGCCGACGTGGCCTCATCCATGATCAGGATCGGCGCGTCCTTGAGCAGTACCCGGGCGATGGCGATGCGCTGGCGCTGGCCGCCGGAGAGTTTCACCCCGCGCTCACCGACGTGGGCATCGAAACCGGTACGGCCTTCAGCGTCCGACAACGAAGGAATGAAACCGTCAGCCCGGGCCTTGTGCACCGCTTCCCAGAGTTGGGCGTCGGTGGCGTCGGGTTTGCCATACAGCAGGTTGTCACGGATCGAGCGGTGCAGCAGCGAGGTGTCCTGGGTGATCATGCCGATGCGTTCGCGCAGGCTTTCCTGGCTGACGTCGGCGATGTTCTGGCCGTCGATCAGGATGCGTCCGCCTTCGACGTCGTACAGGCGAAGCAGCAGGTTCACCAGGGTTGACTTGCCGGCGCCGGAAGGGCCGATCAGGCCGATTTTCTCGCCAGCCTTGATGCTCAGGTTGAGGTCGCCGATGATCCCGCTCTGCTTGCCATAGTGGAAATCCACCTGTTCGAAGCGTACTTCGCCACGGGCCACCGCCAGGGGTTTGGCCTGGTCACGGTCGGTGACGCTGACCGGTTGCGAGATGGTCTGCAGACCGTCCTGCACCATGCCGATGTTTTCGAAGATGCCGGTCACCACCCACATGATCCAGCCGGACATGTTGACGATGCGGATCACCAGGCCGGTGGCCAGGGCAATCGCCCCGACGCTGATCAACGACTGCGTCCACAACCACAGGGCCAGGCCGGTGGTGCAGACGATCAGCAAGCCGTTCATGCTGGTGATGACCACGTCCATGCTGGTGACCACACGGCCAGCCAGTTGCGCCTTTTCGGTCTGTTCCTTGATCGCTTCGCGGGCGTATTGCTGCTCGAAGTTGGTGTGGGCGAACAATTTCAGGGTGGTGATGTTGGTGTAGCCGTCGACAATCCGCCCCATGAGTTTGGAGCGCGCATCGGACGCCACCACCGAGCGATCCTTGACCCGTGGCACGAAGTAACAGAGGGCGCCGATGAAGGCGAAGATCCAGGTCAGCAGCGGGATCATCAGGCGCCAGTCGGCTTCGGCGAACAGCACCAGGGAACTGATGGCGTAGATCAGCACATGCCACAACGCATCCACGGCCTGCACGGCGGAATCGCGCAGTGAGTTGCCGGTTTGCATGATGCGTTGGGCGATGCGCCCGGCGAAGTCGTTCTGGAAGAAATTCAGGCTCTGCTTGAGCACGTAGCTGTGGTTCTGCCAGCGGATCATGCTGGTCATGCTGGGGCTCAGGGTCTGGTGCACCAGCAGGTCATGCAGGCCCACGAATATGGGGCGCAGCACCAGCGCGACCACCACCATCCAGGTCAGTTCGAGGGCGTGATCCCGGAACAGATTGATGTTCGGCGTGCCTTGGGCCAGGTCGATGATACGGCTCAGGTAGCTGAACAACGCCACCTCGATCAACGCACCAATCAGGCCGACGATCAGCAGGGCGGCGAAGCTCGGCCAGACCTGCTTGAGGTAATAAGTGTAGAAAGGGAAAACCCGGTCCGGCGGAGACGCCGTCGGTGCTTCGCGGAACACATCGATCAGTTTTTCAAAGCGGCGATAAAGCATTGGTTGTTCGCCCGCGAGCGGGCTCTCCTTTTAACGTTTTGAGCATTGCCGGCAAACACCGGCAACGGCTCGGACATCCTTGTCCAGCTTAGTCTCAGTCGATGCGCTTGGCTGACTTGATGAACACCGGATCGGCCGGCACGTCGCGCATACCGTTTTTGCTGGTGGTAGGCGTGTTGACGATGATATCGACCACGTCCATGCCCTTGACCACTTTGGCGAACACGGCGTAGCCGGCGTCGCGGCCCGGATCAAGGAAATCGTTGTCCTTGACGTTGATGAAGAACTGGCTGGTGGCCGAGTCAGGATCGGAGGTGCGTGCCATCGACAGCGTGCCACGCACGTTATGCAGGCCGTTGCTGGCTTCGTTCTTGATCGGGTCCTTGGTCGGTTTCTGCTGCATCGAGGAGGTGAAACCACCGCCCTGGGCCATGAACCCCGGGATCACCCGGTGGAAAATCGTGTTGTTGTAGAAACCACTGTCGACGTACGCAAGGAAGTTCTTGGTACTGATCGGGGCCTTGACCGGGTCCAGTTCGATTTCGATCTGGCCGTTGGTGGTGTCCAGCAGCACATGCGGGGCCTTTTCCGGCGTCGCGGCCATCAGGTTGGCGGCAAACAGGACGGTGCCTGCGGCGAGGGCGATTGTTTTCAGCATGGGTCAGTGATCCTGAGTGGTGGTGTCGACTGCGGTCAGAAACTCCAGCAGCGTCTGGTTGAAGTGTTCCGGCTGGTCCAGCGGCGTGGCGTGGCGTGAATCGGCGATCACCACCAGCCGCGCGTCGGGCAGCAGTTTTACGTAGTTTTCCTTCAGCGCCACCGGTGTGTAGTCACGGTCGGCGCTGACGATGAGGGTTGGACAGGTGACCTTCGAAAGTCGTTCCTGGACTCCCCAGCCGACAATGGCATTGAAGCTGGCGAGATAAGCATGTTTGTCGTTTTTTGCCCAGCGTTCGGCCATTTTTTGTCGCAAATCGGCCTGCTCGGGTTTGGGGAACAGCTTGCTACCCAGTGCCTTGCCAATGGTGCGCAGGCTGAGTGCGTGCATCAGGCTCCAGCGCTTGAACCACTGCCAGTAGTCATCGCGGCTGCGCAGCTTGACCTCGGGCGCGCTGTTGACGATGCACAGGCTCTTGAGCAGTTGCGGTTGATCCACGCCCAGTTGGAAGCCGATCATGCCGCCCATGGACAGGCCGACATAGTGTGCCGGACCGAGATTGAGGTGTTCGATCAGTGCAATCAGGTCAGCGCTGAATCCGGCAATGCTGTAGCGCTCCCGGGGTTTGTCCGAACGGCCGTGACCGCGCACATCCGGGACGATCACCCGGTAGCGGGTGGCAAGTGCCGGGATCTGTTTTTCCCAGTCCAGGGTGCTGGAGCCGAGACCGTGGACCAGCAGCAGCGGCGTGCCGTGACCATATTCCTCATAGTGCAGGTTGCAACCTTCGTGTTCGAAATAGGCCATGCATACACTCCGTGTCAGGCTTGTTCGGGGGCGGCGAACGGTGCGTCCAGTGGTGCGGTGTCAAACGTACGCAGCAGTTCGATGAGAATCTGCGTGGCCGGTCCCAGCGGTTTGTCCTTGTTCGAATACAGGTAAAAGCTCGGGTTACGGCTGCCGCCCTGATCCAACGGTAGCAGCTTGAGCGTACCTTCCTTGAGTTCCCGTTCGATCATGTGCCTGGGCAGCCAGGCAAACCCCAGGCCGCTGCTGACGAAGGTCGCAGCGGTGGCCAGGCTGCCGACGGTCCAGCGCTGTTCGGCACCGAGCCAGCCGACGTCCCGTGGTTGCTGGCGGCCCGAGTCGCGGATCACTACCTGCATCTGGCTTTCAAGGTCCTGGAAGCTCAGTTCACGGTTGAGGCGGTGCAGGGGATGCTCCGGATGGGCGACCGCGACGAACTCGACGTCGCTCAACTCAGCGCCCAGGTAACCGGGAATACTGAAACCCGTGATGGCCAGGTCGGCCACGCCTTCGAGCAGGACTTCCTCCACGCCAGACAGCACTTCCTCGCGCAGGCGCACCCGGCAGCCACGGCTTTGCGGCATGAACGCGGTCAAGGCGCGGACGAGGCGGGCACTCGGGTAGGCAGCGTCGACCACCAGGCGCACTTCGGCTTCCCAGCCCTGCTCCATGTGATGGGCCAGGTCTTCGAGTTGACTGGCCTGTTTCACCAGTTGCCGGGAGCGGCGCAACAGAACGCCGCCGGCTTCGGTCAGCACGGCTTTGCGTCCGTCGATACGCAGCAACGGCACGCCGAGTTGATCCTGCATGCGGGCCACGGTGTAGCTGACTGACGATTGCGAGCGATGCAGCGCCTCGGCGGCCTGGGCGAAACCACCGTGATCGACCACAGCCTGCAGCGTTCGCCATTGATCGAGGGTCACGCGGGGCGCTTTCATGTTGAACTCCTCTTGTCCTAAGCTGGCAGCCCTAATTGGAGGCTGCTGAATGAAAAAATTCTGTTGTGTGCTGCTGGCGCTGCTGCCGCTGACGGCGATGGCTTACCCGATCGATGTGAAAAAAGACCTCAACGGCATGAAGATCGATTACCAGACCTACGACACGGATAACGACATCGGCTCCATTCAGGTAGCCAACTACGGCGACGTCGATGCGAGTTGCAAGGTCGTTTTCATCAATGGCCCGGAAGCACCGCGTACCCGCAAGATCGACGTACCGGCCGGCAAGCACAAAAATGCCACCGCCAAGTTCACCCGCAGCATCATCAAGCTGCGCATCGAGCTGACCTGCACCCCGAAATGAAATCAATCCCCTGTGGGAGCGAGCTTGCTCGCGATAGCGGTGTGTCAGGCAACAAAAAAATTGAATGACATGACGCCTCGCGAGCAAGCTCGCTCCTACAGGGGGTAGTGCATGCTGAGCTTATAAACGAATTTATTGATGGGTTATAGCAGTTATTTGCGCTTTTTCATCGATATGACTCTGTTTAACCTTCACTCCATCGACCTACAGCATTCTCAGATGGAGGCTACATCCCATGTCCCGCGTTCTGATCATCGAAAGCAGTGCCCGTCAGCAAGACTCGGTTTCCCGCCAACTGACCCAGACGTTCATCAGCCAGTGGAAAGCCGCTCACCCGAATGACCAGATCACTGTCCGGGACCTGGCCGTCAAGCCGGTGCCGCACCTGGATATCAACCTGCTGGGTGGCTGGATGAAACCCGCCGAGCAGCGCAGCGACATCGAACAGGCATCCCTGGAACGTTCCAACCAGTTGACCGATGAATTGCTTGCCGCCGATGTACTGGTCATGGCCGCGCCCATGTACAACTTTGCGATCCCCAGCACCCTGAAAGCCTGGCTCGACCATGTACTGCGTGCCGGCGTGACCTTCAAGTACACCGAAACCGGTCCCCAAGGCCTGCTCAGCGGCAAGCGTGCGTATGTGTTGACGGCTCGCGGCGGCATCTATGCCGGCAGCACCGCCGATCACCAGGAACCGTACCTGCGCCAGGTCATGGGTTTCATCGGTATCCACGACGTGACGTTCATCCACGCCGAAGGCATGAACCTGGGCGGAGACTTCCAGGAGAAAGGCCTGAACCAGGCGAACGCCAAGCTTTCGCAAGTGGCCTGACCGGTTAATCGCCAGATAATCGCTGGATGGTCTAGTGACCTGGCGCAACCCTTCAAGCCTGTACGCGCATCGAACCTCCCTTCGCACTTGTTGCTCCTGAGTGCCCTGGCCCGATTGAACGCTTTAGCGAGATCGGGCTTTTTTTTGCCCGGGATTTAACCAACACCGACAAAACCCTGTGGGAGCGAGCTTGCTCGCGATGACGGAGTGTCAGTCGACAATGATGTTGAATGATCCACCGCTATCGCGAGCAAGCTCGCTCCCACAAGGAATTTGTATTATTTGGGTGTTCGCGATCAGCAGCAAAAACCGCTATCGTCGCCGCCATTCGAAATGAGGCGAGCATGGGCTATCTACTTTTTGTCACGCTGATCCAGGCGTTTTCCTTCAGTTTGATCGGCGAATACCTGGCCGGTCATGTCGACAGTTACTTCGCCGTGCTGGTACGCGTGCTACTGGCAGGGCTGGTGTTCATCCCGCTGACCCGCTGGCGCTCGGTAGAGCCGGCATTCATGCGTGGCATGCTATTGATCGGCGCGTTGCAGTTCGGCGTGACATACGTCTGCCTGTACCTGAGCTTTCGCGTACTGACGGTGCCGGAAGTGTTGCTGTTCACCATCCTCACGCCGCTGCACGTGACCCTGATTGAAGATGCGCTCAATCGTCACTTCAACCCCTGGGCCCTGGTCGCGGCGTTGGTGGCGGTGGCGGGGGCTGCGGTGATTCGCTTCGACCGGATCAACCCGGACTTCTTCATGGGGTTCATGTTGCTGCAACTGGCCAACTTCACCTACGCCGCCGGGCAGGTGCTCTATAAACATCTGGTCGCGCGCCACCCGAGCGATCTGCCGCATTACCGACGTTTCGGCTTCTTCTACCTCGGCGCACTGGCGGTGGCATTGCCGGCGTTTCTGTTGTTCGGCAAACAGAACTTCCTGCCCGAAGCGCCGTTGCAATGGGGCGTGCTGCTGTTCCTCGGCCTGGTCTCGACCGCTTTGGGACTCTACTGGTGGAACAAAGGCGCGTGCCTGGTCAACGGCGGGACCCTGGCGGTGATGAACAACCTGCATGTGCCGGTGGGGTTGCTGATCAACCTGCTGATCTGGAACCAGCATGAAGAACTGGTGCGGTTGTTGCTCGGTGGTTCGGTGATTTTGCTGGCGGTGTGGATTAGTCGGTTGGGTATACGGCGCGCAACCAGATTCGCGTAGGCGTTGCCGCAGGCTGCGATTTTTTGACGAAGAGCTGCTCGCATTCGGTTAGCAGCGAACGCCGGCAATGCTCAGATGACATCTATCTGACCATCATTTGTCCGTTTTTTTGGTTTTTTAAATGACGTGTAACGCTAATGTGTTTCTCTTGAAGCATTTATGCTTAATGCTTCTATTGGTTGTTGTTTTGCCGCCTTTCGTGCTGGCTGATGAGGCGCATAAAAAAGATTGGAGAGAGATTACTGTTAATGATCTTTCTGTCATTCGACAACTGGTGGTTACTTCTCATCCAGGCGCTATAGACAGTGAAAATGTGTCTTTTTCAGACTGGGTTGAACGGGGTTATCTGGATGCAAGTCAGCTGTCCAGACGCGTCAACTCAAAGAAAGACTCCCAGGCCGTGCTTGATTTTTACATCACGGGCTTCAAGGACGGACACGTAGGGCTGAGTCAACCTGATAAAGGACGTTCGTCCTGGGCAGGTTTCATTTTGGATATGCGTGGCCAGAGTTTCGTTGTAAAGCACGTCGCTGAAAATTGGCCTGTACCGCTGCCGCCGATAGGTTCCGAGGTTATATCGTGTGATAATAAATCGGTCCGCGAAAAACTAGAGGGTGAAATATCTCCATACTTTGATCGTAGACTTAATCTACAGTCCACTTGGTTGCATTTGGCTCAGCAGTTAACTGTCGATGATGCCAGTTATCCCGTGCTCGCGAGAGACTTGTTAAAAAGTTGTTTGGTTGTTCTTCCGGATGGACTAAGGCAAAACTTTACGTTGTTGTGGCAAGAGGACTCCGGGCAGCTGGAGGCTTTCCTGCGTCAACCTCAACCCCCTCAATCGCTCCGGAATTTGGGAGAAGGGCGATATTGGATACATGTATCAAATTTCATGCCGTCAGCAGCCGAGAATGCTTCCCTGGATAAAATGCTCGAGGCAATCAAGAGTATCAATGATGCCAAGTTGGTTGTGCTTGATACACGAGGCAATCGCGGCGGTAACAGTTTGGTTGGTGCTGAAATACTTTCTGCACTGTTAGGCTCGCAATGGGTGAAAAACCTGGGTGAGCCATCTCGTGCGTATGCGATGTGGCGTGTTTCTCCTTTTGCACTCTCAACGCTCAATAATGCTCTGGCTACCATGGGGAGTGATTATGGAAAAGACAGCGAAGCTTACAAGTTTGTTCTTGGTCTGACCGGGTCGATGGAGTTCGCGCTTCACGAGAAGAAAGACTGGTTACGACAGCCGAACGAATCCTCGGTCCTTCAAGAAGGCGCGAGAGGATCCAATGCCCAAGGTTTTAAAGGCAAGCTTGCACTGGTTACTGACTCTTTTTGCGCGAGTGCCTGTCTAGACTTTGCGGACGTTGTTCTTGCAGTTCCGGGGGTTGTCCATTTAGGTTTACCAACGAGCGGCGATACACTTTATATCGACATAGGCTCTCAAACACTGCCGAGTGGTGCTCAGTTCTGGCTGCCGTTAAAGGTATGGAGAGGCCGAGCTCGAGGAAACAATCAAAGTTATGATCCGCCATTTGTTTTTAATGGCGATATAAACGATACACCTGCAGTTCAAGAATGGGTGCTTGATCATTTTTGATCGGAACGGCGCTATTTCTGAGTCACGTCGCAACACGCCAACCTTGTGGGATGCCCAAAAGTCATTTGGGCGCCAATTGATCCACCAGAAACTCGATAAACGCCCGGGTCTTCTGCGGCACCCGCCGTGCCGACGAATACACCGCGTTGATGGTGATCGCCGGGGCCTGCCATTCGCACAGCACCGGCACCAGGCGCCCGGCTGCCAGCGCATCCTCGACGATGAAGTCGGGCAGCAGGGCGATGCCCATGCCGGCTTCGGCGGCCTGGGCGAGCAAGTCGCCGTTGTTGGCGTGCAACGGGCCGGTGACGTTCACCCGCTGGGTTTCCTTGCCATTGCACAGTTGCAGGCTGACACCGCTCTGCAGATACCCGTAGTTCAGGCATTGATGGGCGCGCAGGTCCTGCGGAGTCTGCGGGACGCCCGCGCGCTCAAGATAAGCAGGGGATGCCACCATGATGCGCGGCGCGGGTGCCAGTTGCCGGGCAATCATCGTCGAGTCGGGCATGCTGGCGATGCGGATGGTCACGTCAAACCCACCCCGCACGGGATCGACTTGCTGGTCGCTGAGCACCAGTTGCAGTTCGATGTTCGGGTTCTGCTCATGAAACAGCGGAATCAACGGCCCCAGTCGCCGAAGACCGAACGACATCGGCGCATTGACCCGTAACACACCGCGTAACTCGCCGATGCCGTCACGGGCGCGTTGCTCGGCCTCGTCCAGTGCCGCCAACACCTCCCGTGCTGCATCGAAATATTCGGCTCCGGCCTCGGTCAGGTGCAGGCTGCGGGTGGTGCGTTGCAGCAACTGCACACCGATGGCTTCTTCCAGCGCCTGAATCTGTTTGCTGACTTTCGAGCGCGGCACGTCCATGGCCCGGGCGGCGGCGGCGAAGCCGTTCTCGCCAACCGTGACGACGAAGGCACGCATGCATTCGATGCGATCCATATTGTCCCTATTTTAGAATCAATTATTCTCGATTTTAGGTGATTGTCCCTTTTATCGCCAGCCCCTAAAGTGACATCCAAGCCGACAACAACGCCGCAGAAGGCAACGTCGACCAACCCCTGACCCATTCGAAGTATCGACATCAAAAGGAACGCGCCATGTCTATTCGTGAACTGCTCAACCCAACCAATTCCGCCCTGATCCTGATCGACCATCAGCCGCAAATGGCATTCGGCGTTCAGTCCATCGATCGCCAGACCCTGAAGAACAACACCGTGGGCCTGGCCAAGGCGGCGAAGATCTTCAACGTGCCGACCATTTACACCTCGGTCGAAACCGAAAGCTTCAGCGGTTACATCTGGCCCGAATTGCTGGCTGTGCACCCGGATCAAAAGCCGATCGAGCGCACGTCGATGAACTCCTGGGAAGACAAGGCATTGGTCGACGCAGTGAAGGCCACCGGTCGCAAGAAGGTAATCATTGCCGCGCTGTGGACCGAGGTCTGCCTGACGTTCCCGGCACTGGAAGCCCTGGCTGAAGGCTACGAGGTGTACATCGTCACCGACGCCTCCGGCGGCACCAGCAAGGAAGCCCACGACATGTCGGTGCAACGGATGATTCAGGCAGGCGCGGTACCGGTGACCTGGCAACAAGTGTTGCTCGAATACCAGCGTGACTGGGCGCACAAGGATACTTACGAGGCAGTGATGGAACTGGTGCTGGAGCACAGCGGCGCGTACGGCATGGGCGTGGATTACGCCTACACCATGGTGCACAAGGCACCGCAGCGGCAGGTCAAGTAACCCGCAAACGCTGAAATGGATGTACCCCTGCCCTTGTAGGAGCGAGCTTGCTCGCGATTGCGGACTGTCAGACGACACATATGTTGACTGACACGCCCTCATCGCGAGCAAGCTCGCTCCTACAGGTTTTTTGTAGTGTTACATCATGCGTTTTTCGGCTTCGGGAATGTGGCTTGCCCCCAGCACTGCCGGCAGCAACCCGGCCCGTAAATCCGTACCACTCGGCTGCTGATACAGGCTCAACCCGAACTCCGGCAGCACCGCCAGCAGGTAGTCGAAAATATCCCCCTGAATCCGCTCGTAATCGGCCCACGCCGTGGTGCGGGTAAAACAGTAGATCTCCAGCGGAATACCCTGGGCCGTGGTCTGCATCTGGCGCACCATGCAGGTCATGTTCGGCTGGATCTCCGGGTGACTCTTCAGGTAGGCCAGCGCATAGGCGCGGAACGTGCCGATGTTGGTCATCCGCCGGCGGTTGGCCGACATGGCCGCGACGTTGCCCTGGGCTTCGTTCCAGGCCTTGAGTTCGGCCTGTTTGCGGGTCATGTAGTCGGTGAGCAAGTGCACCTGGGACAGCTTCAGCTCTTCGTCGTCACGCAGAAAGCGTACGCCGCTGGCGTCGATGAACAGGCTGCGTTTGATTCGGCGGCCACCGGAAGCCTGCATGCCGCGCCAGTTCTTGAACGACTCGGACATCAGGCGCCAGGTCGGGATCGAGACGATGGTCTTGTCGAAATTCTGCACCTTGACCGTGTGCAAGGTAATGTCCACCACATCGCCGTCGGCGCCCACCTGGGGCATCTCGATCCAGTCGCCGACCCGCAGCATGTCATTGCTGGTCAACTGCACGCTGGCGACGAACGATAGCAGCGTGTCCTTGTAGACCAACAGAATCACCGCCGACATGGCACCCAGGCCCGACAGCAGCAACAGCGGCGAACGGTCGATCAGCGTAGCGACGATGATGATCGCGCCAAACACGTACAACACCAAATTCGCCAGTTGCACATAGCCCTTGATCGAGCGGGTGCGGGCGTGTTCGGTGCGGGCGTAGATATCCAGCAGGGCATTGAGCAGGGCGCTGACCGCCAGCAGCAGAAACAGGATGGTGAACGCCAGCGCGACGTTGCCTAGGAACACCATCGCGGTTTTACTCAGCTCCGGCACCAGGTGCAGGCCGAACTGGATCACCAGTGACGGTGTCATTTGCGCCAGGCGCTGGAACACCTTGTTGTGGCGCAAGTCGTTGACCCAGTGCAGTGCGGGTTGACGGCCGAGCATTCTGCTGGCGTGCAGGATCAAGTAGCGCGCCACTCGTCCGAGGACCAGCGCAATGATCATCAACACCATCAGCGCCAGGCTGGCATGCAGGAGCGGATGCTGGTCGAGAGTGCCCCAAAGGTCTTTTGCGTTGAGCCAGAGCTGTTTGATATCCATGTGCAAAAACGATTCTTCTGTAGGTCGCGATAGAGCGATTAGAGCATGAAAACAACAGCGCGCAGACATAGCCAATGGAGCCATGTGTGCACTTGTGCGACACAAAAATTTAGGAAAGGAAATCACGTCCGTTCGTCGAACCTGTCAAATATGACAGTAGACAGTGCAAAAGTAAGACCCTTTTAATGTGATCTGCAGATTGGCATTCGCCACTGTGTTTTTACATAAGGAGTGTTGATATGGAAGCGGCATATAAAATTATACCAATGACACTTGTAGTGCCTGAAACTACTAACGCAGCTAAGACACCCTTCAGGGATGGAAGGGAGGAGTTTGAAAGGGAACTTCGCCTTAACCCAGGTGAAAGTTATGATTTGGGCAATGGACTTACTGCGCGCGCACTAAAAGAAGGGAATGGCCGTGGATTTTTTACATGGGACCACAATGTTCAGGAACCAAGCTGGGGTAAAAAATGTCTCGCTGTAAGCGGGGGGATTGTGTTCTTTCATTTCAAAGATCCTGTGTCAAGCGTCAGCTTTTCCTATGCTAATGTTAAGACGGTAGGTTTTCTATGCCACTATTATTATCAAGAGAAAGATGGTCCCCGTAGTGACCTTATTCTTTTACCGTCAAACGGTGATCCTCTTAGTCCGAAAGATGTATCGCTGAGCAGTGAACGGGGAATTGAATATGTTGCATTCGGTGGCTATGATCACCTTGATCCGTTGTTCATCGATAATTTAAAGTGGGCGATATAAATCGATTTTAAGCTGGCTAATAATCGCATTATTTTTTGCTCGAAAAAAGGGGGGTGTACCCGCAGTCCCCTTTTTGAATGAGTGCCTCATTTTTTGTCAGCGGCAAAATCTTCCTAGTTGAGAAGTGTTAGCAGCTGATTTGATGGTTGCCCGTGGATTTCATCCTTACCCAATGGCAAATTTTTCCTATTGATAATCACTGAAAACCTTTGTGATTTCAGCTTCGACACGTGATTTACGAAGGATTACGCTCCATGGCGGCAACATTTTCACAAAGAAACTCGGCCTGAGCGCTCGAAACCGTTACCCTATGCAGCTATTTTTTTGCATTTCTTCGAGGTAGCACCCGTGTTTTCCCAATTCGCCCTGCACGAACGCCTGCTCAAAGCCGTGGCCGAGCTGAAATTTGTCGAGCCAACGCCTGTGCAAGCCGCGGCCATCCCGCTGGCGCTCCAGGGGCGTGACCTGCGGGTGACGGCGCAAACCGGTAGCGGTAAAACCGCTGCATTCGTTTTGCCCATCCTCAACCGTCTGATCGGCCCGGCGAAAATCCGCGTCAGCATCAAGACCCTGATCCTGCTGCCGACCCGCGAACTGGCCCAGCAGACCTTGAAAGAAGTTGAACGCTTCTCGCAGTTCACCTTCATCAAGTCCGGCCTGATCACTGGCGGCGAAGACTTCAAGGTCCAGGCCGCGATGCTGCGCAAGGTGCCGGACATCCTGATCGGTACGCCAGGCCGGATGATCGAGCAGTTGAACGCCGGCAACCTCGACTTGAAAGAAGTTGAAGTCCTGGTGCTCGACGAAGCCGACCGCATGCTCGACATGGGCTTCGCCGAAGACGTTCAGCGTCTGGTGGACGAGTGCACCAACCGTCAGCAGACCATGCTGTTCTCTGCCACCACCGGTGGTTCTGGCCTGCGCGAGATGATCGCCAAAGTCCTGAACAACCCTGAGCACTTGCAGCTCAATGCGGTCAGCCAGCTGAACGACACCACCCGCCAGCAGATCATCACCGCTGACCACAACCAGCACAAAGAACAGATCGTCAACTGGCTGCTGGCCAACGAGACCTACCAGAAGGCCATCGTCTTCACCAACACCCGGGCCATGGCCGACCGTATCTACGGCCGCCTGGTGGCGCAGGAATACAAAGCGTTCGTGCTGCACGGCGAGAAAGACCAGAAGGATCGCAAACTGGCGATCGACCGCCTTAAGCAGGGCGGCGTGAAAATCCTCGTGGCCACCGACGTCGCCGCTCGCGGTCTGGACGTAGATGGCCTGGACCTGGTGATCAACTTCGACATGCCGCGCAGCGGCGACGAATACGTGCACCGTATCGGTCGTACCGGTCGCGCCGGTAACGATGGTCTGGCGATTTCACTGATCTGCCATGGCGACTGGAACCTGATGTCGAGCATCGAACGCTACCTCAAGCAGAGCTTCGAGCGCCGCACCATCAAGGAAGTCAAAGGCACCTACGGCGGACCGAAAAAGGTCAAGGCCTCGGGCAAGGCCGTCGGCGTGAAGAAGAAAAAGACTGACGCCAAGGGTGACAAGAAGAAAACTGCCGCCAAGACCCCGACCAAGCGCAAGAGCGCCAACCGGCCGAAGAGCGATTCCCTGGTCAGCAAGGACGGCATGGCCCCGCTCAAGCGCCGCAAGCCGGAAGCGCCGGCGGCTGAGTAAGTCGTTGCAAGCGACGCATAAAAAACCCGGACAGTGTCCGGGTTTTTTATGTCTGATGATTATCAACTCTCGGTTTTCTTTTCTGCCGAGTCCAACTCCTTCAAGCGCTGATCGATTAACTGACACTTGTCCGGCAGGTTCTTGGCGGCAGTGCCCAGGTCCATTTTCTGCAACTCGTCGTTGATCTCCTTGGCCTTGGTCGGGTTCTGCTCGGTGAGCCTGGCCACTTCCCGGGCCAGTTGCTCGCGTTTGGCGGTGGCTTCCTCGAGGGTGCAGGCCCAGGCGGGCAGGGCGCAAGCGAGGGTGATGGCGAGGGTCAGCTTGCTCAGGATTTTCATAAGTGTCCTCTGTTCCGGTAACGGCAGATATCCGGTTGAGGGGACAACGGCAAGAAAAGTTCAGCCGAGGTGGCGGATGCATCCCGTATAGGGTACCCAACAAAAAACCGGACAATGTCCGGTTTTCTGCACTCGACTAAACGGTGAGAGAGTCGATCCCGTTTACTCAAGCCTCGATCACTTGACCGCAATGAATCCTCTTTCCATTGAAATATGCTTGTTTCCATATTTATGAAAAATCGGCACTACACGAGCCGAGGCACTGCAGACTTTCTGTAACAGATCGATGGGGCGCTGGCCCATGGCAGCAATCTCCCACTCAGCACCTTTCAAGAAAGGCACACCGTAATGGAAGCTTCCAATTGTTGAGAAGCCGATCTCATGTAATGTTTTTTCGATGAGTTCTTTGGAGTGGAATACGTGTTTTGACCAGTTTTCAGGGCACCAGTTTTTCCACAGTTGTGCGCCAACAGCTTCCATGTTCGGCATCGAAAAAAGTAACCTGCCGTTATTTTTCAAGGCGGAAAATGACTTCTCAAGCATAGGCCTTGGATCAATGAAATGTTCCAGGACACCCCAGTGAACGACGGTGTCGTATTGCTGATCGGGTATCCAGTTGCATATGTCTGCGTTGAGGAAGTGGCCTGAACATTGATTGATATCAAAGAGCTCCTTGACGACTTTCAGACCTTCATCGGAGAAATCGAGAGCGGTGACGTCTGCGTCCATCCATTTTTTCATGGACAAGAGGCGTTTGTTTTCGCCGCCACCTCCCAGTTCCAGAATACGAGAGCCCTTGATCGAGCCAAGCCTCTCATGAATCAACCTGGCGAAGAGGCCATTTTTCCCGTAGTAGAAGTCTGAACCGCTCAAGGTGGACAGCGAGGACTGTGCAGGGGACCACACACTGTCCCAATAGCTTTCGTCAGTCACTTTATTCTGGTCTTGTCGTCCTGACACAATTCTCTCCAATTATTGTTTTAGTGTTGTAACAGTCGGACAGCCTTGAGCGTAGCTTAAAAAAATGACAGTTCTCCGGTCATTTCTTCGGTTGAGCGCTATTTATTTTCGGGTGGGTTTGGCCTCTTCGCGAGCGGGCTCGCTCCCACAGGGGGGACCGTGGCGAGCACAAGTCCAATCTGGGCGCGAGCCGGCTCCGGGCGGCGCTCCGACGAGAGCCTCGATTCTGTTTCAAGGCTACCCCCCATGGCAGCAACTGGGGGTCGCCTGTTCTTCGTACCGGTCGTGATGTCGCACCCACTCCATGATTTCCTCCTCGTTGCGACCCTTGGGCGTCAGGTCCAGGTAGTTGTAGGCGCCGACCAGCATGTCCAGGCCCCGGGCATAGGTGGAGTAGGTATGGAAGATTTCTCCGGCGTCATTGCGATAAAACACGCTGAGACCGGGGAGTTCCTCCTCGGCGCCGTCGGTTTTTTCGTAGTTGTATGTAGCCTTTCCGGCGGCGACGTCTTCGGCTCGGGCGGTGACGCCAAAGTCGTAGTTGAAATCGCAGCCTTCGGACGATACCCAGTCGAACTTCCAGCCCATGCGCCGTTTGAACGCCTGGAATTCGGCGAACGGTGCGTGGGAAACCGCTACCACGGCCACGTCATGGTGGGCCAGGTGCTGGTTGGCGCCGTCGATGTGATCGCTCAGGTACGAGCAACCGGGGCAGCCCTCATCCCAGCCCTCGGCGAACATGAAGTGGTAGATGACCAACTGGCTGCGCCCCCCGAACAGGTCCGCCAGTTTCAGTTCGCCGTCGGGTCCCTGGAAGTGGTAGTCCTTGTCGATTTTCACCCAGGGCAGGGCGCGGCGTTCGGCGCTGAGTCTGTCCCTTTCCCTGGTGAAGGCTTTTTCGTGGGCCAGGTGCTCTTTGCGGGCGGCGACCCATTCTTCCCGCGATACGACGGGATGGTTTTGAATGTTCATGTTGTTTTCTCCTGCGTGGGGCGGGGAGGTGACTTACACAGCCTAGTCGTTTGGCTTGCATGGATTTCGACATGCCGCCGGTCGGTCGTCTGCAAACGCCCGGCTGAACGGTGGCCGGGCGTACCGGTCACAACCTGTAAGGCCCGTTCAATTGCACGGGCATCAATCGAACGGACACCGGAGGTTCAGGATGACGACTTACAACTGGGACTTGATTGAGCGCTTGCTGCATGAAGTGCAAAACAGCGCGGGCCACAGCTTCACGCCGCGGCCTTACGCCGAACAGCATGCCGCGCAGAAGGCCGCGGAAGGCGAGCCGATTGAAAATCTTGATCACTTGAAAACGGTGGCTGGAGAGTACGAAAAGTTACTGTTGGCGCGTGGCTATATCGCGCCGCGACCTGAAGACGAAGGTGGCACGGGCACCAATTACATTCTGACGGCGCGGGGTTCGCGTTTGTTGAGCCTGATCGACAGCAGTATTCCCGGCAATGATCACCCGCGGCAGGTGCTGGACGAGCAGGAGGATGCGCTGGATGAGATGACGTTTGATGAGGTAGCGTCGAAAGCGCAGATTGCCTGATGTTGTGTAATCCCCTGTGGGAGCGAGCCTGCTCGCGATAGCGATCTCAGTTTCAGTATTGATGTTGACGACGCACCGCAATCGCGAGCAGGCTCGCTCCCACATGCGTCTTGTGTTGCAGTCAGTCTTGTTTCGCCGCTTTCAGGCACTTCAAGTCGTTGAAGTCCTTCCTCACACCTTCAATTTTCTTCAGCAAACGTGCCCGCTGGCTCGGCGTACTTTCAGCCATCAGATCCACGAACAGTGAACGCGCCTGGGCTTCGGTGTTGGCAAAGGCCTGACGATAGGCGGGTGTCCACAACTTCTCACGATTGACCAGAAGTGTCTCGATCCGTTGTGGGAATTGTGGACTCTGGCGTTGGGCAACGGCCGCGCTGAACTGCTTCTGCCAATGGACCCGGTTGGCAAGCCACTGGGTGTTCTGCTCGCCCAGGGCGCTGGACCATGTGGCTACCCGCTGTTGCTGGGTGGTGCTCAGTGGCCCGAGCCAGTCATTCAGGCGCTTCTCCATGCGCGCGCCGCGCTCCTTGATCTGCTGGTCGAGGGAGGGTTTGAGGTATTCCTCCTGGCGTTTGCGCCGGTCCTTGGCGAAGGCGTCGTTCATTTCGGCGACTTGCTTGTCATCCAGCCTTTGCAGCAACTCGATGGCCGACGGGGTGATTTCTCGCGCGGTCTCGGCGATCGCTTGTTCGGCTTCGTGGGCGCGGGCCTGCAAGGCGGCATCGGTGACCTGGTTGGTAGCGACCATGGTTTGCAGGCGGTCCAGCCAGTCGAGATAGCCGGGCAGTTGGGTGGTGCAGTGCCAGCTCAGGTGTTCCTTCAGGCGCTCGTCCAGCCAGATTTTCTGCTCGCCGTTCATGTCCAGGTAGTCGCTGAGCGTCCAAGGGATGATCACATCGAGATTGCGGTAGGCCAGGCCCACGCGGCTGCACGCGCCGAGGGCGAGGGTAACGGTCAGCACAACGGCGAAATGCTTGAACCAGCGGGACATGGGCGATTCCTTGCGAAAGCCAGTCTTCGGGGTCTGATTCTCATGTGAACCCGGGAGGAGCCCGGCAGTTCAGCCGATCAATAGAACGCGTGTTCGGCCTTGAGCGTCACCAGCCCATCGCACTGGCTGTTGTGCCCGGCATAGGCCGAGCAACCGCTGCCGCTCAGGCTGGAGTCACTGTAGATCAGGTCAAGGTCGATGCCCATGAACGGGCGGGACAATTTCAGCGACCAATCGGTAAAACTGCCTACATACCCGCCATCCACCGCCACTGGCGTATTGAATTGGTGGGTGGTGTATTTCAGGCTGATGCCGACACCGAACGGTTGATTGCCGCTCAAGTCAGCGAACAGGGTGTTGTTCTGTTTGTCTGGGTCATTGCTGAAGGCGATGCCGAAACGGCTGCCGAGCAAGGTCAGGCCGCCGAACAGTTCCTGGCTGTCAGGGGTCGTGACTTCGGGGTAGCTGTAGCGGATCAAGCCCACTTCGTAGCCGAGGGTTTGGTCGAAGGGTTGTTTAAAACCCATGTAGGAGTCGATCTCGAGGTCTTTCCCCGGGCTGATGCCCATGCTGGGCGACCATTGGCCCACGTAGAAACCGCTGTCGTGGCTCAGGTCCAGGCCACCGTGAAACGAGCCGACGGCCGAGGGTTTGACCAGGCCCTGGGCCATGCTGCGGGTGGGGGTGGTGCCAAGCTTGAGGTCGAAGCCCCCCAGCTCACGCTGAAAGATTTGTGCCTGTGCTACGGAGCATGCCAGCAGGCTGCCGAGCAATGCCGAAAGGTAGAAAGATTTGAGCATGCGTCACTCCATGAACTGCGAGGGCAGGCTGGTGAACCCGCTGAAACGCTTGATCCAGACGTGTGCAAGGATACCGGCGAATAATCGGCAATGAAGGCCGTTCGTCGATTTCTACGGGATTTGAGGGAGTGCCGGAGGAGTAACGAGGGTTCCAGTCCAAGCGCTTCGAAGCTCAAAGCGCTTTGGGACCAGGTGACGCGAGGGGGATTACTTTTTGCCCAGGGTGATCTGCTTGGACGGGCCGAACGTCTGGCCGCTGACGCCTTTGGCAATTTGCTGGATTTCACCGCCGGACTTGAGGAACGCAGCGATCTGGCTGTTGATCGATTCGCTGGTTTCGACGGCTGGAGCTGGCTTTGCTTTGCTGGTGGATGCTTTTACGCGCATGGCGGCCATTAACCTGTAGAAAATTAACTTGGCCAGGCATCGTACAGGAGTTGCCTGATAATTGCTTGGCAAATATCCCCTCGGCATATTCGTGAGGTCGGGGTAATTAGTCCCCGGCCAATATTCGAAATATGCACCTAAGCCGCTGTTTTAACTAATAACATTGCCTGGAAAAATACCGCATCACGCTTGCCAGGGCATGGCGTAAATGCCCGGAACGGCCTGACGAGCGGACGGGGTGCGATGAAAACCCGGGAAAATTAAGGGCTTCAGGGAGATTTTCTCGCGCCACCGGGCCGGCTGCCGAACGCGGCGCTTAAAACCGGGTAGAATGCCGCCCACGCAATGAGGGTATTGGACATGGCTTTAGTCGGGCGTTACAACAGTTTGCAAGTGGTTAAACACACTAACTTCGGTTTATATCTGGACGGTGGCGCGGATGGCGAAATCCTTCTGCCTAATCGTTATATTCCAAAAGATATTCCTACCGAAGATGAAGACTGGCTCAACGTTTTTGTTTATCTGGACAGCGATGACAAACTCATCGCAACTACTGAAAAACCGAAAGTTCAAGTCGGTGAATTCGCCAGTTTGAAAGTTGTTGAAGTCAACAGCATCGGCGTATTCCTGGACTGGGGGTTGCCGAAAGACCTGTTGCTGCCGTTCTCCGAAGAGAAGCGCCAGATGACGGCGGGCGAGTATGTGGTGGTGCACGTCTATCTCGACAAGCACACCCGTCGCATCACCGCGACCGCGCGCCTGGACCGCTACCTGGACAAGACCCCGGCCAACTACACCGCGGGCCAGGAAGTGGATCTGCTGGTGGCCGAAGCCACGGACATGGGCTTCAAGGCCATCATCAACAACAAGCATTGGGGCCTGATCCACAAGAACGAAATCTTCAAGTTCATGCGCGCCGGTAAAGAAGAAAAGGGCTTCATCAAGGAAGTTCGCACCGACGGCAAGATCAGCCTGAGCCTGCAACCGGTCGGCCAGGAAGCGGCCACCAGCCTGAACTCGAAGATCCTCGCCAAATTGCGCGAAAACAACGGCAGCCTGGCGGTGAGCGACAAGAGCGATCCGGCGTTGATCAGCAGTCTGTTCGGTGTCAGCAAGGGCAACTTCAAGAAGGCCATCGGTGCGTTGTACAAGAATGGCCAGATTGTCATTCATGCCGATCGCATCGAACTCAGTTGATGCGCTGACAAGATAGAGGGCCAGGATGGCGCAAGCAGAGAAGTAGAGGTCTCTGGCAGGCGGCATTTTCTGGCCTTCTGGTTAATAATCGACAACATGATTCTTCGCCCCGGTGTTTTCTTTTCAACGAGAAGGCCGGGGCTTTGTTTTTTTTCTGCCGAGTCTTTGCCATGGATTGTGTCTTCGAGGTGTTCCGGTGAGCGCCACCCGGCGCAGCGCCGACGGGTTTGCCCTGCAAGTGATGGTCGGGTTGTGCCTGATCTGGGGCGTGCAGCAGGTGATGATCAAGTGGGCGGCGGCCGATATCGCGCCGGTGATGCAGGCGGCCGGACGTTCCGGTATGTCGGCGTTGCTGGTCGGGCTGCTGATCTGCTGGAAGGGCGGTTGGAACCAGGTGGGTACGACCTGGCGCGGCGGTCTGTTGGCCGGTGCCTTGTTCGGCCTGGAGTTCTTCTTCATTTCCGAAGGCCTGCAACTGACCACGGCAGCGCACATGTCGGTGTTCCTCTACACCGCGCCGATCTTCACCGCATTGGGGGTGCACTGGTTGCTGCCCAGTGAGCGATTGCGGCCTTTGCAATGGCTGGGGATTGTCCTGGCGTTTATCGGGATTGCCATCGCGTTTGCCGGCGGGGTGTCCTGGGACAACCTTGATTACCGCATGTTGATGGGCGATGCCTTGGGTGTGCTGGCGGGTGCCGCCTGGGGCGCGACCACGGTGGTGGTGCGCGCCTCGCGCTTGTCGGAAGCGCCGGTGACCCTGACGCTGTTCTATCAGTTGATTGTCGGCTTCTTCGGCTTGTTGTTGATTGCGCTGCTCAGCGGCCAGATCACCCATGTCAGCCTGACCCATGTGGCGGTGGCCAGTGTGCTGTTTCAGGGCGTGGTCGTGTCGTTTTTCAGTTACCTGGTCTGGTTCTGGCTATTGCGCCGTTACCTGGCGGCCAACCTTGCGGTGTTTTCGTTCATGACGCCGTTGTTCGGCGTCACCTTCGGTGTGGTACTGCTCGGCGAGGAGCTGAGCCTGAACTTCGTCATCGGTGCCGTTCTGGTATTGGCGGGCATCACTTTTGTCAGCGCCGAGCAGTGGTTGCGCCGTCGTTTGCGCAAAGCCCTCGGGCAGCATTGACCGGCGCGAGCAATAGACCGCCGGCGATCAACAAGCCGCAGCCGGCGACCACCAGTGCCGGCTGTAAACCGCCACTGAAATGACTACTCAGCGCCGCCAGCAATGGCCCGCTGAGCTGGCCCACGGCAAAGCAGGCTGTCAGCAGGCCGGCATTGCGCTGGGTGGCATGGGGCGCCAGTTCCCGGGAGCGTTGCATCACCAGTTGCATACAGGCCAGGAACGGCGTGCCGCACAGGATCACACCCAACGCCAGGCCTGGACCGTTGCCCAGCAGGCAGGCGAACACGCCCGCGGCTTGCAGCCATAACGTCGCCATCAGCCAGTGACTCGTGGCGCCAGGTTTTTGCCGACGCAGACTCACCAGCACCACACCGGCTGCCGCCGCCAGGCCAAAGCACGGCCAGAACAGGTCAGCCTGCCATTGGCCATGGAATTGCGCGTTGGCCATTTGCGACAAAAAGGTCGCGGGAATGATGTAGCCCAATCCGTACAAGGCATAGATCCAGCCCAGGCGAGCGATGCCTTGATTGCCCGAGGCGCTGGCGCTGGGTGCAGCAGTCTCGGTGACACTCGGTTGTGGCAGGAACGGCAGGATCCCCAGCAGCATCGCCAGCCCCGTGGCGGCGTACACCAGCCACAAGGTGGCGGAAGTCTGGCCCAGCAGATTCGAGCCCAGGGCCAACAGACCTGTCAGAAAAATTCCCAAACCGGGTCCGGCGAAGACCAGGGCTCCGAGCCGAGGACGACCGGCCGCTGCCGCGAGGGGTTGGCTCAGGGCGGTAATCATCACCAACACCCAGGCGCTGGCCACGCCGGTGCCGAAGCGCAGCAACAGGTGCGACCAGAAACCATTGGCCCAGAACGACGCCAGGGTCAGCAGCACGCACAGCCACAATCCGCCGAACAAGCGTCGGCGCACTTGTGCCGGACGCCGGGAAAACATGGCATCCACTGCACCGATGAAATAACCGAGGTAGTTGGCGGCGGCGATCAGCCCGGCGGCAGTCAGGTCGATCTGGCCTTCGCTGAGCAGGTGCGGCAATTGTGGTGTCAGGGCAAAGCGGCCGATGCCCATGGCCATCATCAGGGCAACGAAGCTGGCGGATAAGCGGATCAGGGGAGACATGGTCTGGAGTCCGTCTGGAGGATCAATGACCGTCAGGCTAGGACTGATTGACTTTCTTTAAAAATGAATAATAGTGAGTAACTTATTCTTTTTTGGAGAATGTCGTGGAGTTCAGCCAATTGCGCATCTTCCAGGCGGTGGCAGAGGAAGGATCCATAACCCGTGCCGCCGAACGGCTACATCGAGTTCCGTCGAACCTGTCGACCCGGCTCAAACAGCTGGAAGAGCAATTGGGTGTCGAACTGTTCCTGCGCGAACGTCAGCGCTTGCAGTTGTCGCCTGCGGGAAAAGTCCTGCTGGACTACACCGCCAGGCTGTTTGCCTTGCGCGACGAAGCCAGCGCGGCGGTGCAGGGCGGGCAACCGGCGGGAGACTTCGTGCTCGGCACCATGTACAGCACGGCGGCGATTCACCTTCCGGGGCTATTGGCGCATTACCACCGTTTGTATCCGGCGGTGAACCTGCAAGTACAATCCGGCCCCAGCGGTGAACTGCTCGAAGGCCTGCTCACCGGTCGACTCGATGCGGCGCTGGTGGATGGCCCGCTGGAACTGGCCGGACTCGACGGGGTGCCCTTGTGCGACGAGCGCCTGGTGCTGATCAGCGAGGCCGACCATCCGCCCGTGCGCAGCGCGCTGGATGTGCAAGGTCGTTCGGTGTTCACCTTTCGCCAGGGCTGCTCCTACCGCATGCGCCTGGAAGCCTGGTTCGCCCATGATCATGCGGCCATGGGCCGGGCGATGGAGATCGAGTCCTATCCGGGAATGTTGGCGTGTGTAATTGCCGGTTCCGGTGTGGCGCTGATGTCGGAGTCGATGCTCGCCAGTCTGCCGGGCCGTGAGAGTGTGGCCGTACATCCTTTGGCCGAACCGTTCGCCAGTGCTACCACCTGGCTGATGTGGCGCAAGGGCATGGTCGGGGCCAACCTGAATGCCTGGATCGAGCAGCAACAGGTGGTTTTTCCACAGGCACATGTACGGGCGCAGGACATTGCCTGAACGCAGGCTGATTTTGATGGATTCAGTAACAGATCATTGTGACTTTGCGCGAGCATTGCGTAGGACTTCGGACTATTATCTGTACGAAGGGGCTACAGTACTTTGGCCGCTCGGCACTACCCTGAAGGGGGCATCATGAAAGAGAAAATCCAAAACTGGCTGCATGACTTGGGCGTTGCTCTCGGTTTGATCGAGCCGCCTCTGCAACCCGTGCCTGTTCGTACTGACGACGAACAACGTCGGCGCCAGCAGCGGCGCCGGTAATGGCAGATAACATCTGACAGGTGAAAGGTTTTCCTGTGGCGAGGGAGCAAGCTCCCTTGCCGCTTCGTGTACGTTTGATTACCAGACTTAGTACCGTTCGATCTCCAGCAAGAACCGGCTCAAATCATTCGCCGTCCTGGCGGTCTTGAGCATCCGGTCTTCTTCCACGGTAAACGCCGTGACACCCAGCTCATCTTCCAGATGGAAGATCAGTTCTTCGATATCATTTTTATCCAATCCCAACTGCGCCAGGCTGGCGTTGTCGTCGAAGTCATCCCGACCTTCCAGCAGGCGGCTGATGTAGCGATGTACGACAGCACGAAGGGCAGCTTCTTTCATGATCGTTCTTCGAGGAGGTGGGTTCAGTTCTCCCTGCCGGTGCAGTTCCTGCCGTTGAGTACAGCAGGCTTTAGCCGTGTGAGCGCTGCCATTGGTCGATCATGCTACGCAAATGCTCCCCGGAAAAACTGCCGAAGTGCCCGCCATGCACCGTGCGGATCGATAGCGTGCGCAAACGTTGCAGGCTGCGGGCGTAGTCATCGAGATTGGAGTGGTAGGCGTCTTCGATTAGCGGGCCGTCGTAGATGATGTCGCCGCTGAACAAGATCTCTGTGGCGGCTTCGTACAGGCAGATGCCACCGGGCGAGTGTCCCGGTGTGTGCACGACCTGCAACACCCGATTGCCCAGGTCCAGCACATCGCCATCTTCGACAAACCCCGTGGCCGGTGCGGCCTTCACCCGGTATTCGGCGTAGCACAGCGGGCAATCGGGGTGCGCCTCGAACATGTCGTCGCCGACAAAGGCTTTGCTCAGGTCGTTGTTGCCATCGGGTGCCGCGAGAATGTCCGCCTCGGCCGGATGCACCAGCCGTTCAGCGAATTCGTGATGACCGGCGATGTGATCGAAATGGCAGTGGCTGGCAACAGCCACCAGCGGCCGTTCGGTGATCCACGGCAGTTGCTCGCGCAGACTGACCAGGCCCGAGCCGCTGTCCAGCAGCAGGTCTTTGTCACGGCCCTGGATGTACCAGAGGTTGCAGCGGTAGAAAGGCCGGATGTACGGCTCGTGGATCAGGCGGATGCCGTCGCTGAGATGTTTGACTTCAAACCACTGGTCGCGGCTGACGATCTTCATAAGCAGTTTTCTCCAGACGAAAAAAAACGAGTGTGGCAACCGACGCCACACTCGTCGAAGAAAGCATCAAGTCGTTATGTTCAGCTTAGGCAGCGCTGGCCACTGCTGCCGTGCGGCGGGACATCAAGCTCACCACCACGAAACTCACCAGGC
The DNA here is from genome assembly GCF_019218985.1 of Pseudomonas sp. PDM30. Classification (NCBI taxonomy): domain Bacteria; kingdom Pseudomonadati; phylum Pseudomonadota; class Gammaproteobacteria; order Pseudomonadales; family Pseudomonadaceae; genus Pseudomonas; species Pseudomonas sp. PDM30. Next base: position 73,302 of record NZ_JAHUWM010000008.1, read on the forward strand.
CTACACCGAGGCTGTAGTAGATCGGGGTGTTGGCGTCCAGACCGTCCTTGAACATGAACAGCAGCGCGGTGGCAAAGCCCATGCCCATGCTGGCGATAGCGCCGGCGGTGGTAGCGCGTTTCCAGAAGATCGCACCCATCAGCGGGATCAGCATGCCGCCTACCAACAGGTTGTAGGCCAGGGTCAGGGCGCTGATCACGTCGTTCACGATCAGAGCGATGCCCAGTACCACGATGCCGGTCAACAGGGTGAACAGGCGGTTGATCGCCAGGCTCGACTGTTTACCGCCACGCAGTTTCGGCAGCAGGTCTTCGGTCAGGGTGGTGGCGGCGGCCAGCAGGCCGGCGCTGGCGGTGGACATCATGGCGGCCAGTGCGGCAGCGATCACCAGACCACGGATACCGTCCGGCAGGGACAGTTTCACGATCGCAGCGAAGGCGTTGTTGACGTTGTCGAGATCCGGGATCAGTACGTGTGCAGCCATGCCGATCAAGGCGCAGGCCAGGCCGTAGAGGATGCAGTAGATACCGGCAGCGGTACCGGCAACCTGAGCCACTTTGGCGGTCTTGACGGTGAACACCCGTTGCCAGATGTCCTGACCGATCAGGATGCCGAAGAAGTAGATCATGAAGTAGGTGATGATGGTGTCCCAGCCGATGGTGGTGAAGCTGAAGCTCGCCGCCGGCAGTTTCATTACCAACTCATCCCAACCGCCAACGCGGTACAGGCAGATCGGCAACAGGATGAACATCAGGCCGACAGTCTTGATCACGAACTGAACGATGTCGGTCAGGGTCAGGGACCACATGCCGCCAATGGCCGAGTAGATCACCACGACGCCGCCGCCGAGCAGGACCGAGATCCAGAACGGCAGGCCGAACAGCACTTGCAGCACAGTGCCGATCGCCAGGATCGAGGTCACGCCGATCATCAGCGCGTAGGCCAGCATGATCACCGCGCTCGCGGAGCGGGCCATCGGGTTGTAGCGTTTTTCCAGGACCTGGGTAACGGTGTAGATCTTCAGTTTCAGTAGCGGTTTGGCGAGGAACAGGTTCAGCGCCACGATCCCGCAACCCAGTGCGGCACACAGCCAGAAGCCGGAGATGCCATGCACGTAGCCCAGACGCACGGTGCCCACGGTGGACGCGCCGCCCAGAACGGTGGCAGCCATGGTGCCCATGTACAGACTTGGGCCGAGGTTACGACCGGCGACCAAAAAGTCTTCGTTGGTCTTGGCCTTGCGCATGCCGTAGTAGCCGAGTATCAGCATCGCGGCGGCGTAGATGAGTACGACGAATAAATCCAAAGCCATTGTGGCGTGTCTCCGATTGTCTTTTTTATGTGAGGCTGAAAATCAATCCCTGTGGGAGCGTTGCTTGCCCACGAAGGGAGCGCCGCGGTCCGCCAGGCAGACCGCGTTATCGTTCATCGCGGGCAAGCCACGCTCCCACAGGTAATGTGTTGACCGCAGGTAGTGCGTTGAATCAGGCGGCTTGACGCATCGCCGGTTTAGCGAGCGAATCCGTGCTCTTGCTGCGAGGGTCGTTCGGACCGAACACTGCGCTCGATTCCGGGAACAGGCTCAGCAGAATCAGGTACACCAACGATGCCAGGCCCAGGGTCACCGGCAGGCTGATGTCGATACCACCGGCCATTTCGCCCAGCGGCCCGACAAACTGACCCGGCAGGTTCACGAAGCACAGGCCAACGGCCGCGCTCGGGATCCAGGCACCCAGGCCTCGCCAGTTCCAGCCGTGGGTGAACCAGTAGCGGCCACCTTTCTCGCCGCGGGTGAACACTTGCAGGTCATCCGGGCAGTAGAAGCCGCGACGCACCAGCAGGCCGATGATCATGATCACCATCCACGGGGTGGTGCAGGTGATGATCAGCACGGCGAAGGTCGACACGCTCTGCACCAGGTTGGCCGCGAAGCGCCCGATGAAGATGAAGGCAATCGACATCACACCGATCAGCAACGTGGCCTTGACTCGCGACAGCACCCGAGGGAACACGCTGGACATGTCCAGGCCTGTGCCGTACAGCGAAGTGGTGCCGGTGGACATGCCGCCGATGACCGCGATCAGGCACACCGGCAGGAAGAACCAGCTCGGCGATACCGCCAGCAGGCCGCCGACATAGTTGTTGGCCGCGATGTAGTCCGGTGCCTTGACCGCTACGATAGTGGCGGTGACGAGGCCGAACAGGAACGGAATCAGCGTGGCCAGTTGCGCAGCGATCACCGACACCATGATCCGGCCTTTGGGCGTATCACGAGGGATGTAGCGCGACCAGTCACCGAGGAACGCACCGAAGGAGATCGGGTTGCTCATGGCCACCAATGCTGCCCCGATGAACGCAGCCCAGAATCCGGCCTGGCCCATGGCTACGGTGCCGGCGTACTGACTGTCGAATGCAGGGGCGAAAGCGAAAACGCCCAGCAGGAACAGCAGGCTGGCTGCCCACACCGCAATGCGGTTGACCCACAGCATGAAGCGGAAACCATAGATGCACACGGTCAATACCAGCAGCGCGAACAGACCGTAGGCCAGGCCCAGGGTCAGATCGGTTTCCGGTAGATCGATCAGGCGTTTGGCACCGCCCACCAGCGCATCGCCCGAACTCCAGACGGAGAGCGAGAAAAACGCGATAGCGGTCAGCAGCGACAGGAACGAACCGACGATTCGCCCGTGCACGCCGAAGTGCGCACCGGAAGAGACGGCGTTGTTGGTGCCGTTGATGGGGCCGAACAGGCCCATCGGCGCCAGGATCAGCGCACCGAGTACCACGCCCAGCACAATCGCCCAGACGCCAGCCTGAAAGGACAGGCCGAACAGCACCGGGAAACTGCCGAGCACGGCGGTGGCAAAGGTGTTGGCGCCGCCGAAGATCAGGCGAAACAGATCGCTGGGCTTGGCGTCACGCTCATTGTCCGGGATCTGTTCGACCCCGTTTGTTTCGATGCTGCTAAGGCTTTTTTCGTTGTTTTTGTTATTCATGATCAGCTCCGATCATAAAGGCGCGCTCATCGTGCGTGAGCGTCACCTGTGTTGGCTAAGGGGGTGGCAGCCCTTCCGGCATCGCGGATAAATGTTCGTGGCAGGCCAGCCATAGGCCTTGTTGTTCTTGGCCAGACGCTTGTTTCTTGAAAACAATCGTCTCGCGCTCCTGGCTGAAGTGTTGCTCCCCTTGCATGCGCAACTCGGTGGCCACGTCATGGATGAAAATCGCCACGTCACCCTGCAGGCTGACGAAAGCGTTGCTTGAAGTGCACGAGAGCACCTCGAAGCCATCCTCAGAGCGCCAGCCGTCCCACAACGCCTGATAGGCGTCGCGCGACAGCAGGGGCTGTTCGAGGGTGTAGAAGACGAAGCTGGCATCGGCGCTGAACGCGCCGAAGTAGGCTTCGCGATCGTTACGGGCAAAAGCGGACACCAGATCGGCGGCGGCCTTGAGAACCTGATCACGTTCGCTCATGACCGATCCTCAGCGGTGGACTACGCCAGGCAGTACGCAGAGCATTTCGTACAGCAGGTTGGCGGCCAGCAGCGAGGTGTTGCCGGTGGTGTCGTAAGCGGGCGAGACTTCTACCAGATCGCAACCGACCAGGTCGAGGCCTTGGCAGCCACGAACGATCTCGATCGCCTGAATGGTCGTCAGACCGCCGATTTCCGGGGTACCGGTGCCAGGTGCCCAGGCCGGGTCGATGCCGTCGATGTCGAAGCTCAGGTAAACAGGACCGCCGCCGACTTTTTCGCGGACTTCAGCCATCAAGGGCTCCAGCGATTTGTGCCAGCACTCTTCAGCCTGAACCACACGGAAGCCCTGGTTGCGGCTCCAGTTGAAGTCGTCAGCGGTGTAGCCCTGGGCGCGCAGGCCGATCTGCACGACACGGTCCGGGTCCAGCAGGCCTTCTTCAACGGCGCGACGGAAGGTGGTGCCGTGGGCGATTTTCTCGCCGAACATGTGATCGTTCACATCGGCGTGGGCATCGATGTGCACCAGGCCGACCTTGCCGTGCTTTTTATGGATGGCACGCAGGATCGGCAGGGTGATGGTGTGGTCGCCGCCCAGGGTCAGCGGGATCACGTCGTGTTCGAGGATGTTGTCGTAGGACTCTTCAATGATCCGTACGGCATCCAGCAGGTTGAAGGTGTTGATCGCGATGTCGCCAATGTCGGCAACCGACAGCGAGTCGAACGGCGCAGCACCGGTGGCCATGTTGTACGGGCGAATCATTACCGATTCAGCGCGGATTTCGCGAGGCCCGAAGCGGGTGCCGGGGCGCAGGGAGGTACCGATGTCCAGGGGCACGCCTACGAAGGCAGCGTCCAGGCCGGCAGCGGTATTCAAATGGGGGAGTCGCATCATGGTGGCGATGCCGCCGAAGCGCGGCATTTCGTTGCCGCCCAGTGGTTGGTGAAGAATCTTGTCCACGGGTAGGGCCTCATCGTCGTTGTTTTATTTATGTCGGTTGCGCCGTTCACGGAAGGGACGGGCACCGTTGTGGGCCGATTCTGCGAAATGTAGTGGCCGGGAAGAATCGCTACGGGCAAATACTTAGTTCAGATTTTTCTAAACTAATGGAAGTGGCGGCGTTAGACTTCACCCCATACGCAAAACCCAATGCCGGGAACAAACCTGGTGGGAGCGAGCTTGCTCGCGATAGCGGTGGGTCAGTCAACATTGATGTTGGCTGTTACGCCCTCATCGCGAGCAAGCTCGCTCCCACAAGGATTTGCATTGAATCGAGCATTGCGCGTCACCCCGAGATCGGAGCATTTCCATGGCCAACGCTTTACCCGACCTGAAACTATTGCGCATCTTCGTCAGCGTGGTGCGCCATCAGGGGTTCGCCAACGCCCAGCAGGAGCTCAATCTCTCGACGTCGGCCATCAGCACCTACATGAGCCAGCTCGAAGCAGCCCTTGGCCTGGTGCTGTGCCATCGCGGCCGTGGCGGTTTCAGCCTGACCAGCAAGGGCGAGCTGTTCCATCAGGAAACCCTGCGTCTGTTGGGCGAACTCGAAGGCTTCGAGCAGTACGCCGCCGCCCTCAAGGGCGAATTGCGCGGTACCTTGAACCTGGGGGTGATCGACTCCACCGTCAGCGACAAGGCCCTGCCGTTCGCCGAAGCCATCGGCGCCTACAGCCAGGAACACCCGGCCGTGCACTTGCACCTGTCGGTGATGAGCCCTTACGAATTGCAACTCGGCGTGCAGGACAACCGTCTCGACCTGGCCATCGGTGCGTTTTCCACGCGCATGAGCGGCCTGGTGTACATGCCGCTGTACCGTGAACAACACTGGTTGTATTGCAGCACGCGGCATCCGCTGTTCAACGAGCGGCGCATTCCCGAGCAAGTCATCACCCAGCAGCGCATGGTCGGTCGTGGCTACTGGAGCCAGGCCGAACTGGCGCGCCACGGTTTCAAGCACAGTGCCGCGACGGTAGAAAGTATGGAGGCCCAGTTGATCCTGGTGCTGTCCGGCGCCTACATCGGTTACCTGCCGGAGCATTACGCCCAGGCCTGGGCCGACAAGGGTGACTTGCGGGTGCTGCTGCCGGCGACCTTCGGTTATCAAGCGCCGTTCTCGATGATCGTGCGTCGGGGCCGTAGCCGCGAGCCGCTGATCCAGACATTCCGTGATCTGCTCAAAGCACAACTGAATCAGGCGTAAAGACGATGTCCAGAATTCAATGTCCGCGCTGCCTGCGCCCGCAAAGCCACTGCCTGTGCCCGTTGATCCCGAGCCTCGACAGCCGCACCCGGGTACTGTTGTTGCAGCATCCGAGCGAAGTGAATCATGCGTTGAACACCGCGCGTCTGGCGGCGCTTGGGTTGACGAATGCCGAGTTGATCGTCGGCGAGGTGTTTGAGGATTTGCCAGCGCTGTTGAATCAGTCGGGATATCGGGCGCGGTTGCTGTTTCCCGGCGAAGATGCCCAACCGATGCAGGCTTGTGCCGCGACAGACGAACCCTTGCTGCTGGTGGTCCCGGATGGTACCTGGCGCAAGGCACGCAAGATGCTGCACCTCAATCCGCTGCTGGCGGCGTTGCCAAGGGTGACGCTGGCCGAGGGCGGTGTGTCCCGCTATCGGTTGCGCAAGGCACCGGGACCGGGGGCGTTGTCGACGGTGGAGGCGATTGTGCAGGCGCTGGAAACCCTGGAAGCGCCGACTTCGTTTGCGCCGTTGTTAAAGCCATTCGAAGCGTTGATCGAGGGGCAGATTGCGGCGATGGGGGAGGAGGTTTACCAGCGTAATCATTCTGAAAAATGATTGGTGGTCTTGCCGGCCTCATCGCGAGCAAGCTCGCTCCCACAGGTTCAGTGGCATTCGCAGATTTTTTGTACGACACGGACACTGTGGGAGCGAGCTTGCTCGCGATGGCGGCAGATCAGTCACTGCAGATTCTGGATACTGCCTACCGCTCCCGCATCGCCTCGGTCCGCGCCTTCAACACCGGCTTGAGCAGATAATCCAGCACCGTTTTCTCCCCGGTAATAATGTCCACCGTCGCCACCATCCCCGGGATGATCAGCAGTGGTTTCACATCCCCGCCCAAATGGTTTTTGTCGGTTCGCACCTGAATCAGATAGAAGCTGTTGCCCTTATCGTCGGTGATGGTGTCAGCGCCGATCAACTCCAGCTTGGCGCTCAGGCCGCCGTAAATGGTGTAGTCGTAGGCACTGAACTTGACCATGGCTTTCTGGCCCGGATGCAGGAACGCAACGTCCTGTGGCCGTACCTTGGCTTCGATCAGCAGGTTGTCTTCCAGCGGTACGATTTCCACCATGTCACTGCCGGGCTGGACCACGCCGCCGATGGTGTTGACCTTCAACACCTTGATGATGCCGTGCACTGGCGAGACCACGGTGGTGCGGGTCACGCGGTCGTCGATGGCGATGCTCGAGGCCGTGATTTTCGACAGGTCAGTGCGTTTCTCGTTCAGCTCTTTGGCGGCTTCCGAGCGGAAGGTTTGCTCCGACTCGTCGATCTTGCTTTTGATTTCGTTGATCGCCGATTCCGCCCGGGGAATCGCCAGTGTGGTGGCGTTCAATGAGCCGCGAATCTCCACTGCGCTGCGTTTGAGCCGCAGAATTTCCACCGGTGACACCGCCCCCGTGCCCACCAGCGGCGCGGACATGTTCATCTCTTGTTGCAACAACGCCAGGCTTGAACTGAATTGACCCTGTTTCGAGCGGAACTCCGCTAACTCCTGGGTTTTTTGCCGTAGTTGTTCGCTCAGGGTGCGCTGCTCGCTGGCCAGTCGCCGTTGCCGCTGTTCGTACAACGAACGCTCGTCTTCAGCCACTTGCGGGGCTTTGGCGATCACTTCTTCCGACAGCTTGAACGGCCGGCCTTCGGCTTCGGCCGAAAGCCGTTCGACCTGCGCGGTCAAGGCAAAGCGATCGGCTTCGCTTTCGCCCTTGTTCGACAGGTAGCGGGTGTCATCCAGGCGCAGCAAGGTGTCGCCCTTGTTCACCATCTGTCCTTCACGGACGAAAATTTCAGTGACGATGCCGCCCTCCAGGTTCTGGATCACCTGGACCTTGCTTGACGGAATCGCCTTGCCTTCGCCCATGGTCACTTCCTGCAACACGGCGAATTTGGCCCAGACCAGTGCACAGACCAACAGCGTGGCCGCCAGCCACACGGTGATCCGCGACCAGCGCGGTGAGTCCTGCAAGGAGGCGCCGGCGGTTTCCGGCATGTACTCGGTTTCGGCACTTTTGTTGAAACTGTCGAAGTAGCCACGGGAACCTTGATCGGCAGACATGGGCGACTCCTAGACGGCCGCAGAGCCGACACGGCCCTTGCGCAGTGCATCGATGACCGCGTCTTTCGGACCGTCGGCGACGATCCGTCCGTTGTCCAGTACCACCAGCCGGTCCACCAGGCTCAGCATCGAGGTGCGGTGGGTCACCAGCAGGATGGTTTTGCCCTGGACCCATCCGTGAAGTTTTTGCCGCAGGACGTCTTCGCTGCTGTTGTCCATGGCGCTGGTGGGTTCGTCGAGCAGCATGATGGGCGGGTCGAGCAACATCGCCCGGGCCATCAATACGGCCTGGCGCTGGCCGCCGGACAACAGTTGCCCGCGTTCACCCACAGGCCGGTCGAAGCCTTGCGGGTGTTGCCGGGCCAGTTCGGTAACGCCGGTCATCTCTGCCACTTCGAGCATGCGTGAGTCGCTGATATAGCGCGCGCCGAGGGTCAGGTTGTCGCGCAGGCTGCCGGCCAAAAGCGGCAGGTCGTGGGCGACGTAACCGATTTGATGGCGCAGGTCGGCGACGTCCAGTTGCCGCAGGTCCAGACCATCGAGCAGCAACTGGCCTTCATCCGGTTCGTAGAAGCCCATCACCAGTCGCGCCAGGGTACTTTTGCCTGAGCCGCTGCGGCCGATGATGCCGATGCGCTCGCCGGGTTTCACACTGAAGCTGGCATTGGCCAGGGCAGGCGCACTTTGGCCGTTGTAGTGGAAGGTTACGCCGACAACATCCAGTGCGCCTTGCAGTTGGGTGCGCTCCAGTGGCCGTTGTCTGGCGTCGCGCTCCTGGGGCAGCCCCATCAGCGCATCGGTGCTTTTCATGGTCAGTTGCGCTTGCTGGTAGCGGGTGATCAGGCCGGCGATCTGACCCAGTGGTGCAAGTACCCGGCTACCGAGCATGTAACTGGCCACCAGGGCTCCGACGCTGAGGTTGCCGGCGATGATGCTGTAGACCCCGGCGACGATGATTGCCATGCCGGACAGTTGCTGGATGAACAACGTGCCGTTAGTGGCCAGGGCCGAGAGGTTGCGCGCGTGGCTGTCGAGGCGGGTGAGGGCGCCGTGGGTGCTTTCCCATTTGTGCTGGCGTTCGCTTTCGGCGCTGCAGGCCTTGAGGGTTTCCAGGCCGCTGAGGGTTTCGATCAGCAGTGCCTGGCGTTCGGCGCCCAGGCTGAGGCTTTTTTGCACGGTATCGCGCAGGCGCACCTGGATCACCATGGCGAAGATGATGGTGATGGGAAACGCCAGCATCGGGATCACCACCAGCCAGCCACCGAGCAGGCCGATCACCAGCAGCATCAGCAGGCAGAAGGGCAGGTCGATCAGGCTGGTGAGGGTCACGGCGGTGAGAAATTCCCGCAGGCCCTGGAAGTCATGAATGCTTTGGGCGAAGCCACCGATGGTCGCCGGCCGTGCTTTCATCGCCATGCCGGTGATGCGCTCGAACAGGGTGGCGGACAGGATCACATCGGTTTTCTTGCCGGCGGTATCCAGCAAGTGCGCGCGCACAACTCGCAGCACCAGTTCGAAAGCCGTGCCGATCAGCAAACCGATCGCCAGCACCCACAAGGTCGAAGTGGCCTGGTTCGGCACCACGCGATCGTAGGTCTGCATCACGAACAGCGGCACCATCAGTCCCAGCAGGTTGATCAGGAAGCTCGCCAGGATCGCATCGCTGTACAGCCATTTCGACAGCTTCAGCGTATCGCGAAACCAGGCCTGGACCCGAGGCACCAGCGGCGATCGCAAGTCTTCGAGTTCGTGACGTGGCCGGGCGAACAATGCCTGGCCACTGTAGTGTTCGGCCAGCTCCTCTGGGCTGAGCCATTGTTCGCCGCCGTCGGCTTCGCTGGGCAGGATCAGCACCTTGCCGTCCTCGCCATAACGACGCAGCACAGCCGTGCGGCCGTTGTTGAGCAATAGCAGCACGGGCAGGTTGAGCGATGAGATGTCTTTGAGGTTACGGCGCAGCAAACGTGCCTGCAAACCGGCCCGGGCCGCTGCACGGGGCAGCAGGTCCAGGCTCAGGCGTTGGTGTGCCATGGGGAGCCCGGCACTGAGGCTGGCGCGACTGACCGTCGCGCCGTGGAGTTTGCAGAGGATCAACAGACCGTCCAGAAGCGGGTCATCGAAGCTCAGGCGCGGATCGACACCGGTGTTGCCGGGTTCCATGCTGGTCATTGAACCCTCCCGTGCACTACTTCATGTCAGGTAGACGAGCTTCGTTTTTCACTTCGGTCTGGGCGATCGCGTCGGCGGGCAGTACGACCCGTTGCTTGCTCAGCAACTGGCCCATGTTCGCCAGGACACGGTACATCGAGAACTCTTCGGTGTAGCGCACTTCGGTGTAGCGACGGTTGGCGTTGTAGAGCTCGTTTTCGCTGTCGAGCAGGTCCAGCAGGGTCCGTTGGCCGAGGCCGAACTGATCCTGGTAGGCGACGCGCACGCGCTTACTGGTGTCGGCGTATTCACGGGCGGTCGGGGTTTGTTTCTTGGCGTTGACCATGGCGTTCCAGGCCAGGTGAATGTTCTCGTTGAGCTGGCGCAGGGCATTGTTGCGGATGTCCATGGCTTGGTTGATCTTGTGCGAGTCGGAGGCCAGGCGCGCCTTGTCGCTGCCGCCGCGGAACAGGTTGTAGTTCATCACCACGCCGACCCGCCATTCGTTGTCGTGACCTTCCTCACCCTGCAGGTTGTTGTTCGCGCCCACCGCCGCTTCGGCGTCGAAGCGAGGGTAGAACGGCGACTTGGCGACTTCGTACTGGCTTTCGGCCGATTGCACGTCGGCCTGGGCGGATTTCAGGTAAGGGTTGTTTTCCACCATGCTCTGCTGGGCTTCGGGCAGGGTAGTGGGGACTTCGCCGCGAATCGACGGCGGGGTTTCGAGTTCATCGGGCATGCGCCCCACAACGGCATAGAAGTTCGACTCGGCATCGGCCAAATCGACTTCGGCGGTGTCGAGGTTGTTTTCCGCCAGTGCCCGGCGAGCGCTGGACTGGTCGGCATCGGCGTTGCTGCCCACGCCGCGCTGGGTGCGCAGGCCGATCTGGTCGTTGACCCGCAAGTGCGCTTGCAGGTTGTTCTTGGCCAGGGTCACCAGTTCGCGGCGCTTGAGGACTTCGAGGTAAACCTCGGTGGTGCGCAGGGCCAGATCCTGAGCCGTACCCTGAGCGTAATAGGCTCGCGAGTTGACCACGCCTTTGGTGCGTTCGACTTCATTGGAAGTGTTGAACCCGTCGAAGAGCATTTGCCGCAGGCGCAATTCCGACTGGGTGTAATTGAGAATTTCGGTGTGGTGATTGCCGAACGCCCGGGTATTGGTGTTATCGCTGTACCCGCGCCCGTAGGCGGCGTTCAAATCAACCGATGGATAAAAGCCCCCTTTGGCGACCTTCACGTCCTCATCCGCCGACAGTCGGCTGTCCACCCGGGATGCCAGTTCCGGGTGGGTCGCAATGGTGCTCTGGATCGCTTCGGTCAGCGTTATGGCCTGCGCCTGGGACGAGCAGGCCATGGCCAAAAGAACCGCGCTACAGAGGGGGGTTAATAGGCGCATTTACATCTCCCTGATTCCTGATGGTGCTTGTCTGTCGCCAATTATTTGACGAAATTTACCGGTAAAGTTGTTTCACATCTTTAACAAAAGAGCTAAGAACATTCTGGAGCGTAGCCAAGAAATTTTTTTCATAACGGATATGCCAAAAAAAACTTATGCGCTCTGCAAAATCCAGCACATTGTTCAATTAGAAAGCCCTTGTTTTATGGGCTCTAGGGCGCTCATCAGGGTTTTAGGAAAGTTCCAATCCACTTATCGAAATAGAGCGGAGAAGTGCTGGAGGGGAGGGATGCGAGCGATCTTGTGGCGACGGTTTTTTGTCACTTGAGTGCTTCGAGATCGTTACGCATCGCTCACAGGCAACGTTGTTGCGAACAGGGATCCGATGCCATTGATTGCAGAGGGATTTTCCCGAAATCGTAAACAGCGCCGTGAGCGACTGGCTGGGCGAGATCGTTGCCGGGGCCACGGCTTACTCAAGTAAACCGGCACCCGGAACACGATCCGCCAGACAACCCGCTCGAGCCATGAGCACGTTCTTCGCGCAATCAAGGTGCCGACAGCGGTTGGCGGCGGAGGAAGTGCACATGGCAACGCTCATCGGAATCGTCAGTAAGGTCATCGGTCAGGTGTTCGCGGTTGCGAGCGACGGCACCCGGCGTGCTTTGGTCGAGGGGGACCGGCTGTTCGCTGGCGACCGACTGAGCACCGGCGCTGAAGGCGCGGTGGCGGTACATCTGCAAAATGGCCAGGAACTGACCCTCGGGCGCGACAGCAGCATGCAGATGACGCCGCAGTTGCTCGCCAATCAGATTCCCCATATCGACTCACCCGAAGCGGTGACTCCGAGCGAAGCGCAACTGACCGATGTCGAACAGCTGCAAAAAGCCATTGCGGCGGGCGACGACCCGACCCAAACCGCTGAAGCCACCGCTGCCGGGCCTGCCATGACTACCGGAGTACCGGGCGGCATCCCGGGCAGTGGCCATAGTTTTGTCATGCTCGAAGAAGTGGGCGGGCGAGTCGATCCGGTCATCGGCTTCCCCACTGCCGGGTTCAATGGCATTCCCGAATTTCCCGAAGAGCGCCTTAACGTTAATCCGGACATCGCTGTAGCGGACGAAGCCCCTGTGGTGCCGCCGCAGGTGCCGAACAATCCGGTCACCTTCGTCGGCCTGTCGGAGCAGAACGGCGAGCGGACTGTCAATGAAGCCAACCTGGCCGACGGTTCGGCGAGGAACGAAGTTTCGCTGACGCGAAGCGGCACCTTCACCATCAATGCGCCAGACGGGCTGACCAGCCTCAGCATCGGCGCAATCAACTTGATCAGCGGCGGTGTGGCGGCAGGTTTTCCGCAGTCGATCACCTCACCTCTGGGCAGTACCTTGACCATCACCGGTTACGACCCGGCCACGGGCGTGGTCAGTTACAGCTACACCCTCAACCGTGCCGAAACCCACGCAAGCGGCGAGGGTGCCAATAGTCTTGCCGAACACGTCACCGTGGTGGCCAGCGACAGCAATGGCGACAGCGTTACCGGTACGCTGGATATCAGCATCATCGACGACGTGCCGCAAGCAGTCGATGACAACAATGGCACCGCCTCGGAAACCCTGCTGACCCTCAACGGCAACGTGCTGAGCAACGACGTGCAGGGCGCGGACCGGGTGACGCTCGGTGAAAACAGCGGGCCGATCACCCCCGGTACCTTCACCGGCACCTACGGCACCCTGGTGCTGAATGCCAACGGCACTTACACCTACACCCTCAACACCAGCGATGCCGACTTCCAGGCATTGCACGGCGGCGGCAATGGCACGGAAACCTTCGCCTATACGCTGACAGACGCCGATGGCGACAGCAGCACCGCCAACCTGGTGCTGCAAATCCACAACAACGATGACCCGATCACGATTGGCGGTTTGAATGCCGGGGGCGGTGAGTTGACCGTCTTCGAGAAAAACCTCAGCGACGGCAGTGCACCGGATGCCACTGCCCTGACCCAGAACGGCACCTTCACCGTCGCCGCCCTCGACGGCGTGACGACCCTGACCGTCGGCGGCATCGCCGTGGTCACCGCTGGCGTGGCCGCCGGTTTCCCGCAATCGATCACCACCCCGCTGGGTAGCACCCTGACCATCACCGGGTTCAATGCGGTAACCGGCGTGGTCAGTTACAGCTACACCCTGGTGAACAACGAAGCCCACCCGGCCGCCAGCGGCGCCAACACTTTGCCCGAGCAGTTCGCGGTGACTGTGGTCGACGACAACGGCACCACTGCCACCGGTTCACTCGACGTGAACATCGTCGACGATCTGCCCAACGCCGTGGGCGACAGCAATGGCACCGCCTCGGAAACCCTGCTCACGCTCAACGGCAACGTGCTGAGCAACGACGTGCAAGGCGCAGACCGCGTGCCGCTCGGCGAAAACGCCGGCCCGATCACCCCCGGTACCTTCACCGGCACCTACGGCACCCTGGTGCTGAATGCCAACGGCACTTACACCTACACCCTCAACACCAGCGATGCGGATTTCAAAGCCCTGCACGGCGGTGGTGACGGCACCGAAACCTTCACCTACACAATCACCGATTCGGACGGCGACAGCAGCACCGCCAACCTGGTGCTGCAAATCCACAACAACGATGACCCGATCACGATTGGCGGTTTGAATACTGAGGGCGGCGAGTTGACCGTTTTCGAGAAAAACCTCGGCGACGGCAGCGCACCGGATGCCACTGCCCTGACCCAGAACGGCACCTTCACCGTCACCGCCCTCGACGGTGTAACCACCCTGACCGTCGGCGGCATTGCCGTGGTCACCGCTGGCGTGGCCGCCGGTTTCCCGCAATCGATCACCACTCCATTGGGCAGCACCCTGACCATCACCGGGTTCAATGCGGTAACCGGCGTGGTCAGTTACAGCTACACGCTGGTCGATAACGAAGCCCACCCAACTGCCAACGGCGCCAACACATTGCCCGAGCAGTTCGCCGTGACCGTGGTCGACGACAACGGCACCACTGCCACCGGTTCACTGGACGTGAACATCGTTGACGACCTGCCCAGCGCCGTGGGCGACAACAATGGCACCGCCTCGGAAACCCTGCTGACGCTCAACGGCAACGTGCTGAGCAACGACGTGCAAGGCGCAGACCGCGTGCCGCTCGGCGAAAACGCCGGCCCGATCACCCCCGGTACCTTCACCGGCACCTACGGCACCCTGGTGCTGAATGCCAACGGCACTTACACCTACACCCTCAACACCAGCGATGCGGATTTCAAAGCCCTGCACGGCGGTGGTGACGGCACCGAAACCTTCACCTACACAATCACCGATTCGGACGGCGACAGCAGCACCGCCAACCTGGTGCTGCAGATCCACAACAACGATGACCCGATCACGATTGGCGGTTTGAATACTCAGGGCGGCGAGTTAACCGTCTTCGAGAAAAACCTCAGCGACGGCAGTGCACCGGACGCCACTGCCCTGACCCAGAACGGCACCTTCACCGTCGCCGCCCTCGACGGCGTGACGACCCTGACTGTCGGCGGTATCGCCGTGGTCACCGCTGGCGTGGCCGCCGGCTTCCCGCAATCGATCACCACCCCGCTGGGCAGCACCCTGACCATCACCGGGTTCAACGCGGCGACCGGCGTGGTCAGCTACAGCTACACGCTGGTCGATAACGAAGCCCACCCAACCGCCGCCGGCGCCAATACATTGCCCGAGCAGTTCTCCGTGACCGTGGTCGACGACAACGGCACCACTGCCACTGGTTCTCTCGACGTGAACATCGTCGACGACCTGCCCAACGCCGTGGGCGACAGCAATGGCACCGCCTCGGAAACCCTGCTCACGCTCAACGGCAACGTGCTGAGCAACGACGTGCAGGGCGCAGACCGCGTGCCGCTCGGCGAAAACAGCGGGCCGATCACCCCCGGTACCTTCACCGGCACCTACGGCACCCTGGTGCTGAATGCCAACGGCACTTACACCTATACCCTCAACACCAGCGATGCCGACTTCAAGGCGTTGCACGGTGGCGGCAATGGCACCGAAACCTTCGCCTATACGCTGACAGACGCCGATGGCGACACCAGTACCGCCAACCTGGTACTGCAGATCCACAACAACGATGACCCGATCACGATTGGCGGTTTGAATACTGAGGGCGGTGAGTTGACCGTCTTCGAGAAAAACCTCAGCGACGGCAGCAACCCGGATACACCGGCCCTGACCCAGAGCGGTACTTTCACCGTCACTGCACTCGACGGCGTGACGACCCTGACTGTCGGCGGCATCGCCGTGGTCACCGCTGGCGTGGCCGCCGGCTTCCCGCAATCGATCACCACCCCACTGGGCAGCACCCTGACCATCACCGGGTTCAACGCGGCGACCGGCGTGGTCAGCTACAGCTACACCCTGAACGATAACGAAGCCCACCCAACCGCCAACGGTGCCAACACCCTGCCTGAGCAGTTCGCGGTGACTGTGGTCGACGACAACGGCACCACTGCCACCGGTTCTCTCGACGTGAACATCGTCGACGACCTGCCGAAAGGCGTGTACGACAGCAATGCATCAACGGCTTCGGAAACCCTGCTGACCCTCAACGGCAACGTGCTGAGCAACGACGTGCAGGGTGCGGACCGGGTGACGCTCGGTGAAAACAGCGGACCGATCACCCCCGGCACCTTCACCGGCACCTACGGCACCCTGGTGCTGAATGCCAACGGCACTTACACCTACACCCTCAACACCAGCGATGCCGACTTCAAGGCGTTGCACGGTGGTGGCGACGGCACCGAAACCTTCACCTACACAATCACCGATTCGGACGGCGACAGCAGCACCGCCAACCTGGTGCTCAACGTCTACAACAACGACGATCCGGTGACCCTCAACGGCCTCAACGTGTATGGCGGTGAGCTGACGGTCTACGAAAAAAATCTCGGCGACGGCAGCAACCCCAACGCATCGGCCCTGACCCAGAGCGGGACGTTTACCGTCACCGCCCTCGATGGCTTGCAAACCCTGACCGTCGGCGGCATCACTGTCGTCAGCGGTGGTGTGGCCGCAGGCTTCCCGCAAACCGCCGTCACGCCGTTGGGCAGCACCTTGACCATTACCGGGTTCAACGCCGCCACTGGCGTGGTGAGTTACAGCTACACCCTCAACGACAATGAAGCGCACCCGACCGCCAACGGCGCCAACAGCCTGACCGAGAACTTCAACGTCGTCGCTACCGACAGCGATGGCGACAGTGCAACCGGGCAGATCAACGTCAACATCGTCGATGACTTGCCGAAGGGCGTGGACGACAGCAATGCATCAACGGCTTCGGAAACCCTGCTGACCCTCAACGGCAACGTGCTGACCAACGACGTGCAAGGCGCCGACCGCGTGACGATCGGCGAAAACGCCGGACCCATCACCCCCGGTACCTTCACCGGCACCTACGGCACCTTGGTGCTGAATGCCAATGGCACTTACACCTACACCCTCAACACCAGCGATGCGGACTTCAAGGCATTGCACGGCGGTGGCGACGGCAGCGAAACCTTCACCTACACAATCACCGATTCGGACGGCGACAGCCGTACCGCCTACCTGGTGCTCAACGTCTCCAACAACGACAATCCGGTGACCCTCGACGGCCTCAACGTGTATGGCGGTGAGCTGACGGTCTACGAAAAAAATCTCGGCGACGGCAGCAACCCCAACGCGTCGGCCCTGATCCAGAGCGGTACTTTCACCGTCACTGCACTCGACGGTGTAACGACCCTGACTGTCGGCGGTATCGCCGTGGTCACCGCTGGCGTGGCTGCCGGCTTCCCGCAATCAATCACCACCCCGCTGGGCAGCACCCTGACCATAACCGGGTTCAACGCGGCGAGCGGCGTGGTGAGTTACAGCTACACCCTCAACGACAATGAAGCGCACCCGACCGCTAACGGCGCCAACACCCTGCCTGAGCAGTTCGCCGTGACCGTGGTCGATGATAACGGCACGACCGCCACGGGCAGCCTCGACGTGAACATCGTCGATGACCTGCCGAAAGGCGTGGACGACAGCAATGCATCAACGGCTTCGGAAACCCTGCTGACCCTCAACGGCAACGTGCTGAGCAACGACGTGCAAGGCGCCGACCGCGTGTCGCTCGGCGAAAACGCCGGCCCGATTACTCCCGGTACCTTTACCGGCACCTACGGCACTCTGGTGCTGAATGCCAACGGCACTTACACCTACACCCTCAACACCAGCGATGCCGACTTCAAAGCCCTGCACGGTGGTGGCGACGGCAGCGAAACCTTCACCTACACAATCACCGATTCGGACGGCGACAGCCGTACCGCCTACCTGGTGCTCAACGTCTCCAACAACGACAATCCGGTGACCCTCGACGGCCTCAACGTGTATGGCGGTGAGCTGACGGTCTACGAAAAAAATCTCGGCGACGGCAGCAACCCCAACGCGTCGGCCCTGACCCAGAGCGGCACCTTCACCGTCACTGCACTCGACGGTGTAACGACCTTGACCGTCGGCGGCATCGCCGTGGTCACCGCTGGCGTGGCCGCCGGCTTCCCGCAATCGATCACCACCCCGCTGGGCAGCACCCTGACCATCACCGGGTTCAACGCGGCGAGCGGCGTGGTGAGTTACAGCTACACCCTCAACGACAATGAAGCGCACCCGACCGCTAACGGCGCCAACACCCTGCCTGAGCAGTTTGCCGTGACCGTGGTCGATGATAACGGCACGACCGCCACGGGCAGCCTCGACGTGAATATCGTCGACGACCTGCCGAAGGGCGTGTACGACAGCAATGCATCAACGGCTTCGGAAACCCTGCTGACCCTCAACGGCAACGTGCTGACCAACGACGTGCAAGGCGCCGACCGCGTGACGATCGGCGAAAACGCCGGACCCATCACCCCCGGTACCTTCACCGGCACCTACGGCACCTTGGTGCTGAATGCCAATGGCACTTACACCTACACCCTCAACACCAGCGATGCCGACTTCAAGGCGTTGCACGGCGGTGGCGACGGCACCGAAACCTTCACCTACACAATCACCGATTCGGACGGCGACAGCAGCACCGCCAACCTGGTGCTCAATGTCTACAACAACGACGATCCGGTGACCCTCAACGGCCTCAACGTGTATGGCGGTGAGCTGACGGTCTACGAAAAAAATCTCGGCGACGGCAGCAACCCCAACGCATCGGCCCTGACCCAGAGCGGCACCTTCACCGTCACCGCACTGGACGGCGTAACGACCCTGACCGTGGGCGGCATCACTGTCGTCAGCGGGGGCGTGGCCGCCGGTTTCCCGCAAACGGCCGTTACGCTACTGGGCAGCACCCTGACCATCACCGATTACAACCCGGCGACCGGGGTAATCAGCTACAGCTATACCCTCAACGATAACGAAGCCCATCCAACCGCCAACGGCGCCAACAGCCTGACCGAGAACTTCAACGTCGTCGCTACCGACAGCAATGGCGACACGGCGACCGGGCAGATCAACGTCAACATCATCGATGACTTGCCGAGCGCCAAACCTGACTCGTCGTCGGTAGTGGAGGGCGGCACCGTCAACATCAGTGTGCTGGGCAATGACGCCAGCGGCGCCGATGGTCCGGCGACGGTGGTCGGCGTGCGTGCCGGCGGCAACACCTCGACCTCGGCCATCGGCGGACTGGGTAACCAGATCAACGGCACCTATGGCTACCTGACCCTCGATGCCAACGGCAACGCGGTGTATCACAGCAACCAGGATTCCGTCGGCGATCCGGGCGCCACTGACACGTTCACCTACACCGTGCGTGATGCCGATGGCGATGAAAGCACCACCACCATCACCATCGACGTCGTCAGCAGCACGATCAAGGCCAACCCCGATAGCGACGTGACGGTCTACGAAAAAGCCCTCGACCTGAGCAAGGACGGGCTGGACCTGGTCGCCGGTACGGTCACCGGCAGCGACCCGGGCAACACTGGCGAAACCGCGTCCGGGACCCTGGTCGGTTCGGTCTCGGGTGCCAGCGGCGCGCTCACCTACACCCTGGTCGGCAGCGCGACAGGCACCTACGGAAAGATCCTGATCAACCCCGACGGCAGCTATACCTACACCCTGACCTCGGCTCCGAAAACCTTGCCGAATGCCAACGACGGGCCGAACAGCCTGAGTGAAAGCTTCACCTACAAAGCGACCGATGCGCTGGGCAACAGCAGCACCAGCACCATCGTGGTCAACATTGTCGATGACGTGCCCAAGGCGGTGGCAACGGATCGCTCGGTGGCGGCGGTGGAGATCGATTCCAACCTGCTGATCGTGCTCGACGTCTCCGGCAGCATGGCCGACCCATCTGGCGTGTCGGGCCTGTCGCGCCTGGCCCTGGCCAAGCAGGCCATCAGTGCCTTGCTGGATAAATACGATGATCTCGGCGATGTGAAAGTGCAGCTCGTCACCTTCAGCAGCAGCGCTACCGACATGACCTCTGTGTGGGTCGATGTCGCGACCGCCAAGACACTGCTGGCCGGCCTCACCGCGAACGGCGGGACCAACTACGACGCGGCCGTGGTGACCATGCAGGCCGCGTTCAACACCTCGGGCAAACTGACCGGTGCGCAAAACGTCGGCTACTTCTTCTCCGACGGCAAGCCCACCACCGGCCAGGAAATCGGCACCGCCGACGAAACCGCGCTGAAAGCCTTCCTCGATGCCAACAACATCAAGAACTACGCGATCGGCCTGGGCAGTGGCGTGAGCAACGCCAACCTCGATCCGCTGGCCTACGACGGCATCAGCCACACCAACACCAATGCGGTGGTGGTCACTGACCTCAACCAACTCAACTCGGTGCTGTCCGGCACCGTGGTCGGCTCACCGGTCACCGGTTCGTTGCTGGGTGAGGGCGGCACGTTCGGCGCTGATGGCGGTTTCATCAAATCCATCGTGGTCGACGGCACTACCTACACTTACGATCCAAACGCCCTCAGCGGCCAGGGTTCGTTGACATCAAGCGGCGGCACCAACCACGGCACCTTCAACACCGTGAACAACACGGTGAGCATCGCCACCAACAACGGCGGCACGTTGGTGATCAACCTTGACACTGGCGATTACAACTACACCTCGCAGAAAACCACTGCGGTGGTGATCACCGAGAACATCGGTTTCACCGCCAGCGACAACGATGGCGACCTCGCCAGCTCGACGCTGACCGTGAAAGTGATCCCCAACGCGCCTCCGGTGGCGGTGGACGACCACGTCATCACCAACGTGCTCTCGGGCACCATCGTGGTGCCGGGCGAACTGTTGCTGGCCAACGACACCGACCCCAATGGCGACCAACTTTCGGCGACACCGACCTCGTTCAACACCGGCTGGGTCGTGAAAGGCGCGGACTTCACCGGCACCGGCGCGATCAGCTTCGCCGGCGAAAACAACAACCCCGGCAACCAGAATCTGGCCAACGTGCGCAACGCCTTTGCGGCCAACGCGGCGACCATGACGGCGCTGCTGGTGGTCAGTGGCTATCTTGGCGCAGCGAACAACTCCAATGGCAACAATGAAGACTTCATCACGGTCAAGCTGAATCAAGGTGAGACACTCAACCTCAATCACAACCTGGATGCCGGGCACATCACGATGGAGTATTCGCTCAACGGTGGGGCGTTCGTAAGCATCGCCGATGGTGACACCATCACCGCAGGCGCCGATGGCACTTACCAGATCCACGTGACCAACATCGCCAACTCCAGTGGCGGCAATAAGAATGGGGCAGAAAACTACGAACTGACCATGACCGTCAACTACGCCGGAGCACACGAAGTCACTACGGACTACCACGGCACCTACACCGCCAACGACAACCACGGCGGCAGCGACTCGGCCAACCTGACCATCAGCTATCAGGACGGCCATACCCTCACCGGCACCAGTGGGGATGACGTACTGGTCGCAGGTGCGGGCAACAACATCATCAATGCCGGCGACGGCAACGATGTGCTCACTGCCGGCTCCGGCAACAACGAGCTGCATGGTGGCGCCGGCAATGATCTGCTCTTCAGCGGCCAGGGCAATGACATCCTTGATGGCGGCACGGGTATCGACACGGCCAGTTACGCCCACGCCACGGCTGGGGTGACGGTCGGTCTCAGCCTGCCAGGTGGGCAAAACACTCTCGGTGCCGGCACTGACACCCTGAGCGGTATCGAAAACCTCATCGGCTCGAACTTCAACGACACCCTGACCGGCGACAACACTAACAACACGATCAATGGCGGCCTTGGCAACGACATCCTCAGCGGCGGGAGCGGCGATGACTTGCTGATTGGTGGCCTGGGCAATAACACCCTGACCGGGGGGGCGGGGGGCGATACCTTCCAGTGGTTCAAGGGCAACAGTGGCCATGACGTGATCACTGACTTCACGCCCGGCACCGACAAACTCGACCTGTCGCAACTGCTGCAAGGGGAAAGCGGCACCACGGCTTCGCTGGATGATTACCTGCACTTCACCGTCACCGGCAGCGGGCCGTCGACAGTGACCAGCATCGACGTCAGCGCCATGGCCGGTGCCGCGCCGAACCAGACCATCGACCTGGCCGGCGTCGACCTCGCCAGTCAATACGGTGTAACGCCAGGCGCGGGTGGGGTGATCGCGGGTGGGCATGACACGGGGACCATTATCAACGGCATGCTCAACGATCATTCGTTGAAGGTGGATACCGTGTGAGCTGAAACCCGCTAAAGAACCCGCCATCCCTGTGAAGGGGAGGCGGGTTTTTTGTTGCCCGGGACAATGGTCGATGCCCGGTCAGTGGTTAGAAAACCTGGGCGCCCCGATCAATCGACCCATGGCCCCGAATATCCCCAACTCACTGATGACCTCCAGTTCCCCACGCGTCTCGACCATTTCCGCAATCAGCGGCAAATCTATGCTGTGGGTCGCGCGAAAGATCGCGTCGATGAACAGCCGTTTGTCAGGCTGCTCGTCGATGTTGCGAATGTAGGCTCCATCGATTTTCAGGTACGCCAAGCCCAATTGGGTCAGGTTGCCGATCTGGCTGAAGCGCCCGCCAAAGTGTTGCAGGCCGACTCGATAACCGGTCTTGAGCAATGTGCTGCAAAGGTTCTGCAGCACTTCGGGGGAGGGCAACTGGCGCTCGTCGATTTCCAGGGTCAACAGCGGCGCCAGTTCGGGAAGGGATTCGAGCAGGTCGAGAATTGTTCGCCATTGCACCGGGTCGCGCAGGGTGCTCCCGGACAGGCTCAATGCCAAGGGGCTGCGGTTGACCACCAGCTCGTCCAGCGTGGCTTCGAGCATCGCCAGGTCGAACCGTCCCGACCAGCCGAGACGCTCGATCCACGGCAGGAAATGCCCTGCGGCAATCGCTTCGCCCTGCGGGTCGAGCAGGCGTGCGAGTACTTTGTGATGCAGCATCTGGCGGGTGTCGGCGCATTGCACGACGGGCTGAAAGTACAGCTGCACTTTGCCATGGGTCAGGGCGTCGTCGATCCAGGTGCGCCAGTCGTGCTGGGAGTGATTGGGTGCCGTGTCACGATGGCTCAAATGAACCCAGGGGCGTTCGGGATGCTGCCGGGACTCCGTCAGCGCCTGATCAAGGCGCAGGAGAACGGTGCTGATCGGCTCACCGGGGCGGTAGGCGACAACGCCCAGATGGGCGACCGGCATGCAATCGCTGGCGCCGGTCAGGCGCAGGTTCTCCAGGCTGACGCTGACATCGGCGGCCAGGCGCGCGGCACTTTCAGCATCCAGACCCGGTGTCAGCAGGCTGAATTCGCCGCCACGGTTGCGCGCCGCCAGCCAGGTTCGACGCTCCGGCAATTGAGTCAGGCGCTTGAGCAATTCGCCGACGGCAGTGATCAGCGCATCAGTCCGTTGGCCACCCAGGCGCTGGTTGAGGCCGTTCAGGTCGTTGATTCGCAACATCAGCAAATGGCCGTCACGGCTCTGTTCGCACACGCGTAAATGGTCGGCCAGTTGCTCGTCGAGCAGGCGTCGGTTGGCCAGGCCGGTGAGGCTGTCCAGATAGGATTCGGCCCGCAGTTTTTCGCTGCGTGCAGCCTCCTCGACGAACAGCGCCTTGAGCTTTTCGACCATCTGGTTCATCGCCAGCACGACCCGTTTCAATTCCGGTGTGCGCGGCAGTTTGGGCAGACTGAGAAATTCGCGTTTGCTGATGGCCTCGGCTTGTCGGACCATGCTGTCGAGTGGGCGAAATTGCCGGCGCAGCATCCATCCTCCAATCACGGCGCTGAACAGCCCGCACAGTAGCAGCCAGATCAGGCTGCCAAGGGTGCTTTCCCAGAGCTTGGCCAGGGCGAATTGCGGATTGCTCAGCACTTCGACCCGTGCCAGTTGTTCCCAGCCGCGCATGATCAGGGCATCGCCGCCTTCCGGGCGCAGGTCGACCAGGTTGACGAACCAGTCAGGCACGCCGTCGATTTTTGTCGGTGCGGTGCGTTCCACCAGGGTTTGCTGATCCTTGAGCCTGATGACGCGGATGCTGCTGAAATAGCCGCTGTCGAAAATCGAGCTGACCATCAGTTCCATCATTGCCGGGTCATCGACCTGTGCCGTCAGCGACAGCCCCAGCGCGGTGGCCGCGTCCTGGGCGTGGGCGCGCAGTTGGCTGAGCGTTTGTTCGCGGGAGCTTTCCAGGCTGGCAAAAAAACTGCCGCTGAACGCCACCAGCAGGAACAGGCAGATTGCCAGGAACAACTGTTTTCGCAGTGTCATGCTTCGCTCCTTGCCAAGGCGGTTAGCCGTCGCCGATGTCGAACCCTTCGGCCTGCATCTTTTTCAACACGTCCTGCCAGCGCGACAGCTTTTTCGAGTCGCTGCTGCGCTGGCCGCCGTTTTTGCCCGGCAGGTACAGGCCTTCGGCATTGAAGGCGTACACCGGCAGCAAGTCTTTGCGTTGGGAGGCGGGGCGGATATCGCCGATCAGGTTGTCCAGCACCAGTGGTTCGCTCGTGGGGGTGCTGTAGAACGTCAACACCATGTGCGCCTGGTTCTGGCTCAAGGCCTTGACGTAGGTGATGCGCAGTTTTTCGCTGGGAATACCAAGCCGGCGCAGGCTGAAATACTTCGCCAGAGCATAGTCCTCGCAATCGGCGGCGCCCTTGATCAGGGCTTCGACGGGCGTGGCCCAGTAATCGGTCTGTTGCCAGATGCGCGTGTCGTCCTGGAAGTTCAGCTGTTGATCGAAGAAGCGGTTCACCGCGTTGAGCTGCTCGCGTTCGGGGGCGCCGCGTGCACTTTGCAGCATTTGACTCCAGGCCTCGATCCGGCCTCGCGCCGGTCCAAGGGGGCCGTAGCGTTTTTCAACGGTTTGCAGGATCTGCGCAAAATCCCAGTCGGCCCGGACCCCGTTGCATACAGTCAGTACCAAACCAGCCAGCAGCAACCAGCCGCCGAGCCGAAGTCGGAGCGTTGGCCATCCTGGACTACGCAGACTGCGGGCCATGTCTGGCTGCTCGAGTGTAGGTTTGTGAAGTTTAGGTGGAGTTTTGGGCGCGGTAGGTCAGGTCGTCGGCCGAAGGACGCTCGCTGAGTTTTTTGTGGCGAGGGGGCTTGTCGGAACGCCGCACCGCCCCGTTCGGTGGCGAAGCCGCCGTGAACCTGTGAGCGCGATCTATCTGGTGATCTGCGGTGAATGGCTTTAGGGCTGCTGCGCAACCCAACGGGGGCAAGCCCCCTCGCCACAATGGTCGCGGGAAATTTCAGGATTTGCGCAGGGTTTTCTGCTTGAGGATGTAAATCGTCACCAGCACCGCGCTAGTCAGCATGAAACACCGTGCCCAGTACAGCGGCACCAGGTAGCAGGAGAACAGGATACTCGGCCACATCAGGCCAATGGCGTAGACCTTGCCCTTGAGCGGAATGCCGTTGCCGTTGAGGTAATCGCGAATCCACGGGCCAAGCCGTGGATGCTCGACCAGCCATTGATAAAAGCGCGGCGAACTGCGGGCGAAGCAGGCGGCCGCCAGCAGCAGGAAAGGGGTGGTGGGCAATACCGGCAGGAAAATCCCGATCACCCCCAGCGCCACGCTCAGCCAGCCGATGGCCAGCAGCACGTAGCGCAACATCAGGGGGCGGTTGCCTATGGGGTTGTCCATAGGCAGAACCTTAGTGGTGGCGGGGCTTGAGAATCGCCGGTTTTTCGTCTGGCGCGTTGCAGAGCAGGTACAGCGCGGTCAGGGCTTCCGGGATCTGTACGATCATGTCGTCCATCAGGTTGGCATCTTTGGCGATGTCTTCGAACTCCGGCTGCTCGTCGAACAGGCCCGAACCGACCATGATCGGCAGCAGCATTTCGCTGACTTCGTCTTCGGCGCTTTCGAACCAGGCCGCTTCGCGCAGGAATACGCCTTCCATGAAGCCGATGCACCAGCCGCGCAGGTCGGAATCGTCCGGCTCGTCGCCCAGGTCCAGGTCGCATGGCAGTTCGAATTCTTCATCGGAGGCCAGCTGGCGAGCGATGTGGGCCTTGAGGCCGATCAGGGTGGCTTCGATCTCTTCGCGCTGGGCTTCGCTGCTGTAATGCGGCTCCTCGGCGAAAAGTGCATCGATCCACTCACGATCAGGAACGACTTCGGAACAGATCGACAGCGCGGTGAGGTAGCCGTGGGCGGCCACGTAGTCCAGCGCCTCGTCATGCAGTTCATCAGCGTCGAGGAAGACTTGCAGGCGGGTTAGTTGCTCAGCGAAGGACATTAAAGGACTACCTTGGGGAATGTTCGATGCGGGAATTCTAGGCCTTCTTGAGCACTTGGGCCAGCCGCACGGCATATTTGCCCGTTTGTGGGAGCTGCTCCCCTTACAGTTCGGTCAAGCGCTACCCCTGTGGGAGCGAGCTTGCTCGCGATAGCGGTGGTTCAGGCGAAATCAATGTTGACTGTGATGGCCTCATCGCGAGCAAGCTCGCTCCCACAGTTTTTTATGCACATCGGGTTTGCCGGTGTCTTCTCAGCGGTGCCCTTTGCCGGACGGGGCTCGGGTATACTCGCGCGTTTTGTGATGCCCTGCTGGCGTCACGGCTGAAATGTGAAGCGTCATGCAATGCGCACTTACGATTTATCGGTGCAGCGTCGCGGGTTCTGAACCAGCCTTGCAGGGATGTTTCGGTGATTTTTGGAGTTTTTATGCTCGAACAGGCTCAACGCGTCCTCAAGGACATCTTCGGCTACGACAGTTTCCGTGGCCGCCAGGGTGCAATCATTGAGCGCGTGGCCAGCGGCGGCGATGCCCTGGTCCTGATGCCTACCGGCGGCGGCAAGTCCCTGTGCTTCCAGGTTCCGGCGCTGTTGCGCGAAGGCCTGGCCGTGGTGGTCTCGCCGCTGATCGCACTGATGGACGATCAAGTCGCTACCCTCGAAGAACTGGGCGTGGCCGCCGCCGCGTTGAACTCCACCCTCAGTGCCGAGCAGCAACGCGACCTCGCCGCCCGTATCCGCCGCGGTGAAGTGAAAATGCTCTATCTGGCGCCGGAACGCCTGGTCCAGCCGCGTATGTTGTCCTTCCTGCAGGGCCTGGACATCTCTCTGTTCGCCATCGACGAAGCGCACTGCGTGTCGCAATGGGGCCACGATTTCCGCCCGGAATACCTGCAACTGGGCCAGTTGGCGGAAATGTTCCCCGACGTGCCGCGCATCGCCCTGACCGCCACGGCCGACAAGCGCACCCGGGAAGAAATCGTCACCCGGCTGCACCTGCAAGACGCCGAGCGCTTCCTGTCGAGCTTCGACCGGCCGAACATCTTTTATCGCATCGTGCCCAAGGAACAGCCGCGCAAGCAGTTGCTGGCGTTCCTCGCCGAGCGCCGTAGCGATGCGGGCATCGTGTATTGCCTGTCGCGCAAGAAAGTCGAGGAAGTCGCCGCGTTCCTCAGCGAGCAAGGCTTCCCGGCGCTGCCGTACCACGCCGGGCTACCCAATGATCTGCGGGCCTACCATCAGAAGCGCTTCCTCAATGAGGAAGGCCTGATCATGGTCGCGACGGTGGCGTTCGGCATGGGCATCGACAAGCCCAACGTGCGTTTTGTCGCGCACCTCGATTTGCCGAAATCCCTTGAGGCCTATTACCAGGAAACCGGTCGTGGTGGCCGTGACGGTCTGCCGGCGGATGCCTGGATGGCCTACGGCCTGCAAGACGTGGTGATGCTCAAGCAGATGCTGCAGAACTCCGAAGGCGACGAACGCCACAAACGTCTGGAGCAGCACAAGCTCGACGCCATGCTCTCGCTCTGTGAAGAAACCCGCTGCCGTCGGCAAACGCTGCTGGCCTACTTCGACGAAGACATGCCCGAGCCCTGCGGTCATTGCGACAACTGCGTCGACGGCGTGCAGACCTGGGATGCCACGGAGCCGGCGCGTCAGGCGCTGTCGGCGATCTACCGCACCGGTCAGCGCTACGGCGTCGGGCACCTGGTGGATGTATTGCTGGGCAAGGACAACGAGAAGGTCCGCAGCTTCGGCCATCAGCACCTGTCGGTGTATGGTGTTGGCAAGACGATGGCGGAGGGCGAATGGCGCTCGTTGTTCCGCCAACTGGTGGCCCGTGGTCTGGCGGACATCGACCTCGAAGGCTACGGTGGCCTGCGCCTGAGCGACAGCTGCCGGCCGCTGCTCAAGGGTGAAGTGACCCTGGAACTGCGTCGCGATCTCAAGGCGCAAACCGTGGCGAAAAGCAGCAAGAGCCAGGCGAGCCAGCTGGTCCGTGGCGAGGAGCGCGAGCAATGGGAAGCCTTGCGCGCCCTGCGTCGCAAGCTCGCCGAAGAACATGGCGTGCCGCCGTATGTCATCTTCCCCGACTCGACCTTGCTGGAGATGCTGCGCAGCCAGCCGACCTCGCTGGCGGAAATGGCCACGGTCAGCGGCGTCGGCGCGCGCAAGCTGGAGCGTTACGGCGAGGCCTTCCTCGAAGTGCTCGGCGGCCAGGTCGAGGCGCCGAAACCGGTGGCCGACGTACGTCACGAACTGATCACGCTGGCGCGGGCCGGGATGACGCCGGTGCAGATCGCCGGTCAGTTGCAGTGCTCGGAAAAGAACGTCTACACCATGCTGGCCGAAGCGATCGGCAAGCAGCAGTTGTCGTTGGAGCAGGCGCTGGATCTGCCTGAAGACCTGATGGGTGAAGTCCAGGACGCCTTCCTCGACGGCGAAGGCGAGTTGCCGCCGGTTTCCGAGATCGCCGCGCTGTTCGCGGGCCGGGTGCCGGAAGGGGTGTTGTACTGCGTTCGCGCTGCCTTGCAGTCGGAGTTCGAGATTTGAGACATCCGTAGTGCTGATGTAACGATTCACTACAGATCAAGCCTTGCCTCAAGTCGAGGCTCATGCTTAGCTGACTAATAATTAGTTTTTATTTATTTCAGTCTAATCATGAGTGTTTTATGCCGTTAACCGATCAACACCGCTTTGGCATGCAATTGGCCCAGATGTCCCGTGGCTGGCGTGCCGAACTGGACCGCCGACTGGCGGGCATGGGCTTGTCCCAGGCACGCTGGCTGGTGCTGCTGCACCTGGCCCGTTTCGAAGAAGCACCGACCCAGCGTGAGCTGGCACAAAGCGTCGGCGTCGAAGGTCCGACCCTGGCCCGTTTACTCGACAGCCTGGAAAGCCAGGGCCTGGTGCAACGCCAGGCAGTGCTGGAAGACCGTCGGGCGAAGAAAATCGTGCTCTGCGCGCCAGCGCGTCCCCTGATCGAACAAATTGAAACCATTGCCACGCAACTGCGTCACGAACTGTTCGAAGGCGTCGATGAGGCGGATTTGAAGGTGTGCATGCGGGTTCACGGGCACATCCTGGGCAACCTTGAAAAGTCTTGAGGCATAACCGAACGCCAGGTTTTTGAGAGACCGCATTGGACAGACTATAAGAACTACTCGGCAATATCGTGTTCGTAACGGATGTACGAACCCGTGCGGATGGTTTCTGTAGATCTCAAGGATGCTCATGCTCAAGTGTTGGCGATTGGTTTTACGCGGTGGTTCTCTGTGGTTGCTGGCCGGGGCCGCGGTCACTTATTCGGCATGGGCACCTGCGCTGGGCCTGGGTGAAATCACCCTGCATTCGGCGCTGAATCAACCGCTGCGTGCCGATATCGCACTGGTGGATGCTGCTGGCGTGGAGGAAAACCAGCTGTCAGTGAGCCTGGCAACGGCAGACGAGTTCAGCCGTGCCGGGGTCGACCGGGCGTTTTTCCTCAGCAACCTGAAGTTCACCCCGGTGTTGCGCGGTAATCGCAGCGTGATCCAGGTGACCTCCAACAAACCGGTGAGTGAGCCGTTCCTGAATTTCCTCGTGCAGCTCAATCAGCCTAATGGGCGATTGCTGCGTGAGTACACGTTACTGATCGATCCGCCGGGTGCGCCTGGGGTTGTTCCCGCCGCTGATGAAGCGGCATCCGGTTCCCCGGTGTCCGCATTCCCCCGTGTTAAACCGGTCGTGGCGCCGTCACCCGTGGCCAGGACGACGCCAGAAACGGACGTCGCATTGGTTGATCCCGCTGTCGAACAACTGGCCGCCAGCGCCCTGCAAAACCACCAGTTGCAAACCACTGTCGATGAGCTCAACGCGAAGCTTCAAGGCCAGGATGAGCTGATCGCCGGCCAGAAAAAACATTTGGCCGAGCTGCAAACCCAACTCGCGGAGCTCCAGAAGGTAAAGGCCCAACCGGTTGCTTCCGACGTGGCGACGCCAGCCCCTGTTGTTGCTGAAACCCCCGGGATTGGCTGGCTGCCGATTGCCGGTTTGTCGGCGCTGATAGCGTTGCTGGCGCTGGGCTGGTTTGTTCGCCGCCAGCAGCATCAAGCCACAGCGTCAGAGGCGCTGCCGTCGCAGCATGAACCGCTGGCTGAGCTCTTTACCGAGCCAGTGATGTGGCCCTCCGTCATGCAACCATCCACTGTGCATCGCGACGGGGTGCCGGCCAACGAAGAGCTTGAGCGGGTCGATAGCCATCATTCCGTCCCGGTTGCTGTTGCCATGGCGGTGGTTCCGGGTTTGGCGGTATCCGGCGAATCCGCTACTGACGATGAGTACCGGCTCAACCTGGAGGAGCTGTCCATGGCTTCGAGTTGGGACGTGATCAGCCTGACCGGGAACCCGCAGCCGGCGGCTCTGGCCATGATCGAGCCTGAGTTCGAGTTGGAGATGCAACCCGTTGCGCCGTCTCGACAGCCTCCGGTCGGGCTATCATAGCGGCGTCGTCAAACTCTGGAGTCAGGTCCCACCATGACCGTCAACAAACCGGAAATCATCATCACCTACTGCACGCAATGCCAATGGCTGTTGCGTGCGGCCTGGCTGGCCCAGGAACTGCTCAGCACCTTTGGTGATGACCTGGGCAAAGTCTCCCTGGTGCCAGGCACCGGCGGGGTCTTTCATATCTACTGTGACGCCGTGCAGATCTGGGAGCGCAAGGCGGACGGTGGCTTCCCCGAGGCCAAAGTGCTCAAGCAGCGGGTCCGCGACCAGATCGACCCGGACCGCGACCTGGGGCACAACGACCGCACTCAGTGAGACGCGGCCTCGGCTGCAATGGCTTTCTTGCTTGTGCCACTTGAGAACCGGCTGGAGACCACAATCGCCACAATGATCAGCGCACCCCCCAGCAACATGCGCAGGGTCGGGTTTTCGTTGAACAGCAGCCAGGCGACGGTGATGCCGTAGACCGGCTCCAGGGCGAACACCACGGCGGCAGTGCGGGCCTTGATCACCGCGAGGCTGGCGACGAACAGGCTGTGGGCGACACCGGTACAGAACACACCGAGCAGACCGATCCACAGCCAGTCGATGGCGCGCACTTCGCTCAATTGAGGCGCCGCCACCGGCAGCAGGCACAGGGCAACCACCACGTTCTGGCACAGTGCCGCCTGTACCGGCGGAACTCGCCCGGAGCTGGCACGGTTGGTCAGTGACAGCAGGGCGAACAGCAATCCGGAACCCACGGCCCACAGCAGGCCGGTGGTGGCGCCGCTGGCGAGGTCAAAATCGGGCGTGACCAGCACCAGGCCGACACTCACCAGCAGCACCAACACGATCTCATTGGCGCGAATGCGCTCGCGAAAGATCAACCCTTCGAGGATCACGGTAAAGGCCGGGAAACTGGCGAAACCGAGCGTCGCAATCGCCACGCCTGCGACTTTTACCGCAATGAAGAAGCTCACCCAGTGTCCGGCCAGCAACAAGCCGCTGAGCAACAACCGACGCCAGTCCATGGCCTCGAGTTTCTGCCAGCGCGTCTGGCTGGCGAACCGTGCAAAAAACGCCAGCGCGAGCACGGCGAAAGCGGCACGGCCGAAAACGATGATCGCCGGGGACGCAGCGGCCAGTTTGCCGAACACACCGGTCAGGCCGAACATCAATGCGCCTATATGCAAGGCGCCAAGGGCGGTACGGGGAGTCATTGCAATCCTTAACGACAAACGAACAGAGGCCTCATTGAAGCGCGTAATGGCCCATCAAGTCTGTCGGCAAACTCGCGTTATTTGTCGCCAGCCTCGCGCCGCAGTTTTCCGGGGGATGCCCCGAACTCGCGCAGCACCGCCGCCGCAAAGGCACTCTGGGAGCTGTAGCCGACGCGGCTGGCAATCTCGCCGATGGGCAACGCCGAATTGCGCAGCAAGCCCACCGCGATGTGCAGGCGTCGGCTGCGGATGTAGTCCATCGGCGTCTGCCCGCATTCGGCCACGAACCGCGCATGCAAACGGGCACTGGAAAGGCCGGCGACCCGGGCCAGGTCGGCCACTTGCAACGGGTACGCCGCGTACTGATCGATGTGTGCGTTCAGCGCCGCATAGGGCAGGCGCCGACCGCCGACGGCCTCGGGCCTGGCGTTGTTGAGACTGGCCAGCAAAAGCACCGCGCCTTGTTGAGCGATCAGCGGATCATCGACCGGACTGTTCGCCAGCCAACTGACCAATTGGCTTTGCCCGGCGTCCAGAGGCAGGCGCCCGGCGTTGTCGAGCAGGCGTCGGCTGGAGTCGGCGTGATCGCCCAACGACTGGGCAACCCATTGTTCGCTGGGGACATCCAGCACCAGGCAACGGCTGCCATTGGTGCTGCCACACGCGTGATGCGCTCCGGAGGGCACCACCACGAAACTCTGCTGGACCACCTGGCTGCCACGGCCGTCGACCTCGAAATCCAGGGCGCCCGAGAGCCCGAACACCAGTTGCGCGTGTTCGTGGCTATGGACGATCAGGTCGTGGCTGTATTGGCGAAGCGTGAGGATCGGTCTCATCGCGGGTCTCCCGGTTCAGGGTGTCAGTCTACACCGAGCGGGCCGACAAGCGCTGTCACAGGACTGACTTGACGCTGTCATGGACCATTAACCGGGCCGGGGCAGACTTGGCAAAACTTGTCAGAGGGTTGCCCATGACCAGCGCCGAGCTCGCCAAACCCACCCGTAAGCAACGCGTACGGACTTTATGGATTTCCGACGTGCATTTGGGCACCCGGGATTGCCAGGCTGAACACCTGTCGCAGTTTCTCAAGAGCTACCACGCAGACAAGATCTACCTGGTCGGCGACATCATCGACGGTTGGAAACTGCGCGGCGGCATGTACTGGCCGCAAGCACACACCAACGTCATCCGTCGCCTGCTGACCATGAGCAAGCGTGGTACCGAGGTGATCTACGTCACCGGCAACCACGACGAATTCCTGCGCCGCTATTCGAAGCTGATCCTGGGCAACATCCAGTTGGTCGACGAAGCCGTGCACATCACCGCCGACGGCCGACACCTGCTGGTGATACACGGCGACCAGTTCGATGTGATCACCCGTTACCATCGCTGGCTGGCGTTTCTCGGTGACTCGGCCTACGAATTCACCCTGACCCTCAACCGCTGGCTCAATCATTGGCGCGCGCGATATGGCTACGGCTACTGGTCGCTGTCGGCCTACCTCAAGCACAAGGTGAAAACCGCGGTCAGCTTCATCAGCGACTTCGAAGAAGCCATCGCCCATGAATGCGTCAAGCGCGAGCTGCACGGAGTGGTGTGCGGGCACATTCACCATGCCGAGATTCGCAAGGTCGGCGAGGTGGACTACCTCAATTGCGGCGACTGGGTGGAATCGTGCACCGCGCTGATCGAGCACTGGGATGGCTCGATCGAGTTGTATCGCCTGGCGGATGCCCAGGCGCGCGAGGCACAGATGAAGGCGGGCAGGGTTGCGGAGTTGGCCTGATAATCATTCGGTGTTCGTACTGGCCTCTTCGCGGGCAAGCCCGCTCCCACAGGGTTAACTGGCGGTCACAAGTGCTGCGTTCACCTTCGCCCATTGTGGGAGCGGGCTTGCCCGCGAATGGAGCGCGAAGCGGTCCCGCTGGATCTGTCAGGCTGGCGAATGTTCTTCCATCGCCGCCTTGTAGATCGAATTCCTGGGGTGCGCAAACAGGCGCTCCATCATCGGCTCGAAAAAGCTCAACGGCAGCGTGTCGTACGCCGGATCAAACGCCGCCGCATCGTATTTGGCGCAGAACTCGACGGTCGCCTGGTACTGCGGATGGTCCTTGAATTGCTCGCGCAAGTGCCGATCCATACCCAAGTGATGGAAGAAATAGTAGCCCTGGAAAATCCCGTGCTTTTCCACCATCCACAAGTTCTCGGCGCTGACGAACGGCTTGAGGATCGCCGCCGCGATGTCCGGGTGATTGTAGGTGCCCAGGGTGTCGCCGATATCGTGGAGCAGGGCGCAGACCACGTACTCCTCGTCGCGACCATCGCGCCAGGCGCGGGTGGCGGTTTGCAGGGAGTGGGTCAGGCGATCCACCGGGAAGCCGCCAAAATCCCCCTCCAGAAACTTCAGGTGCGCCACGATCCTTGTCGGCAATTGTCGCGCATAGGCACTGAAGTCCGCGGCGATGATCGCCCAGTCTTCCTGTGTGCCGTCCTTCATGTGGGTGAAGCGGGCATTGGCATTCATCGGTAACTCTCTTGTGACGCAAGTCAGCTAGAACGGAACGCGCCCCAGGACCATGTCCCGGTACATGACAAAATCGCCGAGCAGGCTATAGAAGGGGTGTTGGAACGTTGCCGGGCGGTTCTTCTCGAAGAAGAAATGCCCGACCCAGGCAAAGCTGTAGCCTGCCAGTGGCAGGGTCCACAACAGAATCCATGCTCCGCGACCAATGGTCAGCGTCAGAATCAAGATAACCAGGGTCGTGCCGATAAAGTGTAAACGGCGGCAGGTACTGTTGCTGTGCTCACTGAGGTAGTAAGGATAGAACTCAGCGAAGCTGTTGAATCGTTTGACGTTTTCCACGACAGCGATCTCTGTGGTTATTGTTCTTGCTGCAAGTTGTTCTGCGGGTAGCTTATTTGAGTCTAGAGTGATCAATGGCATCAGCCACTGACAATAGGCGCCACTTTAGTATCCTTCGGTCAATAGCCGTAGCATGCGGCCACCATGTAAGAAAACGCCATGAGCGAACGAACGACTTCTGCAAGCTGGGCGATGGGGATTGTCAAAGCGCTGGAGATGGACGGCCTGGATTGCCGGGCTCTGTTCAAGCAGTTGGGGCTCGACTACGCGGCACTGGATGATCCGGACGCACGCTTCCCCCAAGATTCCATGACCCGGTTGTGGCAACGCGCGGTCGAGCTGTCCGGGAACCCGGCCATCGGCCTGAACATGGGCAAGGTGCTGCGACCGGCGCAGTTTCATGTGGCCGGTTACGCCTTGATGTCCAGCCGGACCCTGGCCGAAGGCTTTCAGCGTCTGGTGCGCTATCAGCGGATCATCGCCGAAAGTGCCGACCTGAGTTTCCAGCTGCTGGAAGAAGGCTACGGGCTGATTCTGACGGTGCATGGCGATCATCTGCCGCCGACCCGGCAAAGCGCCGAAGCTTCAATGGCCTGTGCCTTGGCGCTGTGTGGCTGGTTGACCGGGCGTACGTTGCAACCGCGCAAAGTGTTGTTGCAAGGTACCGAGCCGGTCAATCTGGAACCCTATAAACAAGCTTTCCATGCACCGCTGGTGTTCAACGCACCTTACGATGCGCTGATTTTCGAACCCGCCGATATGGAAGCGCCGCTGCCGACGGCCAACGAGGCCATGGCGTTGCTGCATGACCGCTTTGCCGGCGAGTACCTGGCGCGTTTTTCCGAAAGCCGCGTGACCCACAAGGCGCGGCAGGTGTTGTGCCGCCTGTTGCCCCAAGGCGAACCCAAGCGCGATACCGTGGCGCAGACGCTGCATCTGTCCCAGCGCACCTTGCAGCGGCGCTTGCAGGAAGAGGGTACGAGTTTTCAGGCGCTGCTGGACGATACCCGGCGCGAACTGGCCGAACAGTACCTGGCACGACCGAACATGACCTTGCTGGAAATTGCCTACTTGCTGGGGTTTGCCGATCCGAGCAACTTCTTCCGTGCTTTCCGGCGCTGGTTCGATGCCACACCCGGCGAGTACCGGATGCGGCTGATGCAAGCACCTGATGCAGTCAATGACGCCAAAATGCCGGAATACACAGCACAAACACCGTAATGATCTCCAGTCGGCCCAGCAGCATGCCGAACGAGAGAATCCACTTGGCGGCATCCGGCAGGGTGGCGAAGTTGCCCGCCGGGCCGATGGTTTCGCCGAGCCCCGGGCCGACGCCGGACACGGTACTGGCCGCGCCGGTGAGGGCGGTCATCCAGTCCACGCCGAGCAGCGACAGCAGCAGCGCGATCACACAGATGGTGATTGCAAAGAAGAACGAAAAGGTCAGGATCGACCGTACGATTTCTTCGTCGAGGCGGTGACCGTTGTACTTCTGCTTGATCACCGCCCGCGGGTGAATCAGCTGGTTAAGGTTGGCCTTGAGCAGGATATAGGCCACCTGGAAGCGGAAAATCTTGATCCCGCCCGCGGTCGAGCCGGAACAACCGCCGATAAACCCCAGGTAGAAAAACAGCATCAGCGAGAAATTGCCCCAGAGGCTGTAGTCCCCCAGCGCGAAACCGGTCGTCGTCACCACCGATGTCACGTTCAGCGCCACATGCCGCAACGCCTCCAGCCAATGCAGCTGGGTAGTCCACCAATACCAGGTGCCGAGCACCAGCCAGGTCACCAGCAGCATGCCGAGCAGGCCTTGAACCTGTTCGTCCTTGATCAGTGCCCGACGGTTTCCACGCAACGTGGCCACATACAGGGTGAACGGCAGGGCACCGAGAATCATGATGACGATCGCTACCCAATGCACCGCCGGTTGCGGCCACTTGGCCAAAGACTGGTCGGAGGTCGAGAAGCCGCCGGTGGAAATGGCCGACATCGCATGGTTGATGGCGTCGAACGGGCTCATCCCGGCCCACCAGAACGCCAGGCTGCCGACAATGGTAATGCCGACGTAGGCCGCCACGATCAGCCGCGCCACCATGTGTGAGCGGGGCATGACCTTTTCCGAGCGGTCCGACGATTCGGTCTGGAACAGCCGCATGCCACCGATGCGCAACAGCGGCAGGATCGCCACCGCCATGCCGATGAAGCCGATGCCGCCGATCCAGTGCAGCAACGAGCGCCACATCAGGATGCCGGGGGACATGTTGTCCAGGCCGTTGAGCACGGTTGCGCCAGTGGCGGTGATGCCGGACATGCTTTCGAAGAATGAGTCGGTGTAGCTGATGTGCTGGGTCAGCAGGAATGGCAGCGCGGCGAAGATGCACACCACCAGCCAACTGCTGACGGTCAGCAGGTACATGTCCCGGGGGCGCAGGTGAACATGTTCGGGGCGCCCTGGAATCACCAGCGCCAAACCGGCGACAAAGGTGATCATGCTGGCCCAGAGGAACGACGGCAGATCGCTGGTGCGCTCGAAAATGACCAGCGTGGCCATGGGCACGACCATGGAGATCGCCAGCGTGATCAGGAAGATGCCGATGATGAAACCAATGATCCGTAAGGTCGGCAACGCCATGAGGTCCGCTCGGCTGATAGTGGAAAGGGCGCCATTCTACCTGCGGGGCAGGGCATGTAAACCGGCACTGCTGCGACAGTTACAGCTAGAATAGCCGCACAAATTTTTCAGGAGGTGGCCGATGCAGGCTCTCGACGCTTTGCTCAACCGTGTTTCCGTTCCACGACTGATTGACCCTGCACCCACTGCCGAGCAGCGCGAGGTGCTGTTTGGCGCCGCCATGCGCGCTCCGGATCACGGTCACTTGCAGCCTTGGCGTTTCCTGACGGTGGAAGGCGCGGCGCGTGAGCAGATGGGCGAGTTGCTGGCCGAGGCGGCGAAACTGCAAGACAGCGAAGTCGGCGAAGCGGCCATCGACAAGGCGCGCAATAATCCACTGCGTGCACCACTGGTGGTGGTGGTGATTGCGCGGTTGCAGGATCACGTCAAATATCCGAAGTCCGAGCAATTGCTGGCGGCAGGCTGTGCGGCCCACGGGATTTTGCTCGCGGCGTATGCGCAGGGCATTGGCGCGGTGTGGCGTACCGGTGACCTGGCTTACTCGCCCCATGTGGCCAAGGGTTTGGGCCTGGCGGAAGGGGAAGAGGTGATTGCTTTCCTGTACCTCGGTACGCCGCAGAAAGAACCGCGTGTGGCCGAGAAAGTCGACCTGGCCGAATTCGTCAGCGCCTGGCCGGGCAAAGTCTGACACCGCAAAACCTGTGGGAGCGAGCTTGCTCGCGATAGCGGCCGGTCAGTCAATTTGATTGTTGAGAGTGCCTGCGTCATCGCGAGCAAGCTCGCTCCCACAGTAGATCCAGGTAGCTCACATCAAAGGGTGTTCGTTTCAGGGCTGTACGACAGCCCCCGGCACCAACGGCAATTCCAGGCTGGCAATGAACCCGCCTTCCGGGTGATTGGCCAGCACCAGGCTGCCGCCATGTCGCTCCGCCGCGCGCCGGGCGATGGCCAGGCCCAGGCCGTGTCCGGCCGCAGTCTGCCCCGGCGCCCGATAGAACGGCTCACCGAGCTGGCTCATGTATTCGGCACTGACACCGGGCCCATGATCGCGCACAGTCACGACGATCCGCTCACCCTGACGCAGCGCCTGCATTTCGATCGGTAGGCCACCCACCGGATTGAAACGCTGTGCATTGCGCAGCAGATTGTCGACGGCCCGTTCGATCATGGTCGGCCAGCCCTTCAGATTCAGTTGCGATTCGGCTTCGAGGTGGACCAGTTGCTCGGGTGAACCGAGTTGCGCATCCTTTTGCAGGGTATAGAGCAAGGCGTTCAGGTCCACCTCTTCCGCACTGGCGTTATCGGAGTCGACCCGCGCCAGTACCAGGATTTCGCTGATCAGCGCTTCCAGTCGGTCGCACTCGCGGGTCAGGCGCGGCCACAGCTGTTCCCGTTCTTGCGGGGTGGCCCGTTCGGCCAGTGCCAGCGCGATACGCAGGCGGGCGAGGGGCGAGCGCAGTTCATGGGACACATCCCGCAGCAGTTGCCGCTGACTGCCAATCAGGCTTTGCAGGCGCGCGCCCATGCGGTTGAAGTCATTGGCCAGGACGCCGAACTCATCGCGACGGTTGGCCAGCTTGACCAGGCTGTTCTGTTGATACGTGGTTTGTCCCAGGTCATGCACCGCGCCGCGCAGACGGCTGAGCGGGCGAGTGATGGAGAAGGTCACAAGCAGGCTGAACAGGGTCAGCACCACCAGGGCGATTCCCAGCGCACTGAGCGGCCAGAGCAGGCTCTCGCGGTGCCAGGCGTCCAGTTCCGGGTGCGCGATGCGGTAGATGAACAGGTAGGTGTCGCCGGTTTTTTCGCTGGTGAACTCATCGGTCAGACGCCGCCACGGCAGGCGCCGGTCCTCATTGTTCTGGCGCGCCTCAAAGGCCGCCGCACGTTTGGGGAAAGTGCCGCGCACCAGCGGATCGCCGCTTTCGTTAAGCACCTGAACGTCGATGTGATACTGGCGTTTGCGTTGCTGGAGAATGTCCTGGGCGGCGTCTTCACCCTGGCTTTCGTAGGTTTGCGTCCACTCTTCGGCCAGCGTGTTGAGGCCCGGGTGGCGGCTGAGAATCCATGCGTCCTGGTTGAGCA
Source organism: Pseudomonas sp. PDM30 (assembly GCF_019218985.1). NCBI lineage: Bacteria > Pseudomonadati > Pseudomonadota > Gammaproteobacteria > Pseudomonadales > Pseudomonadaceae > Pseudomonas > Pseudomonas sp. PDM30. The sequence goes on from NZ_JAHUWM010000008.1 coordinate 112,660, forward strand.
TGTGCCCGAGCAGGATGGAAAGCCCTGCAACCAGGGCGATGGCCAGCCAGAAGCTGGCCAGGATACGCCAGAACAATGAACGCACAGGAAATCCTCAAACGATCACAAATCCATGTGGGAGCGAGCTTGCTCGCGATGGCGGTCTTTCAGTCACGTTGATGTTGAACGTGCTGACGCTATCGCGAGCAAGCTCGCTCCCACATTTAAATTGTGTGGTGTCAGACCCAACGGTGTTCAGCCGTCGGGTCCGTGGTCAGCGCATTATTGCGCCTTTTGCGGTTGTTGCGCTTTCCAGGCCTTGAACTCGGCCCATTCGGCGCGACGTTCAGCCTGTTTTTTCTGGATCTCGTCGAATTTCTTCTGTTGATCCGGTTTCAGCAAGGCGCGCACATCCGCTTCCGCTTTCTTGTGGTTGGCGGCCATCTCGTCCTTCATGGCTTTCTGGTCGGCTGGCGAGAGTTTCTCCAGGTACTTGTCGACCAGTTGCTTACGCTCGTGCATCTGCTCGCCCATGATCTTGCGGATCTGCTCGCGCTGTTCGCGGCTCAGGTCCAGTTCACTGTACGGGCCTTTGCCGTGCATGCCGTGCATCTGACCGCCGTGGCGCGAACCGTCCATCGACCCACCCATGGGGCCCGTGCCTTCAGGCATGGCCATGGCAACGGTCGGCAGGGCAGCAGCGAACATCAGAGCGATAAGAGTCTTGCGCATGGTGTATCTCCTTGTCTCGTTCCCGGTACGTTCCGGATGAGTACAGATTACGCAGATCAAGGTCAGCGGCGGTCAGCGGTACGTAAAGCTTGGGTAAAGATGATTTTGCGCCGACCTGACAAAACGTCCAGGTGCCTTGCTGTAGGAGCGAGCTCGCTCGCGATGGAGTTGAACGATTACGCGTGCTGTCTGGAAAAGCGCGTTGACTGTGAGACCATCGCGAGCAATCGAGCGTCGACCGGCTGCTCCTACAGGCTGTAGTAGTAACCGCGGCTGCGCAGGGCCACGATGCGGGGGCGACCATCGGGGTGTGGGCCGATCTTCTTGCGCAGGTTGCTGACGTGCATGTCCAGGCTGCGGTCGTACAGGGTCAGCTTGCGGCCGAGGGCGATCTGCGCCAGTTCCTGTTTGTCCAGGGGTTCGCCCGGTTGCTTGAGCAAGGCTTCCAGCAGGCGGCTTTCGGAGACGGTGAGGGTGAACTCCTGTTCGTCGATGCTGACCACGCCGCGCACCGGGCTGAAACACAGGTCGCCCAGTTCCATCTGGCTGGACACCGCCGCCGGGTGGCTACGGCGCAGGACTGCGCGCAGGCGGGCGGTCAGTTCCCGTGGGTCGCAGGGCTTGGCCAGGTAATCGTCGGCGCCGAGTTCCAGGCCGAGGATACGGTCCAGCGGTTCGCCCCGGGCCGAGAGCATCAGTACGGGCAAGTCCGGGTGATCGCTGCGCAACTGCTTGAGCAGTTCCAGGCCGCTGCCATCGGGCAACATCACATCCAGCACCACGGCCGCCGGGGCGGTTTCAGCCAGCGCGCGGCGTGCGCTCTGGCCGTCGTGACAGGCCCGAACCTGAAACCCTTCCTGGCTCAGCCAACTGCTCAGGAGCTCACACAGCTCCTGGTCATCATCAATAAGTAACAGCTCGCTCATGACTCACTCAATTTAGCCATTGTCGACGTTTTCGACTTGCTCCACTGGCGAAGATACCGCAGAGCAGGGCCAATAGCGCTACCCCGGCGCCAATGACGAACCATTGTTGCTGGTCGGTCAGCAGGCGCGGCAGCGGACTGCTGGCCTGGGCTTCCTTGAGTTGCAGCTTCAAACGCTGGTTCTCCTGGCGCAACCGGGCCAGGAGCGGGCTTTCGCGTTCGCCATCGGCAGTTTGCAATTGTTTGTTCAGTTCTTCCCGTTGCCGTTCGCTTTCTTTCAAGCGTTGCTGCAGCTCGGTGATCTGGCTTCCGGCGCTCAAGGAAAGCGGCGTCGAGTTGCCCCCCTCGGCGTTTTCTTCACCGTGGGCGGGCGCCACGATCGACAACGTGACCAACATCAGGCACAACGGACCCTTGCGCATGGCGACTCCTGGTTCCAATACGAGTATTGGGAAAGTTGTCGGCCGGCAAACGAGAATAATGAGCGATTGAGAACGCGATGAACCGATATGGTTCACCGCGTGGGGCATTGCGAGAAGAAAGTTACGGCAGGACTTGCTTGAACGGCTTCACCAGAACGTTGGCGTAGACGCCTGCGGCGATGTACGGATCAGCGTCGGCCCAGGCCTGGGCGGCGCTCAGGGAATCGAATTCGGCGACGATCAGGCTGCCGGTGAAACCCGCCGCGCCCGGATCATTGCTGTCGATCGCCGGATGTGGGCCGGCCAGTACGATGCGACCTTCGCCCTTGAGCACTTGCAGGCGCTCGAGGTGTGCAGGCCGAGCGGCCAGGCGGGCTTCCAGGGAATTGGCGACGTCTGTGGCAATGATTGCGTAAAGCATGTCAGTCCTCGGTTTTTGGCGTTGTGGTGTCGGCATCGTGCAGATGACGGGACAGGTAGATGCCCTGGCCGATCAGGAACAGCAAAGTCATGCCCAGGCTGCCGAAGACCTTGAAGTCGACCCAGTAGCTCTGGAAGGTGAACGCGACAAACAGGTTGGCGGCACCGCAAAACAGGAAGAAGGCGATCCAGGCGATGTTCAGGCGCGTCCAGACCGGCTCCGGCAAGCTCAGCGCGTGGCCCATGATGCGTTTGATCAGCAGGCTGTCACCGACGAAGTGGCTGCCGATGAACGCAAGGGCGAACAGCCAGTTGACCACCGGTGCTTTCCACTTAAGGAACGTCTCGCTGTGGAACGCGAGCGTCAGACTGCCGAAGACCAGGCAGGCGATCAGGGTCAGCCACTGGCTCTTCTCCAGCTTGCGCTGCTTGATGAACAGTGTGCCGTAGACCACCAGGGAACTGACGATCAGCATCGCGGTGGCGCTGTAAATACCGCCTACAGTGATCTCATGACCGGCGATGTCGACGACCCGTGGGTCGATTTTGAAGACGATGAAAAACAGCAGTAGCGGGATGAAATCGATGAATTGTTTCACAGTGGCAGCCAGAAGCAGGATGTGGCGGCATAATAACAAACATATGGGCGCGCGATAGCGCCAGCTGATTTGAGGTTACAAAGCCCTGTGAATGTTGATTTGCACTGCCATAGCACGGCCTCCGATGGCGCCCTGGCGCCTGCGGTTCTGGTGGCGCGGGCGTTCGAGAAAGGCGTGCGAGTCCTGGCCTTGACCGATCACGACACCCTCGAGGGCCTCGACGAGGCCCGGCACGCGGCTACCGCGCTGGGGATGCAACTGGTCAACGGCGTCGAATTGTCCTGCACCTGGGGCGGCGCGACCATTCATATCCTGGGCTACGGTTTTGACGTGAACGCCGCGCCGTTGGTCGAGGCCATCGCCAGTTTGCATGATGGCCGCTGGCTACGCTCCGAGGAAATCAGCCGTAAACTGGCGCTCAAAGGCATGCCGGGGGCGCTTGAAGGCGCCCGGGAGATCCAGCAGGAGCTGGGCGACAGCGGTAACGCGCCGGCCCGCCCGCATTTCGCCGACTGGATGGTGCGTGAAGGTTTCGTCAAGGATCGCGCCGAGGCGTTCCGCAAATGGCTGGGCGCCGGCAAGCTGGGCGACGTCAAGCAACACTGGCCGACCCTGGAGGAAACCGTCGAAACCCTGCGCGCGGCCAAGGCCTGGGTCAGTCTGGCACACCCATGGCACTATGATTTCACGCGCAGCAAGCGACGTCGCCTGATTGCCGACTATATTCAAGCAGGGGGCCACGCCATCGAAGTGGTCAATGGTTACCAGCCTGCCGAGCAAGTGGGCAGCCTGGCCATTCTGGCCCGCGAGTTCGGTCTGCTGGTCAGTGCCGGCAGTGATTTTCATGGCCCCGGAGGCTGGTCGGAGATCGGTGAATACCGGCCACTCCCGGAGGATCTGCCACCGCTATGGTGTCGATTCAAACATGACCCAGTTATTGCCGCCGTCTGAACAGGTAGAGAATGTGAGTCAATTTTTCCAGATTCATCCGGAAAACCCGCAAGCGCGCCTGATCAAACAGGCGGTCGAGATCATCCGCAAGGGCGGGGTGGTGATTTATCCCACGGACTCTTCCTACGCCATAGGTTGCCAGATCGGCGACAAGGTAGCCGTGGAGCGCGTTCGGCGTCTGCGGCAGCTGGATGAAAAGCACAACTTCGCGCTGATTTGCAGCGACCTGTCGCAACTGGGGCTGTTCGCCAAGATCGACACCGGCACTTTCCGCATTCTCAAGGCCCATCTGCCGGGGCCGTATACCTTCATTCTCAACGCCACCCGCGAAGTGCCGCGGCTGTTGTTGCACCCGAAGAAACGCACCATCGGCCTGCGTGTGCCGAGCCACCCGATTGCCCTGGCGCTGCTGGCTGAACTGGGCGAGCCGTTGATGAGCGTAACCCTGATCATGCCAGGCGATGAAGATCCGTTGAGCGATCCCCACGAAATGCGCCAGTTGCTCGAACATCAGGTCGATCTGATCATCGACGGCGGTTTCGGCGGGATCAAAGCGTCCACCGTGATCAGCCTCGCCGACGGCGAGCCGGAAGTCATTCGCGTTGGTTGCGGCGACCCTGCGCCGTTCATGGTCGAGGCCTAGATGTCCGCAGTAGAACCCGTCGACAGTCAGGCCGGAGCCCAGCAGGAACTGCCCTTCGCCATGGTCTATGGCCAGGCGGTCATGGAAATGCCGCTGGACCTGTATATCCCGCCGGATGCCCTCGAAGTCTTTCTCGAGGCGTTCGAAGGCCCGCTCGACCTGCTGCTGTATCTGATCCGCAAACAGAACATCAACATCCTCGACATCCCGGTGGCGGAAATCACTCGCCAGTACATGGGCTACGTCGAGTTGATGCAGTCGGTGCGCCTGGAGCTGGCCGCCGAATACCTGGTGATGGCCGCGATGCTGGCCGAGATCAAGTCGCGGATGCTGCTGCCTCGGGCCGAAACCGTCGAAGACGAAGAGGAAGATCCGCGCGCCGAACTGATCCGCCGCTTGCAGGAATACGAGCGTTTCAAGGCTGCCGCCGAAGGCATCGACGGCCTGAGTCGCGTCGGCCGTGATGTGGTGGTGCCCAAGCTGGACGCCCCGGAGGCCCGGGCGCGCAAGCTGTTGCCGGATGTGCGCTTGTCAGAGCTGCTGTTGTCCATGGCCGAGGTGTTGCGCCGTGGCGACATGTTCGAAAGCCATCAGGTCAGCCGCGAAGCGCTGTCGACCCGCGAACGCATGAGCGATGTGCTGGAGCGCCTCAAGGGCGGCGGTTTCGTACCGTTTGTCGAGCTGTTCACCGCTGAAGAAGGGCGCCTGGGGGTGGTGGTGACCTTTATGGCGATCCTTGAATTGGTCAAGGAATCCCTGGTCGAGCTGGTGCAGAATGAGCCATTTGCCGCGATCCACGTGCGAGCCCGAGCCGAATAACGAGTCGAAACATGAACCTGACTGAACCCCGTGATCTGGCACCCTTGCTTGAAGCCTTTCTGTTGGCCTCGGGAAAGCCGCAATCTTTGGAAAGCCTGTTCGAACTCTTCGAAGAAGGCGAACGCCCGGAACCGCCGGTCTTCAAGAAGGCCCTGACGATTCTCGCCAAGTCTTGCGATGGCCGCGCGTTTGAACTCAAGGAAGTGGCCTCGGGGTATCGCCTGCAAATTCGCGAGAAATTTGCGCCTTGGGTCGGGCGTCTGTGGGAGGAGCGCCCGCAGCGTTACTCCCGGGCCATGCTGGAAACCATGGCACTGATTGCCTATCGCCAGCCGATCACCCGCGGTGAAATCGAAGACGTGCGGGGCGTGGCGGTCAACAGCAATATCGTCAAGACCTTGATGGAGCGCGAGTGGATCCGCATCGTCGGCTACCGCGATGTGCCCGGTAAGCCGGCGATGTTCGCCACCACCAAGGCGTTCCTCGATCACTTCAACCTGAAGAACCTCGACGACCTGCCACCGCTGGCGGAACTGCGCGAGCTGGAACCGGATCCGGTGCTCGACTTCGATGATGCCCCGGTACCGGCAGCCCTGCAGGAACTGGCCGACGCCAGTGCCGAACCGGAAGAACCCAAGGAAGAAACCAGTTTCCACACACTGCTGCTGGAACTGGACAGCATGGAGGAGGGGATCAAGACCGATTTCGACGATTTGCTGCGTGATGGGACGTCGCCTGAGTTCGATCCGGAACAGTCGGTCATCGAGCCAGAAGTCGAAGCGGCGCAGCCCGAGCCTGAACCGGAAATTGAACCGGAGAAAGAAGACGACATCCTCGGTGTCGCCGAAGCCCGGGAAAAGCTCCTGGCCGCCGTTGCCGCTCTCGAACAACCGAAACCCGAACCCGAACTGTCGGACGAAGAAGCCGAAGCCCAGGCCTTGGCCGAAGCCATCGAGGCCGAACGGCGCCAGTTCGAGGACTGACACCGATCCTGTAGGAGCGAGCTTGCTCGCGATGGTCGTGAACGATGACGCGCACATCCGGATGCCCGTGGCGCCATTGGGTTTTTCGCGAGCAAGCTCGCTCCTACAGGGGGTTGTGATCGCCGAATGATCAAGTTGCGTGTCACCGGTCGGCGGAAAAGCAAATAACCTTGCCTTGATCAGCTAGTCTCTGATGCGCAAACGCCCTCATGCGCGTATGATTCGCGACCCTTCGGCGATCCCTTCGCCCAAGTACCCAGTTTTCAGACCACACCGGGAGGTGCCCAGATGAGTATCAAAGACCAGCAAGACGATCAGCCAATCGGCCCAGCAGGCGAAAAACTGCAGAAAGTCCTCGCCCGTATCGGCGTCGGCTCGCGCCGTGACGTGGAAGCCTGGATCAGCCACGGCCGCATCAAGGTCAACGGCAAAGACGCCACCCTTGGCCAGCGTGTCGACATGCACGACGCCATCACCATCGATGGCAAGGTGATCAAGCGCGAAGAGGCTGCCGAGTCGGTCCGCCGCGTGATCATGTACAACAAGCCCGACGGCGAGATCTGCACCCGCGTTGACCCTGAAGGCCGTCCGACCGTGTTCGACAAGATGCCGCGCCCGAAAGAAGGCCGCTGGATCAACATCGGTCGCCTGGACATCAACACCACCGGTCTGCTGATGTTCACCACCGACGGTGAGCTGGCAAACCGCCTGATGCACCCTTCCTACGAAATGGACCGTGAATATGCGGTACGTGTGCGTGGTGAAGTCGATGACGAGATGATCGAGCGTCTGAAGGCTGGTGTTGTCCTTGAAGACGGCCCGGCCAAGTTCACCGACATCAAGCAGGCGCCAGGCGGTGAAGGTTTCAACCATTGGTATCACTGCGTGGTGATGGAAGGTCGTAACCGCGAAGTTCGTCGCCTGTGGGAATCCCAGGGCCTGGTGGTCAGCCGTCTGAAGCGCGTGCGTTTCGGCCCGGTGTTCCTCAACTCCGACCTGCCGATGGGCCGCTGGCGCGAAATGAGCCAGTACGAAGTCGACATCCTGAGTGCCGAGGTCGGCCTGACGCCGGTCGCGATGCCGCAGATGAACGCCAAGAGCAAGGACAAGCTTGACCGGATGCAGCGCAAGTCGTCGCGTCCGATGGCCAAGACCGAACGCGTTCGTACCCTGCGTCCAGCCACTGGTGCAGCCGCCGCACCTGCCGCGCCTCGTGCCAGCCGCGAGCCGCAGATCGAAGGCGAGCGTCCAGGGCGCAAGCCTGCTGCCCGTCAGGACGGCGAACGCGGTCCACGTACGCCACGTCCGGCCAACGGCCGTACCGAGCGTGGCGAAGGTCGTGGTACGCCGGTAGCCGATCGCCCGGCCGACACCAAGCGCCCGGCCAAGCCCGCGCCGAAGCGTCCGGGGATCAAACTGGTCGACGGTGACACGCCATCGGGCAAGCGCCGTGGCGCACCGGCCGGTTCCGGCCAGCGTCCAGGCTTCGGTCGTCGCAAGCCGGAGTGAGGCAGCGGTAAGCTGTTAGCGACAAGTGAAAAACGCCAACCTTCGGGTTGGCGTTTTTTTTGTCTGGCTTTATGTCCGTATTGTTTTTGAGGGCGCCATCGCGAGCAAGCTCGCTCCCACAGGGTGATGAGTTTGCTCGGAGAATCGCGATTAAAATGTGGGAGCGAGCTTGCTCGCGATGGCGTCAGTCGTCGCGCTGAGACCTCCAATATGGAAATCATGGTTTACGCCATGTAAAGAAATCCTGACAAAAACCACGGATTAACCCCGTGGAATCGCCATCCCCTGGATACCGTAAGAAAACGCTTACGCTTCAGCGTCCTCCTTCCTCCTTCCGACCCTCTGGCCCGCTTGTTTCACCGCTCCATGCAGGGTGTTATGCGCGCCATGCCTGTCGTGCAGGTGCATAACAAAAAGGAGGCGCAATGAACGCCGCAATCCGTTTTCATCTCTCCGCGAGTGGCGTGTTTGGCGCCGTCTGCGTCGATGATCCGCAAGGATCTGACCCATTTTTTGCAGCCGCCCGAGCCTCTCGGGGCGGACACAGGCAATCCCGGCCATAGACACGCTTGTCCAGCGGGTCTGGCAGCAGGGGGTTACAGGTGTACAATGCGCCGCGTTTTACCTGTGACCTCCTGCGCATCTGCGCAAACCTCAAGGCTATCCGCCTTGTTCACTCCGTCGCGTCACGAGCGTGTCGGGTTCGATTTCGTCACAGATAAAAACAAACAGGTGACGCATGACCGTTGTAATTACGCTGAACTCCTGGTGCCTGCGCTGGGGTTTGATCGGTGCCGCTTAACGCCTTTCTTGAGCAGCAACGTCTACTGAACATCATCAAACCTTGCGTGAGACCCTTTTCATGAGTGGACAAAACCCGCAATCAGGCGAGCTGAAACGCGGCCTGAAAAATCGCCACATTCAATTGATCGCCCTCGGTGGCGCGATCGGTACCGGCTTGTTCCTCGGCTCGGCCGGGGTGCTGAAATCCGCCGGCCCGTCGATGATCCTCGGCTACGCCATCTGCGGCTTCATCGCCTTCATGATCATGCGCCAACTGGGTGAAATGATCGTCGAAGATCCGGTGGCCGGCTCCTTCAGCCACTTCGCGCACAAGTACTGGGGCGGCTTTGCCGGCTTCCTGTCGGGCTGGAACTGCTGGATCCTGTACATTCTGGTGGGTATGTCCGAGCTGACCGCGGTTGGCAAGTACATCCACTACTGGGCGCCGGACATCCCGACCTGGGCCTCCGCAGCTGCCTTCTTCGTGCTGATCAACGCCATCAACCTGGCCAACGTCAAAGTCTTTGGCGAGGCCGAGTTCTGGTTTGCGATCATCAAGGTCGTGGCGATCGTCGGCATGATTGCTCTGGGCAGCTACCTGCTGGTCAGTGGCAATGGCGGCCCGCAAGCTGCGGTCAGCAACCTGTGGTCCCACGGTGGCTTCTTCCCGAACGGTGTCACGGGTCTGGTGATGGCCATGGCTTTCATCATGTTTTCCTTCGGTGGCCTGGAAATGCTCGGTTTCACCGCTGCCGAAGCCGACAAACCGAAAACCGTGATTCCGAAAGCGATCAACCAGGTGATCTACCGGATCCTGATTTTCTACATCGGTGCATTGGTGATCCTGCTGTCGTTGACGCCGTGGGACAGCTTGCTGACCACCCTGAACGCTTCCGGTGATTCCTATAGCGGCAGCCCGTTCGTGCAAGTGTTCTCGATGCTGGGCAGCAATACCGCCGCGCACATTCTCAACTTCGTGGTCCTGACCGCTGCGCTGTCGGTGTACAACAGCGGCACCTACTGCAACAGCCGCATGCTGCTGGGCATGGCCGAGCAAGGCGATGCGCCAAAGGCATTGGCGAAGATCGACAAGCGCGGTGTGCCGGTGCGCTCGATCCTGGCCTCGGCCGCCGTGACTCTGATCGCGGTACTGCTGAACTACCTGATTCCGCACAGCGCGCTGGAACTGCTGATGTCGCTGGTGGTGGCCACCCTGGTGATCAACTGGGCGATGATCAGCTACTCGCACTTCAAGTTCCGCCAGCACATGAACAAGACAAAACAGACGCCGCTGTTCAAGGCCTTGTGGTATCCGTACGGCAACTACATCTGCCTGGCGTTCGTGTTGTTCATCCTTGGCGTGATGTTGTTGATTCCGGGGATCCAGACATCGGTGTACGCGATTCCAGTGTGGCTCGTGTTCATGTGGGTCTGCTACGGCATCAAGAACAAGCGCAGTGCGCAACATGCACTGCAGGTTGCCGGCTCTGCGGCGAAGTAAACGCAGAACGCAGAAACAACGAACCCGGCCATGTGCCGGGTTTGTTTTTTTTCGGGGTTCACATAAATCCCTTTGTGGGAGCAAGCCCGCTCCCACATTGGTTCTGCTGCGTTCCTGACACTCATTCGCGGTATCCTGCACGTTCTGAATACGGACGCTTTTCCATGCTGGTGATTTCCAACAACGTGCAACTGCCGGATGCCGAGATCGAGTTGACGGCCATTCGAGCCCAGGGCGCGGGTGGGCAGAACGTCAACAAGGTTTCCAGCGCCGTGCACCTGCGCTTCGACATTCCGGCGTCGTCCTTGCCCGAGTTCTACAAGGAGCGGCTGCTGGCGCTGCGCGACAGTCGCATCACCAGCGACGGTGTGTTGATCATCAAGGCCCAGCAGTACCGGACGCAGGAGCAGAACCGCGCCGATGCGCTGTTGCGGCTGACCGAGTTGATCCTCAGTGCCACCAAGGTCGAGAAAAAGCGCCGTCCGACCAAGCCGACCCTCGGCTCGAAGACCCGTCGCCTCGAATCCAAGAGCAAGCGCGGCAACATCAAGGCCGGGCGCGGCAAGGTCGACTTCTAACGGGCGTCCCGCGCTTCGCGTTGCTTCGGCGCCTGCCGGTAAAGGTATAGGCTCAGCATCAAACCGCTGAGCGCGGCGAGGGCGGCGAACAGGAAGATCGAAGCGAACCCGAACCCGGCGGCAATCGCCCCGGCCAGCGGCCCGGTGATCCCCAGCGACAAGTCGATGAACAGCGAGTAGGCGCCGACCGCTGCACCACGGCTGGAGGCCGGGACCAGGTTGACCGCCTCCACGCCCAGTGCCGGAAACACCAGTGAAAAGCCGAAGCCGCTCAGCGCCGCACCCGCCAGTGCCCAATGGGCATCCGGTGCCAGCCACAGCAAGAGCAATCCCAGGGTTTCCACTGACAGGCAGGCAATGGCCACGCGAAAGCCGCCGAGGCGGTTGATCAGGTTGCCGAACAGCAAGCGCGCGCCGATGAAGCTGGCGCCGAACAGGCTTAGGCACAGCACCGCGTTGTCCCAGTGTTGCGTGGCGTAATACAAGGTGATGAAGGTGGCGATGGTGCCGAAGCCGATGGAGCCCAGGGCCAGGCCGCAACCGTGGGGGAAGACTCGCCCCAGCACATGCATGAACGGCAGGCGCTCACCGGCAACAATCGGTGCGGCGGTTTTCGGCCAGGCCAGCAGCAGACCGAGCACGGCCAGCAACACAATACTGACGCCCATGCTCCACAAGCCCAGTTGATGGACGATCAACACGCCCAGGGGCGCGCCGACAGCCAGTGCGCCATAGCTGGCGATACCGTTCCAGGAGATGACCTTGGCGGTGTTCGCCGCACCGACCCGGCCGATACCCCAGCCAATCGAGCCCGAGCCCACCAGGCTTTCCGCGCTGCCGAGAACCAGACGGCCGATCAACAGGCTGATCAGGCTCAAGGTCGGCAGGCTCTGGGTCCAGGCCGAGACCAGCATGAACACACCGCTCAAGCCGCAACCGGCCAGGCCATACATCACAGCCAGTTTGCTGCCCTTGTTGTCGATGATCTTCCCTGCATAGGGGCGGCTGAGCAGGGTGGCCAGGTATTGCACGCTGATCACCAGACCCGCGATCACCGCACCGAAGCCCAGGTCGCTGTGGACGTAACCGGGCAATACGGCCAGGGGGATGCCGATGTTCAGGTAGCCAATGAAGGTGAAAAGGACGATGGAAACGACTTGCAGCGTGACCGCCAGGGGGCGCTGGTTTTCAGGCATGGGTAAAGGTCCACGGTAAAGCAGGATAGATAGGCTGCTTATGATAGCGGTGTGGACGGTCGGCGGTTGTGAAAAAGTAAAACTATTTACCGGGCGGTGTCATTCAGCTTTGACGGGAGCGACCAGTTGCGTGGTGACCAGGGCGGCCAGCGCATTTTCCTGGGTGCCGAAGCGGGCGAGCAAAGCGGCTTGTTTCTCGGGAGAGAGGCGATTCCAGATCTCGATCATTTTCTCGGCGGTGCCGATCAGGACGCTGGCCTGCGCTTCGCTGAATTCATCGGTCATGGAAAGTTCTCGTTTCAGGCAGTGTGGAAAGCGCATGGTAGCGCTTTCCACACGGTCTGTACGGCGGGTGTTTCAGTCTTCTCTGTCAGCCTGGCGGCTGTCAGTGGCTTCTTTCGGCTCGGGCTGTTGGGCTCCGGCTTGCTGCGTGGTCGTCTGCTCAGGTACGTGCAGGCTTGGGAAGGGGAGATTAGGAATCTCGTGCATGGTTGCGCTCCTCGCTAAGTCTGTTGATAGATCTGGTAGATCCGCGCTTTAAAAAAGCCTGGGCAGGATACAGCACTGAAAATGACAAACGGACTTTTATATCCATTTGTTTCGACGGATGGGGTTGTATAGACAGATAAGTAACAATTACGCAGAAGCAAATGTGGGAGCGAGCTTGCTCGCGATTGCGGAGTGTCATTCAACGATGATGTTGACTGATAGACCGCTATCGCGAGCAAGCTCGCTCCCACAGGGGGATTGCAGTGCCCGAGGGTTACTTGCAGACGTTGGCAATCGCCTCGGCCAGCAAATCCAGGCGCGTGGCATCAATGCCGGCCACGTTGGCCCGGCCCGAGCTGACCATGTACACGCTGTGATGATCGCGCAGGTTCTTCACTTGCTCAGGCGACAGGCCGGTGTAGGAGAACATCCCGCGTTGCACGCCAATATGGGCAAAGCGCTCGCGCAAACCGTGAGGCTCCAGCGCTTCCACCAAGCCGCTGCGCAGTTGGGCGATACGCAGGCGCATCGCTTCAACTTCGTCGGCCCACAGGCGTTTCAGCTCTGGATCACCGAGGATGGTCGCTACAACGGCAGCGCCATGATCCGGCGGCGTCGACCAAAGGTTGCGGGCGATGTTGGCCAGTTGGCTGCGGATATCCACCAGCTTGTCGGCGGTTTTCGCGCAGACAATCAGCGCGCCGGTGCGGTCGCGGTACAGGCCGAAATTCTTTGAGCAGGAACTGGTGATCAGCAGTTCCGGCAACTCGGCGGCGAACAGCCGGGTCGACCAGGCATCCTGTTCCAGGCCATCGCCGAATCCTTGGTAGGCGAAGTCGATCAGCGGCAGCAGTTCGCGACGGCGCACCACGTCCAGCACCCGTTGCCAGTCATCCTGGGACAGGTCGAAACCGGTCGGGTTGTGGCAGCAGGCGTGCAGCAAGACCACGTCACCCTTGGGCGCTTCGTTGAGCGCCGCCAGCATGCCGTCGACGTCGAGACGGTTGTCACTGCCCACGTACGGGTAGTGGCTGACCTTGACCTTGGCTGCCGCAAAAATCGTTTCGTGGATCGGCCAGGTCGGGTTGCTCAACCACACGCCACGCCCTGGCAGGCACTGGGCGATGAAGTCCGCGCTCAGGCGCAACGCCCCGGTGCCGCCCGGAGTCTGGGTGGCGCCGGCGCGTTGTGCGCTGATCAGCTTCGAGTCGGCACCCAGCACCAGCTCATTGATCGCTTTGCCGAACGCCGGTTCGCCGTGACCACCGATGTAGGTCTTGGTGGACTGGTGATCCACCAGGCGCTGCTCGGCAAGTTTCACCGACTCGAGAATCGGCGTCAGGCCCTGGGCGTCCTTGTAGACACCCACGCCCAAATCGAATTTGCGCGGGTTCGGGTCCTGCGCGTAGGCCTCCATCAGGCCCAGAATCGGGTCGCCAGGCACTCGACCGATGGCGTCGAAATGCATTACTTGCGCCCCTCAGCGTCCTTCGCCACTTCGTCGGTGCGCGCGGCCATGATGAAATCGTTGCGGTGCAGGCCCTTGATCGAGTGGCTCCACCAGGTCACGGTCACTTTGCCCCACTCGGTCAGCAGGCCCGGGTGATGGCCTTCGGCCTCGGAGATTTCGCCGACGGCGTTGGTGAACGCCAGGGCGTGCTTGAAGTTCTTGAACAGGAAGACCTTTTCCAGCTGCATGACGCTGTCACGTACTTCGATGTTCCAGTCCGGGATCTGCTTGATCAGGATCGGCAGTTCTTCGTCGCTGACTTGTGGGGCGTCGGCGCGGCAGGCTTCGCAATGGGCTTGGTTCAAAGTGGACATGGTGTGTTTCCTGTAATCGAGTGTTTTTATATCGGTCGACAGTGCCGTCACGCTAAACCAAAGCGACGGTGACTGACAGACTCACTTGTCAGTAAAAGTCGCAGTTCACGCGGCCTTTGGCGGAAATTTCGGCGTGTGCAGACCCATCTGCATCGCTTGCTTGACCATGCCCATGATGTCTTCGTGGGCCAGGTCGAACAGGCGCTTGAGGTTCGGCAGAACGAAATACAGGGGTTGCAGGATGTCGATGCGGTAAGGCGTGCGCATGCATTCCAGCGGGTCGAAGGCTTGGTGTTCAGGCTCGTTCGACAGGCTGTAGACGGTCTCTTTCGGCGAGGACAGGATGCCACCGCCGTAGATGCGCTGGCCTTGCGGGGTGTCGAGCAGGCCGAACTCGATGGTCATCCAGTACAGGCGCGCCAGGTACACGCGTTCTTCCTTGGACGCCTTGAGGCCGAGCTTGCCGTAGGTGTGGGTGAATTCGGCGAACCACGGGTTGGTCAGCAGCGGGCAGTGACCGAAGATCTCGTGGAAAATGTCTGGCTCCTGCAGGTAGTCCAGTTCTTCGCGGGTACGAATGAAGGTCGCCACCGGGAACTGCTTGCTGGCCAGCAATTCGAAAAAGGTCTGGAAGGGAATCAGTGCCGGAACCCGGGCAACCTGCCAGCCGGTGGTTTCAGCGAGGACTTTGTTGATTTCGCCGAGTTGAGGAATGCGGTCGTGGGGCAGACCGAGTTTTTCGATACCGTCCAGGTACTCCTGGCACGCACGCCCTTCGATCACTTTCAGTTGACGAGTGATCAGCGTGTTCCACACCGCGTGTTCTTCGGCGGGGTAGTCGATAAAACCTTGCGCATCGGGCTCGCGAGCCACGTATTGCGTCTGCTTCATGCTGCTCTCCTGCTAGGGGATTTCGTTCTTGTTATGTACTGCTATGGACCTAGAAATACCTCAAGAATTGCGCTGTTGCAGCAGGTGACTCTGGTAATTCGCAGGAAGATTTACCGTTTTTCGTAAATTTTTCGTTACGGATTAACTGCTGTGGCGCAGATGTTGAGTTTTTCGGGTTTGAAAAGCATCGTACCTGTCACATAATCTTGACGACTATCTGAGCACCTCAGCAGAAAAATAATCCCCGTAGGAGCGAGCCTGCTCGCGATGGACGTTAACGAAAACGCGTTCATCCTGAATAAACGCGTTGCGCTCGACTCCATCGCGAGCAGGCTCGCTCCTACAGGTTACGCACCCCATTCATCGTTTTTTCGGGCCTTTAATATGCGTATCAAAGTCCACTGCCAGAACCGCATCGGCATCCTGCGCGACATTCTCAACCTGTTGGTGGAGTACGGGATCAACGTGGCCCGCGGTGAGGTGGGCGGTGAGCATGGCAATGCCATCTACCTGCATTGCCCAAACCTGATCAACATTCAGTTCCAGGCCTTGCGTCCGAAATTCGAAGCGATTGCCGGGGTCTTTGGCGTCAAGCGTGTAGGGCTGATGCCCAGCGAGCGTCGGCACATGGAACTCAATGCACTGCTCGGTGCGCTGGAGTTTCCGGTGCTGTCGATCGACATGGGCGGTTCCATTGTCGCGGCCAACCGTGCGGCGGCGCAGTTGCTCGGGGTGCGCGTCGACGAGGTGCCGGGGATTCCCCTGTCGCGGTACGCCGAGGATTTCGATTTGCCGGAACTGGTGCGCGCCAACAAGTCGCGGATCAACGGGCTGCGGGTCAAGGTCAAGGGGGATGTGTTCCTGGCCGACATCGCGCCGCTGCAATCGGAGCATGACGACAGCGAGGCCATGGCCGGTGCGGTGCTGACATTGCACCGCGCCGACCGGGTGGGCGAGCGCATCTACAACGTGCGCAAGCAGGAGTTGCGCGGCTTCGACAGCATCTTCCAAAGCTCGAAAGTCATGGCCGCCGTGGTGCGCGAAGCGCGACGCATGGCGCCATTGGATGCACCGCTGTTGATCGAAGGGGAAACCGGCACCGGCAAAGAGTTGCTGGCGCGGGCTTGCCACTTGGCCAGCCCTCGAGGGCAATCGCCGTTGATGGCGCTCAATTGCGCCGGTCTGCCGGAGTCCATGGCCGAGACGGAATTGTTCGGTTACGGCCCGGGCGCCTTTGAAGGGGCGCGGGCCGAAGGCAAGCTCGGGCTGCTGGAGCTGACGGCGGGCGGCACGCTGTTTCTCGATGGCGTCGGGGAAATGAGCCCGCGCTTGCAGGTGAAATTGCTGCGTTTTTTGCAGGACGGTTGCTTCCGTCGTGTGGGCAGTGATGAAGAGGTCTACCTCGACGTGCGAGTGATCTGCGCGACCCAGGTCGACCTGTCCGAATTGTGCGCTCGCGGTGAGTTCCGCCAGGACCTCTACCACCGCTTGAATGTGTTGTCGCTGCACATCCCGCCGTTGCGCGAATGCCTCGACGGCTTGACGCCGCTGGTGGAGCACTTCCTCGATCAGGCCAGTCGGCAGATCGGCTGCTCGTTGCCAAAGCTGGCGCCGGCGGCCATGGAGCGGCTCAGCCACTACCATTGGCCAGGTAACGTGCGTCAACTGGAGAACGTGCTGTTCCAGGCGGTTTCCCTGTGCGACGGCGGCACGGTCAAGGCCGAGCATATTCGTCTGCCGGATTATGGCGTGCGTCAGCCCCTTGGCGATTTTTCGCTGGAGGGTGGGTTGGACGAGATCGTCGGGCGTTTCGAGAAGGCGGTACTGGAACGGCTTTATTCGGAACATGCCAGCAGCCGATTGCTCGGCAAGCGACTGGGTGTTTCCCACACAACGATTGCCAACAAGTTGCGTGAATATGAAATAGGCAAACTGGAGCGTTAAAAACTCACTCAAATAATAACTATTCTCGAGTGTCAATATTTATCCAGTGCTGTCAGTTCGCATTTAAAGCGCTAAAGCTTCTGCTATTGATCTGAATCATGGAACTTATAGAGGAAGCCATCTAGGCTCCTCTCAAAGTTTGGCAGGAGTGCTGACCATGCCATCAATGGATGACTCTACCCAGCGAGTTCGCAAAGAAACTCGCCTCTTCTATTTCCTGATCATTGTTCTGTTTCCACTGTTATCGGTGGCGATAGTCGGTGGTTACGGTTTTTTTGTCTGGTTCCTGCAAATGCTCCTCGGTCCGCCAGGCCCCCCCAACTGATCGCCATCTATCTCTAATTCAGCAGGGAGTACGGGACATGGGAAAGACGCTGCACATTGCCAGTCTGGTAGTACATGCCCGTCCGGCCCTGTTCGAGGCGGTGAAAGCCAACTTGCGTTTGCTCAAGGGCGTTGAACTTCATCAGGAAAGCCCTGCCGGCAAACTGGTGGTTGTGCTGGAAACCGATCACGAAAGCCAGATTCTTCAGCGAATCGATCAGATCAATCGCTTGCCAGGCGTGCTCAATGCCGCCCTGGTTTATCACGAGATTCTCGATGTAACGGGAGAAAGCACATGCCTATGACGCGGCGAGAGTTTGTCAAAGCCCAGGCTGCCGGGATCGCGGCAGCGGCTGCGGGCCTCCCGGTCTTTACCTCTGCCAGCAACCTGATTACCGAACAAGACATGGTTGCCCTGGACTGGAACAAGGCGCCCTGTCGTTTTTGCGGCACCGGTTGCAGTGTCATGGTGGCGACTAAGGACAACAGGGTTGTTGCAACCCACGGCGACGTAAAAGCCGAGGTCAATCGCGGGTTGAACTGCGTCAAAGGCTACTTTTTGTCCAAGATCATGTACGGCGTTGATCGGCTGACTCAGCCGCTGTTGCGCATGACCAATGGGCAATATGACAAACAAGGCGAGTTTCACCCGGTGTCCTGGAAACAGGCGTTCGATGTGATGGAGTTGAAGTACAAGGAGGCGCTGAAGAACAAGGGCGGGGAGTCTATCGCCATGTTCGGCTCCGGACAGTGGACGATCTGGGAAGGGTACGCGGCCAACAAATTGATGAAGGCGGGGTTTCGCTCGAACAACATCGATCCCAATGCACGCCATTGCATGGCCTCGGCGGTCATGGGCTTTATGCGCACGTTCGGTATCGATGAGCCAATGGGCTGTTATGACGATATCGAAGTCACCGATGCATTCGTCTTGTGGGGTTCGAACATGGCGGAAATGCATCCGATTCTGTGGAGTCGGGTCACTGATCGCCGTTTAAGCCAGCCGAATGTGAAAGTGGCCGTGCTCTCTACTTTCGAACATCGCAGTTTTGAACTGGCCGACATTCCGATGGTGTTCAAGCCGCAGACTGACCTGCTCATTCTCAACTACATCGCCAATCACATCATTGAAAGCGGTTCGGTCAACAAAGACTTCGTCAGCAAACACACCAAGTTCGCCAAAGGCACGGATGACATCGGCTACGGTTTGCGTGCCGATAATCCGCTGGAGATGAAAGCCAAAAATGCCGACAAGGCGAACACCTGGACCGACATCGACTTCGAGCAATTCGCCGCTTTTGTAAAACCCTACACCCTTGAGCGCACCGCGAAAGAAACCGGTGTGCCGGCCGAGCGCCTCAAGGCATTGGCCGAACTGTACGCCGACCCCAAGCGCAAGGTGGTTTCGTTCTGGACCATGGGCTTCAACCAGCACACCCGGGGTGTGTGGGCCAACAACCTGATCTACAACATTCACCTGCTGACCGGGAAAATCAGCGAGCCGGGCAACAGTCCTTTCTCCCTGACGGGCCAGCCTTCGGCCTGCGGGACGGCACGTGAAGTGGGCACGTTCTCCCATCGTTTGCCGGCCGACCTGGTGGTCACCAATCCGGCGCACCGCGCCACCGCGGAAAAAATCTGGAAGCTCCCGACGGGCACCATCAAGGAAAAGGTCGGGTTCCATGCCGTGCAGCAGAGTCGCATGCTCAAGGACGGCGTGCTCAATGTGTATTGGACGATGGCCAGCAACAACATGCAGGCCGGGCCCAACATCATGCAGGAAGTGCTGCCGGGGTGGCGCAACCCCGAGAACTTCGTGGTGGTGTCGGATGTGTATCCCACCGTCTCGGCACAGGCGGCCGATCTGATTTTGCCGACGGCGATGTGGGTCGAGAAAGAAGGCGCTTACGGCAACGCGGAGCGGCGCACGCAGTTCTGGCATCAACTGGTCTCGGCGCCGGGTGACGCCAAGTCGGACCTTTGGCAATTGGTCGAGTTTTCCAAGCGCTTTAAAACCGACGAGGTCTGGCCGCAGGAACTGTTGGACGGCTCACCGCAATACAAGGGCAAGACCCTGTATGAGGTGCTATTCAAGAATGGCCAGGTCGATCAGTTCCCTGTTGAACAAATGGCGGCAGGCTATCAGAACGACGAGGCCCGGGATTTCGGTTTCTACCTGCAAAAAGGCCTGTTCGAAGAATATGCCCAGTTCGGCCGTGGACATGGTCATGACTTGGCGCCCTTTGATCGATATCACTCCGAGCGCGGGTTGCGCTGGCCTGTCGTCGAAGGCAAGGAAACGCTTTGGCGCTTCCGCGAAGGTTACGATCCGTATGTCGAGAAGGGCAGTGGCGTGCAGTTCTACGGCTACCCCGATAAGAAGGCAATCATCTTCGCGCTGCCTTACGAGCCTCCTGCGGAAGCCCCGGACGCGGACTTCCCGTTCTGGTTGAGCACCGGTCGGGTGCTTGAGCATTGGCACACCGGGACTATGACCCAGCGTGTCGAAGAACTTTATAAAGCGGTCCCCGATGCGCTGGTCTACATGCACCCGGCCGATGCCAAGGCCTTGAATGCCCGGCGTGGCAGCGAAGTAAAGCTGATCAGTCGGCGCGGCGAGATGCGTGCGCGGATTGAAACCCGGGGGCGCAACAAGCCGCCCCAAGGCCTGGTGTTCGTGCCGTTTTTCGATGCCAACAAGCTGATCAACAAAGTCACGCTTGATGCGACGGACCCGATCTCCAAACAGACCGATTACAAGAAATGCGCGATCAGGATTGAGTTGATCAAGACGGCATAAGGAGAGCTTTCATGAATTATCGTTCGCTGTCCTTGCTTGTCATGCTGCTGATGTGGCTGCCCGCGACATTTGCGGCAGAACCCGGTTACCCACTGGATGCGCCGGCACCGGATGGGCGGCGAGTCGGCGGGACCCTGACCCAGGAGCTGCCGGCACCGCCCATTGCCGAAGACGAGAACAAGGACCTCAAGCGTGAGCGCAATTACCCCGATCAACCGCCCACCATACCCCACAGCATTCGCGGGTATGCCATCGACATGAACAGCAACAAGTGCCTGACCTGCCACAGTCGCGCCAACAGTGCGCGTACCCAGGCGCCGATGATCAGCATCACTCACTACATGGACCGCGACGGCCAGGCATTGGCGGCGGTGTCGCCGCGCCGATACTTCTGCAACCAGTGTCACGTGCCGCAAAAGGATGTGAAGCCACTGGTGAACAACAGCTTCAAGAACATCGACCAGGTCTTGCAAGACGAAATCAACCACCAGCCGAAACCTTGAGGAAAGGCCATGAAATCTTTGCTTGCCTTGCTCAAGGATTATTGGGCTGTGCTGCGTCGGCCCAGCGTGCATTACAGCCTGGGTTTCCTGACCCTCGGCGGGTTTATCGCCGGGGTGATTTTCTGGGGTGGGTTCAACACCGCGCTGGAAGCGACCAACACCGAGAAGTTCTGCACGTCCTGCCATGAAATGCGCGACAACGTTTTTGTCGAGTTGCAGGAAACCATTCACTACACCAACCGCTCGGGCGTGCGCGCCACGTGCCCGGACTGTCACGTCCCCCACGAGTGGACGCACAAGATCGCCCGCAAGATGCAGGCTTCCAAGGAGGTCTGGGGCAAGCTGTTCGGCACTATCAGTACCCGGGACAAGTTTCTGGGCATGCGCCGGGAGCTGGCCGAACACGAGTGGGCACGGCTCAAGGCCAACGATTCCCGGGAGTGTCGCAACTGCCATAACTTCGAGTTCATGGACTTCACACGCCAGGGTAAACGCGCCGCCAACATGCACTCCACCTCATTGGCCAGCGGCCAGGCGACCTGTATCGATTGCCATAAAGGCATTGCCCACAAATTACCCGACATGAGCGGCGTGAAAGGTTGGTAGCCGGCTTTTCACGGCATTGCCGCCAAGCGGCATAACCGCGCCGGTTTTTCGTCTTCGATACATCGTTCGATTCCCTTCTGATTAGCCTCCAGCCCCTGTTTAAAGGGGGTTGGAGCCGCTGCGCGCAAGTTGGTCTGCAAATTGCTACAGCCTGCGCAACACAGCAGTGGGCGGCAAACGTCCGGCAGGCAGAGGAAAGAGTGTGGACAAGTACCTTTATGTGGCAATGACCGGCGCCAGCCAGAATGCACTGGCGCAAAAGGCTCATGCCAACAACCTCGCGAACATCTCCACCAACGGCTTCCAGAAAGACCTGGAGCAGGCCCGTTCGATGCCGGTGTTCGGTGACAGCTTTCCGGCGCGTGCGTTTGCCATGTCCGAACGCCCGGCCACGGATTTCTCCCCCGGCTCACTGGTGGAAACCGGCCGCGACCTCGACGTTGCCGTGCAAGGCAACGGCTGGATTGCCGTACAGAATCCCGATGGCGGTGAAAGCTACGTGCGCACCGGCAGCCTGAACGTTGACGCCCTAGGTGTGCTGCGCGCCGGCAACGGCATGCCGGTCATGGGCAATGGCGGGCCGATTTCCGTGCCGCCGGAGCAGCAGATCGAAGTCGGCGAGGACGGCACCATCAGCATCCGCGCGATGGGCGAAGGTCCCCGGGTGATGGCGGAAGTCGACCGCATCAAGCTGGTCAACCCGGACTTCAAGAACATGACCAAGGGCCTGGATGGTTCGATCCACACCAAAGACGGCGCGCCTGCGCAGGCCGATGCCAACGTCAAGCTGGTGTCCGGGTTCCTCGAATCGAGCAACGTCAATGCCGTGGAGGAGATGACCTCCGTTCTGGCCCTGGCCAAGCAGTTCGAGCTGCACATCAAGATGATGAACACCGCCAAAGACGATGACCAGGCCATGGCTCGGGTCTTGCAGATCAGCTAATTACCAGCACGTCGCGCCGTAAAACAGGCGCACGAGGAGAATCGAATGCTTCCGGCTCTATGGGTTGCCAAAACAGGTCTGTCCGCCCAGGACACCAACCTGACCACCATTTCCAACAACCTGGCCAACGTGTCGACCAC
The DNA here is from genome assembly GCF_019218985.1 of Pseudomonas sp. PDM30. Taxonomy (NCBI): domain Bacteria; kingdom Pseudomonadati; phylum Pseudomonadota; class Gammaproteobacteria; order Pseudomonadales; family Pseudomonadaceae; genus Pseudomonas; species Pseudomonas sp. PDM30. The sequence goes on from NZ_JAHUWM010000008.1 coordinate 135,164, forward strand.
GGGTTTCAAACGTGACCGCGCCGAGTTCCAGGACCTGCTCTACCAGATCAAGCGCCAGCCAGGCGCCCAGTCGACCCAGGACAGCGAACTGCCGTCGGGTCTGCAACTGGGTACCGGTGTGCGTATCGTCGGCACCCAGAAAAACTTCACCGCCGGCAGCCTGCAAACCACCGAGCAGCCGCTGGACATGGCCATCGACGGCCGTGGTTTCTTCCAGATCCTGCAACCGGACGGCACCACGTCCTACACCCGTGACGGTACGTTCCACCTGGACTCCAACGGCCAGATCGTCAACGCCAGCGGCTTTGCCCTGGAGCCGGCCATTGTCATTCCGAACGACGCGCAGACCTTCACGGTCGGCCGCGACGGCACCGTGTCCATCACCGTTGCCGGCAACCCGGCAGCCCAGGTGATCGGCAACCTGCAAACCGCCGACTTCATCAACCCGGCCGGCCTGCAGGCGGTGGGCAACAACCTGTTCCTGGAAACCGCCGCCAGTGGCGCGCCGCAAGTCGGCACTCCGGGCCTGAACGGTTTCGGCTCCACGCTGCAGAACACCCTGGAAACGTCCAACGTCAGCACCGTTGAGGAGATGGTCAACATGATCACCACCCAGCGCGCCTACGAGATGAACTCCAAGGTGATCTCCACCGCCGACCAGATGCTCTCGTTCGTAACGCAGAATCTGTAATCAAGTCTATGTGGCGGCCATTGGGTCGCCTGCAACACCGTGAGGTAGGGTCATGAATCGCTATGTATCTGTTCTGGCACTGAGTGGGATCACCGCGCTCGCAGGTTGCGTGCCTGCGACGCCCAAGCCCAATGACCCTTACTACGCTCCGGTGTTGCCGCGCACGCCGTTGCCGGCGGCCGCGAACAATGGCTCGATCTATCAGGCCGGTTTCGAACAGAACCTCTACAGCGACCGCAAGGCGTTCCGGGTCGGTGACATCATCACCATCACCCTGAACGAAAGGACCCAGGCCAGCAAAAACGCCAACTCGCAAATTGGCAAGAACAGCAAGGCCAACATCGGCCTGAGTTCGCTGTTCGGCAGCAGCGCCACCACCAACAACCCGTTCAGCGATGGCGACCTGAGCCTGAGTGCCAGCTACGAAGGTGACCGCGCGACCAAGGGGGACAGCAAGGCGGCTCAGGGCAACACCCTGACCGGTTCGATCACTGTCACCGTCGCCGATGTGTTGCCCAACGGCATTATCGCGGTACGCGGCGAGAAGTGGATGACCCTCAACACCGGCGACGAGCTGGTGCGGATTGCCGGCCTGGTTCGCGCCGATGACATCGCCACCGACAACACCGTGCCGTCGACCCGTGTCGCCGATGCGCGCATCACCTACTCGGGGACCGGCTCGTTTGCCGATGCGAGTCAGCCAGGCTGGTTCGACCGTTTCTTCCTCAGCCCGCTGTTCCCTTTCTAGGTGGTTACGTTGAATTTCAGAAGTCTCATGATGGCTGCGTTCCTGATGTCCGCAGCGTTCAACGTTCAAGCCGAGCGCCTGAAGGACATCGCCAGCATTTCCGGCGTGCGTTCCAACCAATTGATCGGCTACGGCCTGGTGGTCGGGCTGAACGGCACCGGCGACCAGACGACGCAGACCCCGTTCACCCTGCAGACCTTCAACAACATGCTCTCGCAGTTCGGCATCAAGGTGCCGCCGGGTTCGGGCAACGTGCAGTTGAAGAACGTCGCGGCGGTGTCGATCAGCGCCGATTTGCCGGCGTTCGCCAAGCCGGGTCAGCAGGTCGATATCACCGTTTCGTCCATCGGTAACTCCAAGAGCCTGCGTGGCGGCACCTTGCTGCTGACGCCACTCAAGGGTATCGATGGCAACGTCTATGCGGTGGCCCAAGGCAACCTGGTGGTCGGCGGTTTCGACGCGGAAGGGCGAGATGGCTCGAAGATCACCGTCAACGTTCCGTCGGCCGGTCGCATCCCTGGTGGTGCATCGGTGGAGCGCGCGGTGCCGAGCGGTTTCAACCAGGGCAACAGCCTGACGCTGAACCTCAACCGTTCCGACTTCACCACCGCCAAGCGCATCGTCGACAAGATCAACAACATGCTCGGTCCTGGCGTGGCCCAGGCCATCGACGGCGGGTCGATTCGCGTCACCGCGCCGCTCGATCCGAGCCAGCGCGTCGACTACCTGTCGATCCTGGAAAACCTCGAAGTCGATCCGGGCCAGGCAGTCGCGAAAGTCATCATCAACTCCCGTACCGGCACCATCGTGATCGGCCAGAACGTCAAGGTTTCCCCGGCCGCCGTGACCCACGGCAGCCTGACCGTGACCATTACCGAAGACCCGATCGTCAGCCAGCCCGGCCCTCTGTCCAATGGCACGACGGCGGTGGTGCCGCGTTCGAAGGTCAACGCCCAGCAGGAAGCCAAGCCGATGTTCAAGTTCGGCCCTGGTACCACCCTCGACGAGATCGTGCGGGCGGTGAACCAGGTCGGCGCAGCACCGGGTGACTTGATGGCCATCCTCGAAGCGCTGAAGCAGGCCGGCGCCCTGCAAGCCGATCTGATCGTGATCTGAGGACGGCCATCGTGGATATGCGCAAGAGCGGTCTGGTCAGCAGCAGCGATTCGGGCTCCTATTCGGACCTCAATCGTCTGAATCAGCTCAAGGTCGGCGACAAGAACAGCGACGGCAACATGCGCAAGGTGGCGCAGGAGTTCGAATCGCTGTTCCTCGGTGAGATGCTCAAGTCCATGCGCTCGGCAACCGAAGCGCTGGGGCAGGACAATCCGATGAACACGCCGGCGGCCAAGCAGTACCAGGAAATGTACGACCAGCAACTGGCTGTTTCCATGTCCCGCGAGGGCGGTGGTATCGGCCTGGCGGACGTGCTGATGCGCCAGATGTCGAAGAACAAGCCATTGGCGCCGGGCGAGGCCGCTGCTGCATCGCTGGCCAAGCAAGAGGCCGCCAAGGCCGCCGTGCAAACGCCGGTGGCGGCGGGCACGGTTGCGGTCAATGGGCCGCTGTCGCGGGTCAATGGCCAGCGTCCATTGTGGGCTTCGCGATCGGTCCAGGCGCCGCAAGAGGCGGGCGAGGGTGGTCATCGCAATGACATGGCTCTGATCAATCAGCGACGCCTGGCATTGCCGCCGAAGCTGGCTGATCGTCTGTTGGCCGGGCTGGTGCCTTCGGCGACGGCCGCAGCCACGACGATCAACAAGACACCGTTGCCTGAGCGCGCGACAAGCACTGGCACCGGTCCTTTGTATAACGGCGACTGGCTGGCCAGCGCGCAGCAAACCTCCAGTGGCGGCATGCAGATCTATGGTCGCGCCATGGCGCAGATACCGCTGGCGCCGGCGAAGAAAGCCTTCGGTTCCGCCGACCAGTTCGTCAACACCATGTTGCCGATGGCCAAGGAAGCGGCGGCCCGCATTGGTGTCGATCCGCGTTACCTGGTGGCGCAGGCGGCCCTGGAAACCGGCTGGGGCAAGTCGGTCATGCGTGCTCAGGACGGCAGCAGCAGCCACAACCTGTTCGGCATCAAGGCCGGCAATAGTTGGCAGGGCAATTCGGCGCGGGCGATCACCAGCGAATTCAGGAACGGGCAGATGGTCAAGGAGACGGCGCAGTTCCGCTCCTACGACTCCTACGAGGACAGTTTCCACGACCTTGTAACTTTGCTGCAGACCAACAATCGCTATCAAGATGTCGTGAAGTCGGCCGATAACCCAGAACAGTTTGTACGCGAGTTGCAGAAGGCCGGTTACGCAACCGATCCGAACTACGCGAGCAAGATTTCGCAGATAGCCAAGCAGATGACGAGTTACCAGAACTACGCTGCGGCGGGCGTTTCAACTACGCCTTTATAGGCACAAGGTATAAGGTCTGAACCATGAGTTTGCTCAATATCGGGATGTCGGGGCTGAGTGCTGGCCATAACTCGTTGGTGACGACCGGCAACAACATTGCCAACGTCGACACCGCCGGGTACTCGCGCCAGCAATCTGTGCAGAGCACCAAAGGCTCGATTCAGTACGGCAATGTGTTCATCGGCACCGGCACAACGCTGGCCGATGTGCGTCGCGTGTACAACGCCTACCTCGATTCGCAGTTGCGTACCGCCACCTCGCTCAACAGCGAAGCGGCGTCGTACAACGCTCAGGCCACTCCGCTGGACGCCACGCTTTCCGATACCAACACCGGGCTGACCGGCGTGCTGCAAAAGTTCTTCACCTCGATGCAGGGCGTTTCGACCTCGGCCACCGACGACACGTCCCGCCAGTCGGTGCTGACCGGTGCCCAGGCCCTGTCCGCCCGCTTCAATTCGATTGCCAAGCAGTTGAACGACCAGAACACCAACCTGAACGGCAGCCTGGGCGACATGGCGGATCAGGTGAACAAGCTGTCTACCACTATTGCCACGCTCAACCAGAAGATTTCCGAGCTCTCCACCGGCACCAATCAGCCAAACGACCTGCTGGACTCACGCAACGAAGCCGTGCGGCAACTGTCCGAGCTGGTCGGTACCCAAGTGGTCGAGCGTGGCAGCAGCTACGACATCTACATCGGCAGCGGCCAGCCCCTGGTGGTCGGCAACACCACCAATTCACTGCAAACCGTGCCGAGCCAGAACGATCCATCGCGCATGGCGCTGCAGCTGAACCGTGGCTCCAGCACCATCGACGTGACCTCGGTGATCAGCGGTGGTGAAATCGGTGGTCTGCTGACTTACCGCAAGGAAGTGCTCGACCCTTCGCTCAATGAGCTGGGGCGCGTGGCGCTGGTGGTGGCCGACCAGATCAACAGCCAGCAGGCGCAAGGCATCGACAAGAACGGTGACTTCGGCGCGGCGATCTTCAACAACATCAACAGTGCCGCCCTGATCAGTCAGCGCAGCATTGCGGCAGCGGGCAACAGTGCCGGCTCCGGCAATCTGGATGTCACCATCAAGGACACCGGCAAGCTGACCGCCAGCGACTATCAGGTGACGTTCACCAGCGCAACCAACTACACCGTCAAGCGCTCGGACGGCACCGACATGGGCTCGTTCAGCACCACGACGACGCCGGCTCCGGTGATCGACGGCTTCAGCCTGAACCTGAACGGCGGTGCGTTGAGCGCTGGCGACTCGTTCAAGGTGACACCGACCCGTGGCGCGGCGGCCGGTATCCAGACCGTGCTTACCGACCCGAAAAAAATCGCCGCGGCCGCACCCTTGACCGGCGTGACCAGCGCCAACAACACCGGCACCTACACCCAGCCGACGCTGACCAGCACCATCGATATCTACAACCCGGCGGCCCAGGCAGAAATGCAGACCGCGCTCAAGAACTCGACGCCGGTCAAACTGGTGTTCGGGGCGGCCAGCGGCGGTAGCCAGACCTACAACATGGTCGATGCCAAGGGCAACTCGATCGGCACCGGCACCATCGTTCCCGGCCAGAGCAACACCCTGAACCTGAAAGTGGGCATGGTCGATGCCAGCGGTGCGCCGGTGATGGACAACAGCGTCACGCCAGCCGTGCAGAAGACCTTCACTGTGCAGACCACGGTCGGCGCCACGCCAGCCAGCGGCGAAAGCTTCACCATCAACCTGACCGGCGCGGCGTCTTCGGACAACCGCAATGCTCAAGCGCTGGTGGGTTTGCAAACCAAACAGACCGTAGACACCGGCACGGCGAGCAAGGGCATCAGCCTGACCGATGCCTACAACAAGCTGGTGACCAACGTCGGCGCCAAGGCTGCCCAGGGCAAGTCCGACAGTGACGCCACCACGGCAATCCTGGCCAATGCCAAGGGGGCGCGGGATTCGAACTCCGGGGTCGACCTGGATGAGGAAACCGGCAACCTGGTCAAGTACCAGCAGTACTACACCGCGTCTTCGCAGATCATCAAGGCTGCGCAGGAAATTTTCACCACGCTGATCAATAGCCTTTAAGGAGTCGTAATTCATGCGCATTTCCACCGCCCAGTATTACGAAATCACCGCTGCCAACTACCAGCGCAACTTCAACAAGGCCATCGCGACCAGCAACGAAGCCAGCAGCCTGGTCCGCATCAATACCGCCGCCGATGATCCGATCGGCGCCGGTCGTTTGCTGCAACTGGGTCAGCAGAGCGCGATGCTTGATCAGTACAAAACCAACATCGGCAGCACCAAAAATGCGTTGAGCCTGCAGGAAACCACGCTCGACTCCATCGGTACGGCTCTGCAGCGCGTCAAGGAACTGGCCCTCGCTGCCAGCAACGGCATTGCCACCGACGCGGACCGCAAGGCTTATGCGTCGGAACTGGGCCAGATCCAGCAACAAGTGCTGGGCCTGATGAACTCCAAGGACGCGAGCGGCAACTACCTGTTCTCCGGTTCGAAAACCGACACCGCGCCTTACTCGCAGAATGCCGACGGCACCTACAGCTACAACGGTGACCAGACCACCATCGACCTTGGCATTGGCGATGGCATGACGGTCGGGACCAACACCACTGGCTGGGATGCGTTCCAGCAGACCATCAATACCAGTCGCACCCAGACCACCATGACTGCTCCGGTGGTGGATGACGGTCGCGTGGTGCTGTCCAACGGTACGGTTGGCACCAGCTCCACCTACAACGCGAAGTTCACTGGCGGCCAGCCCTACACCGTCAGTTTCCTCAGCAGCACCCAGTTGAAGATCACCGACTCGCTGGGCAACGACGTGACCGCCGAAGCCAGCCAGAACGGTCTGATCAGCAATGCCAACGGCGCCAACCAGACGGTCAGTTTCCGTGGCGTCGACCTCAAGCTGAACATCAACCTCAAATCCGGTGATACCAACCCGGATGCGGTGATCGCCGGCCACAGTTTCAATCTGTCTTCCACGTCGGATACCTTCAACACCTCGCGCAGCGCCGGTAACCCGTCGACGGCGGTCATCACCGGTTCCAGCGTGACCGACCCGACGGCTTACACCAACGCCTTCCCGGCGGGCGGGGCGATCCTCAAGTTCACCAGCGCCACCAATTTCGACCTGTATGCAGCCCCGGTCACCGCTGACAGCAAGCCGGTCTCGTCGGGCACGGTTTCGGGCGGCAACGCCACCGCGGCGGGCGTGACCTTTGCCCTGGGCGGAGGCACTCCAGCGTCCGGCGACCAGTTCGTGATCCAGAACAACAACCATCAGACCCAGAACGTGCTCGACACCCTGGGCCAGATGATCACCGCGCTGAACACGCCAGTCGACGGCGACGCAGTGGCCAAGCAGAAGTTTCTGGGGGCCATGGAGTCGGGAATGGGCAACATCGACAGTGCGGCCAACCAGATCGGTTCGGCCATCACCACGATCGGTGCTCGCGGCCAGGCGCTGGATAACCAGACCGCGACCAACGAGAGCCTGACCCTTGCGAACAGCGAGAGCCAGAAGTCAATTCGCGATTCGGACCCGGCCGAAGTCATGACTCGCCTGACCTTGCAGCAAACCATGTTGCAGGCTGCGCAGCTGGCCTTCAGCAAGATTTCCCAGCTGGGCCTGTTCAACAAGATCTGACGGTGGTCGGGCGCGCAGGCGCCCGATGGCCTTGTCCCTTCAGTATTTATCGTCTTTTTTTGCGGTAACAAAGGGCTCGCTATTCAGGGCGGGCTCGCGCCGCCTGTGAGCCCGCCGTGAATTCACTCCCGCTTGTCAGCCTGGTCATTCCCGCCTTCAATCCGCGCTTTTTCGGTCGTGCCTTGCACACGGCGGTGAGCCAGAGCTACGGCAATCTGGAGATCATCGTTTGCGATGACAGTCGCGGCCAGGAAATCGAAGACATCGTGGCTTCGCTGGTTGAGGAGGGGGCGAGCGTACGTTATGTGCGTAACCCGCGAACCCTGGGGCTGGTGGGTAACCTGCAGGCTTGCCTGGAGCAGGCGCGGGGCGAGTACATCAAATTTCTTTGTGATGACGACCAGTTGTTCTCGGCCTGCATCGAGCGTCAGGCGCAGATGCTCATCGATTGTGCCGACGTCAACCTAGTCGTCGCTCAGCGACTGCTTTGGGATGCCGACGACATGCCTCTGCCTTCGCGCCTGGAAAATACCCCGCTGTCCCCTGTGGGCGGGGTGTTCAAGGGGGAGGACCTGCTGGCGATCTTCGAAAATTTCCCGGTCAACATCCTCGGTGGTTTCAGCAACGCGATGTTCCGTCGGGCTGACGTGCTCGAACTGTTCCCGGCACTGACTCAGCCAGGCCATTGCTTCGTCGCGACCCTCGACTTCGCCTTGTATGTCTGCCTGATGCGGCGCGGCAACCTGGCGGTGTCCAATCACGTGCTCGGCGTCGAACGCCTGTACCCCGAACGATTGAGCGGCCAACAGTCGATGAAGGACGCAGCCGAAATCGAGCGGCAGTGGCTGTCGCAGATGCTCAAGGCACGTAGCGGCGAATCAGCGCCGGCCCAGGGCTGGGTGCGCTATCTGCCATTGACCCGGGTGGAGGAGTCGCCGCGGGTTTGGGAGGAGTTGCCGCTGAGCCGGACCCTGGGCACCAAGCAGACCACCCAGGACTGGCATGTCGGTATTGCCAGTGTCAGTTTCGCGCAACTGTATGCCCAGTGGCTGGCGTGCCGCCGTCTCACCGACGGTCAGCGCGAGCTGTTGGCGGACACGTTGGAAGCGTGGCCAACAAAGCCCAAAATCGTTCCGATCATCATCGATGAGCACGGCAGCCGTTCGGCGTTGGAGCTCACCCTGCAATCGCTGGCGGATCAGGATTACGCCCCTGAGCTGACGCTGGTGCTGTCGGCATCGTGCACAGAAGCCGTGCTCGACGAGCGCGTGTTCCGTTTGCCGTTGCAGGACGACTGGCAGCAGCAGATCAACGCCTTGTTACCGCAACTGGAAGGCACTGGCTGGTTCTATCTGCTGCGTGCCGGTGATCGGCTGGTGGCGCCGGCCTTGCTGGTCATGGCTGAACGCATTGCGCTGTCGCGCGCGATTACCTGTCTGTACAGCGACGAAGGTGGGTTGCATCAGGGGGAGTCGGCCGAGCCTGCCTTTAAGCCGGACTTCAACCTGGACCTGATGCGCAGTTATCCCTACGTGGGGCGAGCGCTGGCATTCGAGCGCGAGCAGTTCCTGGCGCTGGGCGGTTTCGATTCGGTGTACGGCGAACTGGCGCCACACGATGTGTTGTGGCGAATGGTCGAGAGCGGCGGTACGCAGGTGGTCGGACACGTTTCGGAGGTTCTGCTGGAGTCGGCGTTCGACCTGACCAAATGGCTGTCGCTGCCGCAAGTGGTGGACACCAATCCGCGGTTACTCGAGGCGCACTTGCAGCGCCTGGGTGTCGCCCACGGCATTCGCCAGGGCAGTTCGGCACTGCTCAATCGGGTCGACTATCACCATGAAGATCGGCCGCTGGTGTCGATCGCTATCGTCAGCAAGGACCAGACCCTGGCGTTGCAACGCTGTGTCGAGAGCTTGTTGGAGAAAACCGCGTACGGTGAATACGAGTTGCTGTTGGTGGACAATGGCAGCGAGAGCGCCGAGGCGCTTGACTGGTTCGCCGGCATGGCGCAACTGGGCAGCGACCGGGTCCGGGTGTTGCGTTACGAGTTGCAGGGCAATGCAGCGGCGGTGCGCAACTTCGCCGTGCAGCAGGCTGCTGGCGAGTATGTCCTGATGCTCAACCCCTACACGGTGATCACCCAGGCGCAATGGCTGGGTGAACTGCTCAATCATGCGCAACGTCCGGAAGTCGGCGTGGTGGGGGCCAAGCTGTTCAACCCCGATGGCCGCGTGCTGCATGCCGGCCTGATTCTCGGGCTGCAAGGGCCCGCCGGCGTGCCGTTCCATGGCGAGATGCTGCACGCGGCAGGCTACATGTACCGCTTGCAGGTCGCCCACAATTTCAGTGCCGTCGGCGGCGACTGCCTGATGGTGCGCAAGGCGGTCTTCGATGCGGTCGGCGGCCTGGATGAGCAGGGCCTGGCGCACTCCCTCAACGAGGTGGACTTGTGCCTGCGGGTCGGCCAGGAAGGTTATCTGGTGGTGTGGACGCCCCACGCGCAACTGGCCTTGGGCGCGCAACCGGCGGTAGTTGCGCAAGAGGGTGACCAGGCCCGGAGCGAACAGGAGCAGGAGGTTTTCTATAAGCGCTGGCTGCCGATCGTGGCCCGTGATCCGGCCTACAACTCCAACCTGGCGTTGCAGGGGGTGGGCGGGGCAAGCTTCAGTCTCGAGCCCGGCTTGCGATCCGGTTGGAGTCCGTTTTCCAAGGCGCAATTGCCGAAGATTCTCGCGTTGCCGGTCAACGCATCCGCCATTGGCCATTATCGGGTCACGCAACCGCTGATCGAACTGGAGGCCGCCGGCAGGGCGCATGGGCGCATTCATTACAACCTGCCGACCATCATCGAAGTCGAGCGCCATTCGCCTGACGTGATCATCTTGCAGGGGCGCTATTCCGAAGGTCCGATCAACGAAATCCCGAGCCTGCAAAAATATTCCAGCGCGCGACGTATCTATGAGCTGGATGACTTTGTGATCAACGTCCCGCACCGTAATGCGCATATTCGCAATATGCCGGGCAAGGATGAAATGGAGGCGCTGGTCCGGCGCGCCATCGGCATGTGCGATCGCGTGGTGGTCTCCACCGAACCGCTGGGTAACGCGCTGTCGGACATGCATCACGACATCCGCGTGGTACCCAACATGTTGGCGTCGCACTTGTGGACCGATCTGCGCAGTCAGCGCCGCACTTCGAAAAAGCCTCGGGTCGGCTGGGGTGGCGGCACCAGCCACCACGGTGACCTGGCGGTCATCGCCGATGTGGTCCGCGAATTGGCCAATGAAGTCGACTGGGTCTTCTTCGGCATGTGCCCGGACGATTTGCGCCCGTACATGCATGAGTTTCATGGGGTGATCGGGCTGGATGTGTACCCGGCCAAGCTGGCCAGCCTGAACCTGGATCTGGCATTGGCGCCGTTGGAGTTCCACATCTTCAACGACTGCAAGAGCAACCTGCGGCTGCTGGAGTATGGCGCGTGCGGTTACCCGGTGATCTGCACCGACACCGAAGCCTATCGCGGCTACTTGCCGTGCACCCGGATCAAGACCAACTCCACGGATGAATGGCTGCAGGCGATCCGCATGCACCTGGCCGATCCGGACGCCAGCTATCGCATGGGCGATGAGTTGCGCGAGATCGTGCTGCGTGACTACGTGCTGCGCGGCGACAATTTGCGCTACTGGGAAAATGGCTGGCTGGCGGACTGACCGTTCGCGCATCCATCCCGTCCAGGCAGGCGACGTTGAGTCGCCTGCCTTTTTTTTGCCGCCAGGTTTTCCAATCAGCGTTGAAGATGCCCGCCAGGCATTGCCCGGTAGCGGATTGAAAGAGCTGGCGCGTTTCCTGCAAGTCCCCCTTATATCGCCATAAAACGAGCACTTCCGGGGAGTCCGGACGTGTCCTGAACGGCGGCAGGTTTAACCCAGATGGCCCCGCAAAAGCTTGATACAGCTTGGCTGAGCCCTGTGACGAACAAGAGGGAAGGGGATGAAGGCAGTTATTTTGGCGGGTGGCCTGGGTACGCGGATCAGCGAGGAGTCGCACCTCAAGCCCAAGCCGATGATCGAGGTCGGCGGCAAGCCAATTCTCTGGCACATCATGAAGCAGTACTCCGCTCACGGAATCCACGATTTCGTGATCTGTCTTGGCTACAAGGGCTATGCGATCAAGGACTTCTTCGCCAACTACTTCCTGCACACCTCCGACGTCACGTTCGACATGCGCAATAACCGCATGGATGTTCACCAGAACTACAGCGAGCCATGGCGCGTCACGCTGATCGATACCGGCGAAGAGACCATGACCGGCGGCCGGTTGCGCCGTGCCCGACGCTACCTCGAAGACGAAAAGGCCTTCTGTTTTACCTATGGCGACGGCGTGTCGGACCTCAATATCGGTGCGTTGGTGGATTTCCATCTCAAGCACGGAAAGCTGGCGACCGTCACTGCGGTACAGCCACCAGGTCGCTACGGCGCCCTCAATCGCGATGGCGACAAGGTCTTGGGCTTCACTGAAAAACCTCGCGGCGACGGTGGCTGGATCAATGGCGGGTTCTTTGTCCTGTCGCCCAAAGTGCTGCCGTTGATTGACGGCGATGAAACCTCGTGGGAGTCCGGCCCGCTGGACGGCCTGGCCGAGCGCGGCGAACTCATGGCGTTCCAGCACGACGGTTTCTGGCAACCGATGGATACCCTGCGCGACAAGAATCACCTCGAAGCGCTGTGGCAGAGCGGGGAGGCCCCATGGAAGCAATGGGATTGAGCCCGCAATTCTGGCGTGGCAAGCGCGTGCTGGTCACCGGCCACACCGGGTTCAAGGGCAGTTGGCTGACGTTGTGGCTGCAAAGCCTGGGTGCCGAGGTCAGCGGGTTTTCCCTCGACCCGTCCACCGAGCCGAGCCTGTTCGAACTGGCCCGGGTTCACGAAGGCATCAATGATCAGCGCGGCGACCTGCGTGATCTGGGGGCCTTGCTGGAACTGATCGCCGAAACCCAGCCGCAGATCGTTCTGCACCTGGCGGCCCAGCCGCTGGTGCGCGAAGGTTATCGCGACCCGTTGGGCACGTACTCCAGTAACGTCATGGGCACGCTCAACCTGCTCGAGGCGATCCGTCAGGTGGGCGGCGTGCGCGCCTGCGTGCTGGTGACCACCGACAAGGTCTACGCCAATCAGGAATGGCTGTGGCCGTACCGCGAAAACGAAGCGTTGGGCGGTCATGATCCCTACAGCAGCAGCAAGGCGTGCTGCGAATTGCTGGCGCAATCCTATGCCGCCTCGTTCTTTGCGCCGCAAAAGCATGCCGAGCATGGTCTGGCGTTGGCCACGGCCCGCGCCGGCAATGTGCTCGGTGGTGGCGATTTTGCCCCGGAGCGGCTGATTCCCGACGTGCTGCGGGCGTGGTCGGCGGATGAGCCCGTGACCTTGCGTTATCCCCAGGCGGTGCGCCCATGGCAGCACGCGCTGGAACCGCTGGCCGGCTATCTGCAACTGGCGGCCGGCCTGTTTGAGCAGGGCCCGCAATTCGCCGGGGCGTGGAATTTCGGCCCCGGTGAAGCGGACATGCGCAGCGTCGGTGAAGTGGTCGAACTGCTCGCCAGCCGTTGGCCGCAAGCACGCGGGCTACGCATCGAACCGAGCGATATGCATGAGGCCGGCCTGTTGCGCCTGGACAGCAGCCGCGCCCGTCAACTGCTGGGCTGGCAACCGCGCTGGTCGTTGCAGCAGTGCCTGACCCAGACCCTGGATTGGCATTTGGCGTGGCAGAACGGCGATGACATGCGCGCCGTCAGCCTGGCGCAATTGAACCTGTACCGAGGCACGCTGTGAGTGAATTTCTGCTGAAGACGTTGCCGCTGAACGGATTGTTCAGCGTGCAGCACAAACGTTTCGAGGACGAGCGCGGGCACTTTTCCCGGTTGTTTTGCGAAGGCAGCCTCGGTGCGTTTGGCCAGGCGTTTCATATTCGCCAGATCAATCACTCCTGCACCCGCGAACGCGGCAGCGTGCGTGGCCTGCATTACCAGAGTGCCCGTGCACCGGAAGCCAAATTGATCACCTGCCTGCGCGGTGAAGTCTGGGATGTCGCGGTGGATCTGCGTCCCGACTCCGAGACTTTCCTGCACTGGCACGCCGAACACCTGCGTGCCGGCGATGGCCGCAGCCTGTTGATTCCTGCCGGGTTCGCTCATGGCTTCCAGACCCTGAGTGCCGATGCCGAGCTGCTTTACCTGCACAGCAACGACTACACGCCGGAACATGAAGGCGGGTTGTCGGTGCTCGATCCACGGCTGGCGATTGCCTGGCCGTTGCCTGTCAATAATCTGTCGGTGCGCGATGCGAGCCATCCGGCGCTCGATGAACACTTTGCCGGAGTGCGTCTATGAACTGCCGTGGTTGCGCCGCTGCGCTGGCCCTGCCGCTGATTGACCTGGGCACCTCGCCGCCGTCCAACGCTTACGTGCGTGCCGATCAGCTGGAGCAGGCCGAACAATGGGTGCCGTTGAAGGTTGCCGTGTGCCAGCAGTGCTGGCTGGTGCAAACCGAGGATTACACCAGCGCCGACAGCCTGTTCGATGCCGAGTACGCCTATTTCAGTTCGTTCTCCAGCACCTGGCTGGCCCATGCCGAGCGTTATGTGGCCGAGATGGTCGAACGCTTCGGCCTGAGCGCCGACAGCCGTGTGGTGGAAGTCGCGGCCAACGACGGTTACCTGTTGCAGTACGTGGCCGGGCGCGGCATCCCTTGCCTGGGCGTCGAGCCGACCCGCAGCACCGCGCAAGCGGCGCGGGAAAAAGGCTTGGAGATTCGTGAGCTGTTTTTCGGTCGCGACACCGCCGCGCAATTGAAAAACGAAGGCTGGGGCGCCGACCTGATGGCCGCCAACAACGTGTTGGCCCACGTCCCGGATATCAACGATTTCCTCGGCGGCTTTGCGACCTTGCTCAAGCCGGCGGGTGTGGCGACTTTCGAATTCCCGCAGTTGCTGACCCTGATGGCCGGCCAGCAGTTCGACACGCTGTACCACGAGCATTATTCCTACCTGTCGCTGACCGCTGTGCAGACCTTGTGCGAGCGCAATGGCCTGCAAGTGTTCGACGTCAGTCAGCTCCCCACCCATGGCGGCTCGCTGCGGGTCTTCGTCCAGCGGCTGGACGGCGAGCGTCGTGAAGTGCAACCGACGGTTCGGCAACAGCTGCAGGCTGAACTCGCCGCCGGGGTGAAAACCCCTGAGTACTACGCGACCCTGGCGCCCGCCGCCGAGCGCATCAAGCATGACCTGCTGCGCTTCCTGTTGCAGGCCAAGGCCGATGGCAAGCGCGTGGTCGGCTACGGCGCCGCCGCCAAGGGCAACACCTTGCTCAACTACGCCGGGGTCAAGCCGGACCTGCTGGCCTGGGTGGCCGATGCCAACCCGCACAAGCAAGGCAAGTACCTGCCCGGTAGCCGCATTCCGATCGTGTCGCCGGCACAGATCGACATCGAAAAACCGGACTACGTGCTGGTGCTGCCGTGGAACCTGCTGGATGAGATCACCCAGGCCTTTGCCGGCATTCGTGCATGGGACGGTCGTTTTGTCATTGCCATTCCCGAGTTGATCATTCGATGAGCCGAATTCATTACACCAAGCCCAGTGTCGGTGAGCTGGAAGCCGACTACGTTCTCGATGCCGTCCGCCATGGTTGGGGAGAGCGCTGCTACGAGTACCTGACACGCTTCGAAAAGTCCTTTGCCGAGCACGTGGGTGCGACCTACGCGATTGCAACGTCCAGTTGCACCGGCGCGCTGCACATGGGCATGGCGGCGCTGGGCATCGGTGCCGGCGATGAGGTGATCCTCGCCGATACCAACTGGATCGCCTCGGCTGCGCCCATCACCTATCTGGGTGCGACACCGGTGTTCGTCGACGTGCTGGCCGACAGTTGGTGCCTTGACCCGCAGCAGGTTCGCCGGGCAATTACCCCACGGACCAAGGCGATTCTGGCGGTGCACCTCTACGGCAATCTCTGCGACATGGATGCGCTGCTGGCCATCGGTCGCGAGTTTGGCCTGCCGGTCATCGAAGACGCCGCCGAGGCGATCGGCTCGCAGTGGCGCGGTCAGGCGGCGGGTTCACTGGGCGCGTTCGGTGCGTTTTCCTTTCACGGCACCAAGACCATGACCACCGGCGAAGGCGGGATCTTCGTGACGTCGGACAAGGCCCTGTATGACCGGGTATTGACCCTGTCCAACCATGGCCGGGTAGCGGGCAGCAGCAAACAGTTCTGGCCGGATTTCCTGGGTTTCAAATACAAAATGAGCAACCTGCAAGCGGCCGTCGGTTGCGCGCAGGTTGAACGGATCGACGAGCTGATCGAACGCAAGCGCGCGATCTTCGCCAACTATGCCCAGGCGCTGGCCCTGCTGCCGGGCCTGTCCATGAACCCTGAGCCCGAACACGCACGCAACGGTTACTGGATGCCCACCGTCGTCTTTGACCGCGAGCTGGGGATCACGCGGGACATGTTGATTGCAGCCTTCCAGGCCGCCGATATCGATGCGCGGGTGTTCTTCTGGCCGCTGTCGTCCTTGCCGATGTTCAGCGAACTGACGGCTGACTCGCCCGTGGCGCATGCGCTGCCGGAGCGCGCGATCAATCTGCCGAGTTATCACGACATGACCGATGACGATCAGCAACGGGTCATCGAGGTGCTGCGCGCGCTGGTACTCAAAAGGACGCGGCTATGAAGGTTTACCTGCTGGGGGCGGCCAATCCTGAAGCGGTACGGATGATCCTCACCCTGCAACGCAGCCAGCCGGACGTGCAGTTCGCCTTTCTCGATAACGATCCGGCGAAGCAAGGCACGCTGTTTTATGGCGTGCCGGTGGTGGGTGGTACCGACAAGGTGGCCGAGCTGAAAGGCCCCGATACACGCTTTGTCAATCTGATCACTGGCACCACGGCGTTGCGTTACCGGACCACCTGCGAAATCGTCGAGGCCGGCGGCACCCTGGGCAACTTCATCCACCCGGGCATCGATTTGACGATGATCACCATGGGCGTCGGCACCTATCTGCAAGAGGGCGTGATCATGCAGGCGCAAGTCAGCCTCGGTGATAACACCAGCATCAGCGCCGGCAGCGTCGTCGGGCATGAGGGACAGATCGGCCATTCGGTATTCATGGCGCCGGGTGTCTGCATTGCCGGTTGCGTCGAGATCGGCGACGGCACCTTCATCGGCACCAACGCCACGATCCTGCCGCGATTGTGCATCGGTCGTTGGGTCACCATCGGTGCAGGCGCCGTGGTGACCAAAGACGTTCCAGACTATGCGGTTGTGGTGGGCAGTCCCGCCAGGACCATCAAGACCAATCCAGCTTCCTTTCAAGACGGTCGGGTTTTCAACTAACCACCGCACCAATTTCCGGAGAGTCTGTAATGAATCCTCATGAGCAGTTTCGTGAAGAAGTAAAAGAGAACATCGAAGGCCTGCAACAGGACAAAGCGTTGCAAGCCACGTCGCTGGACTGGGTTGGCACGACCGCCAAACATAAGTACACCTACAACTTCAGCTGGATGGGCCGCCCGATCATTCAGTTTCCCCAGGACATGGTCGCCATGCAGGAGATCATCTGGGCGCTGCGGCCGGACATCATTGTCGAGACCGGTATTGCCCACGGCGGCTCGCTGGTGTTTTACGCCTCGATGCTCGAACTGATCGGCCATGGCGAAGTGCTGGGCGTCGACATCGATATCCGCCAGCACAACCGTGAGGCGATCGAAGCGCACCCGATGAGCAAGCGGATCCAGATGATCCAGGGTTCGAGCATTGATCCGGCAATCGTCGAGCAGGTCCGTCAGCGCGTCGAAGGCAAGAAAGTGCTGGTGGTGCTGGACTCCAACCACACCCACGAGCACGTCCTGGAAGAGCTGCGGGCCTATGCGCCGATGACCTCGGTGGGCAGCTACTGCGTGGTGATGGATACCGTGGTTGAAGACATGCCCGAAGACGCGTTCCCGGACCGTCCGTGGGGCAAGGGTGACAACCCGAAGACCGCGGTATGGGCTTACCTGGAAGAAAACGGCGGTTTTGAAATCGATCAGGCCATTCACAGCAAGCTGCTGATCACCGTCGCACCGGATGGCTATCTGCGTCGCGTGCGGTAATCGACAAGACATCGTTGGGTTTTTTCGGCGATTCGCCGTTGTGGGGAAATGTATGCAAGGCAAGAACAATTCTGAACACGGGTTGGCACTCAACGAACAGTTGACCGTGGTGCTGATGTCTCACGAGCGGCCGGCATTTTTGCGCCGGGCCGCACGTTTCTACAGCGGCTTGCCTTGCAGGATTCTGGTGCTGGATTCTTCGACTGAAGGTCAGCCAAGCCTGGCCGGGCAGTTTGAAAATGTGGATTACCAGCATGTTCCGCAGTTTGGCTACTGGGGAGTCCGTGCCAAGCTGGCCTTTGGCGTGGAACAAGTGACCACGCCGTTCATGGTGTTCGCCGCCGACGATGACTTCCATGTGCACGACGCCCTGCGCGCAGCCGTGGCATTCATGCAGGCCAATCCCGATTACGGCCTGTGCCACGGTTACAGCATGATGTATCTGTCGCAACCCAACAGCGTCAGCTACTTCCGGCGGGACAAGAAGGTCTGCGAAGACTATTCGTCCGAGCACGCCGAGGAGCGTGTGCTCGATTACATGCACCAGTACCTGCCACCTTTCTATGCCGTACAGCGCACCGACCTGGTACGTGACTGGTATCAGGTGATGCCTCAGGATACGTCCTTCCAATGGCAGGAAATCGGTCACACCTATTACATGCTGGCGCGGGGCAAGGCGCGGATTCTGCCGATCCCGTATGTCGTGCGTGAAATGAACTACGGGTACTCGGATCACAACACTGAAATCTTCCACACGCTGGCTCATACGGATGCCAGGACGGTCGCCGAGCGTGAAGCCTTTGCCGCTTTCCTCTTCGGCTTGCCGACCCAAGTTCAAAGCGAGGACCCGGAGCAAGGCCGGCAGTTCGCGCTGCAAAGCTTTGAGGCCTTGGCCGATAGCTTGCGCACCGGTCGCGCACTGACCACTGAGCTGATTATCGAGTCCGCCTGGACGAGCGTCGAGAAAGGCCCTGTGCGCCGTTTCGGCCCCAAGCAATACGTCGAAATGCCGTTCTACAACCAGGCGTTTTTCGATCAGTTGACCCAGTTCGAGTTCCTGTTGCACGCCATGCCGGCCGGTCGCGTTCAGTTGGCAGGCCTGGAGGGTATCTGGACCCGTCAGCAAAGCCTGATGCTGGCGCGCAACAATGACACGCCGGAAAGTGTGGTCGACCGTTTGTGGCAAGCCCACGACAGCAACATCTTCAACCGCGCGGTGGTCAAGCGTCTGGTGGCCCAGCTGGAACTGTTGGGTGAGGACGAAGAAGCGCAGACCCTGGGCGATTGGGCTGCACGTCTGGAGGCGGTGTCGGTTGAGGGTAATCGTGCGACGTTCGACAAGATGCTCTCCGGTCGACTGCTCAAATGGCTCTCCCCCCGCCAGCCTGATGAACAAGAGGCTGAGTCGATCGCCCGACACCTTGCGGCCAACGACGGTGGTCCTCAGTTCGGGATTTTCCTGCTCGACCTGGATAACGATATCGACAAGCTGCAAGTCTCTCTCGACAGCCTGCTCGAAGGTCACAGCAAGGCGTTCAGGATTGTGGTCTTCACCACCGGTGAAGCACCGGCCGCGACCACGGCGCAGAACACTCTGCACTTTGTCCGGGTTACCCAAAGCAACTACGTCGACAAGCTGAACCAGGGTGCTCGTCAGTCGCCTTGCGACTGGTTGATGCTGGCCGAAGCCGGCGACGAGTTCACTGCCGGCGGGCTGTTGCGCGCCAGCCTGGAACTGTTGTCTGCCGCGGATTGCCGCGCCGTCGCCACCGACGAAATCCAGCGCACCAGCGAAGGCGCACTGGTGGACGTATTCCGTCCTGGCTTCAATCTTGATCTGCTGCAAAGCCTGCCGGCCTTGATGGCGCGTCACTGGCTGATCCGTCGGGAGGTGTTCCTTGAAGTCGGTGGCTACCAGCCTGACTTCAGCAAGGCCCTTGAGTTCGACCTGCTGCTGCGCATCATCGAGCAGGATGGCCTCAACGGGCTGGCCCACCTGGATGAGCCGCTGGTGATTGCCCGGGCGCCGGTACTGGAAGAAAACGCCGATGAGCGCCTGGCGTTGTTGCGCCACCTGGGCAATCGCGGCTACAAGGCCAAGATCACTTCGACGGTACCTGGCACCTGGCAGATCGATTACCGCCACACCGAACGCCCGCTGGTATCGATCATCGTGCCGGCCGGGGACAATCTTTCGGCCCTGCAGCAGTGCCTGCAAGCGGTCTTGCTGCGAACCCGCTACATCCAGTACGAAGTGTTGGTTGCGATCAATCAGCATCAGTCGGCCGAGGTCAATGACTGGCTCGGTACTTATCAGCATCCGAAAGTCAGCGTCCTGCGCACCGATCAGCGTATGAGCGATGCGGCGTTGTACAACGCGGCCAGCCAGCAGGCGCAGGGCGAGTACCTGATACTGTTGGCCGCCGACAGTGAAGTGGTCAACCCGAACTGGCTTGAGTCGCTGCTCAATCACGCCCAGCGTCCGGAAGTCGGCGTGGTCGGTCCCAAGTTGATCGACCGCGACGGCAAGGTCACTCAGGCCGGTCTGATTCTCGGCATGAACGGTGGTGTGGGTTCAGCCTTTGTTGGTGAAAAACACGACGCCGAAGGTTACCTGCACCGGTTGGCGCTGGAGCAGAACTACTCGGCGGTGTCGATGGTATGCCTGATGGTGAGTAAAGCGTTGTTCGACGAGCTGGACGGTCTGGACAGCGTGACCTTCGCCGACGGCTTGAGCGACGTCGACCTGTGCCTGCGGGCCGGTCAGGCCGGTTACCTCACCGTGTGGACGCCGCTGGTACAGGTGATTCATTCGGGTGAAGTACCACAAGCGCCGCAAGCCCTCGATGCACTGCGTGACAAGTGGGCCCCAGCCTTTGCTCAGGACCAGGCCTATAACGCCAATCTGGCCTTGAGCGGCAAAGGCTTTGCCCTGGGCGAAAGTGCTTCGGTGAACTGGGTGCAGATGCTCGGCTAGGCCTGGCGAACAGGTATAAGGATTCAAGGCATGTTCAACGGAAAATCGATTTTCATCGCAGGCGGGACCGGTTCGTTCGGGTGTCGGATCATTCGGGACGCGCTGGTGCGTGTCTGGTTGCCAGCATGATTCCTTACGCTAGGCAAAGCCTTGATCAGGCGGACATCGATGCCGTGGTCGGTGTATTGCAGTCTGACTGGCTGACCCAGGGGCCGACCATCGAGCGCTTTGAGCGAGCGATGGCCGAACGCTGCGAGGCAGGTTTTGCCGTGGCGGTGTGCAATGCCACGGCGGCCCTGCACATCGCTTGCCTGGCGGCAGGGCTCGGCCCGGGCGATTGGCTGTGGACGACACCGAACACCTTTCTCGCCTCGGCCAACTGTGGTCGCTACTGCGGTGCCGAGGTGGATTTTGTCGACATCGACCCGCTGACCTGGAATCTCGATGCCGCTGCGCTGGCCGTCAAGCTGGAGCGGGCCGAGCGTGAAGGCCGGCTGCCGAAAGTGCTGGTGGCGGTGGCGTTCTCCGGGCAGAGCTGCGACATGCGCAGGATTGCCGCACTGGCCAGGCGATATGGCGTTACTGTGATCGAAGACGCGGCCCATGCCGCTGGTGCGTCCTACGCCGGGCGGCCGGTGGGTTGTGGCGAGTTTGCCGCGATGACCGTGTTCAGTTTTCATCCGGTGAAGATCATCACCAGCGCCGAAGGTGGCATGGTGATGACCAACAGCCCGGAACTGGCCGAGCGTCTGCAACGCTTGCGCAGCCACGGCATGACCCGGGATCCGCAGCAGATGACCGGACCCAGCCACGGCCCCTGGTACTACGAGCAGGTGGAGCTGGGCTTCAATTACCGCATTACCGACCTGCAAGCGGCCCTTGGTTTGTCGCAGTTGAACAAACTGGATGAGTTCATCGAGCGCCGGCGTGAACTGGCGGCTCGTTATGACCGCTTGCTGGCGTATTTGCCGCTGACCTTGCCTGGTGCGCAACCCGAGGCCGAGTCGTCATGGCATCTGTATGTGGTGCGGCTGCAACTCGATCAGATCGGTCTCACTCATCGTGAGGTGTTCGAGGGGTTGCGAGAGGCCGGGGTCGGTGTGAACCTGCACTACATTCCCGTGCATTTGCAGCCTTACTATCGTGATCTCGGGTTCGTCGAAGGTGATTTTCCGCAGGCAGAACGTTACTACGCCGAAGCCATCAGCCTGCCGTTGTATCCATTGCTCAGTGATGAACAACAGGACTACGTGGTCGAGCAGATGCGGCAGCTGATCGAAATAATCCAGCCATTGCGGCGGGTGGGAAATGTGTGATGCATGAACTGACCGAGCAGGAAACCTTCTGGCAGGGTGAATTCGGCAACCAGTACGTTGAGCGCAATGTCGGGCAGCCGCTGGTGGCGGCCAACCTGGCGTTGTTCGCCAAGGCACTGAAACGGGTCGGGCACATCGACAGCCTGGTAGAACTGGGCACCAATGCCGGCAACAACCTGCAGGCACTGCACCAGCTGTTGCCGCGCTGCGAGTTGTTCGGCGTGGAAATCAATGCCAGCGCTTGTGCCGCGGCCCGGGCGTTGGGTATCGCACACATCTGGCAGGGTTCGCTGTTCGACTTCCCACGGGAGCGCACCTTCGACCTGACCCTGAGCAAAGGCGTTCTGATTCACCTGGCGCCGGAGTTGCTGCCGGCCGCGTACGCGCAACTGTATGAGCTGAGCCAGCGCTACATACTGATCGCCGAGTACTACAACCCGGCGCCGGTCGAGGTCCCGTATCGCGGCAACAGCGGCAAGTTGTTCAAACGCGATTTCGCCGGTGAAATGCTCGATCGCTATGACGACCTGCAACTGGTTGATTACGGTTTTGGTTACCACCGCGATCGACAATTCCCGGTGGATGACATCACCTGGTTTGTCCTGGAAAAATGCCGTTGAACAACGTCGCCATTATTCCGGCCCGCGGTGGCAGCAAACGCATACCCCGCAAGAACCTCAAGCCGTTTGCCGGTGTGCCGATGATTGCCCGATCGATTCAGGTCGCTCTGGAATCCGGGTTGTTTTCCCGGGTGGTGGTCAGCACCGACGACGAGGAAATTGCCGGGCTGGCGCGGGACTGCGGCGCCCAGGTGCCCTTCATGCGCCCGGCGGCACTGGCCGACGACTTCACGGGCACTGCGGCGGTGATCGCCCATGCCCTGCAAGCCTTGCGCGAACAAGGGGACGAGTTTGATCGCGCCTGTTGTATCTACGCGACCGCGCCTTTGTTGCAATCGCGATTTCTTGTCCAGGGGCTGAGCCTGCTGGAACAGCATCCCGACAAGTCATTCGCTTTTTCGGTGTGCGACTTCGGATTCCCGGTCCAGCGAGCCCTGACCCTTGATGATCAGGGGGCATTAACGGCGCTGTATCCGCAGTATCGTGATACCCGCTCCCAGGATTTGTCGATCGCCTATCAGGATGCCGGACAGTTCTACTGGGGCCGCAGCGATGCCTGGCTGCGTGGCGAGGTGTTGTATTCGCCGTACAGCCTGCCGGTCATCCTGCCGCGTCATCTGGTGCAGGACATCGACACACCGCAGGACTGGAAACGCGCCGAATACCTGTATGCCGCGCTGAAGGCCGGGGGTGAGCTGCAATGAGAGTGCTGATTCGCTCTGACGCCTCGCCAACCATCGGCAGCGGCCACATCGCGCGCTGCCTGTGCCTGGCCCGAGTGTTGCGCAGGCAGGGCAGTCATGTGGCGTTCGCCTGTCGCCTGTTACCGGGGCATCGACTGGAGGCACTGCGGGCCGAAGGTTTCGAAACCTTCGCGCTGCCCGAGCGCTACAGCGATGAAGACCCGCAGCAAGCCATCGAGTCCATGCTGCCATGGCAGACGGACATCGCCGCGCTCGAGCCGCTGCTGGAGCACCAGCCGGCGTTTGACTGGATCATTGTCGACCACTACGGCCTCGATCATCGCTGGCAGACGGCCGCCCGGCGCTTTGCGCCACGGATCGCCGTGGTTGATGACCTCGCCACGCGGACCTACAGCGCCGACTTGCTGCTGAACCAGAACCTCTCGGGAACGCCAGAGGCTTATGCGTCGCTGCTGGCGCCAGGCTGCCGGACCTTGTTCGGCCCAAGGTTTGCCATGCTGCGCGACGAGTTCCGTTGCCCGGCCATCGAAATCAAGCCTCAGGCCCGGCGTGTGCTGGTAAATTTCGGCGGTTTCGACGCGGCAATGCAGACCCATCATGCGATGCTGGCGCTGGCAGACTTTGCTGAGCTGGAAGTCGATTTTGTCGCCGGAGCAGATAATCCGGCCTGGGCGCAGATGCAGGCGTTGGCGGTGAGTCGCCCGCATTGGCGCCTGCACAGTTTTGTCAGTGACTTTTATCGATTGATGACCGAGGCCGACATGTTTGTCGGGGCGGGTGGCGGCACCAGTTGGGAGCGGGCGGCCATGGGGCTGCCGACGATTTGCATTGCCGTATCGAACAACCAGCAGGTCAACGGCGAGGTCATGGCGGCCGCGGGCGCCCATGTGTTCATGGGGGCGCGCGAGCAGGTCAGTGTCGAGCAATTGCGCCTGGCCATCGGCTTTGTCGCGGGTAATCAGGGTCTGCGCCAGAGCCTGGCGCGGCAATCGCGACAACTGGTCGATGGCCGGGGGGCGCAGCGAGTGGCGGCTGCGCTGGCCGGCGCGGTGCTGAGGGTACGTCCGGCGACCCTGGGTGATGCGCAGCTGTTGTTCGACGGGCGCAACACCGAGGCCGTGCGCCACTGGTCGCTGGAGACCGGTGTGATCGAGTGGCCCGCGCATCAAAACTGGCTGACGGCGACCCTGAGCAATCCCCGGCGGCTGCTGCTGATAGCCGAGGCCGATGACGGTCCGGTCGGTGTGCTGCGTTATGACGTGCGTGGCTTTACCGCCGAAGTGTCGATTTATCTGTTCGAAGGCCGGTTCGGCCTGGGCTGGGGCAGGGCGCTGCTGGACCGTGGAGAAGCCTTTGTGAAGGCCCGCTGGCCAGAACTTGAGTCGCTCACCGCCCAGGTATTGCCCGCTAACCAGCCGTCGCTGCATGTCTTTCGCGAAGCCGGTTTTACCCAGAGTGCCTGCGCGTTCACGCGCGTATTGAAGGATCACGCAGATGACTAGCTTCAAGATTGGCGAGCGCCTGATCGGTGCCGATGCGCCGCCATTGATCATTGCCGAGATGAGCGGCAACCATAACCAGTCCCTGGACGTGGCGCTGCAAATCGTCCAGGCCGCGGCCAAGGCCGGTGCCCATGCGTTGAAACTGCAGACCTACACCGCCGACACCATGACCCTGGACCTGGCCGAGGGTGAGTTTTTCATCAAGGACCCCAACAGCCTGTGGGCCGGTAGTTCGTTGTACGCGCTGTACGAGAAGGCATACACGCCCTGGGAATGGCATGCGCCGATTTTCGCTCGCGCCAGGGAGCTGGGCCTGCTGGCGTTCTCCACGCCATTCGATGAGAGCGCCGTGGACTTCCTCGAAAGCCTCGACGTGCCGGCCTACAAGATCGCCAGTTTCGAAAATACCGACCTGCCGCTGATACGCCGGGTGGCCGCGACGGGCAAGCCGCTGATCATTTCCACCGGCATGGCCAGCATCGCCGAGCTCGATGAAACCGTGCGCGCCGCCCGCGAGGCCGGGTGCAAGGATCTGGTGCTGCTCAAATGCACCAGCACCTATCCGGCATCACCCGCGAACAGCAACCTGCGCACGATCGCGCATTTGCGCGAGTTGTTCGATTGCCAGGTGGGGCTGTCCGATCACTCCATGGGGGTCGGTGTGTCCGTGGCGGCGGTGGCATTGGGGGCAACGGTGGTGGAAAAGCATTTCACCCTCGACCGTGCGGCCGGTGGCGTCGACGCCAGTTTCTCGCTGGAGCCTTCCGAACTGGCCAGCCTGGTGATTGAAACCGAGCGCGCCTGGCAAGCCATGGGGCAGGTGCATTACGGTGTCACCGAGGCTGAGCGCCAATCCCTGGTGTACCGTAGATCGTTGTATGTAACCCGGGATATGGCGGCCGGCGAGCCCTTCGACGGGACAAATCTGAGAGCCATCCGTCCGGGTCTCGGGCTGGCGCCCAAACACGCGCAAAGTCTCCTGGGACGCCGTGCCCGTCAGGCCATCAAGCGTGGAACAGCACTGGACTGGTCGTTGGTCGAATGACCCGTTGCCGGGCTGATTCGGCAAAATAGCGTGACCTGCGAGTCATAACGGGCATCTTCACTGTATTGTATTGACCGGGAAGATGGCGCCTGACCCTTTATCGGGTTCAGTGATGGCCCTCTACGCTTCCCGGCCGTCGCCTTGGGGCGACGCAAATCCAGGTTTGTCGGCGCCCCTCGATTCCTGCGAGTGGTGGTATTGGGCTGTTTATTATTGGGAAGCCGTAATGATTGGCATAAAGAGCATTGCGAGCTACGTTCCTGTAGCCGGCGTGGACAATTACGCACAAGGTGCAAAATTCGAGAAGGATGAAGAATTCATCCTGGGCAAGATTGGTTCGGCTTTCCTGCCGCGCAAGGGCGTTGATCAGGAAACTTCCGATCTGTGCGTTGAAGCGGCCAATGCGCTGTTTGCCAGCAACCCCGATTTGAAACGCGAGTCCATAGATGCGTTGATCGTCGTCACCCAGAACGGTGACGAAGAAGGCCTGCCGCATACCGCGGCCATCGTGCAGGACAAACTCGGCCTGCCGACCAACGTCGCTGCGTTCGATATTTCCCTGGGTTGTTCCGGTTACGTCTACGGCATTTATGCGATCAAGGGCTTCATGGAGGCCGCTGGCCTGAAGAACGGCCTGCTGATCACTGCCGACCCGTATTCGAAGATCGTCGACCCGGAAGACCGCAACACCACCATGCTGTTCGGCGATGCGGCCACGGCTACCTGGATGGGTGAGAACCCGACCTGGGCACTGGGCAAGGCCAAGTTCGGCACCGATGGTTCCGGCGCCCCACATTTGAAAGTCACCGACGGCGTGTTCTTCATGAACGGTCGCCAGGTGTTCAATTTCGCACTGCTCAAGGTGCCGGCGCATTTGCATGAGTTGCTGGGCGAATCGCAATTGAGCGCTGACGACATCGATGCGTTCTGCATTCACCAAGGCAGCGCGGCGATTGTCGACGCAGTTGCGCGGCGCTTCGAAGAGTGCCCGCAGAAGTTCATCAAGGACATGGTCGAGACCGGTAACACGGTGTCGTCGAGCATTCCATTGCTGCTGGAAAAGCATATTCTCGATTCCGAATGGAAGCGCGTTGCGCTCAGCGGTTTCGGAGTGGGGCTGTCATGGGGTTCGGCGATTATCTATCGTCCTTGAGTGAACGTCTTTTAATAAAAAGGCCGGTACAAAAAAGCGCTCAAGGGTTAACCTTGAGCGCTTTTTTGCTTGTAAGGAATGCGAGGTAGCATGAGCGAATGCTTTGAAGACAATGCTCAGGTTATCCAGCGTCGCTGGCCGTCGCTGTATGCGCGATTGAAAACGGAAGACCGCCTGGCCGTCGAGGTCGACCTGATCGAGGGGCGGGACTCGACGCTGTGTGTGGGTGGCATCCAGCTCACCAGCCGTCATGGTCGTCTGCGCGAGGCCCGCCTGCAGGCCGCCAGTCTCCCGCTCGACAAGCCACAGCTGCACGTTTACGGCACCGGCTTCGGCGATTTGCCTGCGGTTTTGCTGGAACGCGCCGGGCTTGAAAAACTCTATGTCCACATTCTCAACGGCGCGCTTTTCCTGTTGGTGCTGGAGCTGATCGATCAACGCCAATGGCTGGGCGATCCGCGCGTGCAATTGCTCTACGCCGGCGATCTGTCCGACATCTTCACGCCGTTTTTTGCCTTGCCCGCCGAAATGCTGCTGGCCGATGACCACAGTGCGAAGATTCGTGATCGGCTGGTCAGCGAAGTGCACTTGAGTTTCAACAATCGTGATTTCGACCCGCAGTCGCCGGTCATTCTGCAGCGCTTGCAGGACACCCTTGGACTACTGCTTGCCGATGACGATGTGGCTCGGCTCTTTGGCACTTGTCCCGGGCGCGAGGTTTATGTGATTGCCACCGGGCCGAGCCTGGAAGGGAATTTCGAGCGCTTGGCAGCGGTGCGCAACCAATCCCCGCGACCTCTGTTCATCTGTGTGGACACGGCCTACAAGCCCCTTCGCGAGCACGGAATCAAGCCTGACCTGGTCGTGAGCATCGACCAGCGCATCAGCGTGCTGCACTTGCCCGGTGATGCGTCCGAGGATATTGCGCTGGTGTACTTGCCATTGAGCGATCCACAAATGCTCAATGCCTGGAAAGGCAAGCGTTACGGTGGTTACTCCGCAAGCCCGATCTACGCCTCGTTGCGCGAACAGCATCCCCGTGCACTGCTGAACGTGGGCGGCAGCGTGATTCACCCGGCCGTGGATCTGGCGGTGAAGATGGGCGGGCAGCGCATCACGCTTTTCGGTGCCGACTTTGCCTTTCCAATGAACCGGACCCACACCGGCTGGAACGATGGTGACCTGGGGCCGCCGGTGAGTCAGGCCAGATACTGGGTGCACGATGGCCATGGCCAGAAGGTCAAGACGCAGTTGAATTTTCGCGGCTATCTGTGCGAGCTGGAGCGTTACATTGCCAGGCATCCCCAGGTCCTTTTCCTCAACAGCAGTCGGGCGGGGGCAATGATTGCCGGGACGCAGTTCAATCAGGATTTCGTGCGATGAAGCATCAGGCGATAGGTATCGAGGAATACCGGCAATGCGCCGGTTTGTTTCGCTTGGGGCGTGATGTCGAAGCGGCGTTGAACATGGTCGATCTGTTCGATGAGGCGCAGCGCCTGTTTTTGCAGGCGCCGCAGGACGTGCAGCAGGCGTGGGCATCGTTGCTCAGGCAAATGCTCGCCTGCCAGGAGCGCCAGGATTGGCTGGGGCTCGCCGATTTCATGGAATATGAGTTGATCGAATTGCTCGAAAACATGCCGGCCTGAGGGCAACAACAGCTTTGGCACGGGCGTTTTCGGGCTGGACAGTTTTATGGCGTCATTTTTTCGCGGTTGAGGGGCGCTAAGCCCTTGTTTTCTCGGGGGTGGCAGGGTGATGGCATTTTTTTTAAAAAAAGCCCTCAAGCAACCTGCCAACCCGACGATAACTAATACGAAGGTTCTCTAGGCCATACCCGGCGGTTGCCAGGGCCGGAAGCCGCAGTACCCAACCAACGAGGAATTCGTCATGGCTTTAACAGTAAACACCAACACCACGTCGCTGAACGTTCAGAAAAACCTGAACCGTGCTACCGACGCTCTGTCGACTTCGATGGCTCGCCTGTCTTCCGGCCTGAAAATCAACAGCGCTAAAGACGACGCCGCTGGCCTGCAGATCGCAACTCGCATGGCTGCGCAGATTCGTGGTGGCAATCAGGCAGTGCAGAACGCCAACGACGGTATCTCCGTTGCCCAGACCGCTGAAGGCGCGCTGCAAGCTTCGACCGACATTCTGCAGCGTATGCGTGAACTGGCTGTTAAAGCACGTAACGGTACCAACAGCACTGCTGACCAGACCGCTACCAACTCCGAATTCGCTCAGATGTCTGACGAGATCACTCGTATCTCTGCTTCCACCAATCTGAACGGCAAAAACCTGCTGGACGGTACCGCTGGTACCATGCAACTGCAAGTTGGCGCCAACACTGGCTCGGCTAACCGCATCGACCTGGTACTGAGCTCCAAGTTCGACGCCGTATCCCTGTCCGTAGGCAGCGGTACTGTTGTTCTGACTGGTGCAACTTCCGCTACCTTGTCTGCCAACATCGACAACGCGATCACCGCGATCGACGCTGCTCTGGCATCGATCAACGCCACCCGCGCAAACCTGGGTGCTTCGCAGAACCGTCTGACCAGCACCATCTCCAACCTGCAGAACATCGTGGAAAACACCACTGCTGCACAAGGCCGTGTACAAGACACCGACTTCGCCGCAGAAACCGCGAACCTGACCAAGCAGCAAACCCTGCAACAGGCTTCTACCTCGGTTCTGGCTCAAGCCAACCAACTGCCTTCCGCTGTACTGAAGCTGCTTCAGTAATTTCGGCAAGAGTTTGGGCGGGGGAGTGTGCTTGTCACGCTCTCTCGCTTTTTACGTTAAGAGGTGATGGGCATGGAGATGAGCGTAAAGCTTGGCGTGTCTTATCCGGCTCCCCAGCCAGCGAGCACCGTTTCGGATAAAGCGCCGGAAAAGCCTAAAGTCGCCAGCGAGACTCCCGTGGCGCAAAAGAAGCTGGATACGGATGACACTCACCTGAAGCAGGCGGTGCAGCAGATCGAAAAGTTTGTACAGTCGATCAAGCGCAATCTGGAGTTCTCGATAGACGAGCAATCCGGAAAGGTCGTCGTCAAGGTGATTGCAAGCGAAACGGGCGAAGTCGTGCGACAGATCCCCTCCGCGGAGGCCCTCAAGCTGGCAGAAAGCCTGAGCAATGCGAGCCATGTATTGTTCGATGCCAAAGTTTGATAGCTGGCATGAATAGTGTTTGTACGTTCTTTGGGCGCTGATAAAGGTCAAAAGAGTGGCAGCAACCTGAAGGGAGACGAAAAATGGCAAGTCCAATTTTACCGGGTACGGGCCTGGGCTCTGGCCTGGATATCGGTGCGATCGTTACTGCGCTGGTCAACGCCGACAAATCGGCGAAACAGACGCAGATCGATACCCAGACCAAAACCAACACGCTGAAGATCTCCGGTGTCGGTTCCTTGAAAAGCGCACTGACGGCCTTTCAGACGGCGCTGACCAATCTCGGTAGCAAGACCAATCCTGCGTTTGCGGGCTATACCGCAACTTCGGGTACCCCGTCGATCCTGGGTGCAACTTCCGACAATACCGCCGTTGCCGGTACTTACAGCGTTGTTGTGAATAAGCTGGCCACCAGCTCGAAAGTAGCCAGTGCTTCTTTTGCCGGCGGTGCCGCCAGTGCCATTCCGAGTGGTACTTTGAAAATCAGTCAGAATGGCACTGATTACGATGTCACGATTCCAGCCAATGCGACCTTGCAGAGCACCCGGGACGCCATCAACTCTGCACAGGCGAGTAATGGTATTTCTGCCAACATCGTGACCGACAGCACGGGTGCATCGCGTCTGGTGATCAGCTCCACCAAGACCGGCGCGGGTTCCGACCTGACGGTCAGCGGTATCGCCGGCCTTGAAATCGACGGCACCCAACCGATGGGCACCAACCCTTCGGCCTCCAGTTCAGGAGCTGTCAACGGGATTGCGGTGGATGCATCGCTGACCATCGATGGACTGGCAGTGACCAGCAAGAGCAATACGGTTACCGGCGCGGTCAGTGGCCTGACCCTGAACCTGACATCTGTGAGCCCGGGTACGCCGCCGGCTGCGGCGACCGTCACCGTTGCGAACAACACCGCCGGTTTGCAGACGTCGATCCAGTCGTTCGTTGATTCCTACAACACCCTGATGAACACCATCAACTCCCTGTCCAAGGCGACAGCGGATGCCGATGGCAACCTGACTGTTCAGGCGGCGTTTACCGGTGATTCGATGTCGCGCACACTGATCTCCGATATCCGCAGCGTGCTGACCGCTCCCGGGGCGGGCGGTCCATTGGCCGTTCTGTCGCAGATCGGCGTGCTGACGAATGAGAAAACTGGCAACCTGGCGTTCGATACAACGGCGTTCAACAAGACGATGGCCATCAACGGCATGAGCGGCCAGGTGCAGCAGTTGTTCAACGGTAGCAATGCGACCAACGGCCTGCTGGCGCGCATGGGCACTGTAATCAAGCCTTATGTGCAGACGGGCGGGTTGCTTGACCAGCGCAATACCAGCCTGCAGACCGTGAGCAAGAACCTTTCAAATCAGCAGACTGCGCTGGACTTGCGTGTCGCCAACATGACCAAGACGTTGACCGCCAAGTACAACGCAATGGACCTTTTGGTCGGGCAGATGAAAGCGACGGCGAGTAACATCACCTCGTTCTTCACTTCCTTGAACGCCCAGAAGTCCAACAGCTAGTCGTGAACTGACGATAAAAACCCGGCTACGCATTTTCGCGTGTGCCGGGTTTTTGTCTTTTGATCTAAAGTTCTCTGGCTCGCGGACGATACACTGGTCATACGAGTCTTTGTGGTAATGAGGTAGAACATGAATCCAATGTTAGCCCTTCGGCAGTATCAGAAAGTGGGTGCGCACGCCCAGACGTCCGAAGCAAGTCCGCATCGTTTGGTGCAGATGCTCATGGGGGGTGGCCTGGACCGTATTGCCCAGGCCAAAGGCGCCCTGGAGCGCAAGGATATTCCCGGCAAGTGTGTGTCGATCAGCAAGGCGATCGGCATCATCGGTGGTTTGCGTGAAGGCCTGGATCTTGAAAACTGCGCCGATGCCGTGGGTGAACTCGACAGCCTTTACCTCTACATGATGAAGCGCCTGGCCGAGGCGAACATCAGCAGCGATCCGGAGATTCTCGATGAGGTCGCGAGCTTGTTGCGCACGGTGAAAGAAGGCTGGGACGGCATTGCTGAGCCAGGTCCGCAGTTCTAAGGGAGATCGCCATGAGTCTTGTATTGCAGCGGATAGAGCAAACTCGTGAAGCGCTGGTCGGTGCTTTGGCCGAGCGTGACTGGGAGGCCATCGGTCAATTGGACCTGGATTGCCGTTCCTGCATGGAAGATGTCATGAGCGAGGCTTCGCTGGATGAAGAGGTTTTGCGCAGCAATCTTGAGGAGCTGCTGTATGTCTACAAGCAGTTGCTTGAGGTCGCGATGGGTGAAAGGCAGGCGATAGTCGATGAAATGTCTCAGATCCAGCAAGCGCGGAACGCGGCAAAGGTTTACCATCTGTTTGGATAATAAAACCCGGTTAATCCAAACAAGTGCGCCATAAATTTGACTGTGCACGGATTTTTGACTTAACTAGTGGCTGGTTCCAGATTTCAGTCGTCTTCAGGCATACAAGGCCTGCAAGCGTTTAGCTTGCCCCAGCATTTTGGGCATTGAGTTGACTAGGGAAGTTGCTATTGCATGTGGCGTGAAACCAAAATTCTGCTGATTGATGACGATAGCGTCCGCCGCCGCGACCTGGCGGTGATTTTGAATTTTCTCGGCGAAGAAAATTTACCCTGCGGTAGCCATGACTGGCAGCAGGCTGTCGGCTCTTTGTCGTCAAGTCGTGAAGTGATCTGTGTCCTCATCGGGACGGTCAATGCTCCTGGTGCACTTCTGGGCTTGCTTAAGACACTCTCGACATGGGATGAGTTCCTTCCGGTTTTGTTAATGGGCGATAATTCTTCCATTGACTTGCCGGAAGACCAGCGTCGGCGAGTGCTTTCGACCCTCGAAATGCCGCCCAGCTACAGCAAATTGCTCGATTCGCTGCACCGTGCCCAGGTCTATCGCGAGATGTACGACCAGGCCCGCGAGCGCGGTCGTCATCGCGAACCCAATCTTTTCCGCAGCCTGGTCGGCACCAGCCGGGCGATTCAACACGTCCGCCAGATGATGCAGCAGGTCGCCGACACCGATGCCAGCGTGCTGATCCTCGGTGAGTCCGGCACCGGCAAGGAAGTGGTTGCGCGCAACCTGCATTACCATTCCAAGCGCCGCGAAGCGCCGTTCGTGCCGGTCAACTGCGGGGCGATTCCGGCCGAGTTGCTGGAAAGCGAATTGTTCGGCCATGAGAAGGGCGCCTTCACCGGGGCGATCACCAGCCGCGCCGGTCGATTCGAGCTGGCCAACGGCGGCACCCTGTTCCTCGATGAAATCGGCGACATGCCGCTGCCGATGCAGGTCAAGTTGCTGCGTGTGTTGCAGGAGCGCACCTTCGAGCGCGTGGGCAGCAACAAGACCCAGAGCGTCGACGTGCGCATCATTGCGGCGACCCACAAGAATCTCGAAAGCATGATCGAGATCGGCACCTTCCGCGAAGATTTGTACTACCGCCTGAATGTGTTCCCGATCGAGATGGCGCCGCTGCGTGAGCGCGTCGAAGACATTCCCCTGCTGATGAACGAGCTGATCTCGCGCATGGAGCACGAGAAGCGCGGTTCGATCCGTTTCAACTCGGCGGCCATCATGTCGCTGTGTCGTCATGGCTGGCCGGGCAACGTCCGCGAATTGGCCAACCTGGTGGAGCGCATGGCGATCATGCACCCATACGGCGTGATCGGCGTGGTCGAGTTGCCGAAGAAATTCCGCTACGTCGACGATGAAGACGAGCAAATGGTCGACAGCCTGCGCAGCGATCTGGAAGAGCGCGTGGCCATCAACGGCCATACCCAGGACTTTACCGCCAATGCCATGTTGCCTCCGGAAGGTCTGGACCTGAAGGACTACCTCGGTGGTCTGGAGCAGGGGCTGATCCAGCAGGCGCTGGATGATGCCAACGGCATTGTGGCGCGCGCGGCCGAGCGCCTGCGTATTCGTCGTACCACGCTGGTGGAAAAGATGCGCAAGTACGGCATGAGCCGTCGTGATGGAGACGAGCAGGCGGATGATTGACGCCTGTTTTTCAACGCGTTCATTTATAAGAAGTTTTTTTTAGGCACGGGTATTGCTACGTCCCTCGCAACGTTCCGTTTCACTGACGGTCAGCCAAGCGAGAGAGCACGATGCCCCAAGCCGCCCAGATGTCTCCTGTCCTTGATGCTTCGGGACAACCGTCGTCCGTAGAGCTGGCGAGCCGGCTTGGCCTTGAGCAGGCATTTGCGCTGTTCAACCAGATGTCCAGTCAGTTGACCGATTCCTACAGCATGCTTGAAGCCCGGGTAACCGAGCTCAAGGGTGAATTGGCAGTGGTCAGTGCCCAGCGCATGCAGGAGCTGGCGGAAAAAGAACGCCTGGCCAACCGCCTGCAAAACCTCCTTGATCTCTTACCCGGCGGCGTCATCGTCATTGACGCCCAGGGCATCGTGCGCGAAGCCAATCCGGCGGCGTGCGAGTTGCTGGGGTTGCCGCTGGAAGGTGAATTGTGGCGCCACGTCATTGCCCGCTGTTTTGCGCCGCGCGAAGACGATGGTCATGAAGTCTCCCTCAAGGATGGTCGGCGCCTGTCGATCGCCACGCGCTCGCTGGACGCCGAGCCTGGCCAGTTGGTGTTGCTCAACGACCTGACTGAAACCCGTCACCTGCAGGATCAACTGGCCCGTCATGAGCGGCTGTCGTCGTTGGGGCGCATGGTCGCTTCGTTGGCTCATCAGATACGCACGCCGTTGTCCGCCGCGTTGCTGTAT
The DNA here is from genome assembly GCF_019218985.1 of Pseudomonas sp. PDM30. Taxonomy (NCBI): domain Bacteria; kingdom Pseudomonadati; phylum Pseudomonadota; class Gammaproteobacteria; order Pseudomonadales; family Pseudomonadaceae; genus Pseudomonas; species Pseudomonas sp. PDM30. The sequence continues at coordinate 170,030 of NZ_JAHUWM010000008.1, forward strand.
GCCAGTCATTTGACCGAGCAAGAGCTGCCGGTCGCTACCCAGCAGCGCTTTGCCGGGCGCCTCAAGGAGCGCCTGCACGAGCTGGAGCACCAGGTGCGCGACATGCTGGTTTTCGCCCGGGGCGAGTTGCCGCTGACCGATCGCGTGACGCCCGCTCAGTTGATGCAATCGTTGCAAGCAGCGGCGCTGACCCACGTACAGGATCTGCCGATCCGCTGGCAGTGCGACAGTCATTCGGGGGAGTTGCTGTGCAATCGCGACACCCTGGTCGGTGCGATCCTCAATCTGATCGAGAACGCCATCCAGTCCAGTGCCGGTCCATTGCGCCTCAAGATTCACCTCTATACCCGCGGCAATTACCTGCACCTGTGCGTCAGCGACAGTGGCTCCGGTATCGATGCCGCCGTTCTGGCGCGATTGGGCGAACCCTTTTTTACCACCAAGGCCACTGGCACAGGTCTTGGCCTGACCGTGGTCAAGGCAGTGGCGCGTGCTCATCAGGGACAATTGCAGTTGCGCTCGCGACTCGGTCGCGGCACTTGCGCGCAAGTTATCCTGCCGTTGTTCAGCAGCGCTCAAGGAGCGGAGTGACACAGATGGGTATCAAGGTTCTGCTGGTCGAGGACGACCGCGCGTTGCGCGAGGCGCTGGCCGATACGCTATTGCTCGCGGGGCACGATTACAAGGCGGTGGGTTCGGCAGAGGAGGCGTTGCTTGCCGTCGGCGGCGAGTCCTTCAGCCTGGTGATCAGCGACGTCAACATGCCGGGTATGGACGGCCACCAGTTGCTGGGCCTGTTGCGAGCGCGGCAGCCGCAATTGCCGGTGTTGCTGATGACGGCTCACGGCGCGGTCGAGCGTGCGGTCGATGCGATGCGCCAAGGTGCGGTGGACTATCTGGTCAAACCATTCGAGCCCAAGGCGTTGCTCGATCTGGTGGGGTGTCATGCCCTGGGCAGTCTCGGTCTGGCTGAGGGTGAAGGGCCGATAGCATTCGAGCCGGCGAGCGCGCAGTTGCTCGAATTGGCAGCGAGGGTCGCACGCAGCGATTCCACGGTGTTGATCTCGGGTGAGTCGGGCACGGGCAAGGAAGTGCTGGCGCGCTACATCCATCAGCATTCTCATCGCGCCAATCAGCCATTCATTGCGATCAACTGTGCGGCGATCCCGGACAACATGCTCGAAGCGACCTTGTTCGGGCACGAGAAGGGTTCCTTCACCGGTGCCATTGCCGCGCAAGCCGGCAAGTTCGAGCAGGCCGACGGCGGCACCATTCTGCTCGACGAAATTTCCGAAATGCCCTTGGGGCTCCAGGCCAAATTGCTGCGCGTACTGCAAGAACGTGAGGTCGAAAGGGTTGGGGCGCGCAAGCCGATCACGCTGGACATTCGCGTGGTTGCCACCACCAATCGCGACCTGGTGGGTGAAGTGGCGGCGGGGCGCTTCCGTGAAGATCTTTACTATCGCCTGTCGGTGTTTCCCCTGGCCTGGCGTCCGTTGCGCGAGCGTACCGCCGACATCCTGCCGCTGGCCGAGCGTCTGCTGGCCAGGCACGTCAATAAAATGAAGCATTCACCGGCCAGATTGTCCCTCGAGGCCCAGGCGTGCCTGATCGCTTATCCGTGGCCGGGTAACGTGCGTGAGCTGGACAACGCGATTCAGCGAGCGTTGATTCTGCAGCAGGGTGGCTTGATCCAGCCGCAGGATTTCTGCCTGGCCGGGCCGGTGGCTTGCGCTCCATTGCCTGCGTTGGCGCAGGCGCCGGTGCGTCCAGTGGAAGTCGAGGCCGAGTCGGCCGGTGCGCTGGGCGATGATCTGCGTCGCCGAGAATTCCAGATGATCATCGATACCCTGCGCGCCGAGCGCGGTCGTCGCAAAGAGGCGGCCGAGCGCCTGGGTATCAGCCCGCGGACCCTGCGCTACAAGCTGGCGCAAATGCGCGATGCCGGTATGGATGTGGAAGCCTATCTGTTCGCCACCTGATCCTGTTCCTGTAGGAGCGAGCTCTGCTCGCGATGGTCGTTAACGATAATGCGGGGCGTCAGGATAAACGCGGCGTTCTTCAGTTCATCGCGAGCAAGCTCGCTCCTACAGCGGCTAGCGGCGATGAGAAGGGCTTTTGTGAAACAAGGCCATGGAGCTGGCACCCTTGTTGCTAACACCTCATGACCCGCCGAGTGAGTGTCAAAAAATTGCGGGTCGTCAAAGAGAGAAACCATGAGCCAAGGTATTGAATTCAATCGGTTGATGCTGGATATGCGCGCCATGCAAATGGATGCCATGTCTGCGCCGAAATCGACTGCCGTTCCTGAAGTGTCGGGCAGCAGCTTTTCCGACATGCTCGGTCAGGCCGTCAATAAAGTGAACGACACCCAACAGGCTTCCACGCAGTTGGCCAGTGCGTTCGAAATCGGCAAAAGCGGCGTCGATCTTACAGACGTGATGATCTCATCGCAGAAAGCCAGCGTGTCCTTCCAGGCATTGACCCAGGTGCGCAACAAACTAGTTCAGGCCTACCAAGACATCATGCAGATGCCGGTTTAAAGGACGAGATTGAGTCATGGCAGAAGCAGTCGCCGATAACGTTCCGGCCAAGGCCACTCCAATAGACGGCAAACCGCCGCTGTTCGGGTTGTCCTTCCTGGAAAACCTCTCCGAGATGACCATGTTGCGTCAGGTGGGCCTGTTGGTCGGCCTGGCGGCGAGCGTGGCGATTGGTTTTGCCGTGGTGTTGTGGTCCCAGCAACCGGACTACCGGCCTCTGTACGGCAGCCTTGCCGGCATGGACGCCAAGCAGGTCATGGATACCCTGGCCTCCGCCGATATCCCGTACACCGTCGAACCCAATTCCGGTGCCTTGCTGGTCAAGGCCGATGACCTGTCCCGAGCGCGGCTCAAGCTCGCGGCCGCTGGTGTCACTCCCAGCGACGGCAACATCGGTTTTGAAATCCTCGACAAGGAGCAGGGGCTTGGCACCAGCCAGTTCATGGAAGCGACCCGCTACCGTCGCGGCCTCGAAGGCGAACTGGCCCGCACCATTTCCAGCCTGAACAACGTCAAGGGTGCCCGCGTACACCTGGCGATCCCGAAAAGTTCGGTGTTCGTGCGCGACGAACGCAAGCCAAGCGCTTCGGTTCTGGTTGAACTCTATTCCGGTCGCTCCCTCGAGCCAGGCCAGGTCGTTGCCATCATCAATCTGGTAGCGACCAGCGTTCCCGAACTCAGCAAATCGCAGATCACCGTGGTCGACCAGAAGGGCAACCTGCTCTCCGATCAGGCGGAAAACTCCGAACTGACCATGGCTGGCAAGCAGTTCGACTACAGCCGTCGCATGGAAAGCATGCTCACTCAGCGCGTGCACAACATCCTGCAGCCGGTGCTGGGCAACGACCGTTACAAGGCCGAAGTCTCGGCCGACGTGGATTTCAGTGCGGTCGAATCGACTTCCGAGCAATTCAACCCGGATCAACCGGCGTTGCGCAGCGAGCAGTCGGTCAACGAACAACGTACCGCCAGCAATGGCCCGCAAGGCGTACCGGGTGCCTTGAGCAACCAGCCTCCAGCGCCGGCCTCCGCGCCGCAAACCACCGGCGGCACTCCGGGGGCAGCCGGCATGGTGCAGCCGGGCCAGCCGCTGGTTGATGCCAATGGCCAGCAAATCATGGACCCGGCCACCGGTCAGCCGATGCTCGCTCCGTACCCGGCGGACAAGCGTCAACAATCGACCAAGAACTTCGAACTCGACCGATCCATCAGCCACACCAAGCAGCAGCAGGGCCGGTTGAATCGCCTGTCGGTGTCGGTGGTGGTCGATGATCAGGTCAAGATCAATCCGGCCAACGGCGAAACCACCCGTGCGCCATGGAGCGCCGATGAATTGGCGCGCTTCACTCGCCTGGTTCAGGACGCAGTCGGCTTCGATGCCAGCCGTGGTGACAGCGTCAGCGTGATCAACATGCCGTTCTCCGCCGAGCGCGGTGAAGCGATTGCCGAAATTCCGTTCTACTCCCAGCCGTGGTTCTGGGACATCGTCAAGCAAGTGCTGGGTGTGCTGTTCATTCTGGTGCTGGTATTCGGTGTGCTGCGTCCGGTGCTCAACAATATTACCGGTGGTGGCAAGGGCAAGCAGTTGGCCGGTATCGGCAGCGACGTCGAGTTGGGTGGCATGGGCGGTCTGGATGGCGAACTGGCCAACGACCGTGTCAGCCTCGGTGGCCCGACCAGCATCCTGTTGCCGAGCCCGAGCGAAGGCTATGACGCTCAGTTGAACGCAATCAAGAGTCTGGTGGCAGAAGACCCGGGTCGTGTGGCCCAGGTCGTGAAAGAGTGGATTAACGCAGATGAGTGATAACCGAGCCGTTGCCGCCAAACTGTCCAAGGTCGACAAAGCCGCAATCCTGTTGCTGTCCCTGGGGTCCACCGACGCTGCCCAGGTGCTGCGTCACATGGGCCCCAAAGAGGTTCAGCGCGTGGGTGTGGCCATGGCCCAGATGGGTAATGTGCACCGCGAGCAGGTCGAACAGGTGATGAGCGAGTTCGTCGATATCGTCGGCGACCAGACCAGCCTGGGCGTCGGCTCCGACGACTATGTGCGCAAGATGCTCACCCAGGCTCTTGGCGAAGACAAGGCCAACGGCCTGATCGACCGCATCCTGCTCGGTGGCAACACCAGCGGCCTCGACAGCCTGAAGTGGATGGAGCCGCGCGCCGTCGCCGACGTGATCCGTTATGAACACCCGCAGATCCAGGCGATCGTGGTGGCGTATCTCGATCCGGACCAGGCCGGTGAAGTGCTCGGCAACTTCGACCACAAGGTGCGGCTCGACATCATCCTGCGGGTCTCTTCGCTGAACACCGTACAGCCAGCGGCCCTGAAAGAGCTCAACCAGATTCTCGAGAAGCAGTTCTCCGGCAACTCGAATGCCTCGCGCACTACCCTGGGTGGCATCAAACGCGCGGCGGACATCATGAACTTCCTCGACAGCTCGATCGAAGGCCAGCTCATGGACTCGATCCGCGAAGTCGACGAAGACCTGTCCGGTCAGATCGAAGACCTCATGTTCGTGTTCAACAACCTGGCCGATGTCGACGACCGCGGGATTCAGGCGCTGCTGCGCGAGGTGTCCTCCGATGTGCTGGTGCTGGCCCTCAAAGGGTCGGACGAAGGCGTCAAGGAGAAGATCTTCAAGAACATGTCCAAGCGTGCCGCCGAACTGTTGCGCGACGACCTGGAAGCCAAGGGCCCGGTGCGCGTCAGCGACGTGGAAACCGCGCAGAAGGAAATCCTCACCATCGCCCGCCGTATGGCCGAAGCCGGGGAAATCGTTCTCGGCGGCAAGGGCGGCGAGGAAATGATCTAACACCATGGTCAAGAATGATGATGCACCCACTGACCTGATCCGGGCCAGGGATGTCAGTGGTTTCGATACCTGGGCACTGCCCAGTTTCGACCCGCCGGAACCCGAGCCGGAACCTGAGCCTGAACCCGAACCGCCGGAAATGGAGGAAGTGCCGCTGGAGGAAGTCCAGCCACTGACCCTTGAAGAGCTCGAAAGCATTCGCCAGGAAGCCTATAACGAAGGCTTCGCGGTGGGTGAGAAGGAAGGTTTCCACAGCACCACGCTCAAGGTCCGTCAGGAGGCTGAAATGGCCCTGACCGCCAAGATTGCGGCGTTGGAGCAACTGATGACGCACCTGTTCGAGCCCATTGCCGAACAGGACACCGAGATTGAAAAGTCCCTGGTCGACCTCGTGCAGCACATCACCAGACAGGTGATCCAGCGCGAGCTGGCCATCGACTCGACGCAGATCGAACACGTCATGCGCGAGGCGCTCAAGCTCTTGCCGCTGGGCGTGGGCAATGTGCGGCTGTACATCAATCCGCAGGATTTCGAACAGGTCAAAGGCCTGCGCGAACGTCATGAAGAAACCTGGCGCATCGTCGAGGACGAAGCGCTGTTGCCTGGCGGTTGCCGGGTCGAGACAGAACACAGCCGCATCGACGCCACGGTCGAAACCCGTATCGCGCGGGTGATGGACAAGCTGTTCGATCAGTTGCACGAGCAGGCCTTGCACCCGGCCGCGCCGGACCTGAGCCTGGAACTGCCGATCGAAAGTAAGCCTGCGGTCGCACCGGCTCAGGATGTTCCCGATGCGCCTTGAACGCACCAGTTTCGCCAAGCGCCTGGGCAGCTATGCCGAGGCCACGGGACTGGAGGGCGCACCGATCCTCGAAGGCCGCTTGCTGCGCATGGTCGGCCTGACCCTTGAAGCCGAAGGCCTGCGCGCCGCCATGGGCAGCCGCTGCATGGTCATCAACGACGACAGCTATCACCCGATGCAGGTCGAAGCCGAGGTGATGGGCTTCTCCGGCAGTAAAGTCTTCCTGATGCCAGTCGGCAGTGTCGCCGGCATCGCGCCCGGTGCCCGAGTGGTGCCCTTGGCCGATACCGGTCGCCTGCCCATGGGCATGAGCATGCTCGGGCGGGTGCTGGATGGCGCCGGTCGTGCGCTGGACGGCAAGGGCGGGATGAAGGCCGAAGACTGGGTGCCAATGGACGGCCCGACCATCAATCCGCTCAAGCGCGAACCGATCAGCGAACCGCTGGACGTGGGCATCCGTTGCATCAATGGCATGTTGACGGTCGGCCGCGGCCAGCGGCTCGGCCTGTTCGCCGGTACCGGTGTCGGTAAATCCGTGCTGTTGGGGATGATGACGCGCTTTACCGAGGCCGACATTATCGTCGTCGGGTTGATCGGTGAGCGGGGACGTGAAGTTAAAGAATTCATCGAGCACATCCTCGGTGAAGAAGGGCTCAAACGTTCGGTAGTGGTGGCGTCCCCGGCGGACGATGCGCCGCTGATGCGACTGCGCGCCGCCATGTACTGCACGCGCATCGCCGAATATTTCCGCGACAAGGGCAAGAACGTCCTGTTGCTGATGGATTCGCTGACCCGTTTCGCCCAGGCCCAGCGGGAAATCGCCTTGGCCATCGGCGAGCCGCCGGCGACCAAAGGTTATCCGCCGTCGGTATTCGCCAAGCTGCCGAAACTGGTGGAGCGGGCCGGTAATGCCGAGAAGGGCGGTGGTTCGATCACCGCGTTCTACACCGTGCTGTCCGAAGGCGATGACCAGCAGGACCCGATTGCCGACTCGGCGCGGGGCGTGCTCGACGGGCACATCGTGCTGTCCCGGCGACTGGCCGAGGAAGGGCATTACCCGGCCATTGATATCGAGGCATCCATCAGCCGGGTGATGCCGGCGGTGGTGTCGCCGGAGCACATGATGCGAGCGCAGTATTTCAAGCAATTGTGGTCGCGCTATCAGCAGAGTCGCGACCTGATCAGCGTCGGCGCCTACGTCGCTGGCGGCGACCGCGAGACCGACCTGGCGATTTCCTTGCAGCCGCAGCTGGTCAAATACCTGCGCCAGGGGCTCAACGACAGCATCAGCCTGGGCGAAAGCGAAGCTTACCTCGCGTCGATCTTCGCGCCCGCGGCGGGCGGCTAACCGGCCATGGCCCAGACTCGGGCAGGGCGCCTGGCCCCCGTGGTGGAAATGGCCGAAAAGGCCGAGAAAACCGCAGTCCAGCGCCTGGGGCACTTTCAGGGGCAAGTGCGTTTGGCCGAAAGCAAACTCGCCGACCTCGAAGCCTTCCGGCTCGACTATCAGGAGCAATGGATCGTGCGCGGCAGCGGCGGCGTCTCGGGCCAATGGTTGCTGGGCTATCAGGGCTTTCTCGCGCAACTGGGCACGGCCATCGACCAGCAGCGGCAAAGCCTGGCCTGGCATCAGAACAACCTGAACAAGGCCCGGGAAACCTGGCAGCAGGCGTTTGCCCGGGTCGAGGGTTTGCGCAAGCTGGTTCAGCGCTATGCCGATGAGGCGCGGGCGCTTGAGGACCGGCGCGAACAAAAACTGTTGGATGAATTGTCCCAACGCCTGCCACGGCAGGATCACCTGTAGGAGCGAACTCGCTCGCGATGAACCTGTGAGCGCACGGGGGGTGTCAGGTTTACAGCGATAACGATTCGACAGTCACCACAACCTACCGCCTTGCTCCAACCTCTACCAAATGCTAAACCTTGTGCAAGCGGGTTTACCAATGACAAGGAAGCCATGAAATGTCAGTCGTTACAGAACTCTCTCCGGATGGGCAAAAACTGACGATATCGGTCAAGGGACGATTCGATTTCGCCAAGCATCAGGAGTTTCGTCAGTCCTACGAAGATAAACAGCCATCGGCGGTTGTGGTCGACCTGAAAGACGCCACTTACCTCGACAGCTCGGCGCTGGGCATGCTGCTTCTGCTGCGTGATCACGCCGGTGGCGACGACTCCGATGTCCGCGTCGTCAACAGCAGTACCGACGTGCGCAAGATCCTCGCCATCTCCAACTTCGACAAGCTGTTCGACATCAGTTGATTGCCATGCAGCCACTGGAGCCGCTGACGATCCTGATTGCCGAGGACAGCGCCGCCGATCGCCTGCTGTTGTCGAGCATCCTGCGCCGCCAGGGGCACAACGTGCTGACGGCGGCCAACGGTGCCGAAGCGGTCGAGGTGTTTCGCCAGCAATCACCGCACCTGGTGTTGATGGATGCGCTGATGCCGGTGATGGACGGCTTCGAGGCGGCCCGGCAGATCAAGGCTCTGGCTGGGGAAACCCTGGTGCCGATCATCTTCCTCACGTCGTTGTCCGAAAGCGAAGCCCTGGCCCGTTGCCTGGAAGTCGGCGGTGACGACTTTCTGGCCAAGCCCTACAACCAGGTGATCCTCGCAGCCAAGATCAAGGCGATGGATCGCTTGCGGCGCTTGCAGGACACCGTGCTGCAACAGCGTGACCAGATTGCCCGGCACCACGACTACCTGCTCAACGAGCAGCGTGTGGCCAAGGCCGTTTTCGACAAGGTGGCGCACTCCGGCTGCCTGAATGCCGCTCCGAATATCCGTTATCTGCAATCGCCCTATGCGCTGTTCAACGGCGACCTGTTGCTGGCCGCGTTCACCCCGGCCGGAGACATGCACGTGCTGCTGGGCGATTTCACCGGCCACGGTTTGCCAGCGGCAGTGGGTGCGATGCCCTTGGCCGAGGTCTTCTACGGCATGACCGCCAAGGGCTATGGCCTGGCGGAAATCCTGCGCGAGATGAATGCCAAGCTCAAGCGCATCCTGCCGGTGGACATGTTCTGCTGTGCCACGTTGCTGTGCCTGAGTTTTCAGCGTCGTTCGGTGGAAGTCTGGAATGGCGGCATGCCGGACGGTTACCTGCATCGCGTTGCCAGTGGCGAGCGAACGCCTCTGCCGGCGCGGAACCTGCCTTTGGGTGTGCTGAGCCCGGAATCCTTCGATGAGCGTACCGACGTGTATCCCATGGCCCTCGGGGATCGGGTGTTTCTGCTGTCCGATGGGGTGATCGATACCTGCGACGCCAATGATCAACTGTTTGGCGCGCAGCGATTGCAGCAAGTGTTTGCCGCCAATCGGCATCCGAATGCGCTGTTCGAAGAGATCGAGCAGGCGCTGCGTCATTTCGGCGGTGAAGCGCGTGACGATGTCAGTATGGTCGAAGTCAGCCTGCTGGAGTCGACGCAAATCACTCCGCCGGCGTTGGTCTACTCCGACAGCGGCCAGTCCTGCCCGCTGGACTGGTCGGTGAGTTTCGAGTTTCGCGCCGCCACGCTCAAGCGCTTCAATCCGTTACCCTATCTGTTGCAGTTGTTGCTTGAGGTCCATGGTCTTCGGGCTCAGAGCGGTGCGCTCTACAGCGTGCTGGCGGAGCTCTACTCCAATGCGCTGGAGCATGGCGTGCTGGGGCTGGATTCGAGTCTCAAGCGCGATGCCTCGGGTTTTGCGCGATATTATCAAGAGCGCAATACCCGGCTGGACGAGCTGCTGGATGGTTATGTACGGTTGCATTTGCAGGTGACGCCAACGGACGATGGCGGTTGCCTGACCATTCACATCGAAGACAGCGGCAAGGGTTTCGATGTCGAGCGGGTGATCGCAAGACCTTTGGAAGACGTCCGCCTGTCGGGGCGAGGGGTCAGTCTGATCCGCCAGTTGGGGCGTAATGCCCGCTGGAGCGACAATGGTCGAAGTGCACGCGTGGAGTTTATCTGGGAGGCTCTGGCATAATCCGCGCATTCTTGATCAAGGAGTGAGCAAGTGGACGACACACATGTGGATCGCGACGTGCTGAGCGCATTGCAGGAAGTGATGGAAGAGGGCTATCCGGATCTGCTGGTTGTCTTTCTTGCAGACTCCGAAGAGCGCCTGAAAGTCTTGAGAACAGCCGACAGTGCCGCACGGCTCGTTGAAACCGCCCATAGCTTCAAGGGCAGCAGCAGCAATATGGGCGCCTTCCGGCTGACAGAGCTCTGCCGTCAACTTGAACAGCAGGCCAAAGATTTGCCATGGGCCGCCGTTCAGGAGTTGATCGGCGAAATCGACCGCGAATTCGCCGATATCCGGCCTCTGTACGAAGCTGAACGACAGCGTTGCCCGGCGAAAATCTGAGCACACGCTGCATTTGGTCCTCTTCGAGTGAAACTGGCTCGACTTTTGCAGTAAACTCATCCAACTGTACTTACGAGCCCCGTGCAGCGGAGACCGTTTCATGCCCGTTACCCCCGATATTCTGTTTCAGGCCTCCAGGCAGGCCAAGACTCAAGCTGGCTCCGCCAATCCTCCGGCGCAGACCTCTGAGCCCGGGGGCAACGCCGCAAGCTTCGCTGATGTCTACGCCGATCAGGCGCAAGGCAAACCCACTGCGTTGGCGGATGCCTCGCTCAAGCCGGGTCGCGACAAAACCAGCGATGTTGCCGGAACCAAAGACGCTGGTGACGACAAGTCTGCCGCCGAGGAACCGGTGGTTGCCGATGGCGGCAAATCCTTGCCTGCCGAGAGTTCGGTGCAGGCTGGCGACAAGGTCGCTGGCGATGATGCGTCAGATGCCGACCCGGCTCCGGTCGTTGACGCCGCACTGCTGGATCCGGCGCTTGATCCTTCATTGCAATCCATCGTATCGGCACCGGTAGCCCCCGCCGTGGTCGACAGCGTGCAACCTGTCGTTGATGCGCCGGTTGCCGCTACGGCAATGGCTACGGCTGTACTCGCTCCAGCGCTGGCCACTGCCGAGGGCGATTTCGATCCCTCGACCGATCCGCTCGACGCATTGCCGGCGGTGCGCCTGGCGATGGAGCAGGGCGGTCACGTATCGGCTTCCAGCCAGGCGCAGCCCAAGGCTGCACCGACACAGGCGCAAGCCCAGGCTGACGCAGAGCTGACGCCAGAGCAAAACTTTGCCGCCGGCATGGCGACCCTGTTGGGTGTTAAGGGCGACAAGAGCGACACCAGCCCGGGTGAAGACAAGGCTTTCAGCGGCTTGATCGATGATGGCCTGAAGGATCTCAAGTCCGCCAGCAGCGACACCCGTGTCGATGATTTCGCCAACCGTCTGGCAGCGCTGACCCAGGCGGCCACACCGAAGACAGCCAATGCCTTGCCGGTGAACCAGCCGATCGCCATGCACCAGAGCGGGTGGGCCGAAGAGGTGGTGAACCGGGTCATGTACCTGTCCAGCGCCAATCTCAAGGCGGCGGACATCCAGTTGCAGTCCGCTGAGCTCGGGCGTCTGGACATTCGGGTGAACATGGTTCCCGATCAACAGACCCAGGTCACGTTCATGAGTGCGCATCCGGGCGTCCGTGAGGCGCTGGATGGGCAGGTCCATCGCTTGCGCGACATGTTCGCGCAGCAGGGCATGGGGCAGGTCGATGTCAACGTTTCGGACCAGTCCCGTGGTTCGCAGCAGGGGCAGGAACAAGCCCGGCAAGGTCAGAGCGGGCGGACCAGTGCCAGCGGCGGTCGCCTCGATTCAATGGATGATGACATCACCCCAAGCGTCGCTGAAGCGGCGGTCAATACCACCAGCGTGATCGGCTCCAGCGCGGTCGATTACTACGCCTGACCAAACGAACACCTAACCCTGTGGGAGCGAGCTTGCTCGCGATAGCGGTGTAACAGTCGATGAAAATGTTGACTGTTAAAATGCCATCGCGAGCAAGCTCGCTCCCACAGTGGCTTCATGGTGATCTTCCGATCGAAGCCGGTCCGCCCAGCTCTTCCCGATACTTCTGGCATAACACTTGCTCTTGCCTTGCCGTGCGACTGTGAAAACCCGAATAGTGACGGATTATTGGCATGGCGAAGAGCGACGCAGCAGTAAAAGACCCCGCAACCAAAGGCAAACTCAAGCTGATTATCGTGATCGTGCTGGCCCTGCTGCTGGCGATCGGTGTGTCCGTGGGGGCGACCTGGTACTTCATGCACAGCGCTCAGAGCAAGCCTGCCGCCGCAGTGGAACAAACCGCTCCTGTCGGCAAGCAGCCAGCGATTTTCGAGGCGATGGCGCCGGCTTTCGTGGCCAACTTCAACCAGAACGGTCGCCAGCGCTACATGCAAGTGAGCATCACCATGCTCGCGCGCAACCAGGCGGATCTGGAGGCGCTCAAGGTCCACATGCCGGTGATCCGCAATAACCTGGTGATGCTGTTCTCCGGGCAGGACTTCGCGACCCTCGCCTCGCCGGTCGGCCAGGAAATGCTGCGGCAGAAAGCTACCGCCAGTGTCCAGGAAGTGGCGCAGAAAGAGCTCGGTAAAGTGGTGATCGAACAGTTGCTTTTCACTAATTTCGTACTGCAGTAGGAACACGACATGGCCGTGCAGGACCTGCTGTCCCAGGATGAGATCGACGCGCTGTTGCATGGCGTCGACGATGGTCTGGTACAGACCGAAAACGCTGCCGAACCCGGCAGCGTCAAAAGCTATGACCTGACCAGCCAGGATCGCATCGTCCGTGGACGCATGCCGACCCTGGAAATGATCAACGAGCGTTTCGCCCGCTACACACGCATCAGCATGTTCAACATGCTGCGTCGCTCGGCGGACGTGGCGGTCGGCGGCGTGCAGGTGATGAAGTTCGGCGAATACGTGCACTCGCTGTACGTGCCGACCAGTCTCAACCTGGTCAAGATCAAACCCTTGCGCGGCACCGCGCTGTTCATCCTCGACGCCAAGCTGGTGTTCAAGCTGGTGGACAACTTCTTCGGCGGCGACGGTCGCCACGCCAAGATCGAAGGGCGTGAATTCACGCCGACCGAACTGCGTGTGGTACGCATGGTGCTGGAGCAGGCGTTCGTCGATTTGAAGGAAGCCTGGCAGGCGATCATGGAAGTCAACTTCGAGTACATCAACTCGGAAGTGAACCCGGCCATGGCCAACATCGTCGGCCCGAGCGAGGCCATTGTGGTGTCGACCTTCCACATCGAACTCGATGGCGGTGGCGGCGACCTGCACGTGACCATGCCGTACTCGATGATCGAGCCAGTGCGCGAAATGCTCGACGCCGGCTTCCAGTCGGACCTCGACGATCAGGACGAGCGCTGGGTCAACGCCCTGCGCCAGGACGTGCTGGACGTCGACGTGCCGATCGGTGCGACGGTGGCTCGTCGTCAGTTGCGCCTGCGCGACATCCTGCACATGCAGCCGGGGGATGTGATCCCGGTCGACATGCCGGAAGAAATGATCATGCGCGCCAACGGCGTGCCGGCCTTCAAGGTCAAGATGGGCTCGCACAAGGGCAATCTGGCGTTGCAAGTGATCGAGCCGATCGAGCGCCGTTGACCGGCGCTCGTACCCATTCGCGATTAAACGAATTCTGATTTTTTGCTCGCCGAGGACACTGACAATATGAACACGCAAGACGACCAGGCTCTGGCCGATGAGTGGGCAGCAGCCCTGGAAGAAACCGGTGATGCCGGGCAGGCCGATATCGATGCCTTGCTGGCCGCCGATTCCGGCAATTCCGCGTCCAACCGCCTGCCCATGGAAGAGTTCGGCAGCGTGCCGAAAAACAACGATCCGGTGAGCCTCGAAGGCCCGAACCTGGACGTGATCCTCGATATCCCGGTGTCGATTTCCATGGAAGTGGGCAGCACCGACATCAACATCCGCAACCTGCTGCAACTGAACCAGGGTTCGGTGATCGAGCTTGATCGCCTGGCCGGCGAGCCGCTGGACGTGCTGGTCAATGGCACGCTCATCGCCCACGGCGAAGTGGTGGTGGTCAACGAGAAGTTCGGCATCCGCCTGACGGACGTGATCAGCCCGAGCGAACGCATCAAGAAGCTGCGCTGAGTGAAAAGGGTTCTCGGGTTTGTATTGGCGATGCCGTTCAACGTGCTGGCGGCTGAGCCTGTCGCTACGGCGACCACGGCTGCCGCGCCGGCGGTGAGCAGCGGTGTGGCTGGGCAACTGACGCAGCTGGTGTTCGGCTTGTTGCTGGTGCTGGGGCTGATCTTCCTCCTCGCCTGGTTGCTGCGTCGGGTCCAGCAGGCAGGTCCGGCTGGTAAGGGGCAGGTGATCGAGATTGTCGGTTCCCGCGCGCTGGGGCCTCGCGACCGCCTGATGCTGGTGCAGGTCGGCAACGAGCAGATCCTGTTGGGCCTGAGCCCCGGCAACATCACTGCATTGCATGTGCTCAAGGAGCCGGTGCAAGTGCCGAGTACCGAGAAGCCGACGCCGGAATTTGCCCAGCGCCTGTTGGAGATGCTGGGTAAAGATCAGAAGGATAAGAAGTAATGGGTGCGCTGCGCATCGCCTTGATGCTGACCCTGATGCTGGCCGCGCCGCTGGCATTCGCCGCCGATCCGTTGTCGATCCCGGCCATCACCCTGGGCACCAATGCGCAGGGTGCGCAGGAATACTCGGTCAGCCTGCAAATCCTGCTGATCATGACCGCGCTGAGTTTTATCCCGGCGTTTGTCATGCTGATGACCAGTTTCACCCGGATCATCATTGTCTTCTCGATCCTGCGCCAGGCCCTGGGCCTGCAGCAGACACCGTCGAACCAGATCCTCACCGGCATGGCGCTGTTCCTGACCCTGTTCATCATGGCGCCGGTGTTCGACCGGGTGAACCAGGACGCCTTGCAGCCGTATCTGGCGGAAAAACTGACGGCCCAGGATGCGGTCGCCAAGGCCCAGGTGCCGATCAAGAACTTCATGCTCGCCCAGACCCGCACCAGCGATCTGGAACTGTTCATGCGCCTGTCCAAGCGCACTGACATCGCGACGCCGGATCAGGCGCCATTGACCATCCTGGTGCCGGCCTTCGTGACCTCCGAGCTGAAAACGGCATTCCAGATCGGCTTCATGATCTTCATTCCGTTCCTGATCATCGACCTGGTCGTGGCCAGTGTGTTGATGGCCATGGGTATGATGATGCTGTCGCCGCTGATCATTTCCCTGCCGTTCAAGATCATGTTGTTCGTGCTGGTGGATGGCTGGGCGCTGATCATCGGCACGCTGGCCAGCAGCTTTGGCGGTGTCTCGCCATGACCCCGGAAGTTGCGGTCGACATCTTTCGCGAAGCGCTGTGGCTGACCACCATGATGGTCGCAGTGCTGGTGATTCCGAGTTTGCTGGTGGGCCTGTTGGTGGCGATGTTTCAGGCCGCCACGCAGATCAACGAACAGACCCTGAGCTTTTTGCCGCGCCTGTTGGTGATGCTGGTGACGCTGATCGTTGGCGGTCCATGGCTGGTGCAGACTTTCATGGAGTACATCCTGCAGTTGTACGGCAGTATTCCGCAGGTCATCGGCTAAGCCATGTCACTGCTTGCACTGACCGATACCCAGATCAGCACCTGGGTGGCGACGTTCATGTTGCCGCTGTTTCGCGTCGGCGCCTTGCTGATGGTCATGCCGGTGTTTGGCACGACCTTGCTGCCCCGGCGCATCCGCCTGTATTTCGCGTTGGCTATCACTGTGGTCATCGCGCCGGGCCTGCCACCGATGCCCCCGGTCAATCCCCTGGACCTTAGCGGGTTGCTGCTGATCGCCGAGCAGATTCTCATCGGTGCGGTGATGGGTTTTTCCTTGCAGCTGTTCTTCCAGGCCTTTGTGGTGGCCGGGCAAATCGTCGCCATCCAGATGGGCATGGGCTTCGCCTCCATGATCGACCCGGCCAACGGCGTATCGACGGCGGTGATCGGGCAGTTCTTCACCATGCTGGTGACGCTGTTGTTCCTGTCCATGAACGGTCATCTGGTGGTGTTCGAGATCCTTACCGAGAGTTTCACCACGTTGCCGGTGGGGGGCGGCCTGATGGTTATCCACTGCTGGGAACTGGCCGGCAAGCTCGGCTGGGTGCTCGGTGCGGCGCTGTTGCTGGTACTGCCGGCGATCACCGCGTTGCTGGTGGTCAACATCGCGTTTGGCGTCATGACCCGGGCGGCGCCGCAACTCAATATTTTCTCTGTCGGCTTCCCGCTGATCCTGGTGCTTGGGCTGTTTATCGTCTGGGTCGGGCTGGCGGACATTCTCAACCAGTATCAACCGCTGGCCTCCGAGGCCTTGCAGTTGTTACGCGAAATGGCACGGGCGAGCTGAGTCATGGCCGAGAGCGAAAGCGGTCAGGATAAAACAGAAGACCCCACGGAGAAGCGCAAGCAGGACTCCCGTGAAAAGGGTGAGATTGCGCGGTCCAAGGAGCTCAACACCCTGGCGATCATGCTGGTCGGTGCCTCGGCGCTGCTGATTTTTGGCGGCGCCATGGCGCAGGACATGATGGAGCTGATGCGCATCAACTTCTCGCTGCCGCGGGAGGTGATTCTGGATCAGCGCTCCATGGCCACCTACCTGATGCGCTCGGGGCAGATTGCCCTGTGGTCGATCCAGCCAGTGATGATCACGTTGGTGCTGGCCGCCATCATCGGTCCGATTTCCTTGGGTGGCTGGCTGTTCGCGGCAAGTTCCATGGCGCCCAAATTCAGCCGCTTGAACCCCGGTCCCGGCCTCAAGCGCATGTTCTCGACCAAGTCGCTGGTCGAACTGCTCAAGGCTCTGGCCAAGTTCATCATCATCCTGTTCGTGGCGCTGGCGGTGCTGTCGTCGGACATCGACGACCTGCTGCGCATCGCCCATGAGCCCTTGGACATGGCCATTATTCACAGCCTGCAAGTCGTGGGCTGGAGCACCCTGTGGATGGCGTGCGGGCTGATTCTGATCGCGGCGGTGGATGTGCCGGTGCAGCTTTGGGAAAGCCACAAGAAGCTGCTGATGACCAAGCAGGAAGTGCGCGATGAACACAAGGACCAGGAAGGGCGACCGGAGGTCAAACAACGGATCCGTCAGTTGCAGCGCGAAATGTCCCAGCGACGGATGATGGCCGCCATTCCCGAGGCCGACGTGGTCATCACCAACCCGACCCACTACGCCGTGGCCCTCAAGTACGACCCCGAAAAGGGTAATGCGCCGGTATTGCTGGCCAAGGGGAGCGACTTCCTGGCCCTGAAGATCCGTGAGATCGCTGCGGCCAACGAGATTCTGTTGCTGGAGTCTCCGGCGCTGGCGCGGTCGATCTACTACTCCACGGAACTGGAGCAGGAGATTCCCGGCGGTCTCTACCTGGCGGTCGCGCAGGTGCTGGCTTACGTTTATCAGATTCGACAGTACCGGGCGGGCAAGGGCAAGCGGCCTGATCCGCTTAAGGATGATTTGCCGATTCCGCCGGATTTGCGGCGGGATGCGTGACTGCAATTTCGAGATGTAGCTGTCCTTCTCATATTTGTTGGTTTAATGCTTGCCTGCGAATAAACATTGGGTTATTTACTAACTCTTCAATAATGGAGTGGGGGAAGTGGGGGGTGCTTATTTGCATGTGCGCTCTTTCGATATCTATCTTCAAAGGTTTTGGGAGAACGGCGCGTCCATGCCGGTGGAGTTCCTTGTTTCCAATGATGGTTTTTATACTCAGTGCTTTCAGGGTTGCAGGTTGATAAGAATTCGCAATAGGGATGGGGCTCTCGCGCGTGCTAAATGCTGAACTCTCTATTCTGTTAGCGGCATCAGACATCTTAGTGGGTACAGGGGCATAGGTTTTCTCGAGTCTCCCTGAAAATCTCGTCGACTGATTAATATTTTCGAGATCAACTTTGGGTGATTGAGTGCTACCGAGCTTTCTAGCAAATTTAATGCTATTCATGTCTTGAACTTTGCTTGCTATGGTCTGGAATTTTAGATTGGGAAGTACGGGCGTGTGTCCTGTATTGTCAGTGTGGTTAATGGGATCCCCCTTGCAATATGCATAGGGGTTTAACCCGCCTTCGCCAAATGGGCTAACACTATCCGGGCTGATAAATCGCATCAAAACTGGATTAAACGCCCGATACCCATTCCCTAATATGTAATGTCCAGTTACTGGATCCTGACGTTCGCCGTTAAACCCCAATAAACTGGTCAATCCACTTTCGGCAGTGCGGTGACCATAAGGGGAATAGGCGATAGGTTGTCGTTGATTGTTTGTCTTGAGCGAATTCAACACCGAGCGTTGCAAGTCGGTGGCCAATAATGAGGTTTCACGTGCATCTCCCTGGCTTTTTTGTTGCGCCAGCAATAGGTCTTCGTGTTGAGCGATGCTGTAGCCGACGGCTCCTTGTATTTCAGTGGTCAGGCGGTTTTTGCAATAAAAGCTCTGGTGGATAGGGGTGTCCGGCTCAAATTGGCTGATCAGGCGATCCAGAGGGTCATAGCTGTAGCGGCAACGCAGGATGGGTTGTGTGGATTCCATAGGGGCTGCTCCAGATTCTCAAAGGGAGGGCGATTGAGTATCGGTCGATCAGTCGCAGGTGGGTGCTAGCAGAACTGATAGGTTCGGCAGTCTGCGCGACTTATGGCTAACCATGAACACTGAAAATACCGTGGGAGCGAGCCTGCTCGCGAAAGCGGAGGGTCGGTCAACATGGATATTTGCTGTGCTGACGCCATCGCGAGCAGGCTCGCTCCCACAGGGATCCGTGTCAGTCACAGAGGCCCGTGCCATGCGCTCAATTCCTTTCCCGGCAAAAAGTTGGAAAGCTTCTTGCAGTAGCCGCTCTGCGCTCGCTTCAGGCGTCAAAAGTTTGCTTTAAAGGAACGGGGAAAACCGGTGGATCGCTCTCAGTTATTCAACACTGCTCGCACAAACGTTGCCGATTTGAGTCGCGGCAATCTGGGCGTGCCGCTGTTGCTGCTGGTCATGCTGGCGATGATGATGTTGCCGGTGCCGCCGTTCCTGCTGGACGTGTTCTTCACCTTCAACATTGCCCTGTCCATCGTCGTGCTGCTGGTGTGCGTCTACGCCCTGCGCCCGCTGGATTTTGCGGTGTTTCCGACCATTCTGCTGGTGGCAACGTTACTTCGCCTGGCGTTGAACGTGGCCTCCACGCGGGTGGTGATGCTCCACGGTCAGGACGGTCATGCCGCCGCCGGCAAGGTGATCCAGGCCTTCGGCGAGGTGGTGATCGGCGGTAACTACGTGGTCGGTATCGTGGTCTTTGCGATTTTGATGATCATCAACTTCGTCGTGGTGACCAAGGGCGCGGGGCGGATTTCCGAGGTGAGCGCGCGTTTCACCCTCGATGCGATGCCCGGCAAGCAAATGGCGATCGACGCCGACCTCAACGCCGGCCTGATCGATCAGGCCCAGGCCAAGGCCCGTCGTTCGGAAGTGGCCCAGGAAGCCGAGTTCTACGGTTCCATGGACGGTGCCAGCAAATTCGTCCGCGGTGACGCCATCGCCGGTCTGTTGATCCTGTTCATCAACCTGATCGGCGGCATGGCGGTCGGTATCTTCCAGCACGGCATGACCTTCGGCGACGCCGGCAAGGTGTATGCGCTGCTGACCATCGGTGACGGTTTGGTGGCGCAATTGCCATCACTGTTGTTATCGACAGCAGCGGCAATCATGGTGACCCGTGCGTCCGGTTCGGAAGACATGGGCAAGCAAATCAATCGCCAGATGTTCGCTTCGCCCAAGGCGCTGGCGGTGGCAGCCGGTTTGATGGCGGTCATGGGCCTGGTGCCCGGCATGCCGCACTTCTCGTTCCTGAGCATGGCGGCCCTGGCGGCCGGTGGCGCTTACCTGTTCTGGAAAAAGCAGAACGTCGCCAAGGCTCACGCCCTGCAAGAGGTCAAGCGCCAGCAGGAGTTGCTGCCGTCGCCGGCCCGCGCACAGGAAACCAAGGAGCTTGGCTGGGATGACGTGACACCGATCGACATGATCGGCCTGGAGGTGGGTTATCGCCTGATTCCGCTGGTGGACCGCAACCAGGGCGGCCAGTTGCTGGCGCGAATCAAGGGCGTGCGCAAGAAGCTGTCCCAGGATCTGGGCTTCCTGATGCCCACGGTGCATATCCGCGACAACCTCGACCTGGCGCCGAGTGCCTATCGCCTGACCCTCATGGGAGTGATCCTGGCCGAAGCGGAGATTTACCCGGATCGCGAGCTGGCGATCAACCCGGGGCAGGTCTACGGCACGCTCAACGGCATTACCGCCAAAGATCCGGCTTTCGGCCTGGAGGCGGTCTGGATCGAAATCAGCCAGCGCGCCCAGGCGCAATCCCTCGGTTATACGGTGGTCGATGCCAGTACAGTAGTGGCTACTCACTTGAACCAGATACTCTACAAGCATTCCAGTGAGCTGATCGGTCACGAAGAAGTGCAGCAACTCATGCAATTGCTGGCCAAAAGCTCGCCGAAACTGGCCGAGGAGCTGGTGCCGGGCGTGGTTTCGCTGTCGCAGTTGCTCAAGGTGTTGCAAGCGCTGTTGGCCGAACAGGTGCCTGTTCGCGATATCCGCAGTATTGCCGAGGCGATCGCCAACAATGCCGCCAAGAGTCAAGATACCGCCGCGCTGGTGGCTGCCGTGCGGGTTGGCGTATCCCGCGCAATCGTCCAAAGCATTGTAGGTACTGAGTCGGAGCTGCCAGTTATCACGCTGGAGCCAAGGTTGGAACAGATATTGCTCAATAGTCTGCAAAAGGCAGGACAAGGCTCGGAAGAGGGCGTTCTGCTGGAGCCAAGCATGGCTGAGAAGCTGCAACGTTCGTTGATCGACGCGGCGCAGCGTCAGGAGATGCAAGGTCAGCCGGTGATTCTGCTGGTGGCCGGTCCGGTTCGCGCGATGCTCTCGCGATTTGGCCGGCTCGCAGTCCCGGGTTTGCATGTGTTGGCTTACCAGGAAATCCCTGACAACAAGCAAGTGACCATCGTTGCGACAGTAGGGCCCAACGGCTGAGGTAGTGGTTTATGCAAGTTAAGCGTTTTTTCGCCGCCGATATGCGTCAGGCCATGAAGCTGGTTCGCGATGAGCTGGGCGCTGATGCCGCCATCATTGGCAACCGCCGGATCGCCGGGGGGGTCGAACTGACAGCTGCGCTGGATTACAAGTTGTCGGCGCTGGCGCCGCGGGTTCCGAACATGGAACTCGAAGACGAATTGCGCAAGACTCAGTCGCGGATCGTCACCGCCCAGGCCGAATTGAGCCTGCGTGGCGATGGCGAGAGCGACAATGCAACCAATCGCCAACTGTTCGCCGGATTGCCGTTGACTGCCGCCGAGCCGCTGATCGAGCCGACCTACGCCGAACCCCGTCGTCCCGCGCCGGCCGCTGCGCCAGCGTCCGGTGGCGTGGACCCGCGCGCGTTCGACTCGATGCGTTTCGAGCTCAACAGCCTGCGCGAACTCATGGAAGTACAACTCGGCTCCCTGGCCTGGAATCAGCTGCAAGGCAGCCGTCCGGACCAGGCCAACCTCTGGCGTCGCCTGCAACGTATCGGCCTGTCTGGCCCGCTGTCGCGCGACCTGCTGGCAATGATCACCGAAATCGAAGAGCCTCGTCAGGCCTGGCGCATGTTGCTGGCGCACCTGGCGCGCATGATCGTTACTCCGGAAGTCGAGCCGCTGGAAGAGGGCGGAGTGATCGCTATGGTCGGCCCTGCCGGCATGGGCAAGACCACCACCCTGGCCAAGCTGGCCGCCCGTTACGTGCTCAAGTACGGCGCGCAGAACATTGCGTTGGTGAGCATGGACAGCTTCCGCATCGGCGCCCAGGAACAGCTCAAGACCCTGGGGCGCATTCTCAATGTGTCGGTGACCCACGTCGATCCCGGCCAGTCCCTGGTGCAGGCCCTGGAGCCGTTGCTGCGCAAACGCGTGGTGCTGATCGATACCGCGGGCCTGCAGGCCAGCGATCCGGCGCTGCGCATGCAGCTCGAAAGCCTGGCCGGTCGCGGCATCAAATCAAAAAATTATCTGGTCCTGGCAACCACCAGCCAGAAACAGGTTCTAACGGCCGCGTATCACAGTTACAAGCGCTGCGGGCTCTCCGGCTGCATTCTGACTAAACTGGATGAAACGGCTAGTCTGGGTGAGGTGTTGAGCCTTGCCATCAGCCATGAACTGCCGGTGGCTTACCTGACCGATGGCCCGCGGATCCCGGATGATTTGCATCTGCCGCGCCGTCATCAATTGGTCAGCCGCGCCGTGAGCGTGCAAATGCAGGAAGAACCCAGCGAAGAAGCCATGGCTGACATGTTCGCTGACATCTACCACAGCCCGACCAAGCAGGTTGGCTGAGGTAATAATGAACAGTTTTTGTACCTACATCGATGGTCTGCCATGCATTGTTCCGTTTGTGAACGCGCAGCCAGTAATGTGGCCTCCGTCTATGCAAGACAAGGTAAAGAAATAACATGGGCAGCATGCATCCCGTACAGGTGATCGCGGTGACCGGCGGCAAAGGTGGCGTCGGGAAAACTAATGTGTCAGTGAACTTGTCCCTGGCTTTGGCCGAACTTGGCCGGCGCGTCATGCTGTTGGACGCCGACCTGGGACTGGCGAACGTCGACGTTCTGCTGGGCCTGACACCCAAACGTACCCTGGCCGACGTGATCGAGGGCCGCTGCGAACTGCGCGATGTATTGCTGCAGGGACCCGGCGGCATCCGTATCGTTCCGGCCGCATCCGGCACTCAGAGCATGGTGCATCTGAGCCCCGCGCAACACGCCGGCCTGATCCAGGCCTTCAGTGATATCGGCGATAACCTCGACGTACTGGTGATCGACACCGCTGCGGGCATTGGTGACTCGGTAGTCAGTTTCGTCCGCGCAGCCCAGGAAGTGCTGCTGGTGGTGTGCGACGAGCCGACCTCGATCACCGATGCCTACGCCTTGATCAAGTTGCTCAATCGCGACTACGGCATGAACCGCTTCCGCGTCCTGGCCAACATGGCCCAGAGCCCGCAGGAAGGACGCAACCTGTTCGCCAAGTTGACCAAGGTCACGGATCGCTTCCTCGACGTCGCCCTGCAATACGTCGGTGCGGTGCCTTACGACGAAAGCGTGCGCAAGGCCGTGCAGAAGCAGCGCGCCGTCTACGAGGCCTTTCCGCGTTCCAAGTGCTCGCTGGCATTCAAGGCCATCGCGCAGAAGGTTGATACCTGGCCGCTGCCTGCCAACCCGCGCGGGCACCTGGAGTTTTTCGTCGAGCGCCTCGTGCAGCAGACAGCAGGACCTGTTCTATGACAGCCAGCGGCTACAACCTCTACAAGAAATCGGCACGTGATGCGCAGTACGAGCTGATCGAGCGTTACGCGCCGCTGGTTAAACGCATTGCCTACCACTTGCTGGCGCGTTTACCGGCCAGTGTCCAGGTCGAAGACCTGATCCAGGCCGGGATGATTGGCCTGCTTGAAGTGTCGACCAAATATGACGCCGGCAAAGGCGCCAGTTTCGAGACGTACGCGGGCATACGAATCCGCGGCGCCATGCTCGATGAAGTGCGCAAGGGGGACTGGGCGCCACGTTCGGTCCACCGCAATACGCGCATGGTCAGCGATGCCATTCGCTCGATTGAAGCTAAAACCGGCCGTGACGCTAAAGATCACGAAGTTGCGGCCGAACTCCAATTGAGTCTCGACGATTACTACGGGATTTTGAACGACACCCTGGGCAGCCGGCTGTTCAGTTTCGACGACCTGTTGCAGGACGGCGAACACGAAGGGCTGCACGAGGATGGCGCGAGTGCTCATGTCGAGCCGTCACGCGACCTGGAGGATGAACGCTTCCAGGCTGCGCTGGCGGATGCGATTGCCAATTTGCCGGAGCGTGAGCGACTGGTGTTGGCGCTGTACTACGACGAAGAGTTGAATCTCAAGGAAATCGGTGAGGTCCTGGGGGTCAGCGAATCTCGGGTCAGCCAGTTACACAGCCAGTGCGCGGCCCGTTTGCGGGGGCGTTTGGGGGAGTGGCGAGCGCGCTGAAGGCAGTGTGGGGGACACTGCGAACGAGGCTGGTGTGGTGTTGAACTGCGCCGGTCGCGATCTGTTGTGCTCCAGACAGTCATTGAGTGCTTTGCCGGATTGATTGAAATGGCGTGTCCAGGTGCTGGGCGCGTTTAAGACTGCTTGGAGGTCGAATTGGACAAGAACATGAAAATCCTCATCGTTGATGACTTCTCAACGATGCGGCGGATCATCAAGAACCTGCTGCGTGACCTTGGGTTCACCAACACCGTCGAGGCCGATGATGGCACTACCGCCATCCCGGTGCTCAACAGCGGAAGCATCGACTTTCTGGTAACGGACTGGAACATGCCTGGCATGACCGGTATCGATCTGCTGCGCCACGTGCGTGCCGATGAAAAGCTCAAGCACCTGCCGGTGCTGATGGTGACCGCTGAAGCCAAGCGCGAGCAGATCATCGAAGCGGCCCAGGCCGGCGTTAACGGCTATGTGGTCAAGCCCTTCACGGCCCAGGCGTTGAAAGAAAAAATCGAGAAGATTTTCGAACGCATCGGTTGATGAGTGCGCCACGGGGGAGCTATGGGCAATAACGAAACTTCATTGGGCGATTTTGAATCGACCCTGAAAAAACACGCCGTCGAATTGGTCGAGAGCCTTGAAAAAGGCAAGTTCGGCGACGCGGTGCAATTGATCCATGAGCTCAACCAGACCCGTGACCGCGGCCTGTATCAGGAAGTAGGCAAGCTCACCCGCGAACTGCATAGCGCGATCGTCAATTTCCAGATTGACCCGCACATGCCGCAGGCCGAAGAAGTGTCGCAGATCACCGACGCCACCGCGCGCCTGGGGTATGTGGTCAAGCTGACCGAGGCTGCGGCCAACCGCACCATGGATCTGGTGGAAAGTGCCACGCCGCTGGTCAATGGCCTGGCCGATGAGGCCAAGGTGTTGAGCGCGGACTGGGGGCGCTTCATGCGTCGCGAAGTCGGCGCCGAAGAGTTTCGTGAACTGGCCCGGCGGGTCGACGGGTTCCTGACGCGCAGCGGCACGGACAATCGCGCGGTGTCGGGCAACCTGAACGACATCCTGCTCGCCCAGGATTACCAGGACCTCACAGGCCAGGTGATCAAGCGTGTGACCCAGTTGGTCACCGAAGTTGAAAGCAACCTGCTCAAGCTCGTGCTGATGGCCAGTCAGGTGGACCGATTTGCGGGCATCGAACATGACCGTGAAGCGATGCTTGCTGAAAAAGATCCACAAAAACATCTCTCTCAGGGTGAAGGTCCGCAGATTCATGCCGATAAAAGAGAAGACGTTGTGTCCGGTCAGGACGATGTGGACGATTTGCTATCCAGCCTAGGGTTTTAGAATTTTAGGCATTTTAGGTTTTTAGACCTTTAGGAGCACCCCCTTAATGAGCTTCGGCGCCGATGAAGAGATCCTTCAGGATTTCCTGGTTGAGGCCGGCGAGATTCTAGAGCAACTGTCCGAGCAACTGGTCGAGCTGGAAAGCCGCCCGGATGATGCGGATTTGCTCAATGCAATTTTTCGCGGTTTTCACACTGTAAAAGGGGGCGCCGGCTTCCTCCAGCTCAACGAGCTGGTGGAGTGCTGCCACATCGCCGAGAACGTGTTCGACATCCTGCGCAAGGGTGAGCGTCGCGTCGACTCGGAACTGATGGACGTGGTTCTCGAAGCGCTGGACGCGGTGAACAGCATGTTCAGCGAAGTCCGCGAACGCAGCCCGATCACGGCCGCGACACCGGAACTGCTCGCGGCACTGGCCCGTCTGGCCGAGCCGCAATCGGCTGACGAGGCGGCTGCCGCACCTGTCGTCGCCGTGGTCGAAGCGCCTGTGGCTGAAAGCGAGTCGGGCGATATCACCGACAATGAATTCGAACAACTGCTGGACTCGCTGAACGCCGTCAAGGCCCAGGCCGAGGCCCCGGCGGCTGTTCCAGCGCCTGCCGGCAATGCCGCTGGCAGCGACGAAATCACCGATGCCGAGTTCGAGTCGTTGCTCGATCAACTGCACGGTAAAGGCCAGTTCGCCGTTGACGCGGTGGTCCAGGCACCGGCTGCGCCAGAAGCCCCGAAAGCGGCTGGCGACAGTTCCGATATTACTGACGACGAATTCGAAGCACTGCTCGACCAGCTGCACGGCAAGGGTAATTTTGCTGTCGAGGCGCTGGAGTCGGCCATTGCTTCTGTGCCTGCACCCGCGGCACCAAGCGCGGTGGCGGCCGGCAGCGATCTGATTTCCGATCACGAGTTCGAAGCGCTGCTCGACGAATTGCACGGCAAAGGCAAGTTCACTGAAGTGGGCGCGACGGTTGGAAAGGCAACCGGCGCCAACGCCTCGGTGGCGGCACCTGCCGCGAAGGCAGCCGCGCCGAAACCGGTGGCCAGGGCCCCCGAGCCAAAAGCCGAAGCGCCGGCCCCGGCAACTGCTGCACCGGCATCGTCCCGTGCCCCGGCCGCGCCACCGGCGGAAAAGCCGGCGAGCGAAGCCGAGACCACCGTACGTGTCGATACCGCGCGTCTGGACGAGATCATGAACATGGTCGGCGAGTTGGTGCTGGTGCGTAACCGCCTGGTCCGCCTGGGCCTCAACAGCGGCGACGAAGCCATGTCCAAGGCCGTGTCGAACCTCGACGTGGTCACCGCCGACTTGCAAACCGCGGTCATGAAGACCCGGATGCAACCGATCAAGAAAGTCTTCGGGCGCTTCCCGCGCCTGGTTCGCGACCTGGCCCGCCAGCTCAAGAAAGAGATCAACCTGGAGCTGGTCGGCGAAGAAACCGACCTCGACAAGAACCTCGTCGAGGCCCTGGCCGACCCGCTGGTCCACTTGGTGCGCAACGCGGTTGACCACGGCATCGAGTCACCGGAAGAGCGTGAAGCCTCGGGCAAGGCCCGGGGTGGCAAGGTGATCCTGGCGGCGGAGCAGGAAGGCGACCACATCCTGCTGTCGATCTCCGACGACGGCAAGGGCATGGACCCGAACGTGCTGCGTTCCATCGCGGTAAAACGCGGTGTTATGGACAAGGATGCCGCCGATCGCCTGAGCGACACCGAATGCTACAACCTGATCTTCGCCCCGGGTTTCTCGACCAAGACCGAGATTTCCGACGTATCGGGTCGTGGCGTGGGCATGGACGTGGTGAAAACCAAGATTTCCCAGCTCAACGGCTCGATCAACATCTACTCGGCCAAGGGCCAGGGTTCGAAGATCGTCATCAAGGTGCCGCTGACCCTGGCGATCATGCCGACGTTGATGGTCATGCTCGGTAACCAGGCGTTCGCGTTCCCGCTGGTGAACGTCAACGAGATCTTCCACCTCGACCTGTCGACCACCAACGTCGTGGACGGCCAGGAAGTGGTGATCGTGCGGGATAAGGCGCTGCCATTGTTCTATCTCAAACGCTGGCTGGTCAGCTCCGCCGCTCACGAAGAGCAGCGCGAGGGCCATGTGGTGATCCTTTCGGTGGGCACGCAGCGGATCGGCTTTGTCGTCGATCAACTGGTGGGCCAGGAAGAAGTGGTCATCAAGCCATTGGGCAAAATGCTCCAGGGAACCCCGGGCATGTCCGGCGCCACCATCACCGGTGACGGCCGCATCGCGCTGATTCTCGATGTTCCGAGCATGCTCAAGCGTTACGCCACACGGCGTATTTGATTCTGGTGGAGCGAGGCGCCTGGCCTCGCTCCATCTAATGGAGTGTTTATGGCAGTCAAAGTCCTGGTGGTGGACGATTCGGGGTTTTTCCGCCGCCGCGTCTCGGAAATTCTTTCAGCGGATTCCAATATCCAGGTCGTCGGCACGGCGACCAACGGCAAAGAGGCGATCGATCAGGCGCTGGCCCTCAAGCCGGATGTGATCACCATGGACTACGAGATGCCGATGATGGACGGCATCACCGCCGTGCGGCACATCATGCAACGCTGCCCGACCCCGGTCCTGATGTTCTCCTCGCTGACCCACGAAGGCGCCCGGGTCACCCTCGATGCGCTGGATGCCGGCGCGGTGGACTTCCTGCCGAAGAATTTCGAAGACATCTCGCGCAACCCCGAGAAGGTCAAACAACTGTTGTGCGAGAAGATCCTGAGCATCTCGCGCAGCAATCGTCGCGTCAGCACTTACAGCGCTCCGGCCCCTGTGGCCGCACCTGCTCCAACAGCTGCGCCTTCGAGCGTCGGCGGTTACGGCAGCAGCGCGCCCGCGCGTCCGGCACCGATCCCTGCGCGTACGCATGCGGCCACTGCGTCGTCGCCCGCGCCGAAACGCAAAGCCTTCAAACTGGTGGCCATCGGTACGTCCACCGGCGGCCCGGTCGCCCTGCAGCGAGTGTTGACTCAATTGCCGGCCAACTTCCCGGCCCCGATCGTGCTGGTTCAACACATGCCGGCGGCCTTCACCAAGGCCTTCGCCGAGCGCCTGGACAAGCTCTGCCGCATCAGCGTCAAGGAGGCCGAGGATGGCGATATCCTGCGTCCGGGCCTGGCGCTACTGGCACCGGGTGGCAAACAGATGATGATCGACGGCCGCGGCGCGGTGAAAATCCTCCCGGGCGACGAACGTCTCAACTACAAGCCGTGCGTGGACATCACCTTCGGTTCGGCAGCCAAGACCTACGGTGACAAAGTTCTGGCGGTAGTCCTGACCGGCATGGGCGCCGACGGCCGCGAAGGCGCGCGCCTGCTCAAGCAGGGCGGCAGTTCGATCTGGGCCCAGGACGAAGCCAGTTGCGTGATCTACGGCATGCCGATGGCCATCGTCAAAGCCGAGCTCGCCGACGCGGTGTACAGCCTGGACGACATTGGCAAGCACTTGGTCGAGGCCTGTATCTGATGGATGTTCTAAGCCTGATTGGCATCATCATGGCCTTTGTCGCGATCATCGGCGGCAACTACCTTGAAGGCGGTCACCTCGGCGCCCTGGCCAACGGCCCGGCAGCGCTGATCGTGCTCGGCGGCACCATTGGCGCCGCGCTACTGCAATCGCCGATGAGTGCCTTCAAGCGCGCCATGCAGATCCTCGCCTGGATATTGTTCCCGCCCCGTGTCGATCTGGCCGGTGGCATTGACCGCGTGGTGAACTGGAGCCTGACCGCCCGCAAGGAAGGCCTGCTGGGCCTTGAAGGCATCGCCGACGCCGAGCCCGACAACTACGCACGCAAAGGCCTGCAACTGCTGGTTGACGGCGCCGAGCCGGAAGCGATCCGCAGCATTCTGGAAGTGGACTTCTACACCCAGGAAAGCCGCGACATCGAAGCGGCCAAAGTCTTCGAAAGCATGGGCGGTTACGCGCCGACCATCGGCATCATCGGCGCGGTCATGGGCCTGATTCATGTCATGGGCAACCTCGCTGATCCATCGCAACTGGGCAGCGGTATTGCCGTGGCGTTCGTCGCCACTATCTACGGTGTGGCCAGTGCCAACCTGGTGCTGCTGCCGATTGCCGCCAAACTCAAATCCATCGCGTTACGTCAGTCGCGTTATCGCGAGATGTTGCTGGAAGGGCTCCTGTCGATCGCCGAAGGTGAAAACCCTCGCTCCATTGAGTTGAAGCTTCAGGGCTTCATGGATTAAGGGAATAAGCTCATGGCCCGTCGTCGACATCAGGAAGAACACGTTAACCACGAGCGCTGGCTGGTGTCCTACGCGGACTTCATCACCTTGCTGTTCGCCTTTTTCGTGGTGATGTACTCCATCTCGTCGATCAACGAAGGCAAGTACAAGGTCATTTCCGAGGCATTGATCGGGGTCTTTACCGACTCCGACCGTTCGCTCAAGCCGATCCCCATCGGTGACGAGCGGCCGAAGACCGTGACCCCGGCCAAGCCGCTGGTCAAGGACAGTGACCAGGTCGATGCCGGCGTCTCCGGCGCCAGCGATCCGCTCAAGAGCATCGCCGACGACATCAGTGCGGCGTTCGGTGACCTGATCAGCTCCAACCAGATGACCGTGCGCGGCAACGAGTTGTGGGTTGAGATCGAGCTCAATTCCAGCCTGCTGTTCGGCAGTGGCGACGCCATGCCCAGCGACATCGCGTTCAACATCATCGACAAGGTCGCGGCGATCCTGAAGCCGTTCGACAACCCGATCCATGTCGAAGGTTTCACTGACGATCAGCCGATCCGCACCGCGCAGTACCCGACCAACTGGGAGCTGTCCTCGGCCCGCTCGGCCAGCATCGTGCGCATGCTGGCGATGCAGGGGGTGAACCCCGGTCGCCTGGCTTCGGTGGGCTACGGCGAGTTTCAGCCGGTGGCCAACAACGCCACCGCCGAAGGCCGCGCCCGCAACCGTCGCGTGGTGCTGGTGGTGTCGCGCAACCTCGATGTTCGCCGCAGCCTGACCGGCACCGGAACCGCCCATGCGCAACCGGATGCCGCTTTGAAGCGTGCTGGCACACAAACTGCACCGACCCCGGTCAAGTCGCCGGTACGAGAGAACGCCGTCAATTCTCCGTCACCCGCATTAACACGTTGAGCTATTTCTCGGTCGATCCGTTCGGCCGGGAGGAACAATCCGAATGAGAGTCTGGGCAGTCGCCAATCAAAAGGGTGGTGTCGGTAAAACCACTTCCTCCATCGCTTTAGCCGGTTTACTGGCGGAGGCGGGCAAGCGCGTGGTCGTGGTCGATCTCGACCCCCACGGCTCCATGACCAGCTACTTCGGCTACGATCCCGACGCCCTGGAGCACAGCAGCTACGATTTGTTCCTGCACAAAGGCAACGTGCCCCAAGGCCTGCCGGGTCAACTGCTGCTGTCGACCAGTGACGAGCGCATCTCCCTGCTGCCCTCCAGCACCGCACTGGCCACCCTTGAGCGCCAGTCGCCGGGGCAGAGCGGTTTGGGCCTGGTGATTGCCAAGAGCCTGGCGCAACTGTGGCAGGACTTCGATTACGCCGTGATCGACAGCCCGCCATTGCTCGGCGTGCTGATGGTCAATGCCTTGGCGGCGAGCCAGCAACTGGTGATCCCGGTGCAGACCGAGCATCTGGCGGTCAAAGGCCTTGAGCGCATGGTCAACACCCTGGCGATGATCAATCGCTCTCGCAAACAGGCGCTGCCCTTCACCATCGTGCCGACCCTGTTTGACCGCCGCACCCAGGCGTCCCTCGGAACGTTGCGCGTGCTGCGCGACAAATTCCCCGACGAAATCTGGCAAGGCTATATCCCGGTGGACACGCGCCTGCGCGATGCCAGCCGCGCCGGTCTGACGCCTTCACAATTCGACGGCAAGAGCCGTGGCGTTCTCGCTTACCGTGCGTTGCTCAAGCATTTGCTGGCGGCGCAACTTGTGCCGCAGGTGGCATGAGATGAAACCAATCCCTGTAGGAGCGAGCTTGCTCGCGATGGACGACAACGATTACGTGCGCTGTCTGGATGATCGCGTTTCCCGACAGTTTTTCGCGAGCAAGCTCGCTCCTGCAGGGGGGCAGCCATGAACCGGCCGTTTAAGACCACCTCGCGCCCGCAACTGGCGCTTCAGTCTTATCTGGACAGCTTGCTGCAGGACATCACCGAGGAATTTGCGCCACAAATCGAAGCGCCTCCCCGGGTGGTCGAGGTTGAAGCGGCGCTGGACGAATTCCAGGCGGCAGTGCTCGAAGAACAGGCCCACGATGCGCAAAAAATTGTGGTTGCTCCCGCTCCTGTGGTCACGCCGGTAGCGAAGGCTCCAGTAGCCGTGGTCGAAGCACCGGCACCCATGCTGGCGCCGGTATCGACCATCGCACCGTTGCTCCAGGCGTTGGTGCCGCAGGCCATCGAAGTGCAACCAGCACCGGAGCCAGCTGTTGTCGAAGTGCCTCAGGCACTGGTGCCGCCAGTCGTCGAAGTTCATCTGCCGCCAAGCAATACGCCGCCACCGGTGGAAACCGACGGTCGTCCGTCCTGGGCTGCCGAACCCTTCGAATGCCTGCTGTTCGATGTCGCCGGTTTGACCCTGGCGGTGCCGCTGGTGTGCCTGGGGTCGATTTACTCCCTGGCCGGCCACGAGTTGACCCCATTGTTCGGCCAGCCCGAATGGTTCCTGGGCATCCTGCCGAGCCAGGCCGGCAATCTCAAGGTGCTCGATACCGCGCGTTGGGTCATGCCCGACCGATACCGCGACGATTTCAAGCAAGGTCTGCAATACGTGATTTCGGTGCAAGGCTACGAGTGGGGGCTGGCAGTGCATCAGGTCAGCCGCTCGTTGCGCCTGAACCCGAATGAAATCAAATGGAGAAGTCACCGAGGTCAGCGGCCATGGCTCGCCGGCACGGTAATTGAACACATGTGCGCCTTGCTCGATGTCGCCTCACTGGCCGAGTTGATCGCCAGCGGCGGAGCCCGGCACATGTCCGGCGACAAGCCGGGCCACAAACCGACATCAGTCAAATAAACAAAACAGGCGACGTCACTCTGATGATGTTGCACAGAACACACACCGCCAGGGCGGTTTCTTGAGGGGTCAGGGTATGAATGACAAGGCAACGGCGGCAAAAGGTTCCGAAGATCCGATCCTGCAATGGGTCACCTTCAAGCTGGACAACGAGACCTACGGCATCAACGTGATGCGCGTCCAGGAAGTCCTGCGTTACACCGAAATCGCCCCGGTCCCGGGTGCCCCGAGCTACGTGCTGGGCATCATCAACCTGCGCGGCAACGTCGTCACCGTG
Source organism: Pseudomonas sp. PDM30 (assembly GCF_019218985.1). Classification (NCBI taxonomy): domain Bacteria; kingdom Pseudomonadati; phylum Pseudomonadota; class Gammaproteobacteria; order Pseudomonadales; family Pseudomonadaceae; genus Pseudomonas; species Pseudomonas sp. PDM30. The sequence goes on from NZ_JAHUWM010000008.1 coordinate 202,825, forward strand.
ATCGACACCCGCCAGCGCTTCGGCCTGATGAATGCCGAGATCAGTGACAACACCCGTATCGTCATCATCGAAGCCGACAAGCAGGTGGTCGGGATCATGGTCGACAGCGTGGCCGAAGTGGTTTACCTGCGTCAGTCGGAAATCGAAACCGCGCCGAACGTGGGTAACGAAGAGTCCGCCAAGTTCATTCAAGGCGTATGCAACAAGAACAACGAATTGCTCATCCTGGTCGAGCTCGACAAGATGATGAGCGAAGAAGAATGGTCGGAACTGGAGAGTATCTGATTGATTCTCGAGGTTGCGGTCATTGTCCTGTTCCTGTTTTGGGCAGGCACGCTGGCAATGTTCCTGGCGTACATTCGCGGTCAAAAGCAGATCGCCGCGCAACAGGCCCAGGGTGATGCGCTGCGCGATCAGCGCATCAAGGACCTGGCCAGGCGCGTCGAGGATTACCAGAACGGCAATGTGCGCATGGGCGAGGACCTGCATGAACTGCGGGCGATCGTTGCGCCCCTGCCGGACAAACTCGCCCAGCTGGAACAACGCGACCCCTCAAGCCTGTCGTTCGCCCAGGCGGCGCGACTGGTCGGGATGGGCGCCAGCGTCAACGAACTGACCCAGTCCTGCGGCTTGACCCAGGCTGAGGCGGAGTTGATGAGCAAGTTGCACAAGAACAGCTAGAAATCTGTAGGAGCGAGCTTGCTCGCGATGGACGTCAACGATGACGCGGGCTTCCTGGAGAAACGCGGCGCTCATGCCTCCATCGCGAGCAGGCTCGCTCCTACAATGGTTCTATGTCGGACACAGAACATGAGTTCACCGCAGATCACCTGTGGGAGCGAGCTTGCTCGCGATGGACGTCAACGATGACGCGGACCTCCTGAAGAAACGCGGCGCTCATGCCTCCATCGCGAGCAGGCTCGCTCCTACAATGGTTCTATGTCGGACACAGAACATGTGTTCACCGCAGATCACCTGTGGGAGCGAGCTTGCTCGCGATGGACGTCGACGATGACGCGGACCTCCTGAAGAAACGCGGCGCTCATACCTCCATCGCGAGCAGGCTCGCTCCTACAATGGTTCTATGTCGGACACAGAACATGTGTTCACCGCAGATCATCTGTGGGAGCGAGCTTGCTCGCGATGGACGTCAACGATGACGCGGACCTCCTGAAGAAACGCGGCGCTCATGCCTCCATCGCGAGCAGGCTCGCTCCTACAATGGTTCTATGTCGGACACAGAACATGTGTTCACCGCAGATCATCTGTGGGAGCGAGCCTGCTCGCGAAGGCGCCCTCGAATCCTCAGTAGTCTTCCCCGCGCTCGGTAATATCCTTCTCGACCATCAGCGCATCCAAATCCTGCCCCGCCGGAAACTTCCCCTTCAAACTCCACGCAAACGCAATGATCTCGGCAATCGTCAGATAGAGTTCCTGCGGAATGCTGTCCCCCAGTTCCATGCGCGCCAGCAGTCTCACCAGTTCGGCGTTTTCGTAGATCGGCACTTCGCAGTCGCGGGCAATGCGCAGGATTTCTTCCGCCAGCTCTTCGTCGCCCTTGGCGGTGAGGGTGGGGGCGTGGGTGCAGTCGTATTTGAGAGCGATGGCCTGGCGTGGGGCGTTGGGGTTTTTCATGCGGTTTCGTCGACCCAGCGTTGTTCGAGGCGGGTTTGCGGGCCTTGGGGCGGTGTACCGAGGTGGCAGTCCAGGTCGCCGACGTTCAGGCCGGCGGACAGCAGGCGATCACGCAGCTCGGCCAAATTGCTTTCGATCAGGCTGGCGGTGTATGGCCGCTCGGCCCAGAGCTGGCCGCAGAGGCTGCCCTTGATCAGTTGCGCCTGGATTTGCAGCGGCCCCAAAGGCTCCATGGAGAAGGCCAGCTCCACACGCCACAGCTGTTGCTTGGGTTCGTGTTCTTCGCGACGCTCCTTTGGCTGTTGTTTTTCGGGGGCGTCTTCGCGCTGGAACTTGACCTGCAAGGGCACGATGTCCTGCATTGTGCGCATCGGGATTTCCAGCTGCCAGGTGCTCATCAGCCGTCCGTCGGCGGTTACGCCGGTCTGTTCCAGGCTCGACAGTTGATGGCTTTGCAGGCGTGAAACCGCGGCGGCGGCCAGGCGAAGCAGGTGTTCGAGGTCGTTTTCACCGTCGGCACCTTTTAACAGACGTTCGGGCAGCGGGAAACCGGTCGGCGACGGCTTGGCACTGACCTGACCGAGCATGCCCAGGGCATTGCGGACAAAATTCGGCATGGCCTGGGCCAGGGTATTGGCGGCGATGATCGCGCCGAGGCTGGTGTTGGCTGGCAAGCCCTGACTCAACTGCGCAACCAGTTTGAGCAAATCGCCTTTCATGTCCGGCGCGAGCGTCGGGTTTTGCCCGGTCAGCAGTTTGCTTTCGAGAAACATGCCGCTACTGGCCAGGGCCTGGGCCAGGCCCTTGGGGGTGCTCAACTGTTGAACATCCGGCAAGCCGGCGAGCAAACGGGCAGCAGCGCTGCGCAATTCAACGGATGTCTGGTCCGAGGGCGGAAGGTTCTGCAGGCGCTTGAGCAAGCTATCCAGCGAGCCCTGGCGGCTTTGCTGGTCGACCAGTTGCTGGGTCACCGCCAGTTGTTCCTGTCGGCTGCTCAGGGGCACGAACTTCACGGTCTGAGCGTCCTGCACCTGTGCGCTCAACAAGGTGCCGATGCGCAAGGGTTGCGGGCTGTCGATGCTCAGTGTGCTGCCGCTCAGTGCGGTGTTGAGCAGGCCCACCATCGAGCGAAACACCATGGGCTGGCCGGGCACCTGGGGCAGCACTTGCGAGGTCAGCACTTTGCCCTGCAGCAGGGTGCCAACGGGCAGTTGCGCGGTGTCGAGGCGGGTGAGGGTGGCGAGGTTGGAAGCAATGGCCTGTTGCACCGTCACGGCCAGGTTGCCGGCCGAGGGCTGGGTGACGACCAGCGTGGTGCCCTGGGCCAGCGGTTGATTGCTGGTGGTCTGGACCGTGGTCTGGCGGCCGCTGTCGAGGGTGACCTTGAGCAGCATCTGGAAAGTCTGGTCCGCCTGCTTGAGCGACAACACTTCGGCCTGGGCGGTTTGACCGACGCTGATCAGCCCCTCCACCGGCGTCAGCAACTTGAGCAACTCACCGCTGACCACCTGCGGGCGCGAAGTCGCCGGGAGGGTTTGCGGTAGCGGGAGGATGTTCATTTCGCCTGTCATACGCGGTCACAACCTGAGGAAAATGCACTCTTTAGAGTAAGGTATGGCATGTATAATGCCGCGCCGTTGTATCCAATAATGGCGAAAACTTTGCAATTGTTTGACGCAGCTCTCTAGAACAAGACGCCATTGCATCTATGCTGCATCTCTTTAACGGCCGCGCCAGAGCCGACTTGAACCGTATAAGGCCCGTGATCCCTTGACCAGTCCTGTCCTGCAAACCGTTGCCCTTGCCTGTGAGCGAGACCTTCGGCTGCTCTTCGAAAATCTCGATTTGAGACTGGCCAGTGGCGAAATGATGCAAATCAGCGGCCCCAACGGCAGCGGCAAGACCAGCCTGTTGCGCCTGCTCTCCGGGCTGATGCATCCGACCGCCGGTCAAGTGCTGCTCAACGGCAAGCCCCTTGATGAGCAGCGCGCTGAGCTGGCGCGCAATCTGCTGTGGATCGGCCATGCGGCCGGGATCAAGGATCTGCTGACGCCGGAAGAGAACCTGAGCTGGCTGTGCGCCTTGCATCAACCGGCCTCCCGTGAGGCGATCTGGCAAGCCTTGGCGGCGGTCGGATTGCGCGGATTCGAAGATGTTCCCTGCCACACTCTGTCCGCTGGGCAGCGGCGTCGCGTCGCACTGGCGCGTTTGTATCTGGACAGCCCGCCGTTGTGGATTCTCGATGAGCCGTTCACCGCTCTCGACAAGCAAGGCGTGGCGCAACTCGAAGAACACCTGGCCGGCCACTGCGAACGTGGCGGCATGGTGGTGTTGACCACCCACCACACGCTGAGCCGGATGCCGGCCGCTTATCGCGACATCGATCTGGGGAGCTGGGCCGTATGAGTGTTTTCGGCCTGCTGGTCGCCCGCGAGGCTCGTCTGCTGTTTCGCCGTCCGGCTGAACTGGCCAATCCGCTGGTGTTCTTCGCCATCGTCGTTTCCCTGTTCCCGTTGGCGGTCGGCCCCGAGTCTCAATTGTTGCAAACCTTGTCTCCGGGGTTGGTCTGGGTCGCGGCACTTTTATCGGTTCTGCTCTCGCTGGACGGGCTTTTCCGCAGTGATTTCGAAGACGGATCCCTTGAGCAGTGGGTCCTTTCGCCGCACCCCCTGCCTCTTCTGGTTTTGGCCAAAGTGCTGGCACACTGGGCTTTTTCCGGTCTGGCACTGGTTTTGCTCGCACCCTTGCTGGCGCTGATGCTCGGTTTGCCTGCCGCCTGTCTGCCGGTGTTGCTGCTTTCGTTGCTGCTCGGTACACCGGTACTGAGCCTGCTCGGTGCGGTGGGTGCGGCGCTGACGGTGGGCTTGAAGCGCGGTGGCCTGTTGCTGGCACTGCTGATTCTGCCGTTGTACATCCCGGTATTGATCCTTGGCAGTGGCGCCTTGCAGGCGGCCTTGCAGGGAATGCCGGCGACCGGTTATCTCCTATGGCTTGGCAGCCTGACCGCCTTGGCGATAACCCTGACACCTTTTGCAATAGCCGCTGGCTTGAAGATCAGCGTCGGCGAATAATGAGGTCTGGTCAAAATTTGATCAGTAAAGGCCCAGGCTCTTCACAGTAAAGAGCAACCGTGATGGAAACAGTATGAACTGGACGTGGTTTCACAAGCTTGGCTCGCCCAAATGGTTTTACGGCATCAGCGGCAAAATGCTGCCCTGGCTGAGCGTTGCGGCGTTGCTGCTGATCGGCGTTGGCGTGGTCTGGGGCCTGGCCTTCGCGCCGCCGGACTACCAGCAGGGCAACAGCTTCCGCATCATCTATATCCACGTTCCGGCCGCCATGCTGGCGCAGTCCATCTACGTGATGCTGGCCGTGTGCGGCATCGTCGGCCTTGTGTGGAAGATGAAACTGGCCGACGTCGCCCTGCAATGCGCGGCACCCATCGGCGCCTGGATGACCGCCGTGGCGCTGGTCACCGGGGCGATCTGGGGCAAGCCGACCTGGGGCTCGTGGTGGGTCTGGGATGCACGCCTTACGTCCATGCTTATCCTGCTGTTCCTGTACTTCGGTCTCATTGCATTGGGCAACGCCATCAGCAATCGTGACAGCGCGGCCAAGGCCTGTGCGGTGCTGGCGATCGTTGGTGTGATCAACATCCCGATCATCAAGTACTCGGTGGAGTGGTGGAACACCCTGCACCAGGGCGCGACCTTCACCCTCACCGAAAAACCGGCGATGCCAGCCGAGATGTGGCTGCCACTGCTGCTGACGGCGCTGGGTTTCTACTGTTTCTTCGGCGCGGTCCTGCTGCTGCGCATGCGTCTTGAAGTGCTCAAGCGCGAAGCCCGGGCCAGTTGGGTCAAAACCGAAGTCGAAAACAGCCTGGAGGTCGCTCGATGAGTTTTGCTTCATTCGGCGACTTCGTCGCCATGGGTCATCATGGCCTGTATGTCTGGTCAGCCTATGGCATCTGCCTGGCGGTATTGGCCCTCAACGTGGCGGCGCCGATCCTGGCCCGCAAGCGGTATCTGCAACAAGAGGCGCGCCGTCTGCGCCGGGAGAACGGCAAGTGAATCCGCTGCGTAAAAAGCGTCTTATCATCATTCTCGCGATCCTGGTCGGGGTCGGCGCTGCCGTTGGCCTGGCCCTGAGTGCCCTGCAGCAGAACATCAACCTGTTTTACACACCGACCCAGATCGCCAACGGCGAAGCCCCGCAGGACACGCGTATCCGTGCCGGCGGCATGGTCGAAGCCGGTTCCTTGCAGCGCTCCGGCGACTCGCTGGACGTGAAGTTTGTCGTCACCGACTTCAACAAATCCGTGACCATCACTTATCGCGGCATCCTGCCGGACCTGTTCCGCGAAGGGCAGGGCATTGTTGCCCTGGGCAAACTCAACGCTGACGGCGTCGTGGTGGCCGATGAAGTGCTGGCCAAGCACGATGAAAAGTACATGCCGCCGGAAGTGACCAAGGCGTTGAAAGACAGCGGCCAGTCGGCACCCACTCCCGCGAAAGAGGGCTAACTGATGACAGCTGGAATCTTCATTCCCGAATTGGGCCACCTGGCCATGATCCTGGCGCTGTGTTTCGCGCTGGTTCAGGCCGTGGTGCCATTGGTCGGTGCCTGGCGCGGTGACCGCTTCTGGATGAGCCTGGCCCAGCCGGCCGCGTGGGGGCAGTTCGCGTTCTTGCTGTTCGCCTTCGGTTGCCTGACCTACGCTTTCATGGTCGACGATTTCTCCGTGGCCTATGTGGCCAACAACTCCAACAGTGCCTTGCCGTGGTACTACAAGTTCAGCGCCGTGTGGGGTGCCCACGAAGGTTCGCTGCTGTTGTGGGCCTTGATTCTCGGCGGCTGGACCTTTGCGGTATCGGTGTTTTCCCGGCAATTGCCGCAGGTCATGCTGGCCCGCGTGCTGGCGGTGATGGGCATGATCAGCACCGGTTTCCTGCTGTTCCTGATCATGACCTCCAACCCGTTCAAGCGCATCCTGCCGCAAATGCCCACCGACGGTGCCGACCTCAACCCGCTGCTGCAAGACATCGGCCTGATCGTTCACCCGCCGATGCTGTACATGGGCTACGTCGGCTTCTCGGTGGCCTTCGCCTTCGCCATCGCCGCGCTGATGGGCGGTCGCCTGGATGCTGCCTGGGCGCGCTGGTCGCGTCCGTGGACCATCGTGGCCTGGGCGTTCCTCGGCATCGGCATCACCCTCGGTTCGTGGTGGGCGTACTACGAACTCGGCTGGGGTGGCTGGTGGTTCTGGGACCCGGTGGAAAACGCCTCGTTCATGCCATGGCTGGTGGGCACCGCACTGATTCACTCGTTGGCGGTCACGGAAAAACGTGGCGTGTTCAAAAGCTGGACCGTGTTGCTGGCCATCGCCGCATTCTCCTTGAGTCTGCTGGGCACCTTCCTCGTGCGTTCCGGCGTGCTGACCTCGGTGCACGCCTTTGCGTCCGACCCGGAGCGCGGGGTGTTCATCCTGATTTTCCTGCTGTTCGTGGTCGGTGGTTCGCTGACGCTGTTCGCCCTGCGCGCGCCGGTGGTCAAGAGCCAGGTGGGCTTCAACCTCTGGTCCCGGGAAACCCTGCTGTTGGGTAACAACCTGGTGCTGGTGGTGGCCGCGTCGATGATTCTGCTCGGCACCTTGTATCCGCTGATTCTGGACGCCATGACCGGTGCCAAGCTGTCCGTCGGTCCGCCATACTTCAACGCGCTGTTCATTCCGTTGATGGCATTGCTGATGGTGGTGATGGCGGTCGGCGTGATCGTGCGCTGGAAAGACACTCCGGTGAAATGGCTGGTAAGCATGCTCACCCCGGTCCTGCTCGGCAGTGCCGCGCTGGCCGTAGTGGCCGGCATCGCCTACGGCGATTTCAACTGGGCCGTGCTCGCGACCTTCATGCTCGCTGCCTGGGTGTTGCTGGCCGGCGTGCGTGACATCTTCGACAAGACTCGCCACAAGGGCCTGATCAAAGGACTGCCAACCCTGACCCGCAGCTACTGGGGCATGCAGATCGCGCACCTGGGCATCGCCGTGTGTGCGCTGGGTGTCGTGCTGTCGAGCCAGAACAGTGCCGAGCGCGACCTGCGCCTGGCGCCCGGTGAATCCATGGACCTGGGCGGCTATCAGTTCGTCTTCGAAGGCGCCAAACACTTCGAAGGCCCGAACTTCACCTCCGACAAGGGCACCGTGCGGGTGATCCGCAACGGCAAGGAAATCAGCGTGCTGCACCCGGAAAAACGCCTCTATACCGTGCAGAACTCGGTGATGACCGAAGCGGGTATCGACGCCGGTTTCACCCGCGACCTCTATGTCGCCCTCGGTGAACCACTGGGTAACGGCGCCTGGGCTGTGCGTGTGCACGTCAAGCCGTTCGTGCGCTGGATCTGGTTCGGCGGCTTGCTGACAGGTACAGGCGGGTTGCTGGCGGCGCTGGATCGGCGTTATCGGGTCAAGGTCAAAAGCCGCGTGCGCGAAGCACTGGGCATGTCGGGAGCCACTGCATGAAGCGTTGGTTGATGTTGCTGCCACTGGCGATTTTTCTGGTGGTCGCGGTATTCCTTTACCGTGGGTTGTACCTGGATCCGGCCGAGCTGCCTTCGGCCATGATCAACAAGCCGTTCCCGGAGTTTTCCCTGCCGTCGGTGCAGGGCGACAAGACCCTGACCCGCGCTGACATTCTGGGCAAACCGGCGCTGGTCAACGTCTGGGGCACCTGGTGCATTTCCTGCCGGGTCGAGCACCCGGTGTTGAACAAACTGGCCCAGCAGGGCGTGGTGATCTACGGCATCAACTACAAGGACGTCAACGTTGATGCCTTGAAGTGGCTGAAGGACTTCCACAACCCGTATGCGCTGGACATTCGTGACGACGAAGGCTCGCTGGGCCTGAACCTCGGCGTGTATGGCGCACCGGAAACCTTCTTCATCGACGCCAAGGGCATCATCCGTGACAAGTTCGTCGGCGTGATCGACGAGCAGGTCTGGCGTGAAAAACTGGCGGGCAAGTACCAGGCGCTGGTCGACGAGGCCAAGCCATGAAGCGCTGGTTCGCTGCCGTTGTCCTGGGCTTGAGCCTGGCGGGCGTGGCCCACGCGGCCATCGACACCTACGAGTTCGCCAAGGAAGAAGACCGCGAGCGTTTCCGCGAGTTGACCAAGGAGCTGCGTTGCCCCAAGTGCCAGAATCAGGACATCGCCGATTCCAACGCACCGATTGCCGCCGACCTGCGCAAAGAGATTTTCCGCATGCTCGGCGAGGGCAAGGACAACCAGCAGATCATCGACTTCATGGTCGATCGCTACGGTGATTTCGTCCGCTACAAGCCTGCGCTGAACGCCAAGACCGCCTTGCTCTGGTTCGGCCCCGCCGGCCTGCTGCTGGGCGGTGTCGTGATCATCGCGGTGATCGTCCGCCGTCGTCGCGTGCAACGCGCCGGCACCCCGGACTCGCTTTCTGCCGAGGAGCGCTCGCGCCTCGACCACCTGTTGGATAAAACCAAGAATGATTGATTTCTGGCTCGCTGCAGGTCTGCTGCTTCTGGTTGCCCTGAGTTTTCTGTTGATCCCGGTGCTGCGCAGCCGTCGCGCCCAGCGCGAAGAGGATCGTACCGCCCTGAACGTCGCGCTGTATCAGGAGCGCGTGACTGAGTTGCAGACTCAGCAGGAAGAGGGCGTGCTCGATGCCGCGCAAATGGACGCCGGTCGCGCCGAAGCTGCCCGTGAGTTGCTGGCGGACACCGAAGGCGCTGAAGCGCCACGGGTGTCGCGTCTGGGCAAACCCCTGCCGTTGCTGGCGGCCATTCTGGTGCCGGTGCTGGGCCTGGGCCTGTATCTGCATTTCGGTGCCAGCGACAAGGTCGAACTGACCCGCGAATTCTCCCAGGCACCCCAGTCGATGGAAGAGATGACGCGGCGCCTGGAACGTGCGGTCGCCGCTCAACCGGATTCCGCTGAAGGCATGTATTTCCTCGGTCGCACCTACATGGCTCAGGATCGTCCGGCGGACGCGGCGAAGATGTTCGAACGCACCGTGAGCCTGGCCGGTCGCCAGCCCGAGTTGCTCGGTCAATGGGCCCAGGCCCAGTACTTCGCCGATGGCAAGAAGTGGTCGGACAAGGTCCAGGCCCTGACCGACGAAGCGCTCAAGACCGATCCGAAAGAAGTCACCAGCCTTGGCTTGCTTGGCATTGCCGCGTTTGAAAGCGAGCGTTATCAGGACGCCATCGATTACTGGAATCGCCTGTTGGCGCAGCTGCCGCCGGAGGACAAGTCCCGCGAGGCGCTGCAAGGCGGAATTACCCGGGCCACGGAAAAGCTGGTGGCCAGTGGCGGCAAGGTTGCACAAGCACCGGCGGCCAAGGCCTCGGCGTTGCTCAAGGTCAGTGTCGATCTGGCCGCGGACCTCAAATCCAAGGTCCAGCCTGGCGACAGCGTGTTCATCTTCGCCCGTGCGATCTCCGGTCCTCCAGCCCCGCTGGCGGTCAAGCGCATGACCGTGGCCGACCTGCCGGTGACCGTCGAACTGGGCGACGCCGACGCAATGATGCCGCAATTGAAACTGTCGAACTTCCCTGAAGTCCAACTGGTTGCGCGCATTTCCCGTGCCGGCAAACCGACCGCCGGCGAATGGATTGGTCGCAGCCAGCCCCTGGCCAGCAGCACCACCGCGCCGCAGACACTGACCATCGACAGCCCGGATAAATAACAGGAAACGCCACCATGACCGCCATTGCTCGTATTGCCCTGCTCAGCGCTGTTTTGGGGTTAAGCGCTTGTGCGGTCCAGCAACCAACGGAACATCAGGCACCACCACCGTTCCCGCCGTCGCAGCCTAGCCCCACGCCATCGACGTCGCCTGTACCGAGCAAGCCGACCATCCCGGCCAAACCCTCCAAGCCGTTGCCACGCACTTCTGCCAGCTTCGCGCCACCACCGGGGGGCAATAGCCATTGGGATCCGAAGCTTGGGGTGTATGTGCTTGATGACCAGCCCAATACCTTTTATCGCCAACGTACCTATTACCGCTGGGATAATGGTTGGAGTCGGTCGATTAGTCCGCAAGGGCCGTGGGAAGATACTGACATCCAGGGTGTACCGGGTGGCCTGGGGCGGAAATTCGGGCAGTAACGCAAAAAGGCGACCTTCGGGTCGCCTTTTTTGTGCCTGCCGGAATGTGATTGGTGGGTCACTGCTGAATTCTGTGGGAGCGAGCTTGCTCGCGATGGCGGCCTGAATGAGTCCATACATAAGGGCGGAACCCTAAATGGCCGTGACCGCAGAAACGGATATGTACACCGGTAAAAAACACTCCGTCATCGCAGGCAAGCCAAGCACCCACAGCCTCCAACGCCGGATTGACCTGCGCTGCGAGGACACCCTCAGCGTATACCGTGACCCGTCGGAAAACCCGCTGGTGCAACCTGTGTCGGTGATGGATCATACGCGGGGCCTGCAGGCTGATCTGGCGCAAGCGCAATCAGGACGGTCTGCCGTGGGGCTGGCAAACAGGGCGACAAATGAAGAGGGTGGTTTGATGGCGGGCAGGTTGATCTATCTCATCGGGCCTTCAGGTTCGGGCAAGGACAGCCTGCTGGATGCCGCGCGTACACGGTTGGCCGAACGAGGCTGCCGCGTCGTGCGGCGGGTCATCACGCGTTCGGCGGAAGCCGTTGGCGAAGCGGCGCTGGGCGTCAGTGAACAGCAGTTCTCCGAAATGGAGGCCCAGGGCGCGTTTGCCCTGAGCTGGCACGCCAACGGGTTGTCCTATGGCATCCCGCGGGAAATCGACGATTGGCTGGCCGCCGGGCAGGACGTGCTGATCAATGGCTCTCGAGGGCATTTGCAGAACACGCGCCAGCGCTATCCGAACGCGTTGGTGCTGTTGTTGACTGTGGATCAGGCAGTACTGCGCCAGCGCTTGCTGGAACGCAGGCGGGAATCGCCGATCGAGATCGATCAGCGGTTGGCACGCAATGCCCGATTCAGCGAGCAATTGCTGGCGGAGGACCCGGCCGTGCACTTGCTCGACAACTCAGGGCCGCTTGAGCAAACGGTCGAACGGTTGCTGGTCTGCATTGACGAGTAACTCCCGGCTGCCTGTCAGGCCTTCCAGGCCAACAACCCCTGCACATACTCCACGAATGCCCGAGCGTTGGCGCTGGCCATTCTCCCTGTAGGGAAAACCGTCCACAAATCCAGGTCCGGCAGTGCCCAGTCCTTCATCACTTCCCGGACCGAACCGTCGGCCAGTTCCGGCGCAAACATCCATTGCGAGGCCATGGCCAGCCCTTGATGGGCCAGCACGGCTTCACGCAGGCCTTCGGCGGCGTTGACGCGGATCCGGCCGCTGACGATGACCGATTGCTCCTCGCCGGCCTTGTTGAACGGCCGATCCACTGTGGGAGCGAGCCTGCTCCGGGCGGCGATCCGACCGGGTTTTGAGGCTTACGCCGTCGCCAGCGAAGCCTTCTGCGAAACACTCAAGAACCGCAACAACGCCAACAGCGGAAACGCGCTGCCGACGATCACGATCCACAACCAGCCGCCGTGTTCGTACACCGCGCTGGCCACCGAAGAGCCGAAGGCGCCGCCGATGAAGATGCTGGTCATGTACAGCGCATTCAGGCGGCTGCGGCTTTTGCCGTCGAGGGCGTAGACCGCACGCTGGCCGAGGACCATGTTCATCTGCACGCAGAAGTCGAGCACCACGCCGGTCACCGCCAGGCCGATGACGCTGTAGGCCGGATGGATAAACGCCGGCATGAAACTCAAGCTGGCAAACAGCAGGGACAGCAACGATGCGATGCGGGTGTGACCGGCATCGGCCAGGCGACCGGCGATCGGGGCAGCAATGGCGCCGATGGCCCCGACCAGGGCGAAGATCGCGATCTCGCTTTGCGACAAACCGTGATTGCGCGCCAGTTCCAGCGGCACGGCGGTCCAGAACAGGCTGAAGGTGGCAAACATGCAGCCTTGGTAAAACGCACGCTGGCGCAGGACCGGTTGCTTGCGCAATAGCGTCCACAGAGAGCCCAGCAACTGGCCATAGGACGCGCTGTGATCAGGCTCACGCTTGGGAATGGTCACGGCCAGTACGATGCTGATGGCCGCCATCAACACCGCGGCAATCACAAACATCGCCCGCCAGCCGAAGTGGTCGGCCACCACGCTGGACACCGGTCGGGCCAGCAGAATGCCGAGCAACAACCCACCCATGATCCCGCCCACCACACGGCCACGGGTTTCTTCCGGTGCCAGGTGCGCGGCCAACGGAATCAGGATTTGCACCGAAACCGAACTGAACCCCACCAACAGCGAAATCAGCAAAAACACGTTCGGCTGGTCGGTAAACGCCGCACCTAGCAGGCTGACAATTGCCACTAGCGTGGTGATGATCATCAACCGGCGGTTCTCCAGCAGATCCCCCAGCGGCACCAGGAAAAACAGTCCCAGCGCATAGCCGATCTGAGTCAAGGAAACGATCAGGCTGGCCATGGTGTTGGTCAGGCCAATGTCCGGCGCGATCAGGCCGATGATCGGCTGGGCGTAGTAGATATTGGCGACAATGGCGCCGCAGCAGAAGGCGAACAGCAGCACCATGCCTCGGGTCATTGTCGCGGTGCCGTGGGGCACCTGGGTCGCTGGGTTCATAACGGGTCTCGCTGTACGGAAAGGAATGCGCGCAGGCTAATGGGCTGACTGAAACGGCGGAAGTGGGATTGGAGTGATAGCAATCATTCCATTGCGGAATGACTGACGAACGCGTGTGTCTTGCGTCAGAACATCGAGGGTGAATGATACATTCACTTACATCTTGTTCGTGAAGATCGTGACCTTTGTGACGCAGGGCGCTGACGGCACGCTCACCGCCCAATCCATTTCGGCGGGTAAGGATGGCGTGACGCCGCCGATGTAGCGGGATGTCGCAGAACCTGTGGGAGCGAGCTTGCTCACGATAGCGTAATGGCAGTCAACGACGATGCTGACTGTTCAATTGTCATCGCGAGCAAGCTCGCTCCCACTGAAGTTGCAGTGTTTCGGTCGATTACTTGCCGCTGTAGATCTGGTCGAAAACCCCGCCATCATTGAAGTGGGTCTTCTGCACGGTGCGCCAGTCGCCGAAGGTCTTCTCGACCGACAGGAAGTCTACTTTCGGGAAACGGTCGGTGTACTTGGCCAGCACGGCTGGGTCACGCGGGCGCAGGTAGTTTGCCGCGGCAATTTCCTGACCTTCCGGCGACCACAAGTACTTCAGGTATTCCTCGGCCGCTGCACGGGTGCCTTTTTTGTCGACGGTCTTGTCGACCACCGACACCGGTGGTTCGGCTTCGGCGGAAACGCTTGGGTAGATGACTTCGAACTGATCACGACCGAACTCGCGGGCGATCATTTCCGCTTCGTTTTCAAAGGTCACCAGCACGTCGCCGATCTGGTTGGTCATGAAGGTGGTGGTGGCGGCACGGCCACCGGTGTCGAGTACCGGCGCTTGCTTGAACAGTTTGCCGACGAAGTCTTTGGCCTTGTTCTCGTCGCCGCCGTTTTTCAGCACGTAGCCCCAGGCCGAGAGGTAGGTATAGCGACCGTTACCGGAGGTTTTCGGGTTTGGCACGATGACCTGAACGCCGTCCTTGAGCAGGTCCGGCCAGTCTTTCAGGGCTTTCGGGTTGCCCTTGCGCACGATGAACACGGTGGCCGAGGTGAACGGCGCGCTGTTGTTCGGCAGGCGCGTGACCCAGTTGTCCGGGACCAGTTTGCCGTTGTCCGCCAGGGCGTTGATGTCGGTGGCCATGTTCATGGTGATGACGTCGGCCGGCAAGCCGTCGATGACCGAACGCGCCTGTTTGCTGGAGCCGCCGAAGGACATTTGCAGGGTGATGTTTTCGTTATGCTCGGCTTGCCAGTGTTTCTGAAACGCAGTGTTGTAGTCCTTGTAGAAATCGCGCATCACGTCGTAGGAAACGTTGAGCAGGGTCGGTGCAGCCTGGGCGATGTTGCCCAGGGCCAGGCCAGCGGCGATAAGCGAGGCGCCAAAGAGTTTTTTCACTGCGCATTCCTTGTTCTATTAAAAGTGGGGCAATTTGCCAGCGACTATAACTGGGCACGTATAGTCCTTTAAAGATTAAAAAGCTCTTTGCTTATTCCCGTTTCCTGAACAGCGCATTACCGCAACGGGAACAGAACGACGCTTCCTGTTCGTGGCTGTTTTTCGCACACACCGGGCAGTCGTGCTGCAACTGGCCGCCACGCATGGCCGTGGCCAGTTCGGCGGTGAAGATCCCGGTGGGCACGGCGATGATCGAGTAACCGGTGATCATCACCATCGACGAGATGACCTGGCCCAGTGCGGTCTTGGGCACGATGTCGCCGTAACCGACGGTGGTCAACGTCACGATAGCCCAGTAAATGCCCTTGGGAATGCTGGTGAAGCCATGTTGCGGGCCTTCGACCACATACATCAGGGTGCCGAATACTGTCACCAGGGTGCAGACGCTGAGCAGGAACACAAGGATCTTCTGCTTGCTGCCACGCAGGGCATCGAGCAGGTAATGAGCTTGCTTGAGGTACGGGCCGAGCTTGAGCACGCGGAAGATCCGCAGCATCCGGATCACCCGGATGATCAGCAGGTACTGGGCATCGCTGTAGTACAGCGCGAGGATGCCGGGCACGATGGCCAGCAGGTCCACCAGCCCATAGAAACTGAAGGCGTAGCGCAGGGGCTTGGGCGAGCAGTATAGGCGCAGGATGTACTCGCCGAGGAAGATCGCCGTGAAGCCCCACTCGATGTACGCCAGCAGGCTGGCGTAGTGCTGGTGAACGTCATCGATGCTGTCCAGAATCACGACTACCAGGCTGGCGAAGATGATCAGCAGCAGGGTGGAGTCGAAGCGTCGACCGGCGACGGTGTCGGTCTGGAAAATAATCACGTACAGGCGATTACGCCACGTGTCGTTGCTGATCATGCCGATCGCCTTGGCCGCAAATCAGCGCAGCCTAGGTTGATTCTCCCCGGTAGCGCAAGGCGTGCTTTCGACGGTGGCTTTGCCGAGCATTTGCACGACGCTGCGAATCAGCCAGCCGGCAAGAATGAACGGCGCGGTCAGGGTGGGCAGACCGATGGCGGCAAACAGCGGCGTCAGCAACAGCGCCAGGCCGATGCCAACCAGCGGCAGCCACGGTTGGCGACGCTGGGAGCTGAAGGCGAGGGCGGCCAGCACGGCGTTATAGCCACCGAGGCCGAGCAGTGCGGTATAGAAGTCGTGGTTCAGCAGGCTCCAGCCCATGCCCGCGACTGAGGCCAGCAACGCCCAGCAGAATGCGCGGCGATCAGCGATCAGCAAACCGGCGGCAATCATCGCACCGGCCAGCGGATGACCGAGGAACATCACCTGGCCGAGGCCTTTGAGTGGCGCGGCGAGCATGTTCAGGGTGCTGACTTCGATCAAGTGCGGCTCTGTCGAGGGCGTGGCGAAGCACAGCAGCAACCAGCCCAGCCCAACGAAGGGCGCGGTGTAGGCCGGCAGGTATTGGCTGAACCGGACGCGCTTGAGCCACTGTTGGGTGACCATCGCGCTCAGGCCACCGGCGGCCAGAATCAGTGGCGGCATCATCGCCGACCAGGGGAAATACAGGCTCAGTAACAGTCCGAGCAGCACGCCGTTGTAGCTGAACAACCCGGCCTGACGATCAGCCTTGGCATAGTTGCGGCGTTGCGCGGTGAGCAGCCCGGCGACACCACCGAGCAAGGCGCCGCCGAGCAAGGCGGGCGCCGTGAACAAAATGGCCAGGACGCACAGCAGGCCGCACAGCGGATTGCGCTGGAGAAAGATCTGGCTGAAGCCGTTGAGCAAGGCTTCGGCCCAGTCGGGGCAGTGGGTGTTGAAATGGTTGGCAGGCATGGCAGGTCTGAAAGTCAGTGGGACCGGGTTGCCTGCATCGCGAGCAAGCTCGCTCACACACTGAATCTTTGTTCAGTCTTGGTTCCGTGAACGACACAAAACCAATGTGGGAGCGAGCTTGCTCGCGATAAGGCCGGTACAGGCGCTAGATCAATGTCTCGATACGCAGAGAGTTAGTCGACCCCGGCTGGCCAAAGGGCACACCTGCGGTGATCAACAGTGTGTCGCCACGCTGCGCCATGCCCTGGGCCTGGGCAATTTCCAGTGCCGTCGAGCAGACTTCATCGACCTGACGCAGGCGGTCGTTGACCACCGAGTGCACACCCCACGCCACGCTCAGGCGACGGGCGGTCTGCAGGTTTGGTGTCAGGTTGAGGATCGGCACCGTCGGCCGCTCCCGCGCCGCACGCAGGCTCGACGCACCGGACTCGCTGTAGTTGACCAGCACCGCCACCGGCAACACGTTGCTGATACGGCGAATGGCGCAGCTGATCGCATCTGAAACAGTCGCCTCGGCTTTCGGCCGGCTGACGTCCAGTTGAGTCTGATAGTCCGGCCCGTTTTCCACCTGGCGGATGATCTTGCTCATCATCTGCACGGCTTCGAGCGGGTATTCGCCGGATGCGGTTTCCGCCGACAGCATCACCGCGTCCGCACCTTCGGCCACGGCGTTGGCCACATCGGTGACTTCGGCGCGGGTTGGCGCGGGTGAGAAGCGCATCGACTCCAGCATCTGAGTGGCGACCACCACCGGTTTGCCGAGCTGGCGGCAGGTGCTGATGATGTTCTTCTGGATCTGCGGCACGCTTTCGGCCGGCACTTCCACGCCCAAGTCACCCCGGGCGACCATGATCGCGTCGCTCAATTCGGCGATCTCGCGCAGTTGCTCGACGGCAGAGGGCTTCTCGATCTTGGCCATCAGGAACGCCTTGTCGCCGATCAGGGTACGGGCTTCGCGGATGTCATCGGGACGTTGCACGAACGACAGCGCCACCCAGTCCACACCCAACTCCAGCCCGAAGGTCAAGTCGCGGCGATCCTTGGCGGTCAGCGGGCTCAGGTCGAGCACCGCTTGCGGCACGTTCACGCCTTTGCGGTCCGACAGTTCGCCGCCATTGAGCACGGTGGTGTCGATGGCGTCGGCGTACTTGGTCACCACCCGCAGACGCAACTTGCCATCGTCCAGCAGCAGGTCCATGCCCGGCTCCAGCGCGGCGATGATTTCCGGGTGGGGCAGGTTGACCCGGCGCTCATCGCCCGGCGTGGCATCGAGGTCCAGGCGCAAGGCCTGGCCGCGAACCAGTTGCACCTTGCCTTCGGCGAACTTGCCGACCCGCAGTTTCGGGCCTTGCAGGTCCATCAGGATGCCCAATGGATAATTGAGCTGACGCTCGACTTCACGAATCCACTGGAAACGCTGGGCGTGGTCAGCATGATCGCCATGGCTGAAGTTCAGGCGGAAGATGTTGACCCCGGCCAGCACCAGTTCACGGATGGCATCGATGCCGTCGATGGCCGGGCCGAGCGTGGCGAGGATTTTGACCTTTTTATCAGGCGTCATGTTTAGTGCTCTCAAGGATCAGAATGGCGCGGAAGTCGTTGACGTTGGTACGGGTCGGCTCGGTGACGATCAGGGCGTCCAGCGCCTCGAAGTAGCCGTAACCGTTGTTGTTATCCAACTCGTCGCTGGCGCTCAGGCCCTTTGCCGCGGCGCGGGCGTAGCTGTCCGGGGTCATGATCGCGCCGGCGTTGTCTTCGGAACCGTCGATGCCGTCGGTGTCACCGGCCAGCGCATAGACGCCGGGCAGGCCCTTGAGGCTGTCGGTCAGGCTGAGCAGGAACTCGGCATTGCGCCCGCCACGGCCATTGCCGCGCACGGTGACGGTGGTTTCACCGCCCGAGAGAATCACGCAGGGCGCCGCCAGCGGCTGACCGTGCAGGACGATCTGCCGTGCGATGCCGGCGTGGACTTTCGCCACCTCGCGGGATTCGCCTTCAAGGTCGCCGAGGATCAGCGGACTGAACCCGGCCTGACGGCATTTCACCGCCGCCGCTTCAAGGGATTGCTGCGGGCGGGCGATCAACTGGAAATGACTGCGTGCCAGGCTCGGGTCACCGGGTTTGACGGTTTCCGATTCGGGGCTTTGCAGCCAGGCGCGCACCGAAGCCGGAACCTCGATGGCGTAGCGCTTGAGGATCGCCAGCGCTTCGGCCGACGTGCTCGGGTCGGCCACGGTAGGGCCGGAGGCGATGACCGTGGCGAGGTCGCCCGGCACATCGGAAATCGCATAGGTATAAACCGTGGCAGGCCAGCAGGCTTTGCCCAGACGCCCACCCTTGATCGCCGAGAGGTGCTTGCGCACGCAGTTCATCTCGCCGATGGTGGCGCCGGACTTGAGCAGGGCTTTGTTGATTGACTGCTTGTCGGCCAGGGTGATGCCTTCGGCCGGCAGTGCCAGCAGGGCAGAGCCACCGCCGGAGAGCAGGAAGATCACGCGGTCGGATTCGTTCAGGTCGCTGACCAGTTCCAGCACACGCTTGGCCACCGCCAGACCTGCAGCGTCCGGTACCGGATGTGCGGCTTCGACCACTTCGATTTTTTCGCAAGGTGCGCCGTGACCGTAGCGGGTCACCACCAGGCCGGACACTTCACCCTGCCAGCAGCGCTCGACCACCTGGGCCATGGCGGCTGCGGCTTTGCCAGCGCCAATGACGATCACGCGGCCGCTGCGGTCGGCAGGCAAATGGGCTTCGAGGACTTGTTGCGGATGCGCCGCATCGATGGCTGTGGCAAACAGCTCGCGCAGCAATTGTTGCGGATCGACCGACATGGCGGGCTCCCGGAATTCTTGTTATTTGAAGGGCAACTCGGGTTCCTGTGGGAGCGAGCTTGCTCGCGATAGCGGTGTGTCAGTCAACATGGATGTTGATAGTCAGGGCCTCATCGCGAGCAAGCTCGCTCCCACAGGTTTGATGCAGTTTCGGGCAGGGGCTTACTTCTTATCGCGAATCGAGAAGTTCGCCATGTGTTCCAGGCCCTTGATCAGCGCCGAGTGGTCCCAGTTGCTGCCACCGATGGCCGCGCAGGTGCTGAACACTTGTTGGGTGTTGGCGGTGTTCGGCAGGTTGATGTTCAGCTCCTTGGCGCCTTGCAGGGCCAGGTTCAGGTCCTTCTGGTGCAGGCTGATGCGGAAGCCTGGATCGAAGGTGCCCTTGATCATGCGCTCGCCGTGCACTTCGAGGATCTTCGAGGACGCGAAACCGCCCATCAGTGCTTCACGCACCTTGGCCGGATCGGCACCGTTTTTCGAAGCGAACAGCAGGGCTTCGGCCACGGCCTGGATGTTCAGGGCCACGATGATCTGGTTGGCCACCTTGGCGGTTTGACCGTCGCCGTTGCCACCGACCAGGGTGATGTTCTTGCCCATGGCCTGGAACAGTGGCAGGGCGCGCTCGAAGGCGTCGGCATCGCCGCCAACCATGATGCTCAGGGTCGCGGCCTTGGCGCCGACTTCACCGCCAGAGACCGGGGCGTCGAGGTATTGCGCGCCTTTTTCGTTGATCTTTGCTGCGAAAGCCTTGGTGGCGGTCGGCGAGATCGAGCTCATGTCGATCACCACTTTGCCTTTGCCAACACCGGCGGCAACGCCATCAGCGCGGAACAGTACGTCATCGACCTGTGGGGTATCCGGCACCATGACGATGATGAATTCGGCTTCCTGGGCGACTTCCTTCGGGTTCGCCAGGGCAACGGCGCCAGCGGCGACCAGGTCGGCAGGCGCAGGGTCGTGGTGGGCCGACAGGAACAGGCTGTGACCGGCTTTCTGCAGGTTCAACGCCATTGGGTGGCCCATGATGCCGGTGCCGATAAATCCGATTTTAGCCATGAGAAAATCCTCTTGTTTTTATTGCTGCTTCAAGCAAATAGGGGAGTACTGCTCTTTGTGGGAGCGAGCTTGCTCGCGATGGGGCCATAACATTCAGCATCGATGTCGACTGTCCCACCGCTATCGCGAGCAAGCTCGCTCCCACAGGGATCTACATCAGATTGCGTTATGGGTCTTGAGCCAGCCCAGTCCCGCTTCGGTGGTGGTCAGCGGCTTGTATTCGCAACCGACCCAGCCCTGGTAACCGATGCGGTCCAGGTGTTCGAACAGGAAGCGGTAGTTGATTTCACCGGTGCCTGGTTCGTTGCGCCCCGGGTTGTCCGCGAGCTGCACGTGGTTGATCTCGCCCAGGTGCGATTGCAGGGTGCGGGCCAGATCGCCTTCCATGATTTGCATGTGATAGATGTCGTATTGCAGGAACAGGTTGGCGCTGCCGACCTGCTCGCGAATCGACAGGGCTTGCGCCGTGTTGTTCAGGTAGAAACCTGGAATGTCACGGGTGTTGATCGCTTCCATCACCAGTTTGATGCCCGCCGCTTGCAGCTTGTCGGCCGCGTACTTGAGGTTGGCGACGAAGGTTTTCTCCACGGTGGCATCGTCAAAGCCCTGCGGACGAATACCGGCCAGGCAGTTGACCTGGGTGTTGCCCAGCACTTGCGCGTAAGCGATGGCCAGGTCGACACCGGCACGGAACTCTTCGACCCGGTCCGGCAGGCAGGCGATACCGCGCTCGCCCTTGGCCCAGTCGCCGGCCGGCAGGTTGAACAGCACTTGGGTCAGACCGTTGGCATCGAGCTGGGCCTTGATTTCGGCGGAGCTGAAGTCGTACGGGAACAGGTATTCGACACCACTGAAGCCGGCTTTGGCGGCCGCTTCGAAACGGGCAAGAAAGTCCTGTTCGGTGAACAGCATGGACAGGTTGGCTGCGAAACGCGGCATGGTGGTCTCCTGAATATGTATGGTGAGCGTTCCCGGATCCCTGTGGGAGCGATCCTACAAGTTAATCAAGCAACGAAATCGCAGTCGGTGCATCGTCGCCGACCAGCGCCAGGTCTTCGAATTCGTTGACGGCGTTGATCTCGGTACCCATGGAAATGTTGGTCACGCGCTCCAGGATGATCTCGACGATCACTGGAACCTTGAACTCTTCGATCAGCTCCTGGGCCTTGCGCAGGGCAGGCTGGATCTGAGCCGGTTCGAACACACGCAGTGCCTTGCAGCCCAGGCCTTCGGCAACTGCGACGTGGTCCACACCGTAGCCGTTGAGTTCCGGCGCGTTCAGGTTGTCGAACGACAGCTGTACGCAGTAATCCATGTCGAAACCGCGCTGCGCCTGACGGATCAGACCCAGGTACGAGTTGTTTACCACCACATGAATGTACGGCAGCTTGAACTGCGCGCCCACTGCCAATTCTTCGATCATGAACTGGAAGTCATAGTCCCCCGACAGGGCCACGACTTTACGGTTCGGATCAGCCTTGACCACGCCCAGTGCTGCCGGAATGGTCCAGCCCAGAGGGCCTGCCTGACCGCAGTTGATCCAGTGACGCGGCTTGTAGACGTGCAGGAACTGCGCGCCGGCAATCTGCGACAGACCGATGGTGCTGACGTAGCAGGTGTCTTTGCCGAACACCTGGTTCATTTCTTCGTAAACGCGTTGCGGCTTGACCGGCACGTTGTCGAAGTGAGTCTTGCGCTGCAGGCTGGCTTTACGCTGCTGGCAGTCTTGCAACCAGGCGCTGCGGTTCTTCAGCTTGCCGGCGGCTTGCCATTCGCGAGCGACTTCGATGAACACGGTCAGCGCGGCGGCAGCGTCGGAAACGATGCCCAGGTCCGGGGTGAACACGCGGCCGATCTGGGTCGGTTCGATATCAACGTGAATGAACTTGCGGCCTTCGGTGTACACGTCAACGGAACCGGTGTGACGGTTGGCCCAGCGGTTGCCTACGCCCAGAACCACGTCGGACTTGAGCATGGTGGCGTTGCCGTAGCGGTGCGACGTCTGCAAGCCAACCATGCCTACCATCAACGGGTGATCGTCCGGGATGGCGCCCCAGCCCATCAGGGTCGGGATCACTGGAATACCGGTCAGTTCGGCGAACTCCACCAGCAGGTCGGCGGCGTCGGCGTTGATGATACCGCCACCGGCCACCAGCAATGGGCGCTCGGCCTGATCCAGCATGGCCAGGGCTTTTTCCACCTGGACGCGGGTAGCGCTCGGCTTGGCCAATGGCAGTGGCTGGTAGGCGTCGATGTCGAATTCGATTTCGGCCATCTGCACGTCGAACGGCAGGTCGATCAGCACCGGGCCCGGACGGCCGGAGCGCATTTCATAGAAAGCTTTCTGGAACGCGTAAGGCACCTGGCCCGGTTCCATGACGGTGGTCGACCACTTGGTGACTGGCTTGACGATGGTGGTGATATCGACAGCCTGGAAGTCTTCCTTGTGCATACGGGCGCGGGGTGCCTGGCCTGTGATGCAGAGGATTGGAATCGAGTCGGCCGAGGCGCTGTAGAGCCCGGTGACCATGTCGGTACCGGCAGGGCCGGAAGTGCCGATGCACACGCCGATGTTGCCGGCCTTGGTGCGGGTGTAGCCCTCGGCCATGTGCGAGGCGCCTTCAACGTGGCGAGCGAGTACGTGATCGATGCCGCCGACCTTTTGCAGGGCGGAGTACAGCGGGTTGATGGCGGCACCCGGGATGCCAAAAGCGGTATCGACCCCTTCGCGGCGCATCACCAGAACGGCGGCTTCGATTGCTCTCATTTTGCTCATGGTTTTGTGCCTCTTTACGTTTTGTAATTGTATACAAGTGGCTTTGCGCAGAGTGTATTCACGGCGGACGGCGCAGGTCAATCCATTTTCTCAAGCGCTTGTTTCATTCGTCGGAAGCCCGTTCTGCTGTGGCCTTTCGTCGCATGTGGCGCCTTTCGATGATTATTGTATACAAAAAAATAATTCATTGTGTTCTATTTGTTGCATCGGGCTGCGGCACAACGGCGCAGTCCACCGACTTTCCGAAAAACAAAATGAGGACGGCACCATGAGCGCTTTAACCTTGAAAGTCGCAGTCAACCTGGTCGATCAGGCCATCACCGCGGGGCGGGCAATCTCTGCCGCGCCATTGACCGTTGCAGTACTGGATGCCGGCGGGCATCTGATCACCCTGCAACGCGAAGACGGCGCCAGCCTGCTGCGCCCGCACGTCGCCATCGGCAAAGCCTGGGGCGCCATCGCGCTGGGCAAGGGGTCGCGCCTGCTGGCGCTGGACGCCCAGCAACGCCCGGCGTTTATCGCCGCGTTGAACAGCCTGGGGCAGGGCAGCGTCGTGCCGGCACCGGGTGGTGTGCTGGTTCGCGATCAGGACGGGAACGTGCTGGGGGCGGTGGGGATCAGCGGCGATCTGTCGGATGTCGACGAGCAGTGCGCGATCAATGCCATCGAGGCGTTGGGGTTGGTGGCGGATGCGGGGGTGGCGGCTTGATCTTCGCTGACTGAACTACCGCTTTCGCGAGCAAGCCCGCTCCCACATTGGATTTTTTGCGTACACAAATTTTGTGAACGTCAGCGATCAAGTGTGGGAGCGGGCTTGCTCGCGAAGGCGATCTCCCAGACATATCCAGCTAAAGGTCTACCCCACTATCCTGTAGTCGCTGAACTAGCATTTTCATGCCTTCAACATGAGAGAGGGCAAGGAATGCCTGAGCTGTCAGCATCACACCGCCTACGCATCGGCCGCTACGCTGAGCGAAATCGCATCTATCTACTGACTGCCAACACACTAAAGCGAGAGCCCGTTTTCAGGGATTACACCTTGGGAAAGTTGGTTGTATATCAGTTCAGGCAAGCACAGAGTGAGGGATTTGCCGAGTCGTTGGCCTGGGTGGTCATGCCCGATCATTTTCATTGGTTGATTCAGTTGCAAAAGGGGACGCTGGCGCAATTGATGTGTCAGGCGAAATCCCTGAGCACTCGTGCAGTCAATTCGGCGCTCGGAAGAACAGGTAGCCTTTGGCAGCAAGGCTTTCATGATCATGCGCTGCGAAAAGAGGAAGACCTGGTAAAGCTGGCTCGATATGTTGTGGCTAACCCGTTGCGGGCAGGGCTGGTCGAGAAGCTTGGCGACTATCCATTGTGGGATGCGATCTGGGTTTGATCTAAAACCGAGTTGTCGCCATTCGCGAGCAAGCCCGCTCCCACACTGGATTTTCAGCGCCCACCAATCCCCCGTGGGAGCGAGCCTGCTCGCGAAAGCCGGCGCTGCGGTCTACCGCTCGGGTTCACACCCTTTGAGTACCAACCGGATAATCGTCTGCGCCGCCGCTTCATAGTCCACTTCATCCAGCTTGGCCTTGCCGGTGATGGCGGTGATTTGCCAGTCGAAGTCGGCGTAGGTCTGGGTCGCGGCCCAGATGCTGAACATCAGGTGGTTGGGATCGATGGGGGCGATTTGCCCGCGGTCGATCCAGGTCTGGATGCACTCGATGTTGTGTTTGGCCTGGCCATTGAGCTGTTCGACCAGATCGCTGCTCAGGTGGGGGGCGCCGTGCATGATTTCGCTGGCGAACACCTTGGAGGCGAAAGGCAGGTCGCGGGAGATGCGGATTTTCGAGCGAATGTAGCCGCTGAGCACTTCACCGGGCTCGCCGTCCGGATTGAACGGTGTCGAGGCCTGCAGGATGGGCTCGATGATGCTTTCCAGAACCTCGCGGTAGAGGTTTTCCTTGGACTTGAAGTAGTAGTAGACGTTGGGCTTTGGCAATCCCGCCTTGGCTGCGATGTCGCTGGTTTTGGTCGCAGCGAAGCCTTTGTCGGCGAATTCCTCACTGGCGGCACGCAGGATCAGTTGTTTGTTGCGCTCGCGGATAGTGCTCATAAACCGGGTGATTCCTTGCCTGTTCTGGCGGTTGCGCATGGTATCACCGGCCTCGCGCGGCGCTCAAGAATGCACCGTAGGCTCTTATGTCGCGCTATGCTGCTGCGCATTCATTGCAGAAGGAAACCTGATTCATGGCAGGAAGCAGTTTGCTGGTGCTGATCGACGACATCGCGACCGTGCTGGATGACGTGTCCTTGATGACCCAAATGGCCGCCAAGAAAACGGCCGGCGTACTCGGTGACGACCTGGCGCTCAACGCCCAGCAAGTCAGTGGCGTGCGTGCCGAACGGGAAATCCCGGTGGTCTGGGCGGTCGCCAAGGGTTCGTTCATCAATAAACTGATCCTGGTGCCGTCGGCGCTGGCGATCAGTGCGTTCATTCCGTGGCTGGTCACACCGCTGTTGATGGTCGGCGGTGCCTATCTGTGCTTTGAAGGGTTTGAGAAGCTCGCCCACAAGTTCCTGCACAGCAAGGCTGAAGATCAGGCTGAACATGCCGAATTGGTCGAAGCTGTGGCAGACCCGGCGGTGGATCTGGTGGCGTTTGAAAAGGACAAGATCAAGGGCGCGATCCGTACCGACTTCATTCTCTCGGCCGAAATCATCGCCATCACCCTCGGCGTCGTCGCCGAGTCGGCGCTGACCCAGCAAGTCGTCGTGCTGTCGGGGATCGCCATCGTCATGACTGTCGGTGTCTACGGGTTGGTAGCGGGTATCGTCAAACTCGATGATCTGGGGCTATGGCTGACCCAGAAGCCTGGTCAGATGGCCAAGAGCATCGGTGGCGGGATTTTGCGTGCGGCTCCGTACATGATGAAAAGCCTGTCGGTGATCGGCACCGCGGCGATGTTCCTGGTCGGCGGCGGCATCCTGACCCACGGCGTGCCGGTGGTGCATCACTGGATCGAAAGTGTCAGCGCGGGGGCGGGTGGTGCCGGGTTTATCGTACCGACGTTGCTCAATGGAGTAGCGGGGATTGTGGCGGGGGCGGTGGTGTTGGTTGGGGTGATGGCTGCCGGCAAGATCTGGAAAGTCCTGAAAGGCTGAAGCGCGAATAGAGGATTTATCTGCAGTACATAACAACTGTGGGAGCGAGCTCGCTCACGATGGCGGTGTAACAGTCAACATCAATGTTGAATGTAACGGCCTCATCGCGAGCAAGCTCGCTCCCACAGTGTTTTTTGGGGGGCTTGTTTACTCGGCAACCTGCAACTTGCGCGCTTCGGTGTACACGTAACGCACTTTCTCGTACTCGAATGGCGAGTTCATCTGACCATAGCGGAAGCCGGTCTGGTGGCGCTTGTCGATGCCGCGCAGGATCACGACTTCCGGATGGTTGGAGCTGACTTCGGCCACGTTGAGGAAGTTGATCGCATTCTCGGCCGAGTAATCCACCAGCAGGCCGCCGGTGTCACGCAGGTTCGACGGACCGAGGATCGGCAGGACGAAGTAAGCGCCGCCCGGCACGCCGTAGAAGCCTAAAGTCTGGCCGAAGTCTTCGCTCTGACGCGGCAGGCCCATGGCGGTGGCCGGGTCCCACAGGCCGGCGATGCCGATGGTGGTGTTGAGCAGCAGTCGCCCGGTGGTTTCCAGTGAGCGCTGGCCCTTGAGTTGCAGCAGGCTGTTCATCAGGTTCGGCACGTCGCCGAGGTTGTTGAAGAAGTTGCTGACACCGGTGCGCAGGAAGCTCGGGGTAACGTAGCGGTAACCATTGACCACCGGCAGGAACACCCATTGGTCGAAGCGGTAGTTGAAGTGATAGACGCGCCGGTTCCACTCTTCCAGCGGATCGTAGACGGCCAGCGCGTTGAGCGTCGAACGCTCGAACTCGCGCTGATCCAGGCCCGGGTTGAATTTGAGTTTGCTCAGCGGCTCCTTGAAGCCATCGCTGTCGACGACCACGGGGGCATTGGCTTTGCTGTTGTCGGCATTGGCGACGCCTGCACAGAGTAACGCTGCGAAAAGCAGGAGATATTTAGCCACGGAAAAACTCCAGCATGGCGTCGCTGTTGACGCGGTAGTTAATGTTGCCGCAGTGGCCGCCATACGGGTAAACGGTCAGGCGATCACCGAAGGTCTTGCGCAGGAAGCCCAGGTCGCCAGGACCGAGGATTACGTCATCGGCGTTGTGCATGACCGCGATTTTCGGGCTTTCGTGCAGGTAGTCCTTCAGTGCATACAGGCTCACCTGGTCGATCAGTTGCAGCAGGCTGCCGCCGTCGGTGCGGGCGCGCCACATCGGGATCACTTGTTCGGTGATGTAGCAGTCGAAGTCGCATTGCAGCGCACGCTTGAGGAATGGCGTGAGGCTGGTGCCCTCGGTGATCGGGAACTTGGGTGGGGTGATCAGGCCGCGACGGTTGACCAGGTCCGAAGTGAAGGCGATGTCGGCCGCCGAAAAGCGGAACGAGGTGCCGATCAACATGGCCATCTGCTCGTTGGTCAGGTGCTGCTTGGACTGCTGGAAGTCGTAGAGCAGGGCGTCATTGAGGTCGATGTAGCCCTTTTGCTGGAAGTAGCGGGTCAGCTTGTCCAGTACCAGTTCATAGAATGTGGTGCTGGTGTTGATGCCCTTGACCTCGGTCTGGACCAGCTTGTCGAGGTTGGTGATCGAGGTGTAGAGGTTGACCGGCGGGTTGAGCAGCAGGACTTTCTTGAAGTTGAAGCTGCGGCGGGTTTCGTCCAGGTGAGAGACGAAAGCTGCATCCAGTGCACCCAGGCTGTACCCGGTCAGGTAGTAATCGGTGACCGGCACTTTCGGATTCTGTGCCCGTACGGCCTGCATCACCCGGTACAGATCTTCGGCGTCTTCCTTGGAAACACCCGGCGTGGCGAAGCGTGAGGCGGCACTCATGAAGTCATAGCTGGTGGGCGATGACAACTGCACCACGTGGTAGCCGGCTTTGTAATAGAGCTTTTTCAGGTATTCGTTCAGGGTGCTGTCATAGCGCGCGCCGGTGCCGGCGATCAGGAACATCAGCGGTGCGGCGTGATCCTGTGTGGCAATGCGGTAGTCGAGCGTCTTGACCGCCCAGAAGTTGTTCGGCAATTCGAACGCCCGTTCCGGACGCAAGGTGACACTGCGCACCGTCTGATCGATGTCTTCGTCCAGAGGTAACTCCGGACGCAGGTCCGGCGGTGTGGTCGCGATGGTCGCCTCGAACGGGTTGGTCAGGGGGTAGCCATAGCTGGCGGCGTCAATGTCGGCCGCCAGTGCGGACGCACTCAATATAAGGCCGCCGAACAGGGCAGCGAAGCGCAAGGAACGGAGCATGACTAAATCCCTTAGAGGAAGGTACCGAATGAATTTCGCAGGCTATGACCACCGGATTTGCGCCAAAGTGCCAACCCTCGGCACCAAACAGGCTTAATTTCGAAGTAATAGTAGCTGGACGATACACTTTGCAGCGATTGAAAGACCAGTTAACAGTTGTTATCGCTTGCGAAACGCTTAAGGGCGATTAAGCTGGCCGCCGCTTTTCGCCAATTGGAGTGTTTCATGTCTCGCCGCTTGCCCGTGATTCTGCTGCTTGTTTTGCTGCCTTTATGGCTGGCCGCCAGTTATGGCGCGCGCTATGGCTTCATGGAGGATGCGCAGTGGGTTGGCATTTGTGTGGATGAAGCGAATCGTTGGGAATGCCTGGTACGTTCGAACCTGGGGCTGATGATCCATTTCGGGGTGTTGGGCTGGGCTGCGCTGGGTGCGGCGATCATCGGCTTTGTCGTGCCGGGGCGGGCAGGCTGGTGGCTGGCGGTGCTGGCGCTGGTGTTCGGTTTTCCGGCACTGGCGTTGTACAACACCACGCTGGCAGTGTTTGCGGTGGTGATTGCGGGGTTGCGGTTGGTCAGGGCTTCCCGTAGCGCTTAAAAGTCCGTCTTCGCGAGCAAGCCCGCTCCCACATTTGATCTTTATCGCACGCAAACATTGTGTGCACTGAGGATCTACTGTGGGAGCGAGCTTGCTCGCGATGAGGTCAGTCAGGTCGCTAAAGAGTTAAACCTTGCGAACCCGCAAGCAGCGCCACAACGCAGCCACCATCAACACACTCACCAGCGCCCAACCCCAGGCCTGCTGGTTCTGCAAACCTTCACGGTACAGCTGCGGCGCAATGCCGGCACCGATGATGAAGGTCAGCAACGCAATCTCGCGGCGCGGCACGTTCACCGGGCGGCACAGATAGACCAGTGCCGGCACGATGAACGCGACACTCGGGAAGCTGCGATAACGCGGATCGAGCACCAGTTCCAGCATCATCACGGCTGCCGCGAAACCTGTCGTTGCAACCAGCCAGCCAGCACGGCGCTCAAGCAGGTTGAAAGCCCGCCCGCGCCAACCGTTGCGAGGGCTCAATGTCAGCGCGGCATGGGCCAGCACCAGCAGATTCAGGGCGGTCAGCAATCCGACCCATAGCCATTCACTGGTAAAGCGCGTGGTCACCCGTGCCAGGTCGCCCCAGGCGCCAATCGAACACGCAGCCAAGGCACCGAGCAGGGGCAGCACCAGTGCCGAGCGCGTCGTGCGGACCCGACCACCGAGCAGCAAGGTGCCGATGAAGATCAAGCCGCCCACCGCCAGCCACTGCGACCAGTACGGTACGTTTGTCACGGGCCCGGCCAGCACGCCCTTGTCCTGGCGATCGGCGTCGAACAAGCCCCAGTATCCACCGACCGCACCTTCACTGGCGCGTTTCCAGGGCTGGTCGAAGGCTTCGATCAGGTTGTAGTGCCAACCCTGTTGCTCGGCCATGGCGACAAAGCCGCGAATGAACTTGGCTTCGTTGACCCGGCTCGGCAGGGCCGTTTCGCGCTGGCGACCTTCGCTTGGCCAGCCGGTTTCGCCGATCAGCACATCCTTGGGCGCGAATTTGTTGCCGAACACCTGGCGTACATCGGCCACATGTTGCAGGGCAGCGTCGATGTTCGACGGATCATCTTCCCAGTAGGGCAGCAAGTGAATGGTCAGGAAGTCCACGGCGGGGGCAATTTCCGGATGCTTGAGCCAGAACTCCCAGACGTCGGCGTAGGTGACAGGCTGTTTGACCTGGGTCTTGACCTTGTTGATCAGCTTCGCCAATTGCGCGCCAGTGATTTCCTTGCGCAGCAGGGTTTCGTTGCCGACGATCACTGCGCCCACCACGTCCGGGTTGGCATTGGCCGAGGCGATCAGCAGGTCGACTTCTTTCTCGGTGTCCACCGGGTTGCTGTTGACCCAGGCACCGATCATCAGCTTCAAGCCATGCTTGCGCGCCAGGTCCGGCAGGGCTTCGAGGCCGGTCATGGAATAGGTGCGGATGCATTCGAAACGGGTCGCCAGCAGTGCGAGGTCGGCGTCCATGCGCTCCGGACGCAATTTGAATGGCTGGTCGAACGGCGATTGATCCTTGTCGAACGGTGTGTAGGAGGCGCATTGCAGCTTGTGCGTCGCGCTGGCGACGTCCGGTAACATCACCGGTTTG
Source organism: Pseudomonas sp. PDM30 (assembly GCF_019218985.1). NCBI lineage: Bacteria > Pseudomonadati > Pseudomonadota > Gammaproteobacteria > Pseudomonadales > Pseudomonadaceae > Pseudomonas > Pseudomonas sp. PDM30. The sequence goes on from NZ_JAHUWM010000008.1 coordinate 233,587, forward strand.
CCGAGGCCGTACCAGAAGCCACCGAGGGCAAACAGCCCCAGCAGGCAAGCGAATAGATAAGCAGCAAAAGGAAAGCGGGATGTCGCGGACATGGTCAGGCCGTGTGGGAGCAAAGCGGCGCATGTTACCTGCATTTACCGCGTGCTTGGTGGCCTGCATGATTTTGACATGCAAAGTTCGAGCGGATTGGCAGGGGGGGCAGTTGCGCTGAGGATTAATGGCTTTCTGATGTCGTTTCTCGATGCCTTGAGGTCGCTGGCAGAGCAGGTCGCCATGAGCGTCAGGTTGATTATCGCAAGTGTCAGTACTCCGCTGATGTTCGAACGAGTTTGCGGTGGGCGTGATGGGGGCGCTGTGCACCATAACAATACGTTTAAGCGACTCGGCATCCGTCGAGCGCAGCACTTTCGGGGAAGTAACGATGAAGATGCGACGACTCTTGGGCGCAGGTGCGGCTTTGGTGCTGGCGATCAGTTCGGCCGTGGCGAGCGCCGCCGGCAAGGACGTGACGCTCGGTTATGTCGACGGTTGGTCGGACAGTGTCGCCACGACCAACGTGGCGGCTGAAGTGATCAGGCAGAAACTCGGTTATGACGTGAAGCTGCAAGCCGTCGCTACCGGGATCATGTGGCAGGGCGTGGCCACCGGCAAACTCGACGCCATGCTGTCGGCCTGGCTGCCGGTGACCCACGGTGAGTACTGGACGAAGAACAAGGATCAGGTCGTCGACTACGGCCCGAACTTCAAGGACGCAAAAATCGGCCTGATCGTGCCTGAGTACGTCAAGGCCAAGTCCATTGACGACCTCAAGACCGACGACACCTTCAAGAACCGCATCGTCGGCATCGACGCCGGTTCAGGCGTGATGCTCAAGACCGATCAGGCGATCAAGGACTACGACCTGACCGGTTATCAACTCAAGGCCAGTTCCGGCGCCGGCATGATCGCCGAGCTGACCCGTGCCGAGAAAAAGAACGAATCCATCGCGGTTACCGGCTGGGTACCGCACTGGATGTTCGCCAAGTGGAAACTGCGCTTCCTCGAAGACCCGAAAGGCGTGTACGGCGCGGCTGAAACCGTGAACAGCATCGGCAGCAAGGGCCTGGAAGCCAAGGCGCCGGAAGTGGCCAAGTTCCTGAAGAACTTCCAGTGGGAATCCAAGGATGAAATCGGCCAGGTGATGTTGGCGATTCAGGATGGTGCCAAACCTGAAGCCGCGGCGAAGGATTGGATCGCCAAACACCCTGAGCGTGTGGCTGACTGGACCAAGTAATAGCAAAGAACACGCTTGACCCTGTGGGAGCGAGCCTGCTCGCGAAGCGTTCTGCCAGTTGACTGAAATGTCGACTGGCATGACGCCTTCGCGAGCAGGCTCGCTCCCACAGTTGTTTGGTGCATGCTGGAAATTGGCGAATACGTCATGGGGTTCTAAGACTAAGGTCGTCTGGAACCTGCCCCGCAGCCGCATAGAGTGGATACCGTTCCAACTAAATCTGTGCTGCGAGGATAAAAACAATGAACGACAGCATTTACCTCTCGATTCAAAACAGCCCGCGCTTCAAGGAGCTGGTTAGCAAGAGGGAACGATTCGCCTGGATTCTTTCGGCGATCATGCTAGGGCTTTACTCCGGATTCATCCTTCTGATTGCCTACGGGCCGCAGGTGCTGGGGGCGAAAATCAGCCCTGAGTCCTCGATTACCTGGGGCATACCGATCGGTATCGGGCTGATCATTTCGGCTTTCATCCTGACCGGTATCTACGTACGACGCGCCAATGGCGAGTTCGACGACCTGAACAATGCGATTCTCAAGGAGGCTCAGCAATGATCCGCCGTCTAATGGCTCTTTTGAGCATCGCAGCTTTCGCACCTGGCGCCTGGGCGGCTGACGCCCTGACCGGTGCCGTGCAGAAGCAACCGCTTAATGTGTCCGCGATCGTGATGTTTGTCGCCTTCGTCGGTGCCACCCTGTGCATCACCTACTGGGCTTCCAAGCGTAATAATTCGGCAGCCGACTACTACGCCGCTGGCGGCAAGATCACCGGTTTCCAGAACGGTCTGGCGATTGCCGGTGACTACATGTCGGCTGCGTCCTTCCTGGGTATTTCCGCGCTGGTGTTCACCTCTGGCTACGACGGCCTGATCTACTCGATCGGCTTCCTGGTGGGCTGGCCGATCATTCTGTTCCTGATCGCCGAGCGTCTGCGTAACCTGGGCAAATACACCTTTGCCGACGTGGCGTCCTATCGCCTGGGGCAAACCCAGATCCGCTCGCTGTCCGCTTGCGGTTCGCTGGTGGTGGTGGCGTTCTACCTGATCGCGCAAATGGTCGGTGCCGGCAAGCTGATCCAACTGCTGTTCGGTCTCGATTACCACGTTGCGGTGATTCTGGTCGGTATTCTGATGTGCCTTTACGTGTTGTTCGGCGGCATGCTGGCGACCACCTGGGTGCAAATCATCAAGGCTGTCCTGCTGCTGTCCGGCGCTTCCTTCATGGCGCTGATGGTGATGAAGCACGTCAACTTCGACTTCAACATGCTGTTCTCCGAGGCGATCAAGGTCCACCCGAAAGCTGATGCGATCATGAGCCCTGGCGGCCTGGTGAAAGATCCGATCTCGGCGTTCTCCCTCGGTCTGGCGCTGATGTTCGGTACCGCTGGCCTGCCACACATCCTGATGCGCTTCTTCACCGTGAGTGACGCAAAGGAAGCTCGCAAGAGCGTGTTGTACGCAACCGGTTTCATTGGCTACTTCTACATTCTGACCTTCATCATCGGCTTCGGCGCGATCCTGCTGGTCAGCACCAACCCGGCTTTCAAAGACGCTGCTGGCGCCTTGCTGGGCGGTAACAACATGGCGGCGGTGCACCTGGCCAACGCGGTTGGCGGCAGTGTCTTCCTGGGCTTCATCTCGGCAGTAGCGTTTGCGACCATTCTGGCAGTGGTTGCCGGTCTGACCCTGGCCGGTGCTTCGGCGGTGTCCCACGACCTGTATGCCAGCGTGATCAAGAAGGGCAAGGCCAACGAGAAGGACGAGATTCGCGTCTCGAAAATCACCACCATCGCGCTGGCGGTGTTGGCGATCGGTCTGGGCATTCTGTTCGAAAGCCAGAACATCGCGTTCATGGTGGGCCTGGCGTTCTCCATCGCAGCGAGCTGTAACTTCCCGGTGCTGCTGCTTTCCATGTACTGGAAGAAGCTGACCACGCGTGGTGCGATGATTGGTGGTTGGCTGGGTCTGGTCAGTGCCGTAGGTCTGATGGTCCTCGGGCCAACCATCTGGGTGCAGATCCTGCATCACGAGAAGGCTATCTTCCCGTATGAATACCCGGCGCTGTTCTCGATGATCATTGCGTTTGTGGGGATCTGGTTCTTCTCGATCACTGACAAGTCGACTGCTGCGGATAATGAGCGGGCGTTGTTCTTCCCGCAGTTTGTTCGTTCACAGACGGGGTTGGGGGCGAGTGGGGCGGTTTCGCACTAAGGCTTCGAGATTGTTTGTGTAAGTTGGTTAAGCAGAAATGCCCCGATCGAGAGATCGGGGCATTTTTTTATTGGGCGGTAATCGACCCGGTTTTTTGGATTTGCCCGTTTTACTGTAGGAGCGAGTCTGCTCGCGAAGACTTTGTGTCAGTTGGAGTGTTTTTTGAGGGGGTACATATCCATTCCTTCGGTAACGGCGACTTATGGTTTCGCCCTTACGGCGAGTCCCTTTTGTCAAACGACACAAAAGGAACCAAAAAGTCTCGCCCCGAACGTACGGCCCCTCGCCAGGGCTCGGGGTTCCTTCGCTCCGGCATTCATCCGGGGGCATCGCCCTCCGGTTGGCTTCGCTGGCACCTACATGCGATGAGTTCGACTGCGTCGAACGGCGCTGCGCGCCAATCCCCCGGATAAACACCTCCGCTCAGCCTTCCGAGGGGGCGGGTGGATCAAGATCAAAAGCTGCAGGCGAGCTAACGCTCGGCCTGATGAGTGGTGAAGAGCGTGGGGGTACGCGGCCCTGCTTTTGCTCTGCTCTTCTGTGGGAGCGAGCTTGCTCGCGATGGCGACCTGTCGGCCGATCGAAATTCTGCAGCGAGCTCAACCAGCAACCAGGCCGGCCGGTAGGCCGCCTCGGGTGCTGTTGCGGTGTACGCCCCCTCGTGAGGCCGAGTGCAGGTTCTGCGCAGTGGGCAACCCGGCATGGATGCCGGGTTAGCCGCCCCCGGCCATGGATGGCCGATGGCGGCGGGCCCACGGAGCAGGACCGGAGCGAGGGCATGCCGAGCCTGGGCGAGGCACCGAATGTCAGGGGCAAGAGCGTTTGGTTACTTTGCGCTTTTCAAAGTGACCCGCTGTAAGAGCGGAACCATAAGCCGCCGTTACCTAAATAATGGATACGTACCCGACCAAAGCGCACAAACAAAAACGGCCTCCTGCTCTTTATATAAAAAGCAGAGGCCGTTCCCGGTACAACTCAACACGCTACAGCAAGACAGATCTTACTTGCGGTCTTCCAGCTTGGTGATGTCACGCGACTCGTAGCCGGTGTACAACTGGCGCGGACGGCCGATCTTGTACGGGCTGGAGAGCATCTCTTTCCAGTGGGAGATCCAGCCGACGGTCCGCGCCAGGGCGAAGATCACGGTGAACATGCTGGTTGGAATGCCGATCGCCTTGAGGATGATCCCCGAGTAGAAGTCGACGTTCGGGTACAGCGAGCGTTCGATGAAGTACGGGTCGGTCAGGGCGATCTCTTCCAGGCGCATGGCCAGTTCGAGTTGCGGATCGTTCTGGATGCCCAGTTCCTTCAATACTTCGTCGCAGGTCTGCTTCATGACCGTGGCGCGCGGGTCGCGGTTTTTGTAAACGCGGTGACCGAAGCCCATCAGTTTGAACGGATCGTTCTTGTCCTTGGCCTTGGCGATGAACTTGTCGATGTTCGAAACATCGCCGATTTCATCGAGCATGGTCAGTACGGCTTCGTTCGCACCGCCGTGGGCAGGGCCCCACAGTGCAGCGATACCGGCGGCGATACAGGCGAACGGGTTGGCGCCCGAAGAACCCGCCAGGCGCACGGTGGACGTCGAGGCGTTCTGCTCGTGGTCGGCATGGAGGATGAAGATCCGGTCCATGGCCTTGGCGAGTACCGGGCTGATCGGTTTGATCTCGCACGGGGTGTTGAACATCATGTGCAGGAAGTTTTCCGCGTACGACAGGTCGTTGCGCGGGTACATCATGGGTTGGCCCATGGAGTACTTGTAAACCATCGCGGCCAGGGTCGGCATCTTGGCAACCAGGCGGATCGCGGAGATTTCGCGATGCTGCGGGTTATTGATGTCCAGGGAGTCGTGGTAGAACGCCGAGAGGGCGCCGACTACGCCGCACATGACGGCCATCGGGTGGGCGTCGCGGCGGAAGCCGTTGAAGAAGGTCTTCAGCTGCTCGTGAACCATGGTGTGGTTCTTCACGGTGCTGACGAACTGGGCCTTCTGTTCTGCGGTCGGCAGTTCGCCGTTGAGCAGCAGATAGCAGGTTTCCAGATAGTCCGACTTTTCAGCCAGCTGTTCGATCGGGTAGCCGCGGTGCAGCAGAATGCCGTTGTCGCCGTCGATATAGGTGATCTTCGACTCGCACGAGGCGGTCGACATGAAGCCAGGGTCAAAGGTGAAACGGCCCGTGGCCGTCAGGCCCCGAACATCGATAACATCGGGACCAACGGTGCCGGTTAAAATGGGCAGCTCGACGGGGGCTGCGCCCTCGATGATCAACTGCGCTTTTTTGTCAGCCATGTGGCCTCCTATTTATGCTTGAAATCATCAGACAGACCCCCCACGCAGGGCCCGCACCACTATAGTGAGATAAATTCGAATGTCAATTTGCCTAAAGTCTTGCTCCAGAAGGCTTTAACCGGACTTTTTTCTCGAAATTGGCTGCCATTTACGCCTTTTATGTCAGTTGCGCAATCAGCTGTTTGGGTTAGGTGTTTGCGTTGTCATTAGTAGCCTAACTGTCTATACTCGGCCACCGACCGCCAAGGGCTTTTGGGCTTGCTTTCATTGGGGGTCGCATCCCTGGGTGGTGGTTACCTGACCAGTGCACTCCCCAACAACTTTGCCCTGATTGTTAGGGGCTCTTCAGTGTGAAAAAAAAGCCGTGAAAAGCCAACGACCTGTAAACCTAGACCTAAGGACCATCAAACTCCCAGTCACTGCTTACACGTCCATCCTTCACCGAATCTCCGGTGTCATCCTCTTCGTGTGCCTTGCCATCATGCTTTACGCATTGGACAAGTCGCTGAGCTCCGAGGAAGGCTTCGGTCAGGTGAAAGCGTGTCTGACCAGTCCGCTAGCCAAGCTAGTGACATGGGGCATCCTGTCCGCTCTGCTTTATCACCTGGTAGCCGGTGTGCGCCATTTGATGATGGACATGGGCATCGGTGAGACGCTGGAAGGCGGCAAGCTGGGCTCGAAAATCGTTATCGCCGTTTCCGTGGTGGTAATCGTTCTGGCAGGAGTTTGGATATGGTAACTAACGTCACGAACCTGTCGCGTTCGGGCCTCTATGACTGGATGGCGCAACGTGTGTCTGCGGTCGTTCTCGCGGCTTACTTCATCTTCCTGATCGGATACATCGTGGCCAACCCTGGCCTCGAGTACGCCCAGTGGCATGAACTGTTCGCCCATAACGGAATGCGTATTTTCAGCCTCCTGGCCCTTGTTGCCCTCGGCGCTCACGCCTGGGTCGGCATGTGGACCATCGCGACCGACTACCTGACGCCAATGGCGTTCGGCAAGTCCGCGACCGCTATACGTTTCCTTTTCCAGGCAGTCTGCGGCGTTGCGATGTTCGCTTACTTCGTCTGGGGCGTGCAGATTCTCTGGGGTATCTGAGTCATGGCTAACATTCCAACGATTTCTTTCGACGCCATCATTATTGGTGGTGGCGGTGCCGGCATGCGCGCAGCGCTGCAACTGGCACAGGGCGGTCACAAGACTGCCGTGATCACCAAGGTTTTCCCGACCCGTTCGCACACTGTATCCGCCCAGGGCGGCATCACCTGCGCGATCGCGTCCGCTGACCCGAACGATGACTGGCGCTGGCACATGTACGATACCGTCAAGGGTTCCGACTACATCGGTGACCAGGACGCTATCGAATACATGTGTCAGGAAGGCCCGGCTGCCGTTTACGAGCTGGACCACATGGGTATGCCATTCTCGCGTACCGAGCAAGGTCGTATCTACCAGCGTCCATTCGGCGGTCAGTCCAAGGACTACGGTAAAGGCGGCCAGGCTGCGCGTACTTGCGCTGCGTCCGACCGTACCGGTCACGCTCTGCTGCACACCCTTTATCAGGGCAACCTGAAAGCCGGTACCGTGTTCCTGAACGAGTACTACGCTGTCGATCTGGTGAAGAACGGCGAAGGCGAGTTCGTCGGCGTGATCGCCATCTGCATCGAAACCGGCGAAACCACCTACATCCGCGCCAAGGCCACCGTACTGGCTACCGGCGGTGCAGGTCGTATCTACGCTTCGACCACCAACGCCCTGATCAACACCGGTGACGGCGTTGGCATGGCGCTGCGTGCTGGCGTACCGGTACAAGACATCGAAATGTGGCAGTTCCACCCGACCGGTATCGCCGGCGCTGGTGTACTGGTTACAGAAGGTTGCCGTGGTGAAGGTGGATACCTGATCAACAAGCACGGCGAGCGTTTCATGGAGCGTTATGCTCCGAACGCCAAAGACCTTGCCGGTCGTGACGTTGTTGCCCGATCGATGGTTAAAGAGATCATCGCCGGCAACGGTTGCGGTCCGAACGGCGACCACGTGATGCTCAAGCTCGACCACCTGGGCGAAGAAGTGCTGCACAGCCGTCTGCCAGGCATCTGCGAACTGTCGAAGACTTTTGCGCATGTTGACCCGGTTGTTGCTCCGGTTCCGGTTGTTCCGACCTGCCACTATATGATGGGCGGCGTTGCCACCAACATTCATGGCCAGGCAATCACCCAGAACGCCGAAGGCGTGGACGAGATCATCCCTGGTCTGTTCGCTGTAGGTGAAGTGGCTTGCGTATCGGTTCACGGTGCCAACCGTCTGGGCGGCAACTCGCTGCTCGACCTGGTGGTATTCGGCCGTGCTGCCGGCCTGCACCTGGAAAAGGCGCTGACCGACGGTATCGAATACGACGAAGCCACCGACGCCGACATCCAGGCTGCCCTGGCGCGCCTGTCCGCCCTGAACGAGCGTACCGAAGGCGAAGACGTGGCAACCCTGCGTCGCGAGCTGCAAAACTGCATGCAGAACTACTTCGGTGTATTCCGTACCGGCGAATACATGCAGAAGGGTATTGCCCAGCTGGCTGACCTGCGCAAGCGCATCGCCAACGTGAAGATCAACGATAAGTCGCAGGCGTTCAACACTGCACGTATCGAAGCTCTGGAACTGCAGAACCTGCTGGAAGTGGCCGAAGCCACCGCCATCGCTGCAGAAGTACGTAAAGAGTCCCGTGGTGCTCACGCCCGTGAAGACTTCGAAGATCGTGACGACGAAAACTGGCTGTGCCACACCCTTTACTTCCCGGGTGACAAGCGCGTGACCAAGCGTGCCGTGAACTTCTCGCCGAAGACTGTTCCGACTTTTGAACCTAAGATTCGGACTTATTAAGGGTGGCCGCCATGTTGCAAGTCAGCGTTTATCGTTACAACCCTGATCAGGACGCCGCGCCGTTCATGCAGGAATTCCAGGTTGATACCGGTGGTAAAGACCTGATGGTGCTGGACGTGCTGGCCCTGATCAAAGAGCAGGACGAGGGTTTCTCCTATCGTCGCTCTTGCCGTGAAGGTGTTTGCGGTTCCGACGGCATGAACATCAACGGCAAAAACGGCCTGGCGTGCGTCACGCCGCTGTCTGCTGTCGTAAAAGGTAACAAGTTGATCGTTCGTCCTCTGCCAGGTTTGCCGGTTATCCGTGACCTGGTCGTCGATATGAGCATCTTCTACAAGCAATACGAAAAGGTTAAGCCATACCTGCAGAACGACACGCCGGCTCCGGCCATCGAGCGCCTGCAGTCCCCTGAAGAACGTGAAAAGCTGGACGGTCTGTACGAGTGCATCCTGTGCGCTTGCTGCTCGACTTCCTGCCCGTCCTTCTGGTGGAACCCGGACAAGTTCCTGGGTCCAGCTGCCCTGCTGCAAGCGTACCGCTTCCTGGCAGACAGCCGTGACACCAAGACGTCCGAGCGCCTGGCTTCGCTGGATGACCCGTTCAGCGTATTCCGCTGCCGCGGGATCATGAACTGCGTCAACGTATGTCCGAAAGGCCTGAACCCGACTAAGGCCATCGGTCACATCCGTAACATGTTGCTCTCAAGCGGCGTGTGATTCAGCTGCTGTACCCGCTGTACCCGTAGATGCTACGGCGCAGGCTTCAACCGGCGCCGTAGTTTTAACCTGAGCAGCAGCTTAAAAGGCTGCGGCTCTTATTTTGAAGAAATGAGACAAGCAGGGGCATCCGGGCTGGTACCCGGACTATCAGTGTGATCCTAGTGGCTTGTTTTGGTCGCTGCATTCGGACTTCTGCAAGTTTGCTCGGTGTCGACATCGATGGTGTTCCCCTAACCGAGGGTGACCAAGCATGCAAGAAAGCGTGATGCAGCGCATGTGGAACAGCGCCTACCTATCCGGTAGTAACGCTGCCTATGTGGAAGAGCTTTACGAGCTCTACCTGCACGACCCTAACGCTGTGCCAGAAGAGTGGCGCACCTACTTCCAGAAGTTGCCTGCTGACGGCAACTCTGCCACCGATGTTTCGCACTCCACAATTCGCGATCATTTCGTCTTGCTGGCAAAGAACCAGCGCCGCGCCCAACCGGTTTCCGCCGGCAGCGTGAGCAGTGAGCACGAGAAGAAGCAAGTTGAAGTGCTGCGATTGATCCAGGCCTACCGTATGCGTGGCCACCAGGCAGCCCAGCTTGACCCGCTGGGGCTGTGGCAGCGTCCTGCACCTGCAGACCTGTCGATCAATCATTACGGCTTGACCAATGCCGATCTTGATACGACCTTCCGTGCCGGCGACCTGTTCATCGGCAAAGAGGAAGCGAGCCTACGCGAAATTCACGAAGCGTTGCAGCAGACATATTGCCGCACCATCGGCGCTGAATTCACGCACATCACCGATTCCGAGCAGCGCCAGTGGTTCCAGCAGCGTCTGGAAAGCGTGCGCGGTCGTCCGACGTACTCCGCCGACATCAAGAGCCACCTGCTCGAGCGCGTGACCGCCGGCGAAGGCCTGGAAAAATACCTGGGCACCAAATACCCGGGTACCAAGCGTTTCGGTCTGGAAGGCGGCGAAAGCCTGATTCCGATGCTCGACGAGCTGATCCAGCGTTCCGGTTCCTACGGCACCAAGGAAATCGTCATCGGCATGGCCCACCGTGGCCGTCTGAACGTGCTGGTCAACACCTTCGGCAAGAACCCGCGCGAGCTGTTCGACGAGTTCGAAGGCAAGAAGAAGGTCGAGCTGGGTTCCGGTGACGTGAAATACCACCAGGGCTTCTCGTCCAACGTGATGACCACCGGCGGTGAAGTTCACCTGGCCATGGCGTTCAACCCGTCCCACCTGGAAATCGTTTCCCCGGTGGTCGAGGGTTCGGTTCGCGCCCGTCAGGATCGTCGCAACGACCCGACCGGTGAGAAGGTTCTGCCGATCTCCATCCACGGTGACGCTGCATTCGCAGGTCAAGGCGTGGTCATGGAAACCTTCCAGATGTCGCAGACCCGCGGTTTCAAGACCGGCGGTACCGTGCACATCGTGATCAACAACCAGGTCGGTTTCACCATCAGCAACCCGCTGGACTCGCGTTCCACCGAGTACGCGACCGACGTTGCGAAAATGATCCAGGCGCCGATCCTCCATGTGAATGGTGATGATCCGGAAGCCGTATTGTTCGTGACCCAGCTGGCCATCGACTACCGCATGCAGTTCAAGCGTGACGTGGTGATCGACCTGGTCTGCTACCGTCGTCGCGGCCACAACGAGGCCGACGAGCCAAGCGGCACCCAGCCTCTGATGTATCAGCAGATCACCAAGCAGCGCACCACCCGTGAGCTGTATGCCGATCGTCTGACTCAGGCCGGTGTGCTGGATGCTGAGCGTGTCAAGGCGAAAGTCGACGAGTACCGCAACGCGCTGGACAACGGTCTGCACGTGGTCAAAAGCCTGGTCAAAGAGCCGAACAAAGAGTTGTTCGTGGACTGGCGTCCGTATCTGGGCCACGCCTGGACCGCGCGTCACGACACTCGCTTCGACCTCAAGACCTTGCAGGAACTGTCCGCCAAGCTGCTGGAAATCCCGGAAGGCTTCGTGGTTCAGCGCCAGGTTGCCAAGATCTACGAAGACCGCCAGAAGATGCAAGCCGGCGGCCTGCCGATCAACTGGGGTTACGCCGAAACCATGGCGTACGCGACCCTGGCGTTCGAAGGTCACCCGATTCGCATGACTGGCCAGGACATCGGCCGCGGCACGTTCTCGCACCGCCATGCTGTCCTGCACAACCAGAAGGACGCGGGCACCTACATCCCGCTGCAGAACCTGTACGACGGTCAGCCACGCTTCGACCTGTACGACTCGTTCCTGTCCGAAGAAGCGGTATTGGCGTTCGAGTACGGTTACTCGACCACCACGCCGAATGCCCTGGTTATCTGGGAAGCCCAGTTCGGCGACTTCGCCAACGGCGCCCAGGTAGTTATCGACCAGTTCATCACCAGTGGCGAGCACAAGTGGGGCCGCCTGTGCGGTCTGACCATGCTGCTGCCGCACGGTTATGAAGGTCAGGGTCCGGAGCACTCCTCGGCTCGTCTGGAGCGTTACCTGCAGTTGTGCGCCGAGCACAACATTCAGGTGTGCATGCCGACGACGCCGGCTCAGATCTACCACTTGCTGCGCCGTCAGGTGATCCGCCCGCTGCGCAAGCCACTGGTAGTCCTGACTCCGAAGTCGCTGTTGCGCCACAAGCTGGCCATCTCGACGCTGGAAGATCTGGCCGAAGGTTCGTTCCAGACCGTTATCCCGGAAATCGATGCCCAAGACCCGAAAAAGGTCGAGCGCGTTGTTCTGTGTAGCGGCAAGGTCTACTACGACCTGCTGGAAAAACGCCGTGCCGAAGGTCGTGACGACATCGCTGTCGTGCGTATCGAGCAGCTGTACCCATTCCCTGAGGACGACTTGAAAGAAGTCCTGGCTCCTTATACCAACGTCAAGCATGCCGTCTGGTGTCAGGAAGAGCCGATGAACCAGGGTGCGTGGTACTGCAGCCAACACCACATGCGTCGCAGCATCAGCAACCTCAACAAGTCTCTCGTACTCGAGTACGCGGGCCGTGAGGCTTCTGCTGCACCTGCATGCGGTTACGCATCGATGCACGCCGAACAGCAGGAACAACTGCTGCAAGACGCCTTTACTGTTTAACGCCTTCGCGCACCTGAAACCGAATTTAAGGAACCACAGACAATGGCTATCGAGATCAAAGCCCCCACTTTTCCGGAATCGGTTGCCGATGGCACCGTTGCCACCTGGCACAAACAACCGGGCGACGCGGTCAAGCGCGACGAACTGATCGTCGACATCGAAACCGACAAAGTCGTGCTGGAAGTGCTGGCTACCGCTGACGGCGTGCTGGGCGCTATCGTCAAGAACGAAGGCGAAACCGTTCTGTCCGACGAAGTTCTGGGCTCCATCGTTGAAGGCGGCGCTGCTGCTGCCGCTCCGGCTGCCGCTGCTGCTCCGGCCGCTGCTGCCGCTGCTCCAGCTGCCGGCGTTGACGAAGACGCTATCGCGGCTCCAGCTGCTCGCAAGCTGGCCGAAGAAAACGGCATCAACCTGGCTTCCGTCAAAGGCACCGGCAAAGATGGTCGTGTAACCAAGGAAGACGTGGTTGCCGCTGTCGAAGCCAAGAAAGCCGCTCCGGCTGCCGCGCCTGCCAAGGCTGCTGCACCTGCCGCTGCTGCTCCGGTATTCGCTGCAGGCGATCGCATCGAGAAGCGCGTACCGATGACCCGCGTACGTGCCACCGTGGCCAAGCGTCTGGTTGAAGCTCAATCGAACATGGCGATGCTGACCACCTTCAACGAAGTCGACATGACCGAAGTCATGGCGCTGCGTTCGAAGTACAAGGACCTGTTCGAGAAGTCCCACAACGGCGTGCGCCTGGGCTTCATGTCGTTCTTCGTGAAAGCAGCCACCGAAGCGCTGAAACGCTTCCCGGCTGTCAACGCGTCGATCGACGGCGGCGACATCGTTTACCACGGCTACGCTGACGTCGGCGTTGCAGTTTCCAGCGATCGCGGCCTGGTTGTACCGGTTCTGCGTAACGCCGAACTGATGAGCCTGGCTGAAATCGAAGGCGGCATCGCCACCTTCGGCAAGAAAGCCCGCGACGGCAAACTGTCGATGGACGAAATGACCGGTGGTACTTTCACCATCACCAACGGTGGTACTTTCGGTTCGATGATGTCGACCCCGATCGTCAACCCGCCACAAGCAGCCATCCTGGGCATGCACAACATCATCCAGCGTCCGATGGCCATCAACGGCCAGGTCGTTATCCGTCCGATGATGTACCTGGCACTGTCCTACGATCACCGTCTGATCGATGGCAAAGAAGCTGTGACCTTCCTGGTGACCATCAAGAACCTGCTGGAAGATCCGGCTCGTCTGTTGCTGGATATCTGATAGAAGCAGCCATGAGCTGCAAGCCCGGGCTGTCGGAAAACCCGCAGCCTGGCTTGCCGCTCGCGGCTTGAAGCTTTTCGCTAAAGAGGATTTTTTGAATGTCGCAGAAATTTGACGTAGTAGTGATCGGCGCTGGCCCTGGCGGCTATGTGGCTGCCATCAAGGCCGCTCAGCTTGGTCTTTCGACTGCCTGCATCGAGAAGTACACCGACAAGGAAGGCAAACTGGCTCTGGGCGGTACCTGCCTGAACGTCGGCTGCATTCCATCCAAGGCCCTGCTGGACAGCTCGTGGAAATTCCACGAAGCCCAGGACGGTTTCGCGATCCACGGTATCAATCACGCTGGCGTGACCATGGACGTGCCAGCGATGGTCGGCCGTAAAGCCAACATCGTCAAAGGCCTGACCTCCGGCGTTGCGACCCTGTTCAAAGCCAACGGTGTGACCTCGATCCAGGGTCACGGCAAGCTTCTGGCCGGCAAGAAAGTTGAAGTCACCAAGCCTGATGGCTCGGTAGAAATCATCGAAGCCGAAAACGTCATCCTGGCTCCAGGTTCGCGTCCGATCGACATTCCACCAGCTCCGGTTGACCAGAATGTGATCGTCGATTCGACTGGCGCTCTGGAATTCCAATCCGTACCCAAGCGTCTGGGCGTGATCGGCGCTGGCGTGATCGGTCTGGAACTGGGTTCGGTCTGGTCGCGTCTGGGTGCAGAAGTGACTGTCCTGGAAGCCCTGGACACCTTCCTGATGGCAGCGGACACCGCTGTTTCCAAGGAAGCGCTGAAAACCCTGACCAAACAGGGTCTGGACATCAAGCTGGGCGCTCGCGTCACCGGTTCCAAAGTGAACGGCGACGAAGTCGTGGTGAACTACACCGATGCCAAGGGCGAACAGAACATCACTTTCGACAAGCTGATCGTAGCCGTTGGTCGCCGTCCGGTGACCACTGATCTGTTGGCTGCCGACTGCGGCGTGACCCTGGACGAGCGCGGTTTCGTGCACGTTGACGATCACTGCGCCACCACCGTACCGGGCGTTTACGCCATCGGCGACGTGGTTCGCGGCATGATGCTGGCGCACAAGGCCTCGGAAGAGGGCATCATGGTTGTCGAGCGCATCAAGGGCCACAAGGCCCAGATGAACTATGATCTGATCCCTTCGGTTATTTATACTCACCCGGAAATCGCGTGGGTCGGTAAAACCGAGCAGGCCTTGAAAGCTGAAGGCGTTGAAGTTAACGTCGGCACCTTCCCGTTCGCAGCCTCTGGCCGTGCCATGGCTGCCAACGACACCGGTGGTTTCGTCAAGGTCATCGCAGATGCCAAGACAGACCGCGTATTGGGCGTCCACGTGATTGGCCCGAGCGCTGCGGAACTGGTTCAGCAGGGCGCGATCGGTATGGAATTCGGCACCAGCGCTGAAGACCTGGGCATGATGGTTTTCTCCCATCCGACCCTGTCTGAAGCCTTGCACGAAGCTGCTTTGGCAGTGAATGGCGGCGCCATCCACATCGCCAACCGCAAGAAGCGTTAAGACAATAAGAAACCACGGCGGAATGGCCCGTCGTGAGCCTTGCATGCAAGACTCACCGCGGAATATCCGCTGGACGCAGTCTTGCATAGCTGCACCGGGTATCCGGAAAGGCTATGCAAGCAGCAGTCACAGGTGGTGCGGCACTTGAATGAGTGCAGCACCGAATGCGCAGTACCTAACGAAGACGGTAATAAGCATGAATCTTCACGAGTATCAGGGTAAGCAGCTGTTCGCTGAGTACGGCCTGCCAGTTTCCACCGGTTACGCGGTAGACACCCCGGAAGCAGCAGCAGAAGCTTGCGACAAAATCGGCGGCAGCGAGTGGGTTGTCAAAGCCCAGGTCCACGCCGGTGGTCGCGGTAAAGCGGGCGGCGTAAAGCTGGTTCGCAGCAAAGAAGACGCCAAAGCCTTCGCACAGCAGTGGCTGGGCAAGCGTCTGGTGACTTACCAGACTGACGCCAATGGTCAGCCAGTCACCAAGATCCTGGTTGAATCGTGCACTGATATCGCTAAAGAGCTGTACCTGGGCGCTGTCGTTGACCGTTCGAGCCGTCGTATCGTGTTCATGGCTTCCACCGAAGGTGGCGTGGACATCGAGAAAATCGCTCACGACACTCCAGAAAAAATTCTGAAAGCCACTATCGATCCACTGGTTGGCGCTCAGCCATTCCAGGGTCGCGAGCTGGCATTCCAGTTGGGTCTGGAAGGCAAGCAAGTTGCCCAGTTCGCCAAGATCTTCGTAGGTCTGGCCAAGCTGTTCAAGGATCACGACCTGGCCCTGCTGGAAGTGAACCCGCTGGTGATCAAGGCTGACGGCGATCTGCACTGCCTGGACGCCAAGATCAACATCGACGCCAACGCCATGTACCGTCAGCCTAAGCTGAAGACTTTCCACGATCCGTCGCAAGACGATCCGCGCGAAGCGCACGCTGCCAAGTTCGAACTGAACTACGTAGCGCTGGAAGGCAACATCGGTTGCATGGTCAACGGTGCTGGCCTGGCCATGGGTACCATGGACATCGTCAACCTGCATGGCGGCAAACCAGCCAACTTCCTCGACGTGGGCGGTGGTGCTACCAAGGAACGCGTTACCGAAGCGTTCAAGATCATCCTGTCCGACACCAACGTCGCTGCAGTACTGGTCAACATCTTCGGCGGCATCGTTCGCTGCGACATGATTGCCGAAGGCATCATCGGTGCAGTGAAAGAAGTCGGCGTGAAAATCCCGGTTGTTGTTCGCCTTGAAGGCAACAACGCTGAGCTGGGCGCTAAAGTACTTGCAGAAAGCGGTTTGAACATCATCGCTGCTACCAGCCTGACCGACGCTGCTCAACAAGTTGTCAAAGCTGCGGAGGGCAAATAATGAGCGTCCTGATCAATAAAGACACCAAAGTTATCTGCCAGGGTATTACCGGTTCGCAAGGTAGTTTCCACACCCAGCAAGCCATCGAGTACGGCACCAAGATGGTTGGTGGTGTAACTCCAGGCAAAGGCGGCACCGAGCACCTGGGCCTGCCAGTGTTCAACACCGTTAAAGACGCCGTAGCTGCCACTGGCGCCACCGCCAGCGTGATCTACGTTCCGGCTCCTTTCTGCAAAGATTCGATCCTGGAAGCTGCTTTCGGCGGCATCAAGCTGATCGTGTGCATCACCGAAGGCATTCCTACCCTGGACATGCTGGACGCTAAAGTTAAGTGCGACGAGCTGGGCGTAGTCCTGATCGGCCCTAACTGCCCAGGCGTGATCACCCCAGGCGAATGCAAGATCGGCATCATGCCAGGTCACATTCACTTGCCAGGCAAGGTCGGTATCGTTTCCCGTTCCGGCACCCTGACCTACGAAGCTGTGAAGCAGACTACTGACGCCGGTTTCGGTCAGTCGACTTGCGTCGGCATCGGTGGTGACCCGATCCCGGGTTCGAACTTCATCGACATCCTGAAGCTGTTCCAGGAAGACCCGAAGACCGAAGCGATCGTGATGATCGGTGAGATCGGCGGTTCGGCTGAAGAAGAAGCGGCTGCCTACATCAAGGCACACGTGACCAAGCCGGTTGTATCCTACATCGCTGGTGTGACTGCTCCTCCGGGCAAGCGCATGGGCCATGCTGGCGCAATCATCTCTGGCGGCAAAGGCACTGCAGACGAGAAATTCGCTGCTCTGCAAGACGCAGGCGTTAAAACCGTGCGTTCGCTGGCAGACATCGGCAAGGCCCTGGCCGAGCTGACTGGTTGGGCTGTCAAGTAAGCCTCGCGCTTAGCTGACGCTTCACCAAACAAAGGCCACCTTCGGGTGGCCTTTGTCGTTTCCGGGATTTGTGTTGGCGGTACCGGCCTCTTCGCGAGCAAGCCCGCTCCCACATTGGAACGCGGTCAACTGTGGGAGCGAGCTTGCTCGCGATGGCGGACTTACAGGCGACATCTATCAACATGCAGAAACGCGACACAAAGATGTCGTATATCGGATAGTTCGCCCTCTAACAGTGCGTTTATCGGTCAAATTCGTTAGTCTATGCGCCATTTTTGCGTCTGCGGCCCACAAGGCGCGCAACGCGCTAAAAGGGTCGGTCTTATACGGACTGACAGCATTTCCCTCACCCATAGGGAAATCCCTCTCTAAATTCCGATTCAGTAGTGTGGTATTTCCTTAATGAAAGTGTTGAAAGGCCAGGACATCCTGGCACTTGGTTTTATGACGTTTGCCCTGTTCGTCGGGGCTGGCAACATCATCTTCCCACCTATCGTCGGTTTACAGTCCGGGCCCAATGTCTGGATGGCGGCGCTGGGTTTCCTGGTCACGGCAGTTGGTCTGCCGGTGATCACCGTCGTGGCGCTGGCCAAGGTCGGCGGAGCAATGGATGCCTTGAGCAGCCCGATCGGTAAAGTGGCCGGTGGCCTGCTGGCAGCGGCTTGCTACCTCGCTGTTGGCCCGCTGTTCGCGACGCCACGTACCGCGACGGTATCCTTCGAGGTGGGCCTGGCGCCCCTGACCGGCGAGAGCCCGCTGGCACTGTTCCTCTACAGCTCGGTTTACTTCCTGCTGGTGTTCTTCATCTCACTGTATCCGGGCCGTTTGCTGGATACCGTAGGGCGCTTCCTCGCGCCGTTGAAGATCATCGCCCTGGCCGTGCTGGGCATTGCAGCATTCGCCTTGCCGGCCGGTGACATTGGCCATGCAACCCCTGAATACGTTGCAGCACCGTTTTCCCAAGGCTTCATCAATGGTTACCTGACCATGGATACCCTGGGCGCCCTGGTGTTCGGCATCGTCATCGTCAACGCCATCCGTTCCCGCGGTGTCGAGTCGCCAGCACTGATCACCCGTTATGCGATCATCGCCGGGCTCATCGCCGGCGTGGGTCTGGCGCTGGTGTATGTCAGCCTTTTCCGTCTAGGTTCGGGCAGCCATGAAGTGGCCGCGGGCGCTACCAATGGCGCGGCGGTATTGCACGCTTACGTGCAGCACACCTTCGGTTCGCTGGGCAGTGGTTTCCTTGCCGTGCTGATCTCCCTGGCGTGCCTGGTGACCGCGGTCGGCCTGACCTGTGCCTGCGCCGAGTACTTCAGCCGTGTGGTGCCGTTGTCTTACAAGACACTGGTGATCATCCTGGCGGCGTTCTCGCTGCTGGTGTCCAACCTGGGCCTGACCAAGCTGATCGCGTTCTCGATCCCGGTACTGACCGCGATCTACCCGCCGTGCATCGTTCTGGTGGCGTTGAGCTTCTGCAAGGACTTCTGGCATGAGCAGGGTCGTATCCTCGGCCCGGTGATGCTGGTGTCGTTCATCTTCGGCCTGATCGATGCCCTGAAGGGGGCCGGCCTGGCGGACTGGATGCCGACACAAATGGCCCACCTGCCGCTTAGCGAGCAGGGCCTGGCGTGGTTGGTGCCGTCGGTGATGACGCTGGTGGTCGCCGTGGTCTGCGACCGTATGTTGGGCAAGCGCGAAGAAGCGCTGGCTTAAGCTTTACCGGCCCGTCACAAACGGGCCTGTGAACAAAACAGAAATGCCCCGTATCAATCGATACGGGGCATTTTTTTATGGGGTGATGCGGTGTCTTTTCTTCTGCGCTAACGTCGAAATACTGCCATGGCCCTTGTAGGAGCGAGCTTGCTCGCGAAGGTCGTGAACTATAGCGCGTGATTTCTGGATAAACGCGTTGCTCTCAGGTTCTTCGCGAGCAAGCTCGCTCCTACAGGGTTTATGTACACCGCAAATACTTCACAAGGACCTGCATGTCGTTCATCCAAGCCAACCTGATCCACATTCTTGCCGCCGTCTGGTTCGTTATCTGCTGGGGCGGGTACACCCGCTATGCCACATGGAAAGGCCGTGACACCGCGTGCCTGGCCAGTGTGCTGCACCTGTATCGTGAAGACTGGATGCGCCGCATGCTGCTGCGCGACAACCGCATCGCCGATGCCAGCGTGATCGGCAATCTGGAGCGCAATGCGTCGTTCTTCGCCTCCAGTACATTGATTATCCTGGCCGGTATTCTCACGGTATTGGGAGCTTCGGAACGGGCGGTATCCTTGCTGGCGGATATTCCGATGGTGCAACAGGCGTCCCAGGGCATGTCGGAAATCAAGTTGCTGTGCCTGGCGCTGGTGTTTGTCTATGCGTTCTTCACGTTCAGCTGGTGCATGCGCCAGTACAACTTTGCGGCGGTACTGGTGGGTTCGGCACCGATGGTCGGTGAGCGACATGTATCGGAGCAAGAGCGCAAAGCATTCGCTTCACGCGCCGCCCGCGTCATCTCCATGGCTGCCAACCAGTTCAACTTCGGGCTGCGTTCCTACTACTTCGGCATGACCATGCTGGCCTGGTTTGTCAGCCCGTGGCTGTTCATGTTGATGAGTGCCGGCGTCGTGTTTGTTTTGTACCGCCGCGAGTTTCATTCCGACGTTCTTGACGTGATGGTCTATACCCCTACAGAGGCGCCGTTGCCGGAGGCAATTAAAGAGGCAGCTTGATGAGTATTCCATTCTGGTGCGTGTTTATCAGTGCGGTGTTGATTTATCTGGCGCGAATGCCCGTGACCAGGGCCATGAAAGAGCAGGGTGGTTACGATAACCACCTGCCGCGCCAACAGCAGATGCAACTCACAGGTCTGGGAGCCCGGGCGCTGGCGGCGCATCAGAACAGTTTCGAAGCGTTCATATTGTTCGCGGTGGGTGTGTTGATGGCGCATACCACGCAGACGGCGGGCTGGCTGATCGACTGCCTGGCGATCATATTCGTGATCACGCGGGTTATTTACCTGGTGTGTTACTGGAAGGATCTGGCCTGGCAGCGCAGTTTGGTTTGGCTGGTGGGATTGATCTGTTCGCTGTTGTTGATGATTAGTCCGACTTTTCGAACGATTTTGCTCTAACCATTTTTTTCAAGGCAAAAGAAAACCCGCACTTGGCGGGTTTTCTTTTGCCACTCTAAAAACCGTATTAGTTCTTAGGTGCTTCTGGAGCGGCCGGAGCGGCTGGAGCGGCCTCTTTTGCCGCTTCTGCGTTCGATTCGGCCTGAGCTTTGGCAGCTTCGGCGTTTTCTTTCGCAGCGTCGTTCACTTTATCCTGAGCTTTGTTCATGTCCTGCTGAGCTTGCTCGGCATGTTTGGTCGCATCTTGAGCTTTGTCCTCGGATTTTTTATCGCAGGCAGCGAGACCGAGGGAAGCGGTCAACATCAAGGCAATAGCTAAAGTCTTACGCATGGGGTGTTTCTCCTGATGAAAAGCATCTACTGGCATTAAGAGCCCACGCATCAGGGTTAAGTTCCTTAATTTTTTCAGATATATAAGTTTGTTCTAGTGTGGAACTTTTACCCGGACCGCCACCGCACTGTACAGACATAAACAAGAGTTTTTATCAAATGACTGAAAACCCCGTTTTTGAGCGTGCAAAGCGCTTTCTGTCGGCGCTGCGACATTGCCAAGTACTTGGACTAAGCGTTCACAGCGCCAGCAACGAAGGGCTGACGATTGTGCTGCCGTACAGCCCGCAGATCGTCGGCAATCCCGAAACCGGCGTGATTCATGGCGGAGCGCTGACTTCGCTGATGGACACCGCCTGTGGCATGGCGACCCTCTGCGTGCTCCCGGAATTCGAAGTCTGCCCGACCCTGGACCTGCGCATCGACTACATGCACGCCGCCGAACCACATAAGGATGTCTACGGCTTTGCCCAGTGCTATCGGGTCACCACCGACGTGATTTTTGCCCGTGGCTTCGCCTATCAGGATGACCCCGGGCAACCCATTGCCCATGTGATGGGCACTTTCATGCGCATGGGCAAGAACATCAAAGGCACCAAGGGCTTTGGTGGCGCGGTTGCCGGAGGTGCGCAATGAGCGAGTCGCTGAAAGAGCAATTGCAAAAGGCCCATGAGCAGGGCGATTACGCCTCGTTGCTGGATTTGATTCCCTATGCCCGGCTGATCGGCGTCGAATGTTCCCGGGTGGGAGATGAGTTGTTGTTCAAGCTGCCAGCGAACCAGGACAACATCGGTAACCCCTTGTTGCCGGCGATTCATGGCGGTGTGATCGCCGGTTTCATGGAATTGGCCGCGGCGCTGCACCTGTTGGTGTTTACCGGAACGCCCGGGGTGCCGAAGATCATCGACTTCTCCCTGGATTACCTGCGAGCCGGACAGTTTCGCGATACCTGGGCCCGATGCCAGGTTTGGCGCCAGGGTCGCCGGGTCGCCAATGTGGCGATTACCGCCTGGCAAAGCACCGAAGCCGAGCCCATTGCCACGGCTCGTGCACATTTCAAACTCGAAGAGCCCTTGAAATCCTGAACTCAGCCCCAAACTCTGAGGACAACCCGCCGTCGATCCTCAAGGTCGCGGCTTATGCCATCTGATTGGAGTTTGATGACCATGAGTGTGGAAACTCAAAAGGAAACCCTGGGCTTCCAGACCGAGGTGAAGCAGCTGCTGCATCTCATGATCCATTCGCTGTATTCCAACAAGGAAATTTTCCTTCGCGAATTGATCTCGAACGCCTCTGACGCTGTCGACAAGTTACGTTTCGAAGCCCTGGCCAAGCCAGAGCTGCTGGAAGGTGGCGCCGAACTGAAAATCCGCGTGAGCTTCGACAAGGACGCTAAAACCGTCACCCTCGAAGACAACGGTATTGGCATGAGCCGCGAAGACGCGATCACCCACCTGGGTACCATCGCCAAGTCCGGCACCGCCGATTTCATGAAGCACCTGACCGGCGACCAGAAGAAAGACTCGCACCTGATCGGCCAGTTTGGCGTTGGTTTCTACTCCGCCTTCATCGTCGCCGACAAAGTCGATGTGTTCAGCCGTCGCGCCGGCAGCCCGGCCAGCGAAGGCGTGCATTGGTCGTCCAAAGGCGAAGGCGATTTCGAAGTCGCAACCGTCGACAAGGCCGAGCGCGGCACTCGCATCGTCCTGCACCTGAAGTCCGGTGAGGACGAGTTCGCCGATGGCTGGCGTCTGCGCAACATCATCAAGAAGTACTCCGATCACATCGCCTTGCCGATCGAGCTGCCGAAAGAAGTGGCCGCTGCCGAAGGTGAAGAGCAGCCGGCCGTTGAGTGGGAAACCGTCAACCGCGCCAGCGCCCTGTGGACCCGTCCGCGTACCGATATCAAGGACGAGGAATACCAGGAGTTCTACAAGCACATCGCTCACGATTTCGAAAATCCGCTGAGCTGGAGCCACAACAAGGTCGAAGGCAAGCTCGAATACAGCTCATTGCTGTACGTGCCGACCCGTGCGCCGTTCGACCTGTACCAGCGTGAGGCGCCGAAAGGCCTGAAGCTGTACGTGCAGCGCGTGTTCGTCATGGATCAGGCCGAGTCCTTCCTGCCGCTGTACCTGCGCTTCATCAAGGGCGTGGTCGACTCCAACGACCTGTCGCTGAACGTGTCGCGGGAAATCCTGCAGAAAGACCCGATCATCGACTCGATGAAGTCGGCGCTGACCAAGCGCGTCCTGGACATGCTGGAAAAACTGGCGAAGAACGAGCCTGAGCAATACAAGGGCTTCTGGAAAAACTTCGGTCAGGTCATGAAAGAAGGCCCGGCAGAAGATTTCGCCAACAAGGAAAAAATCGCCGGTCTGCTGCGTTTCGCATCGACCCACGGCGACGATGGCGAGCAGGTTGTCGGCCTGGCCGAGTACCTGGCGCGCGCCAAGGAAGGTCAGGACAAGATCTACTACCTGACCGGCGAAACCTACGCCCAGGTCAAGAACAGCCCGCACCTGGAAGTCTTCCGCAAGAAAGGCATCGAAGTGCTGCTGCTGACCGACCGTATCGACGAGTGGCTGATGAGCTACCTCAGCGACTTCGACGGCAAGAGCTTTGTCGACGTAGCGCGCGGTGACCTGGACCTGGGCAACCTGGACTCGGAAGAGGACAAGAAGGCCGCGGAAGAAGTCGCCAAGGCCAAAGAAGGTCTGGTCGAGCGTCTGAAAACCGCATTGGGCGAGTCCGTTGCTGAAGTGCGGGTTTCCCATCGCCTGACCGACTCCCCGGCAATCCTGGCCATCGGTGAGCAGGACCTGGGCTTGCAGATGCGCCAGATCCTGGAAGCCAGCGGTCAGAAGGTTCCGGATTCGAAGCCGATCTTCGAATTCAACCCGGCTCACCCGCTGATCGAGAAGCTCGACAACGAGCAGAGCGACGAGCGCTTCGGCGACCTGTCGCACATCCTCTTCGATCAGGCGGCCCTGGCGGCCGGCGACAGCTTGAAAGACCCGGCGGCCTATGTGCGCCGTCTGAACAAGCTGTTGGTCGAGCTATCGGCCTGACGGTGTTGTAGAAAAACCCGCTTCGGCGGGTTTTTTCATTTCGGTGCTAAAACATCAGGAGTCAGAAATGAGCCAAATCACTGTACGTTCCGTTGCCTATCAGATTGACGGCCAGGCTTACGAAAGCCGTCTGGCCTTCGATGCCGACCATAAAGGCCCGCGCCCGGGCTTGTTGATGGCGCCGAACTGGATGGGCGTCAGCGCCGGTGCCGAGGAGATCGCCAAGTCGGTGGCATCCAAGGGTTATGTGGTACTGATCGCAGACCTTTACGGTCAATCGGTTCGACCGACGAACAATGACGAGGCCGGCGCGGCCATGATGCCGTTGAAGAATGATCGCCCATTGTTGTGCAAGCGCATGCAGGTGGCGTTCGAGCAGCTACAAAGCCAGGGTGAAGTGGCTGTCGATACTTCGAAACTGGCCACTTTCGGTTTCTGCTTTGGCGGTTGCTGCGCCCTGGAGTTTGCCCGTACCGGCGTGCCGGTGAAGGCCGCGGTGTCGTTCCACGGCACGCTGGACACACCGAATCCGGCTGATGCGAAAAACATCAAGGGTAAGGTCCTGGTGCTGCATGGCGCATCCGATCCATTGGTGCCGAAGGAGCAGTTGCCGGCGTTCGAAGACGAAATGAACGCGGCGGGTGTGGATTGGCAGTTGCTGAGCTACGGCGGTGCGTTCCACTCGTTCACCGACCCGCACGCCAATGTGCCGGGCATGATGATGTATGACGCCAAGGTGGCCGCCCGGGCGTTCACGTCGATGCATAACTTGCTGGATGAAGTGTTCAAGGGCTGATAGCTGTTTTCAGCCTGGGGTCGGCCGGTGTCTTCGCCGGCCTCATCGCGAGCAAGCTCGCTCCCACAGGGGAATGGTGTCGTACACAATTCTTGCGGCCGACACGGTCAACTGTGGGAGCGAGCTTGCTCGCGATGGCGGCATAACTGGCGCTGAAGTTTTCAGGGCAATTCGAACCTCTCACTCCCACAGGGGAAATGTGTCGTACACAGTTCTTGCGGCCGGCACGGTCAACTGTGGGAGCGAGCTTGCTCGCGATGGCGGCATAACGGGTGCTGAAAGTTTCAGGGCAGTTCGATTCGCTCAACTTCCCCGGGCACCGTCGGCCAATCCCCGGCCGCCCAACGCCGGCGCGCTTCATCAATCGCCGCCGGATCGCTCGCGACAAAATTCCAGTTGATCCGCCGTGGCCCGTCCAGCGGAGCACCGCCGAACAACACGGCGTGACTGTCGCTTTCGGCAAACAGTATCATCTCTTCCCCCGCAGGCAGTACCACCAGCGAGTACGGCTCTATTGGCTCGCCATCGAGTTGCACTTCGCCGCTCAACACATACAGCGCGCGTTCTTCATGCTCGGTGGGAATCAGCAATGTCGTCGCCGTTTGCAGGTGCAGTTCCGCGTACAGCGTAGGAGAAAGCACTGGCACTGGCGATTCCAGGCAAAAGCCTGACCCGGCAATCATGCGAATCTTCACCCCCAGGTTTTCGCTGACCGGCAATGTGGACGCAGGATGGTGGCTGTAATGTCCCGGACCTTGTTCTTTATCCTTGGGTGAAGCCAGCCAGATCTGCAGGCCGTGCATCGTGAAGCCGCTTTCCTTCAGGGCCTCGGGCGTGCGTTCGACGTGGGCGATGGCGCTGCCGGCCGTCATCCAGCTGACGTCGCCAGTCCCGACCACTTGATCGGAACCAAGGCTGTCCTTGTGCTGGATCTGCCCCTGGAACAAGTAGGTGAGGGTGGATAGGCCAATGTGTGGATGCTGGCGAATGTTCATGCCTTTGCCCGGTGGATAACGGGTTTCCAGCATGTGGTCGAAAAACACGAATGGCCCGACGCTGCGGCACTTGGCCGAAGGCAGCGGGCGGAGAATCGGCTGGCCCTCGACATCTTCGGTGCGGGGGCGGATCACGAGCGGAGTGTTCATGGTGCGTTCCAGGCTGAGCGGGTAATGCGTTCGAGCATAACCCGCTTGGGCAGCCCTTGCCGCTATTGGCTGAACGCGCCTTCGGACAAATGCGTTTCGATGCTGACTTCAGACGTGGTCATCAGCTTGTGGATCGGGCAGCGATCGGCCACACGGTGCAGTTCATCGCGCTGGGCGTCGGTGAGTACGCCCTTGAGGGTCAGTTTGACGTGCAGCGCGTACTGGCCTTTCTGTTCCAGGCTGTTGTCGCGCTTGACCTCAACGCCGACACCGGTCAGCGGGATGTCTTTCTTCCTGGCATACAGCTTCAGGGTCAGGGCTTTGCAGGCACCCAGCGCGGCATCGAAATAATCGTGTGGCTCCGGCGCCGAACCCTCTCCGCCAGCCGTGGCGGGCGCGTCGGCGAAGAGTTCGTGGTCATCGATCTGGACGCTGTGGCGCAAACCTTCGGCAGAAACGGTGTTGACGGTAACAGTCATGGCAAACCTCGCAGGCGACAGGAAAACTCATTCGATCAAAAAATGACCTTGAGGGTATAGAGCCATCGCGTTTGTCGGGTGTTCCAATCTGTAGGAGTGAGCTTGCTCGCGATGATCTCACTGGTACTGTGTGTATCCGCCAGGGCGAGTCATCGTTAAAGTCCATCGCGAGCAAGCTCGCTCCTACTGGTCTCGATCCGGATCAGCTGCCTTTGACTGGCTTGCCGTTGACCGTGCCGTCCAGGAGCATGATGTTGTATTCCTTGCCGTCGGTTTCGACCTGTTGCAGGCGGACCAGCAGGTAGTCCCAATCCTTGGCGAACCACAGCACGGTGATGCGCTTGCTTTGCGTCGGATCGCGTACGCGCTCGACCTTGATCGCATCGATCTGGCCAGCCTTGGTGTCGACTTTTTCCGAGCCCAGCACACGGAAGTCATAGGTATCGACTTCGCCATCATCGACAACCTGATAGCTCATGCTCTTTTTGCCGGCAGCCACGTCATGTTGCAGCGCCAGTTGATAGGTGGATTTGTCGACCATGCCGCGGTTCAGCGGAATATCGACCGCGTCACCACGATCGGTGCCGGTGACCTTTTTCGCGGCCCAGTCGAAATCAAGGTCGGCTTTCTTGGCTTTGCCCAGACCGCCACGCTCGAAGTGGTAGGACTGGGGCAGCAAGGTGTCCTTGTCCACGGTCAGGGTGCTTTCTTCGGACAGGCTGGCGATCATCATCGAAGCCTTGAAGCTGAGCTTCCAGACGCCGTTGGCTTCCTTGGTCAGGCTGCGCTCGGCAGTGCCACTCATGGGCAGCTGTTTCCAGTCGGCGGTGTAGCTGGCGGAGAAAGGTTGAAGGTCTGCCGCCTGGGCGAAGGGCAAGGCGAGCAGAGCGCAAGCGAAGAGCAGGGCGCGACGCATAAAATCTCCTAGTTTCGAATCAAGTGGCCGCTGGCCGCGAGTAACTGTCCATCCAGTAAAGCACCTTGCTCGCCGAGGGCTAGACGACCTTCGGCAAACCAGCGTACGGCCATCGGGTAGATCAGGTGTTCCTGAACATGGACCCGCTGCGCCAGACTCTGCGGCGAATCCTGTAACTCTACCGGTATTACAGCTTGTACGACCAGTGGTCCGCCATCGAGTTCCTCGGTGACGAAGTGCACGGAGCAGCCGTGCTCGGTGTCGCCAGCCTCCAGCGCGCGCTCATGGGTGTGTAACCCTTTGTATTTGGGTAGCAGCGAGGGATGGATATTGAGCAGGCGACCCTGATAGTGGCGTACGAAACCAGCGCTGAGAATGCGCATGAATCCGGCGAGTACCACGAGTTTGGGATTGAAGGCGTCGATCAGTTCGATCAGCGCGGCGTCGAAGGCCTCGCGACCTTCGAAAGCCTTGTGATCCAGGGCGCGGGTGTCGATACCCGCGTCCCTGGCGCGTTGCAGGCCGTAGGCGTCGGCGCGGTTGGAAATCACCGCAGCGATGCGGACCGGGCTGTCGCCGGTCCGCGTGCTGTCGATCAGGGCCTGCAAGTTACTGCCGGTGCCGGACAACAGCACCACGACATCACAGGTCTTAGGCATCAGTGAGCCTTGAGGTTCTTCAGTTCAACCTGAGCTGCGCCTTCGGCAGCGGTGGAGATCTGGCCGATGACCCAAGGCTGCTCGCCCGCTTCGCGCAGAACGTTCAGGGCGGTTTCAACGTGCTCCTGAGCCACGCAGATGACCATGCCCACGCCGCAGTTCAGCACGCGGTGCATTTCGTTCTCGTCAACGTTGCCTTTCTCTTGCAGCCAGTCGAACACTGCCGGGCGGTTCCAGCTTGCCACGTCAACCACGGCTTGAGCGCCTTTTGGCAGAACGCGCGGGATGTTGTCCAGCAGACCGCCGCCAGTGATGTGGGCCATGGCTTTGACAGCGCCGGTTTCCTTGATCAGCTTGAGCAGCGGCTTCACGTAGATACGGGTCGGGGCCATCAGCAGGTCGGTCAGCGGCTTGCCGTCAAGCTGGATGTTCTCGATGTCGGCGCCGGATACTTCGATGATCTTGCGGATCAGCGAGTAGCCGTTGGAGTGCGGGCCGGAAGACGGCAGGGCGAGCAGGGCATCGCCGGCAGCAACCTTGGAACCGTCGATGATTTCGGATTTTTCCACGACGCCGACGCAGAAACCGGCCAGGTCGTAGTCTTCACCTTCGTACATGCCCGGCATTTCAGCGGTTTCGCCGCCAACCAGCGAGCAGCCCGACAGTTCGCAGCCTGCGCCGATGCCGGTCACAACCTGGGCAGCGGTGTCGACGTTCAGTTTGCCGGTAGCGTAGTAGTCCAGGAAGAACAGCGGCTCGGCGCCGCACACCACCAGGTCGTTGACGCACATGGCAACCAGGTCGATGCCGATGCTGTCGTGCTTGTTCAGATTCAGTGCCAGGCGCAGCTTGGTGCCGACGCCGTCAGTACCGGAAACCAGCACAGGCTGCTTGTAGCCGGCCGGGATTTCGCAGAGGGCGCCGAAACCGCCCAGGCCGCCCATGACTTCCGGGCGCGCAGTGCGCTTGGCGACGCTCTTGATGCGTTCGACCAATGCTTCACCGGCGTCGATGTCTACACCGGCGTCCTTGTAGCTCAGGGAGGGTTGCTTGCTCATGATCCAGGCCTTTAGGGGGGGATTTCTGGGTAACGACCGAGTCCATCGGGACCGCCGAAACAGGCGAAGGCGAGGGCCATGCACGAATTTCAGGGTGCCCGGCTGTTGCCGGTCTGCGAAGGCGCGCGATTTTATCAGGCTTGAGCCGCAGCGGCCATCCTCAGGCCGACAGCAGGGCCATATCCGTTCAAAAAAACCGTTAATGCGCGGTGTCGGTGGCATCCTGCATGGATGTATAAGGTATCGCATTAACCGTCTATCGTTATGACAGTGCGAAAACTTACCCGGAACGTGTGAATGTTTTGCGTCGGGCAACGGTCACAGTCTTGCTCGATCGTCTTCATGCGGTCTGTTCCAGCCGCTCTTGTCGTCAGGAATCCTCCATGCGTTTTTGTAAAATCTTGCTTGTGAGTTGTTTGTCAGTGGTCAGCCTGGTCAGTCAAGCCGAAACCGTCAAAGGCCTTTACCTGGTACGCGAACCGGTGAATGGCCAGTCGCCCGAGGAGCGCGACCAGGCGACTCAGCGTGCGTTGGACACATTGGTACTGCGCCTGACCGGCGATCCCAAAGCCGCTCAAAGTCCGGGGTTGGCAGCGATTCGCAAAGACCCGCAACAGATCATCAGCCAATACGGCTTTGAGGCCGGGCCCCCGGAAGTCCTGAAGGTCGATTTCGATCCGGGTACCACCGAGCAGGCCTTGCGCCGCGCCGGCCTGGCCATGTGGGGGGCCAATCGGCCGTCGATCCTCGGCTGGTGGTTGAATGATTCCACCGAGGGTTCGAGCCTGGTGGGCGACGGCCAGGCCAGCGCGGCGCCGCTGCGTCGGGCTGCTCAGCATCGGGGCTTGCCATTGCGCTTGCCATTGGCGGACCTGAACGAACAGATCGTCGCAACCGCGCCGAACCTGGAGGGCGCAGATCCCGCACCTTTGCATGCGGCATCGGAACGCTACAATGCCGACGCCCTGCTTGCCGTACACGCCAGGGAAGAGGGCGGGCAATGGCAAGCCAAGTGGCAATTGTGGCTGGGGGATAAAAAAGAGGCCGGCAGTGTGCAGGGCGCCGATCAGGCCGCCGTGGCCGATGCGGTGATGCTGGCTGTCAACGAGCGCCTGGCGCCGCGGTTTGTCGCCAGGCCGGGTGCTTCGAGTGAGCAATTGCTGGAAGTGCAAGGCATGAATCTTGAGCGCTACGCGTCGCTCGGACGATTGCTGGAACCGTTTGGCGGGCGTGTGCGCAGTGTCGACGGTGACCGGATTCTTTATCGGGTCAATGGCAGCGTCGATCAGTTGCGTGCGCAACTGTCGCTGGCCAGACTGCAGGAGGCGCCGGCGGGTCAGGCCCCGGTCCCGGCCCCGGTAGCGCCCGTTCAGCCAACCACCGGCAGCCCGGTGCCAGCCGCCGCGCCGGCCCCGATCCCGCAGCTACGTTTTCGCTGGTAGTTTTTCTTTCTTTATATAGAAGCAATGGAGTGGTTCATGGCCGATACGCGGCGTTGGTTCTGGCTCGGCGGGGTGGTCCTGCTGTGTGTGTTTGTCTGGTTGTTGCATCCGATCCTGACGCCGTTCCTGGTGGCGCTGCTGTTGGCCTACCTGTTCGACCCGCTGGTGGATCGGCTGGAGAAGGCAGGCTTGTCCAGAACCTGGGGTGTCGTGGCGGTGTTTACCCTGTTTACATTGATCTTCACCGCGCTGCTGTTGGTGTTGGTGCCGTTGCTCGCCAGGCAGTTGTTTCGTTTGTATGAGCTGGCCCCGCAAATGCTCGACTGGCTGCAGCACACGGCGTTGCCCTGGGCGCAATCGAAGTTCGGCCTGTCGGACGGTTTCTGGAAGTTTGACAAGCTCAAGGCCGCCATCAGCGAGCATATGAGTCAGACCACTGATGTTGTCGGCGTGGTGCTGAGCCATGCCACGGCCTCGGGGCTGGCGTTGATCGGTTGGCTGGCGAACCTGGTGTTGATTCCGGTGGTGAGCTTCTACCTGTTGCGGGATTGGGACCTGATGATGGCCAAGGTCCGCAGCCTGCTGCCCCGTGATCGTGAAGCGCGCGCGGTGTCGCTGGCGGGTGAATGCCATGAAGTGCTCGGAGCGTTCGTGCGCGGACAGTTGCTGGTGATGGTGGCCTTGGGTGTGATCTACGCAGCAGGCCTGATGCTGGTCGGGTTGGAGCTGGGTCTGCTGATTGGCCTGATTGCCGGTCTGGCGGCGATCGTGCCGTACATGGGGTTTATCATCGGCATTGGCGCGGCGCTGCTTGCGGGGCTGTTCCAGTTCGGTGGTGATCTTTATCCAATGCTCGGCATTGTCGCGGTGTTCATGGTCGGCCAGGCGCTGGAGGGTATGGTGCTGACGCCGTTGCTGGTCGGTGACCGGATTGGTCTGCACCCGGTGGCGGTGATTTTCTCGATCCTGGCCGGTGGTGAGCTGTTTGGTTTTACCGGTGTGCTGCTGGCATTGCCGGTCGCCGCGGTGATCATGGTGCTGGTGCGTCATGTGCATGATTTGTATAAGGATTCTGATATCTACGGGAGGGCCGACGAGCCGCAGGTGTAAGGGCCGTCGATAGCCGATGGCGGGCTGCCCGGGTTCGTACCTGATCAGCCTGCCGGCGTCGCCCGACTGTCACATGTACCGCCAAAGAATCTGTCACAAAACCAATGCATTAACGCAAACCTTTGATTTTGCTTGTGGTCTGTCGCATTGTGCGGTCCGCTTCACGGGTATAAACTTCGCAAACTTTACACAGAGGCCACTAACGGTTCCTTTGGAACTGTTCAGTCAGCATGAAACCGATTCAGCTGCCCCTAGGTGTGCGTCTGCGTGACGACGCCACCTTTATCAACTACTACCCAGGCGCCAATGCCGCTGCACTCGGCTATGTCGAGCGGCTGTGCGAAGCCGACGCCGGCTGGACCGAAAGCCTGATCTACCTTTGGGGCAAGGACGGGGTAGGGCGTACGCACCTGTTGCAGGCCGCCTGCCTGCGCTTCGAGCAATTGGGCGAGCCGGCGGTGT
Organism: Pseudomonas sp. PDM30; assembly: GCF_019218985.1. Taxonomy (NCBI): domain Bacteria; kingdom Pseudomonadati; phylum Pseudomonadota; class Gammaproteobacteria; order Pseudomonadales; family Pseudomonadaceae; genus Pseudomonas; species Pseudomonas sp. PDM30. The sequence goes on from NZ_JAHUWM010000008.1 coordinate 265,674, forward strand.
ATCTGCCGTTGGCCGAGCTGCTCGATCGCGGCATTGAAATCCTCGACAACCTCGAACAGTACGAGCTGGTCTGCCTGGATGATTTGCAGGTGGTTGCCGGACGAGCGGATTGGGAGGAGGCGCTGTTTCATCTGTTCAATCGCTTGCGCGACAGCGGTCGGCGCTTGCTGATTGCCGCGTCGACATCCCCTCGGGAGTTGCCGGTGAAGCTGGCGGATCTCAAATCCCGCCTGACCTTGGCCTTGATCTTCCAGATGCGTCCGCTGTCCGATGAGGACAAACTGCGTGCCCTGCAATTGCGCGCATCCCGTCGCGGTCTGCATCTGACCGATGAAGTCGGGCATTTCATTCTGACTCGCGGTACCCGCAGCATGAGTGCGCTGTTCGAGTTGCTCGAGCGCCTCGACCAGGCCTCCCTCCAGGCTCAGCGCAAGCTGACAATCCCGTTTTTGAAAGAAACCCTCGGCTGGTAAGCCCGCTGAAACCGGGGCGTTTAGCCGTTTCGGCATATTTCAGGCGCCAGAAATCCCGCTTTCCTGCAAGGTTGCAGGCCGCGCGTGTGTTTAAAATGGGCTTAAGCGCTTAGATGTAAACGAGAAACGGATAAGTCACAAAAAGATCGATTGAATTTGCAAATGAGGTTGATAGCGGGCATAGTCTCGGCTTCTTTACAACTTTCAGCCACGGTCGTGCCCATGCTAAATCGCTTCGCACCCCTCGTGCCTCTCGCACTCGTTACCCTGTTGTTCGGTTGCGCTGCCCACACTCCAGTGGCCCAGCAAGCTCCGCAACAGCAGGTTCAAAACTCGGCTACCGCCCAGTCTTCCGCTCTCTTCCAGGAAGAACTGGCTACCGAAAAAGAACTCGCAGACTTCGCTGGCGGCAAGTCCTACCAGCTTCCGGTCCTGGCCGACAGCATCCTCGAACGTGGCATGTCCCTGATCGGTACCCGCTACCGTTTCGGCGGTACTTCTGAAGCCGGCTTCGATTGCAGTGGTTTCATCGGTTACCTGTTCCGCGAAGAAGCGGGCATGAACCTGCCGCGCTCCACCCGCGAAATGATCAACGTGGACGCCCCGCTGGTCTCGCGCAGCAAGCTTGAGCCGGGCGACCTGCTGTTCTTCGCAACCAACGGTCGTCGTGGTCGCGTCAGTCACGCCGGGATCTACCTGGGTGACAATCAGTTCATCCACTCCAGCAGCCGCCGCAGCGGCGGTGTGCGCATCGATAGCCTGGGCGACAGCTACTGGAGCAAGACCTTCATCGAAGCCAAGCGCGCCCTGGCAATGGCACCTAACGCGTCGCCAATCGTCACTGCACGCAAATAAGCGGACAATTTGTAAGGCGAACTTAAAGTCTTACTTGAAGTTTGTCGTGTAGCCGCTAGAATCTTGATCTACAAATGATGGCAAACCGCCTGCGTCCCACGCAGGCGGTTTTCTTTTCTGCGCTCCCCGCAGAAAAAGCCGCAGCCAGATCAGGATGTTCTGCTTATGACGACGTCGGCCCGCCTCGCAATCATGTTCTTCGCAGCGCTGCTCAGTGCCTGCGCCAGCCGCACACCGCCTCCTGCGCCGGTGGTTCGCGCTCCCATCGTATTTGGTTCCTCACAAGCTTTTTCGCCCGAAGCGGAAGACGTGCTGTTTCGCGCGCTCGGTCTGGTGGGCACGCCTTATCGCTGGGGTGGCAATACGCCGGATTCCGGATTTGATTGCAGCGGCCTGATCGCTTATGTGTACCGCGATGTCGCCGGTATTGCCTTGCCGCGCACCACGCGCGAGATGATCTCCATGCAAGCGGCGAACGTGGGCAAGGACGGCTTGCAGACCGGCGACCTGCTTTTCTTTGCCACCAATGGCGGTTCCCAGGTCAGTCATGCTGGCATCTATGTGGGAGAGGGGCGTTTCGTCCATGCGCCGGCCACTGGCGGCACTGTGAAGCTCGACAGTCTGTCCAAGGCGTATTGGCAAAAAGCTTACCTGAGCGCCAAGCGTGTTCTGCAGCCTGAACATTTGGCGCGCAATCCGTAACCTCCGGAGCTGGTGGTCATGACTGCTCGCACGCTCAATCTCGACGACGCCCTGTACCAATACCTGCTTGATGTTTCCCTGCGCGAAACGCCTCTGCTCAAGCGCTTGCGCGATGAGACCCAGGCGCTGCCGATGGCACGCTGGCAGGTGGCTCCTGAGCAGGGGCAGTTTCTTGCTTTGCTGGTGAAACTGACGGGGGCCAGGCGTTTGCTCGAAGTCGGCACCTTTACCGGTTACAGCGCACTGTGCATGGCGGCGGCATTGCCCGCTGAGGGTTCGCTGATTTGCTGTGATATCCCCGGCGACTACAACGCCACGGCCCTGCGTTACTGGCAGGAAGCCGGGCTGGCCGGACGCATCGATCTGCGTCTGGCACCTGCGCTGGAAACCCTCGGCAAGCTGGACCAGCCAAGCCAGTTCGATCTGATTTTCATCGACGCCGACAAGGCCAACTACCCGGCTTATCTGGAGCACGCCCTGCGATTGCTGCGGGTCGGCGGGCTGGCGGTGTTCGATAACACGCTATGGAGCGGGCGCGTGCTCGAGACCAGTTCCGAGAGCGCGGACACCCGGGCGATCCAGGCGCTCAACCGGGCGTTGACGGACGATGCGCGGGTGGATCTGTCGTTGTTGCCGTTGGGTGATGGATTGACCCTTTGCCGCAAACGCTGAGCTGGTAATCCTGTGGGAGCGAGCTTGCTCCGGGCGGCGTTCCGACGATAGCGGTAGGTCAGTCAGCATCGATGTTGAATGTGCCCTCATCGCGAGCAAGCTCGCTCCCACAGGGTTCTGAGTTCATCCGGGATGGTGTTATCTGGCAGCCGACACCCGCCACACCTTGTTACCCACATCATCGGCCACCAACAGGTCACCCTGTCGGTCGATCACCACGCCCACCGGGCGGCCCATGGCTTCTTCCTTGCCATTGAGAAACCCGCTGAGCACATCAACTGGACTCCCGACCGGCTTGCCGGCGCGGAAGGGCACGAAAATCACTTTGTAGCCGCTGTGCGGCTTGCGGTTCCAGGAGCCGTGCTGGCCGATGAATGCCCCTTGGGTGAAGGGCGGCGGCAGTTTGCTGTTTTCAGCGAAGGTCAGGCCCAGTGATGCCGTGTGCGGGCCGACGGCGTAGTCCGGGGCGATAGCCTTGGCCACCAGGTCCGGGTTTTGCGGCTCGACGCGAATATCGACATGCTGGCCGTAATAACTGTACGGCCAGCCATAGAATGCGCCGTCTTTCACCGAGGTGATGTAGTCCGGTACCAGGTCGCTGCCGATTTCATCCCGTTCGTTGACCGCGGTCCACAGCACGCCACTGTGCGGTTCCCAGGCCATACCGTTGGGGTTGCGCAGGCCGGACGCGAAGATCCGCTGCTGGCCGGTGGCGCGATCCACTTCCCAGATCGCCGCGCGACCTTCTTCCTTGTCCATGCCGTGTTCCGCAACGTTGCTGTTGGAACCCACGGTGACGTACAGCTTGCTGCCGTCCTTGCTGGCGATGACGTTTTTGGTCCAGTGGTGATTCAGCAGGCCGCCCGGCAGGTCGACCACTTTTGCCGGCGGTGACTTGATCTGCGTATCGCCACTTTCATAGTGAAAGCGCAGCAGGCGATCAGTGTCGGCCACATACAGGTCATTGCCGACCAGGGTCATGCCAAAGGGCGAGTTGAGGTTTTGCAGAAACACCGTGCGGGTTTCCGCGACCCCATCGTGGTCCTTGTCGCGCAGCAAGGTGATGCGGTTGGCGCTGGGCACCCTGGCTCCGGCACGCCCCATGAATTTCTTCATGATCCAGCCGCGAATGCCTTTGCCGTCTTCGGGTTTGGGAGGGGCATTGGTTTCCGCCACCAGCACATCGCCATTGGGTAGTACATAAAGCCAGCGCGGGTGATCCAGGTTTTCGGCAAAAGCGGCCACTTGGGTGCCATTGGCGGCGATGGGCTTCGCACCCTGCGGCCAGCCGATGGCCGGGGCGATGTTCACGATCGGGATCAGGGTTTTGTCGGGTTCTGGCAGTTGAGGCGAAGGACCGGTGCCATCGGAGACTTGCAGGCGGGCGGTTCCGCCACAAGCGGCGAGCCCTCCGCAGAACGCGATAACGAGAACGAGCGGGGGCGTGCGCATACGGGTCTTCCCTATGAGTGCCTTGTTCTAATCATAGAGGCGCGTTGTCGTCCGATGGTTCAACCCTTAGCCACGTGCTTCCTTGAACAGCACTGCTATGCCGGGGTGATAGTTTCCGGCTTCGTTGCGCAACTTGCGGTAGGCATAAGGGAAATACCAGGCAACAGCGCAGGTGTGTTCCTTTTGCAGGTCGTCGACCATGTCCTGGAGCTCTTCCGGTGTGGCGCCCTGCTGGGCTTTTTGCGGGGCGACGAACAGGCAGCCGAGTTTCAGGTCGCTGGCGTGGCTCAGGCGCTTGGCATCGCTGGCGATGTCGAGCAGGGCCTGGGTCAGGTTGAGGCTGTTGACCCGTGGCCAGCGCTGGCTGGTCTGGATGTAGGCGCGGGTTTCGGGTGAAGCCAGGAGCAGGTCGGCGCGGCTGTTGCGTTCGCCTTCTTCGGTCTGCTTGCGGGTGGGCGTCTGTTGCAGCGTGACCATCTCGGCCATCCAGGCGGCGGCAGACAGCAGTCCGAGATTGGCCTTCTCGTCGTGCCAGTACGGTGTGTCGCCATCACCGCGGACGGCGTTGTAACGGTCGATGCATTCGAACCAGCGTTCGAGCACCGGGCGCAGGAATTCCAGCTTTGGATTGCTGATGATCATGCCTTGCATGGGCTCACCCTTGTTGTTGTGTTGTGAGTTTGTGGCTCTTTGATATCACTGCTGGGAGCGTGGCACAAGATTGACGTCAGTTTATTGATTGATGGCAGTTATTCGGTCGATGGCCTCCCGGCTTTAATTGACGCTCCACCCCCAACCCTCTAACCTTCGCGGCTTGTTTCAGGTGCTCTGTGGCTTGGGTCGACAGAGTGAAACAGGGAAGCCGGTGAGTGAGTCCTTCTGTTGGTCGAAGGCCCGCAATTCCGGCGCTGCCCCCGCAACGGTAAATGAGTGAAAACTGTGTGTGATGCCACTGTGTCGATTTGATGCGGGAAGGCGCACGGTCTGGCCCCGCGGCCACTCATGAGCCCGGAGACCGGCCTGATTCATCCAGCGGCATCACGGTGGGCGATGCCAGGCTTGTTGCCTTCTATTCTTGTGCCTGCCCGCCGTTATTCCTGCCTCAACGGAGAGCTCCCCCATGACTGATACCCCCGATCGTGACGAACGCCACCTGGCGCGCATGCAGCGCAAAAAAGCCGTGATCGACGAGCGCATCGCCAATTCCCCGAACGAGTGTGGCCTGCTACTGGTGCTGACCGGCAACGGCAAGGGCAAGAGCAGTTCGGCCTTCGGCATGCTTGCCCGCGCCATGGGGCACGGCATGCAATGCGGCGTGGTGCAGTTCATCAAGGGCCGCAACAGTACGGGGGAGGAGTTGTTCTTCCGGCGCTTTCCCGAGCAGGTGCGTTTTCATGTGATGGGCGAAGGCTTTACCTGGGAAACCCAGGACCGCCAGCGCGACATCGCCGCCGCCGAAGCCGCCTGGGCGGTGTCGCAGCAACTGCTGCGCGATCCATCCATCGGTCTGGTGGTGCTCGATGAGCTGAACATCGCCCTCAAGCACGGCTACCTCGATCTCGATCAGGTGCTCAGCGACTTGCAGGCCCGACCGCCGATGCAACACGTGGTGGTCACCGGTCGTGCCGCCAAGCCGGAGATGATCGAGATGGCTGACACCGTCACCGAAATGGGCGTGATCAAGCACGCCTTTCAAGCCGGGATCAAAGCGCAGAAAGGCGTCGAATTGTGAGTCAGCCTCGGCACTGTCCGGCGGTACTGATTGCCGCGCCGGCCTCTGGCCAGGGCAAGACCACCGTCACCGCGGCACTGGCCCGATTGCATCGTAATCAGGGGCGCAAGGTCCGAGTGTTCAAGTGCGGGCCCGACTTTCTCGATCCGATGATCCTCGAGCGCGCCAGCGGTGCGCCGGTGTATCAGCTGGACATGTGGATGGTCGGCGAGCAGGAGAGTCGCCGGTTGCTGTGGGAAGCCGCCGCTGAAGCCGACTTGATCCTGATCGAAGGCGTCATGGGGTTGTTCGACGGTACGCCGTCGAGCGCCGATCTGGCGCGGCATTTCGGTGTGCCGGTGCTGGGGGTGATCGATGGCACCGCCATGGCCCAGACCTTTGGCGCATTGGCCCTGGGGCTGGCGCGTTATCAGCCGGACTTGCCGTTTGCCGGCGTGCTGGCCAATCGTGTCGGCACGCTGCGCCACGCGCAACTGCTTGAAGGCAGCCTGACTGAAGGTTTGCGCTGGTACGGCGCGCTGTCCCGGGAAACCGGGATCGAACTGCCGAGCCGGCACCTGGGGCTGGTGCAGGCCAGTGAGCTGAACGATCTCGACCTGCGCCTCGACGCGGCAGCCGATGCCCTGGCCAGCAGTTGCGAGGTCGCGCTGCCACCGGCAGTCGAATTCGCCGCCCCTGATGTCATCGCGGCCGAACCGCTGCTGGCCGGTGTACGCATTGCCGTCGCCCGCGATGAAGCCTTTGCGTTCACCTACGGCGCGAGCCTGGATCTGCTGCGGGCGATGGGCGCCGAGTTGTCATTCTTCTCGCCGATCCGCGACCGTGCGTTGCCGCAGGCGGACAGCCTGTATCTGCCAGGCGGTTACCCGGAGCTGCACCACGTTGCACTGGCGCAAAACACCGCGATGCTCGATGCGATCCGCGCCCACCACCAGGCAGGCAAACCGTTGCTCGCCGAGTGTGGCGGCATGCTGTATCTGCTCGACTCCCTGACCGATGTCGAAGGCACTCGCGCCGAACTGGTTGGCTTGCTGGCCGGTGATGCAGTCATGCAAAAGCGCCTCGCAGCGCTGGCTTTGCAAGCGGTGGAACTGCCGGAAGGCTCGCTGCGCGGGCACACCTATCACCATTCGCTGACCACCACTGAACTGGCGCCGATTGCCCGTGGCTTGAGCCCTAACGGCGGGCGCGGAGCGGAGGCGGTCTACCGTGAGGGGCGGATGACTGCCTCTTACGTACACTTTTATTTTCCGTCGAACCCCTCGGCGATTGCCGCGCTGTTTGCGCCTGACCAAAACCCTGTGGGAGCGAGCCTGCTCGCGAAGAGGCCATGAGCGACAACGCATTCTCCGAAGCCGAGCGCGCGGCGGTGTACCGCGCCATCGCCGAGCGCCGCGACATGCGCCACTTCAGCGGCGGCACCGTCGAGCCCGAATTGCTCCGTCGCCTGCTCGAAGCCGCGCATCAGGCCCCCAGTGTCGGCCTGATGCAGCCCTGGCGCTTCATCCGCATCAGCGATCGCGCCTTGCGCGGGCAAATCCAGGCCCTGGTAGAAGAAGAACGCATCCGCACCGCCGAAGCCCTTGGCGAGCGCAGCGATGAGTTCATGAAGCTCAAGGTGGAAGGCATCAACGATTGCGCCGAGGTGCTGGTCGCCGCACTGATGGATGACCGCGAGCAGCATATCTTCGGCCGCCGCACGCTGCCGGAAATGGACATGGCTTCGTTGTCCTGCGCGATCCAGAACCTGTGGCTGGCGTCCCGTGCCGAAGGGCTGGGCATGGGGTGGGTGTCGCTGTTCGAACCACAGGCACTGGCGGACCTGTTGAGATTGCCGCCGGGTGCCAAGCCGTTGGCCGTGCTGTGCCTGGGGCCGGTCAAAGAGTTCTATCCGGCGCCGATGCTGGTGCTCGAAGGCTGGGCGCAGGCGCGTCCGCTACATGAATTGCTGTATGAAAATTATTGGGGAGTGAGTCAATGAGTGTGGCGTTGTTGAGTGTCGCCGCGGTTGCGCTGGATGCGCTGCTGGGCGAACCCAAACGCTGGCATCCGCTGGTGGCGTTCGGCCGTTTTGCCGAGCGCATCGAGCAACGTTTCAACGGCGGCGGTCGCGGCTGGCGCAGCCATGGCGTCACCGCGTGGGTGATTGCCGTGTTGCCACTGACGCTGCTGGCCACGGCATTCTCCTGGGCGCCTTATGTCGGCTGGATCGTCGAGATTCTCGCGCTCTATTGCGCCCTCGGCATGCGCAGCCTCGGTGAGCACGTCACGCCTGTGGCCAAGGCCCTGCGCAGTAATGACCTGGAAGCGGCGCGCACGCGGGTGAGCTATCTGGTCAGCCGCCAGACCAGCGAACTGGATGAAACCGAAGTCGCCCGTGCCGCTACCGAGTCGGTGCTGGAAAACGGAAGCGATGCGGTGTTCGCAGCGTTGTTCTGGTTTGCCGTGGCGGGCGCGCCGGGCGTGGTGCTCTACCGCCTGAGCAATACGCTGGATGCGATGTGGGGTTATCGCAATGAGCGTTTCGAACGGTTCGGCTGGGCGGCGGCGAAGGTCGATGATGTGCTCAATTACATTCCTGCGCGCCTGGTGGCACTGACATACGCGCTGCTGGGCAAAACCCGGCTGGCATTGAAATGCTGGCGCACCCAGGCCCCGACCTGGGATAGCCCGAACGCCGGCCCGGTGATGGCGGCAGGGGCGGGTGCCCTTGGTGTCGAATTGGGTGGGGCGGCGATTTATCACGGCGAACTGCATCAGCGTCCGCAGTTGGGCGAAGGTGTGCCGGCGGATGCCGACTCGATTGACCGGGGCTGGCAATTGGTCCAGCGCGGGGTATGGTTATGGCTGCTGATTCTCTGCCTGGGGGCCGAATTTTATGCTTGAGCACGGTGGGCGACTGCGCAAGGCGGCGCTCGAATACGGCATAGATGAAGCCGACTGGCTGGACCTGTCCACCGGCCTTGCGCCCTGGCCGTTTCCGGTGCCGGATATTCCGCTGCGGGCCTGGGCCCGTTTGCCGGAGACGGACGACGGTCTGGAGCAGGCCGCCTGTGATTACTACGGCACCTTGCAGGCATTGCCGGTGGCCGGCTCGCAAATGGCGATTCAACTGCTGCCGCGATTGCGTCGGGCGGGCAAGGTCGGCGTACTGTCGCCGTGTTATGCCGAGCACGCCGAAGCGTGGCGTCGCAACGGCTACATCGTGCGTGAAGTGCTGGAGCAGGAAGTCGACTTCTTTATCGACAGTTTCGACGTGCTGGTGGTAGTCAATCCGAATAACCCCACGGGCCTGAGCCTCACCCCCAGTCGGTTGCTCGACTGGCACACGCGACTGGCGCAGCGCGGTGGCTGGCTGGTGGTGGACGAAGCGTTCATGGATAACACGCCGCAACTGAGCCTGGCGCCGTTTGCCCATCAAGTCGGATTGATCGTCTTGCGTTCTTTCGGCAAGTTTTTCGGCCTGGCCGGTGTGCGCCTGGGGTTTGTGCTGGCCGAGCGCAAGCTGCTCAAGTTGCTGGCAGAACAAGTGGGTCCGTGGGCCGTGAGCGGGGCAACCCGTGTAGTGGGCCAGGCCTGTCTGCGCGATACCGAGGGACAAACGCGGCAACGTGTGCGCACCGAAGAGGCCAGCGAGCGCCTTGCGTCGTTGCTCGAACAGCACGGCTTCGAGCCCCAGGGCGGTTGTGCGCTGTTCCAGTGGCTGATCACCGAGCGCGCCGAAGAGTTGCATGAATTCATGGCCCGGCGCGGCATTCTCCTGCGGTTGTTCACGCACAACAGCAGCCTGCGATTCGGCTTGCCCGGTGACGAAATCGCCTGGGTACGACTGGCGCTGGCGTTCGACGATTTCGCCAAGGAAAACCAATGACCACGCTGATGGTGCAGGGCACCACATCGGATGCCGGTAAGAGCACGCTGGTAACCGCGTTGTGCCGCTGGGTCACGCGTCAGGGCGTCAGGGTGGTGCCGTTCAAGCCACAGAACATGGCCCTCAACAGTGCGGTGACCGCCGACGGTGGCGAGATCGGCCGCGCCCAGGCGGTACAGGCCCAGGCCGCGCACCTCGAACCGCACACCGACATGAACCCGGTGTTGCTCAAGCCCAACAGTGACACCGGTGCCCAGGTGATCATCCATGGCCGCGCTGTCACGACCATGAATGCGGTCGCCTATCACGACTACAAAACCATCGCCATGCAAGCGGTGCTGGCCTCCCACAAGCGCTTGAGCGCGGCGTATCCGCTGGTGATGGTCGAGGGTGCGGGCTCGCCGGCGGAAATCAATCTTCGGGCCGGGGACATCGCCAACATGGGTTTCGCCGAAGCGGTGGATTGCCCGGTGCTGCTGATCGCCGATATCAATCGCGGCGGGGTTTTTGCCCATCTGGTAGGCACTCTCGAACTGTTGTCGCCGAGTGAGCAGGCGCGGGTCAAAGGCTTCATCATCAATCGTTTTCGTGGCGATATCGCGTTGCTGCAACCCGGTCTCGACTGGCTTGAAGAGCGCACCGGCAAACCGGTGATCGGCGTGCTGCCCTACGTGATGGATCTGCACCTGGAGGCCGAGGACGGCATCGATCAACGCCAGACCGATAAAGCCGAACAGGTGCTCAAGGTGGTGGTGCCGGTGCTGCCGCGCATCAGCAATCACACCGATTTCGATCCGCTGCGCCTGCATCCGCAAGTGGACCTGCAATTCATCGGCCCCGGCCAGGCGATTCCGCCTGCCGACCTGATCATCCTTCCCGGCTCGAAAAGTGTGCGCAGCGACCTCGCGTACCTGCGAGCCAACGGCTGGGACACCGCCATCGCCCGGCATCTGCGTTACGGCGGGAAACTGCTGGGGATCTGTGGCGGCCTGCAGATGCTCGGTGAGCAGGTGCATGACCCGCTGGGCCTCGAAGGTGCGCCGGGTTCCAGTGCCGGTTTGGGGCTGCTGGCGTTCCAGACCCAGCTCGAACAAGAGAAGCAGTTGCGCAATGTGCGTGGTCGCCTGGCGCTGGAAGATGCGCCGGTGGCGGGTTATGAAATTCATGCCGGCGTGACCACCGGGCCGGCCCTGGAACATGCCGCCGTGCATCTGGATGACGGCCGCTGTGATGGTGCGCAAAGTGCTGACGGGCAGATTTTCGGCACCTACCTGCACGGGCTTTTCGAATCGCCGGCGGCGTGCAGTGCTCTGCTGCGCTGGGCCGGGTTGCAGGATGTGCAGGCCGTGGATTACCACGCCTTGCGCGAGCGTGATATCGAGCGGCTGGCGGATCTGGTGGAGAAGCATCTGGATACTTCTCTGCTGCGTCAGCTCTGTGGGTTCTGAGGTGGCTGTTGCGGCCCCATCGCGAGCAAGCTCGCTCCCACAGGTTACGCAAAATGTATGTTCAGCCTGGATCAATTGTGGGAGCGAGCTTGCTCGCGATGAGGGCCGTCGCCTCCCCGAAGATTTTAAGGAATAAGCAATGCTCCAACTGATCCTCGGCGGCGCCCGTTCCGGCAAGAGTCGCCTGGCTGAAAAACTCGCCATCGACAGCGCCCTGACCGTGACCTACATCGCCACCAGCCAGCCACTGGACGGCGAAATGAGCGAGCGGGTGGCCCATCACCGCGCCCGTCGTCCTGCCGAATGGGCTTTGATCGAAGAACCGGTGGAGCTGGCCCGGGTGCTGCGTGAGTCCGCCGGTGTCGACCGCTGCCTGCTGGTGGATTGCCTGACCCTGTGGCTGACCAATCTGCTGATGCTCGACGATGCCGAGCGCTTGCACGCCGAGCGTGATGCCTTGCTGGACTGCCTGGCGTCGCTGCCGGGTGAAATCATTTTTGTCAGCAACGAGACCGGCATGGGTGTCGTGCCGCTGGGTGAATTGACTCGTCGCTATGTCGATGAAGCCGGTTGGCTGCATCAAGCTCTGGCTGAGCGTTGTCAGCGTGTCGTCCTGACCGTCGCCGGCCTGCCTCTGACTCTGAAAGGAACTGCGTTATGACTCAATCCTGGTGGTTGAACCCGTGCAAGCCGGTCGATACCCAAGCGGTCGAACAGGCCCAGGCGCGGCAACAGCAACTGACCAAGCCGGCCGGCTCCCTCGGCCAGCTGGAAGCGCTGGCGGTGCAGTTGGCGGGATTGCAGGGGCGGGTCAAGCCGAGTCTGGAGCAGGTGTGGATCGCGATTTTTGCCGGCGACCATGGCGTCGTCGTCGAGGGCGTGTCGGCGTTTCCCCAGGAAGTCACCGGGCAGATGCTGCTCAACTTCGTCAGCGGTGGCGCGGCGATCAGCGTGCTGGCGCGGCAACTGGGCGCTTCCCTTGAGGTGGTGGATCTTGGCACGGTGACGCCGTCGCTAAACCTGCCGGGCGTGCGCCATCTGAATGTCGGCCCGGGCACCGCGAATTTTGTACAGGGACCGGCCATGACCCAGGCCCAGGGGCAACTCGCCTTGCAGGCCGGTCGTGACAGCGTGCAGCGGGCAATTGCCACCGGTGCGCAGTTGTTTATCGGTGGCGAAATGGGCATCGGTAACACCACCGCTGCCAGTGCATTGGCGTGTGCGCTACTCGATTGCCCGGTGGTGCATTTGACCGGGCCTGGCACCGGGCTCAATGCCGAAGGTGTCAGCCACAAGGCCCAGGTCATCGAGCGCGCCCTGGCATTGCATGGCGCGCAGCGTGGCGATGCCTTGCAGACCCTGTTCAACCTCGGCGGCTTTGAGATCGCCGCGTTGGTCGGTGCCTATCTCGCGTGTGCCCAGGAAGGTGTCGCGGTGCTGGTGGACGGCTTCATTTGCAGTGTCGCGGCACTGGTTGCGGTGCGCTTGAATCCAGAGTGTCGTCAGTGGCTGTTGTTCGGTCATCGCGGCGCCGAGCCGGGGCATCGTCATGTGCTGGAAACCCTGGATGCGCAACCCTTGCTCGATCTCGGCCTGCGGCTTGGTGAAGGCAGTGGTGCGGCGTTGGCTGTGCCGCTGCTGCGCCTGGCTTGCGACCTGCACGGGCAAATGGCGACCTTTGCCGAAGCCGCCGTGGCAGATCGTCCGGCATGACCTTGCGCGTGGATCTGTTGCGTCACGGTGAAACCGAACTCGGCGGCGGCCTGCGCGGCAGTATCGATGATGCGTTGACCGACACGGGCTGGGCGCAGATGCGCGCCGCCGTGATCGGGCAAGGTCCGTGGGACCGGCTGGTCAGTTCGCCGTTGCAGCGTTGTGCGCTGTTTGCCGAGGAACTCGCTGCGCGACTGGGTGTGCCGGTGCAACTGGACAAAGACCTGCAAGAGTTGCATTTCGGCGCCTGGGAAGGACAGAGCGCGGCGGCGTTGATGGAAACCGACGCGCAGGCCCTGGGTTTGTTCTGGGCCGATCCCTATTCGTTCACGCCGCCTCAGGGTGAGCCGGTTGCAGACTTTTCGGCACGGGTGCTGGCAGCGCTGGAGCGTTTGCACGCGACCTGTGCCGGTGAGCGCATTCTACTGATCAGCCATGGCGGTGTGATGCGTCTGTTGCTGGCACAGGCGCGCGGGTTGCCACGGGAGCAACTGCTCAACGTTGAGGTCGGGCATGGTGCACTGTTTTCGCTGACGGTGGAGCCTGCGGGCGTGTTGAAGGAAGTGCTCTGACCATGCTGCCATTCTGGATTGCCCTGCAATTTCTCAGCAGCCTGCCGATTCGCCTGCCCGGAATGCCTGAGCCCCGGGATCTGGGGCGGTCGTTGCTGTTTTATCCGCTGGTGGGATTGCTCTTTGGCGCGATTCTGTGGGCAGTCAACTGGCTGTTGCTGGGTACACCGACCTTGCTGCACGCGGCGCTGTTGCTGAGCCTTTGGGTGCTGCTCAGCGGCGGCTTGCATCTCGATGGCCTGGCGGACAGCGCCGATGCCTGGCTCGGTGGTTTTGGCGACCGTGAGCGCACGCTGACCATCATGAAAGACCCGCGCAGCGGGCCGATCGCCGTGGTGACGCTGGTGCTGGTGTTGTTGCTTAAATTCACCGCACTGCTGGCGTTGATCGAGCAGCCGCATTCGCTGGCCTTGATCATTGTGCCGTTGATCGGTCGCAGCGCATTGCTCGGCTTGTTCCTGACTACGCCCTATGTGCGTGCCGGTGGCCTGGGCCAGGCATTGGCCGATCATCTTCCGCGTTCGGCGGGCAAGCAGGTGTTGGCGGTCAGCGCGCTGGCCTGTGTGTTGATCGCCGGCGTCAGTGGTGTGCTGGCGCTGGTGTTGGCAGTGCTGGGGTTTGTCTGGTTGCGCCAGGTGATGCTGCGGCGCCTGGGTGGCACGACAGGGGACACGGCGGGCGCGATGCTGGAGTTGCTGGAAGTTGCAGTGCTGGTAGGCTTGGCGTTGGCCTGATCGGGTTGTGTTGAATGTTCCGGCCTCTTCGCGGGCAAGCCCGCTCCCACATTGGAATGCGATCAACTGTGGGAGCGAGCTTGCTCGCGATGGCGATCTACAGGACACCGCCCAATCACTGAACAAACCCCATGCCACTTGATTTAACCGACTCGCGGGTATATACACGCACCATGCTCGATTCCCAATGTTTATGCATCAACCTGCGTCGCGCCGCCCGTGGCGTCAGCAGGCACTACGACGGCGCTCTCGACGGCTTCGGGATCAACGTTGCGCAGTATTCTTTGCTGTGCAATCTGCAGCGTCTGGATCAGCCGAGCATCTCGACCCTGGCCGAGGCCATGGGCCTGGACCGCAGCACCCTGGGGCGCAATTTGCGTGTGCTGGAGGGTGATGGCCTGGTGACGCTGGTCGAGGGCGAGGACATGCGCAACCGCATCGTCCTGCTGACCGAGGCCGGGGCAGAGCGCCTCAAGGCTGCCTTGCCGGCCTGGGAAGCCGCGCAGCAGCGTTTGATCGATCGCCTGGGTGCCGAGAAGCGCGAAACCTTATTGAAGCTGCTGGACGAACTGGCATGATGCCGGTTTTTTCGATCTTAAGCGGGTATATACCCGCTATTGGAGAATAACAATGACATCGATGTGGCGTACTTGCGGCTGGGTTCTGTTGGGGAGTGCGCTGATCCTTGCGTTGTCGCTGGGGGTTCGACATGGCTTCGGGCTGTTTCTGGCGCCGATGAGCGCCGAGTTCGGTTGGGGCCGTGAAGTCTTTGCCTTCGCCATCGCCCTGCAAAACCTGATCTGGGGCCTCGCCCAGCCATTCACCGGTGCCCTGGCCGACCGCTTCGGCGCAGCGAAAGTGGTGCTGATCGGTGGCGTCCTGTACGCGGCCGGGCTGATTTGCATGGGGCTCTCCGACTCGGCGATGACCCTGTCCCTGAGCGCCGGCCTGCTGATCGGCATCGGACTGTCGGGTACGTCGTTCTCGGTGATCCTGGGGGTGGTTGGCCGCGCGGTGCCACCGGAAAAACGCAGCATGGGCATGGGGATCGCCAGTGCGGCCGGTTCGTTCGGCCAGTTCGCGATGTTGCCCGGCACGCTCGGTTTGATCGGATGGCTTGGCTGGTCCGCGGCGCTGCTGGCGCTGGGCTTGCTGGTGGCGTTGATCGTGCCGCTGGTGGGCATGCTCAAGGACAAGCCGCTGCCCGTTCTGGGCCACGAACAGACCCTTGGCGAAGCGCTGCGCGAAGCCTGCTCCCATTCCGGCTTCTGGCTGCTGGCGTTCGGCTTTTTCGTGTGCGGATTCCAGGTGGTGTTCATCGGTGTGCACCTGCCGGCCTATCTGGTGGATCAACACCTTCCGGCGACGGTCGGCACCACGGTGCTGGCACTGATCGGCCTGTTCAACATCTTCGGCACCTATACCGCGGGATGGCTCGGCGGGCGCATGTCCAAGCCGCGTTTGCTCACCGGGTTGTACTTGCTGCGGGCGGTGGTCATTGCGTTGTTCCTGTGGGCACCGGTGACCACCACCACGGCTTATCTTTTCGGCATGGCCATGGGTTTTTTGTGGCTGTCGACGGTGCCATTGACCAACGGTACGGTGGCGACCTTGTTTGGTGTGCGAAACCTGTCCATGCTCGGCGGGATTGTTTTCCTGTTTCACCAACTCGGTTCGTTCCTGGGCGGCTGGTTGGGTGGCGTGGTGTATGACCGAACCGGGAGTTATGACTTGATCTGGCAAGTGGCGATTCTCTTGAGCCTGTTGGCCGCTGCCCTCAACTGGCCGGTGCGTGAGCGGCCGGTAGAGCGTCTGCAATCACAAATGAGTGCGATATGAACAACCTTTGGCCACGGATCGCTGTAGCCGCCGTCTGCGCCTTATTGCTGGCGTTGTCGTGGTGGGGCTGGCATCAGGGCGGGCTGGCACTGATGCAGTTGGGCATGGGTGCTTGCTAGCGAGCGGCGAGGGCGAGTAACGTCGCTTTTGACGAATTATCAAGGGTGCACCGACATGCTGATGCGCTGGATTGCAGTTCCCGCGTTGCTGGTGGCGTTTACCGGGCTGGCCTACGCGGCCGAGTGCCCGGAGCTGTTGCAAGGATCACTGCAAAAGCTGCGCGCCAAGGAATCCATCGATTTGTGCCAGCGCTTCGCCGGTAAACCGTTGGTGGTGGTCAATACCGCAAGCTTCTGTGGCTTTGCTCCGCAGTTCAAAGGCCTTGAGGCGCTGAATCAGCGTTACAAAGAACAGGGGCTGGAAGTGCTGGGCGTTCCGTCCAATGACTTCAAGCAGGAGTCAAAGGATGGTGCCGAGACTGCCAAGGTCTGCTACGTCAACTATGGTGTGACCTTCACCATGACCGAGCCGCAAAGGGTTCGCGGCGACGATGCGACGCACTTGTTCAAGGTCCTCGCCAGTCAAAGCAGCGCGCCGAAGTGGAATTTCTACAAGTATGTGGTGGATCGCCAAGGCAAGGTGGTCGCCAATTTCTCCAGCCTGACCAAGCCGGACGATCCCGAGTTCATTGCGGCGGTGGAAAAGGCGCTGGCTTCGCCACCACTTGTTTCGACCCCCTGACCTGTAGGAGCGAGCTTGCTCGCGATAACCTCAAGGCGTCTCGTAAATCCTGAAAGTACGCGTCATCGTTCGCGTCCATCGCGAGCAGGCTCGCTCCCACAAAAAAAAGCCCCGCCTCCGTGAGGAGAGCGGGGCTTTTTTGATTCCGATGGCGAGCGGTTCAGGCTCGCCGGGAATCATCAGAAGCGGTAGGTCGCGCCGAGACCGAAACCGTTCGCGTAGTTTTCATACTTGGCGTTGTAGCTCTGGCCACGGTCGTTGCTGTTGTTGACCTTGACCGAGTCTTCGTGCAGGTACGAATACGCCAGGTCGATGGTCAGGTCGTCGGTCGGGCTCCAGCCGGCGCCCACGCTGAAAATCTTGCGATCGCCAGTCGGGATGCGTGGGGAGCGGTCGACGTTGTTGGTCGGTGCCTGGTCAACGGACAGACCGGTACGCAGTACCCATTGCTTGTTCAACTGGTAGGACGCGCCGATGGCGTGAGCCCAGGTGTCGTGCCAGTTCTGTTCTTCGGTGATGGTGCCGAACTGGCCGTTCAGAACAGCCGGAACACCTGTGTTTTCAACGGTGATGTCTTTCAGGCGGCTCCAGCGGGTCCAGGTGCTGCCTGCGTACAGAGTCCACTTGTCGTCGAGCTGGTGAGTGACCGAGAAGTCCACCGATTCAGGGGTGGTCAGGTCCAGCGAGGCATCGTACTTCTGGTTCGGGTTCTGGCCGATCAGGCCCAGCACGTTGTAGTTGACCTTGGTGTTGCCCTCGAGCTTGTACTTCACTTTCGAGTGGTAGGTCAGGCCGACACGAGTGCTGTCGGTGGCTTGAACCAGCACGCCGATGTTGTAGCCCAGCGCGGTGTCGTCACCGGTGATCTTGACCTTGCCATCTGGCGCGGCCTGGGTGATCGACAGGTTCGATTCCAGGCTGCCGTCAATGCGGTTGATGGTCGGGCCAAAACCGATGGAAACCTTGTCGTTGAAGGCGTAGCTGACAGTCGGTTGCAGGGTGACGATCTTGACTTCGCTCTTGCTGCCGAAGTAGCGACCGGCAAAGCCGTTTTCATAATCGGTTACCAGACCGAATGGCGCGTACACGCCCACACCGACGGCCCACTTGTCGTCGATTGGCTTGACGTAGTAACCCATGGGTACGGCGATGAGCGGAACCATGTCGCCGTCGTTGCTGCCGCCGTTCGGGCTGGAGCTGGCGTGGCTGATGTCAGTGTGTGCGTCGATCATCGCAACACCGCCGGTGACTTGTTCGCGCTTGAGGCGCGACATGCCGGCAGGGTTGCCAAAAAGGGTGCTTGCGTCATCGGCAGAGGAAGATCGCCCGGCAAAACCTGTACCCATCCCGCTGATGCTTTGTTCGTTGACGGCAAAGCCACTTGCAAAAATCTGGGTGGATGCCATGGCAACGGCGAGACTGATGGTGGTTTTGAGCATTACTTTTTTCATTATTAGAACTCCTGGTGATCACCGGGGCGAAAATTACCAACATTTTCGTTCCGGCGCCATAGGCTGTATGCCTTGATTTAGAGCGGTTTTGTAGGACAATCAGACCAAAATCGCGGCGTGTTGCGCGATCTTTGGATCCAAGGGTGTCAGCAGGCTACCTGATTCAACGGTGAAACACAGGTTTGCCAGGCGCAGGTGAAATCACGCAGACGTCCCTGGGGCTGAAATGTCTGGCGCCAGATTCTGGCCATACCCAGCAAATCATCAGGGGCGGGGAGGGGGGTGTTCTGTTCTTCCACCAGCAGCCAGGCGATGGCTGTGGCGTAACGCAGGTTGACGGTCAACTCGAGGTGCGGGCCACTCAGGAACGCATGCTGGCTGGCCAGGCCGCGGACCAGGCTCGCACGCTCCGGATCAAGGGCCAGGTAATGGTCCCAAAGGGCCTGGTGACGGGGCTCGGCGATGCGGTACAGGCCGTGCCCACGGCGGTCATGCAGGGCGGAACCAAGGGCGGACTGGCTGGCGGCAATGCCCAGCAGCAGGGATTCGGCCGTAGCGCTATGTTGTCCGAGATAGATCAATGTCGGACGAATCACATAACGGCACAGTTCGCTGGCAGCGATACCCATAAAACCCTCGAAACCTGAAATGGACGGCGACACCTGAAGGGGGGCTTGGCAGCTGTGAATCGACTCAGGCTCGCCGCAAGCGGGTCAAGCCGCTTGAGTTGAAGTGTAGTGTCATATTCGCGCTGTAAAGGCCTGTTTTTAAAATATTTCCAGCGATCAGTTATAACCGTTATATCGGATCGTGCTTAGTCCTGATTCGAGGAAAGGGAAATATCGGGCAATAAAAAGCCCCGCTTTTCGGGCAGGGCTTTTGGGTTTTTCAGCCTTTCTGGCGTTTCAGGCAACCAGTGCCTGACGGGTACGCTCGATCACGGCCTGCAGCGGCTCGGCGCTGGAGTATTGATCGGGGTACAGGCGTTCGCTGTGACGAGCGATGCCGTGTTCGTTGACCAGGGTGAAGCTGAAGCAGCCTTTGCGAGCGGCCATGATCAGGCAGTTCATTGGTGCAAAAGCGTTGGTTAGGGTGCGAATGGCATCCTGAGTCTGGATTTGAGTAGACATTATTGGGTGTTCCTACAAATGACACGGATAAGAACCGTGCAACGTTAAAACGTTCCAGTAACGTCGATCACCATTGATCGAACGAAGAACCCGACTGGAACAAAGCAGCCAGTTTGAAGCGCTGATAAGTTGGCGCGCTTGGGCTGGCAGGTAGGTACTTAGGAGGGCAGGCAACACATCGAGGGCAAAGGTTCTGGGCCCGGGGTGAAGATCCTGATCAATTTGCAGGTTGGTTCGAGCAGAGTAGGCAGGCGGAGCAACATCCTTTGCTTTCGATTCAAAGGTTGTGTTGGCGCAAGATTTACCTGGAAACCATCGAGGTGGTCGATCCCGCTTGTTCGGTGGAGGCTTCCGTCGGGAAGGCTGACCGGGGGGATTTGTTCGACCAGAATTGACTTTCAGCTTGGTACTAACGCCGCGGATACTAGCGGATTGAACTGGCCAATGGAAGTGTGGTAGCGAAAAAAGTTTCCTGGCCGGTGCCTGCTCGGGTTGTTTTGTCTTGTGGAGGCGCGCATAAAGCTGCAAGGCGTGGGATTCATGCGCCCTGTTTCGGGACAAAATCCGACCATCGGTCATCGACGTTGGTAGCAGCGCAGCCGTCTGGACACCGGGTTTGCCAGGGCTTATCCCCAGGCATGACAAAAAAATGCGCCGAAAAAGTGCATGGATATAACCATCGCAAAGGCACTTGTGCACATTAGTTGCGCGGTCTGTCACCCCGCTGTCATCTCACGTTCAAGCGTAATGGCTGCCTGTAACCAAAATTTAAGTCAATGAAAAACATCGCTTTTTTTTACTGGTGAAAAAATCGTCAGTTTGACTGCGAGCCCCATTCCACAGGGCTTTGAGCGAGTTCAAGGGCGGTTGTCCACTGAGTTATCCACAGCTTCTGTGGATTGTCCCGAGCGCTTGCTCTAGGACGGGCGTGCCGGGATATTTTCAGCTTTACCTGTAAGAAAAAGAGAGTAAAGTTGCGCGCCTTCTGATCTGCCCCACAGTGCTTTATGAAGTTTCGCTCAGCCCCTGTTTCCTCTTCCTCCACACCGCCCTCTGTTGCCCCTACCAAGCGCTTTTCCATGCGCGTGGCGGAGTGGCTGTTGGACAGCCCGCATCTGGGCGAAAACCGTAACGTCAAACACATCGCCGGACGTTTGCTCAAGCAACCGGCCCGTGAAGGCGTGGTGGCTGCGCAAAGTCGCCTTGGTCAGTTGATGTGCCGCGAATGCGGGAATGCCCGGGACCGCCGGATCGGTCAGGACCTGCTGCGTCAGGCCGCTCGGGCAGGCGATCACCGCGCTCAACAGGAACTGGGGCTGATCGAAGACTGAGCTGTCCAAGACCGGACGCCTTGGTTAACCTTCAGGCTTTATCCGAATGGCAGGAGTGGCTATGGCAATGGACTTGACCAGCGTATTGCTGGGGCTGGCAGCGGCTGCGTTGCCGTTGCTGGTATTGGCCTGGCAACTTCAGCGTCGGGCCAGCACCACGCAAGCCGATGTCGCGCTGCTGCAAGAACGCTTGGCCATGGCGCAACTGGCGCAGGACGGATTGAATGCACAACTCGAATCCAGCCGCGATGAAGCGGCTGATCTGACCCAGGCCAACGCCGCCAAACAGGCCGATCTGGCTGCGCTGCGTCGTGAAGTCGAACTGCTGCAGATCGAGCGCGACGACGCCCGGGACGCCGCCCATGCGTGGAATATCGAACGCGCCGGCAAAGAAGCCGAATTGCGCCGTCTGGATGCCCAGGCCGCGTCGCTCAATGCCGAATTGCGCGAGCAACAGGACAGCCATCAGCAACGCCTCAACGACCTGCAAGGTTCGCGAGACGAGTTGCGCGCGCAGTTTGCCGAGCTGGCGGGGAAAATTTTCGATGAGCGCGAGCAGCGTTTTGCCGAAACCAGCCAGCAGCGCCTGGGGCAGTTGCTCGATCCACTCAAGGAACGCATCCAGTCCTTCGAAAAACGTGTCGAGGAAAGCTATCAGAACGAGGCCCGTGAGCGTTTCTCCCTGGCCAAGGAGCTGGAGCGCTTGCAACAGCTGAATTTGCGCTTGAGCGATGAAGCCACCAACCTGACCCGCGCCTTGAAAGGGCAGAAGACCCAGGGCAATTGGGGCGAGCTGATTCTTGAGCGCGTGCTCGAGCATGCGGGGCTGGAGAAGGGCCGCGAGTACCAGACTCAGGTCAATCTCAAGGGGCCGGACGGCGAGCGCTTCCAGCCGGACGTGATCATTTATCTGCCGGGCGACAAGCAGGTGGTGGTCGACTCCAAGGTCAGCCTGACGGCCTATCAGCAATACGTCGCGGCTGAAGACGAGGCCATCGGCCAGATCGCCATCAAGCAGCACGTCCTGTCGTTGCGCAATCACGTCAAAGGCCTGGCCGGCAAGGATTACAAGCGCCTCGATGGCTTGCACAGCCTGGATTTCGTGTTGCTCTTCGTGCCGATCGAGGCGGCGTTTTCTGCCGCGTTGCAGGCTGAGCCGACGCTGTTTCAGGAGGCATTCGACCGCAATATCGTGATCGTCAGCCCCACCACGTTGCTGGCGACCCTGCGCGTCATCGACAGCCTTTGGAAGCAGGAGCGCCAGAGCCAGAATGCCCGGGAAATCGCCGAGCGGGCCGGGTGGCTGTACGACAAGTTCGTGCTGTTCATCCAGGATCTGGACGAGGTCGGCAATCGCTTGCAGCAACTGGACAAGGCCTACAGTTCGGCACGCAACAAGCTGACAGAGGGACGTGGCAACCTGGTCAGTCGCAGTGAACAACTCAAGCTGCTGGGCGCGCGGGCAAGCAAGAGTCTGCCGGCGGACTTGCTGGAGCGGGCGATGACCGATGTGGATGGATTGGTCGAGTTACCGGAGTAGCTGAAAAGCATCGCTAGCAGGCTCGCTCCCACAGTTGACCGCGTACCCCTGTGGGAGCGAGCTTGCTCGCGATGGCGGCAGTCGCGCCACCGCACCGGTCAATTCTTGCGCGTTACAATGGCAGATACCGGCTCAACAACGCCCGCAACGCCGCCGGTTTCACCGGTTTGGCCAAGTAATCCAGCCCCGCGGCATGCACCAGGTCGACCGTCTCCGGCCGGCCATCGGCGCTGATCACCACGCCAGGGACCGGCTCGCCCATTTGCGTGCGCAACCAGGCCATCAAATCGGTTCCGGTCTCGCCATGATCGAGGTGGTAGTCCACCAGCGCCAATTGCGGGCGCATGCCTTCGCCCAGCAACGCGGCGCATTCCTCGCGATTGCGCGCGGTCCAGACCTGGCAACCCCAGCGGCTGAGCAGGCTGTTCATGCCGATCAGGATGCTGTCTTCATTGTCGATACACAGCACCTGCGCGCCATTGAGCAATTTGCCATTGAGCTCGGCGACCTTGACCGGCGCGGCGGTTTGCGCCCGGGCCAGCGGCACACTGACGCTGAACACGCTACCGCGTCCCGGCCAGGAGCGTACGCGCAAGGTATGACCGAGCACGCGACATAGCCCGTCGGCAATCGCCAGCCCCAGGCCGAGGCCTTTTTCGGCTCGGGTCTGGTGGCTGTCGAGGCGCTTGAACTCTTCGAAAATCACCTGCAATTTATCTTCCGGAATACCTGGCCCGCGGTCCCAGACTTCCAGGCACAGTTGCTCCTTGTGCCGGCGAACCCCCAGTAGTACCGGCCCTTTGCCGTAGCGGAAAGCGTTGGTCAGGAAGTTCTGCAAAATCCGTCGCAGCAATTTGATGTCGCTGTCGACCCGTAACGTGCTTGCGCGAACCCGGAACTCCAGTTTTTGCTCTCGCGCCAGCACCTTGAACTCTGTACCGAGGGTATCGAACAGTTCGTTGAGGGCGAATGGCTGGCGATTCGGATTGATCTTGCCGTTTTCCAGGCGGGAAATGTCCAGCAAGTCGCTGATCAAGTCCTCGGCCGAGCGCAGCGAACTGTCCAGGTGTCCGACCAGTTTCTGCGCTTCGCCGGACAAACCATCTTCCTGATGGGAGAGGGCGGCGGAGAACAGCCGCGCCGCATTCAACGGTTGCATCAAGTCATGGCTGACGGCCGCGAGGAAACGGGTCTTGGACTGGTTGGCCGCCTCGGCGGTGCCTTTGGCTTCGGTCAGGGCAACGTTGAGCTGCGACAATTCGTGGGTCCGTTCGGTGACCCGTTGCTCCAGGCCTTCGTTGGCTTCGGTCAGCGCCTGTTCGGCTTCGCGGAACGCGGTGATGTCGGTGAAACTCATGACGAAGCCGCCGCCGGGCATCGGGTTGCCGATCAGTTCGATCACCCGACCATTGGGGAACATCCGCTCGGAAGTATGCGCGCGGCCCTGACGCATCCAGTGCAGGCGGCGGGCAACGTGCACTTCGGCTTCGCCGGGGCCGCACAATCCGCGCTCGGCGTTGTAGCGAATGATGTCGGCAATGGGGCGGCCGATACTGATCAAGCCGTCCGGGTAATTGAACAGTTCAAGATAGCGACGGTTCCAGGCCACCAGTTTCAACGACTGGTCGACCACGCTGATGCCCTGGGTGATGTTCTCGATGGCGCCTTGCAGCAAGGCGCGGTTGAATTGCAGCACCTCCGAGGCTTCGTCGGCGATGCGCACGACGTCCTCCAGTTGCATCTCGCGGCCTTCAATGGCGGCTTTTACCACCGCACGGGTCGAAGAGGCACCAAGCACACCGGCCAGCAGGCGTTCGGTGTGGGAGATCCATTCACTGTCGGCGTTCTGGTTCGGGTTGAAGCCCTTGCCCTGGCGATAGGCAAAACGGATGAAGCTTTGACGGGCGCGTTCTTCGCCGACGAAGCGCGCCGCCAGTTGCAGCAGGTCATTGATCTGCACTGCCAGCATCGAGCGTGCGCTGGGGCGGGCGCTGATTTCCTGGCCGATGAAGCGACCTGCCTGCCAGTGCTCGGAAACCCGGGTGCGGGACAGCACCGAGACCCAGGCGAACAATGTGAAGTTGCCTGCCAGCGACAGCACCACGCCCTGGGTCAGCGGGGTGATCGGCAGGTTCAGTGGATTGCTGTGCAACCAGGCCAGCCCCGGGAACGTGTTCAAGGACAGGCCGAGGCTGAGGGCGGCAATCGGCAGGATCAAGGTGTAGAACCACAGGAAGGTGCCTGCGGCGAGGCCAGCGAAAACGCCGCGGCGGTTGGCCTGTTTCCAGTACAGGGCACCGAGCATGGCGGGGGCCAGCTGGGTCACGGCAGCGAAGGCGATCTGGCCGATTGTCGCCAGGCTGGCGGTCGAGCCCAGCAGGCGATAACTGACATAGGCCAGCAGCAGAATGACCACGATGCTGACGCGTCGCACCGACAGCATCCACTGGCGGAACACTTCGAACGGGCGCTCGGCGTTGTTGCGACGCAGCAGCCAAGGCAGCAGCATGTCGTTGGACACCATGGTCGACAGCGCCACGCTGGCTACGATCACCATGCCGGTGGCGGCCGATGCGCCACCGATAAACGCCAGCAGGGCCAACGCCGGATGCGCCTGGGCCAGGGGCAGGCTGATGACGAACGAGTCGGGCAACACCGAACTGGGCAGCATCATCTGACCGGCCAGGGCGATCGGCACGACAAACAAGGCGGCGAGGGCAAGGTAGGCCGGGAATACCCACTTGGCCAGGCGCAGATCCTGGGGATCGATGTTCTCGACAACGGTCACGTGGAACTGCCGTGGCAGGCAAATGATCGCCATCATCGCCACACCGGTCTGCACCACCATCGACGGCCAGTTGATGGTTTCCTTCCAGTACTGTTCAAGGCGCGGCGCAAGCATGGCCTGGTCGAACAGGTCGTCGAAACCGTCGTACAGGCCATAGGTCACGAAGGCGCCGACGGCGAGAAACGCGAACAGCTTCACCAATGATTCGAAGGCGATGGCCAGCACCATGCCGCGGTGGTGCTCCGTGGCGTCGAGGTTGCGGGTACCGAAGACGATGGTGAACAGCGCCAGCACCAGCGACACAATCAGAGCGGTGTCCTGGGCACGGGTGCCCATGGCGTCGGCACCGGCGCCGATAAGCAGGTTCACGCCGAGCACGATGCCTTTGAGCTGTAGCGCAATGTAGGGCAACACACCGACCAGGCAAATCAGCGCCACCACCACCGCCAGCGACTGGGATTTGCCATAGCGTGCGGCGATGAAGTCGGCGATCGATGTGATGTTCTCCTGTTTGCTGATCATCACCATTTTTTGCAGGACCCACGGCGCGCCGACCAGCAACAGGATCGGCCCGAGGTAGATCGGCAGGAACGACCAGAGCTGTTCGGCGGCCTGGCCCACGGCGCCGAAAAAGGTCCAGCTGGTGCAGTAGACCGCCAGCGACAGGCTGTACACCCACGCCCGCACACGCGGCGGCAAGGGCGCGCTGCGACGGTCGCCATAGAAGGCGATGGCGAACAGGATGGCCATATAGGCCAGGGCGACGACGGCAATCAGCCCGGTGGACAGCGACATGGGGACTCCAGACAAAAGACATCCGGACCTCCCGCCCGGACAGACAGTCTCGCACGACCGCCAGCGTTAGTCAGTGTCGACCAAGGTCGTGGCGTGGCGGGGTGTCGCAGGGGGATTTGCAGTGTCTGGACTGGCCCCTTCGCGAGCAAGCTCGCTCCCACATTTGCCCTGTGTTCGCCCCCCCCCCCCCTGTGGGAGCGAGCTTGCTCGCGATAGGGGACTTACTGGCTGAACGCGATCTCGATCAAGCGATGCAGTTCTTCAAGCTCCAATGGCGCCTCGGCAAACAGGATGCGAAACACCGTCGGCGCGGCGATCAGATTGATCAACCGATCGACACTGGGCCTGGGCTCATCCGGATAGCGATCCAGAATCGTCTGCAATTGCCCGCCGATGATTGTCGCGCAATAACTCGGCTTCAGTGCCGCCTGCACGTCGCACAGCATGTTGCGGCCGGGCTCGGAACTCATTTCGTCCAGGTACTGCTCCGCCCAGGCCCGCACGTCGCCGTGAAGGCTGCCGGTGTTGGCCGGTTCGTTGTCGGGCTGCATGCGGGCGAGGGCGACGTCTGCCAGCAGCGCCGACACATCGCCCCAGCGTCGATAGATGGTGGACGGTGTGACGCCCGCGCGCGCTGCAATTTGCGGCACCGTCACGCTGGCGCGGTCCTGCTCCTCAAGGAGTTGACGCACGGCCGAATGAATCGACTCTTGCACCCGGGCGCTGCGGCCGCCGGGGCGTAATGTGGGAACTGTCATCCTGTGTTTCCTGTATTGCACCGGGTCTTGCGGCTGGCACCCGGTCCTGAAAGCCATGCATCGGACCTTAACACAAAGAATTTGCTTTAAGAGGGATCCAGTAGCACACTCCGCAAAAGCAAAAAATTAGCTTTTGCGGAGTGTGTCGATGCCCGGTTCTCATTCAAATCGTGCCAGCCTGTGGTTTCTGGCCGTTACCTTGCTCAGTTTCCTGGCGGCCTCCACTGCGCCGACGCCGCTTTATCACCTGTATCAGGAGCAGATGCAGTTTTCGGCAGCGACCTTGACCCTGATTTTCGGCGTGTACGCCCTCAGCCTGTTGGCGGCGTTGCTGACGGTCGGCTCGCTGTCGGATTACCTGGGGCGCAAACCGGTGATCTTTACGGCGGTGATGCTGAACATCCTGGCGATGTTGCTGTTTATTCATGCCGACAGCGTCGCCTGGCTGATCAGTGCCCGGGTGCTGCAGGGGTTCGCCACCGGCATGGCAACCGCAGTTCTGAGTGCAACGCTGCTCGACACCGACCGCGAGCAGGGGCCGCTGGTCAACAGCGTCGCGCCTTTACTCGGGATGGCTCTGGGGGCGCTGGGTTGTGGTGTGTTGGCCGAGTTTGCCCCCGCGCCGCTGCATTTGACCTTCTGGCTGCTGCTGGCCCTGTTCGCGATGCAGGCCGTGTATGTCTGGCGATTGCGGGAAAGCGTCTCGCGCCAGCCTGGTGTGTGGGCCTCATTGCGACCGACCCTGCATGTGCCGGCTCAGGCACGTTCCACTTTGTGGCGGGTGTTGCCGCTCAACACGGCGGTCTGGGCGCTCGGCGGTTTTTACGCGTCGCTGGCACCTTCGCTGGTGCGCACGGCGACTGGCTCGACCTCGAATCTGATTGGCGGGGCGACCGTCGCCGCCTTGACGGTGACCGGCGCCCTGATGATTTATACAATGCGCAATCAGGCTGTGACCAAGGCGCTGCAACTGGGCGCCTGTTCGCTGCCAGCGGGAGTCGCCCTGATTCTACTGGGCGTGCACAGCGCCAGTCTGCCGCTGTTTTTCCTCGGCACGCTGGTCGCCGGTTGCGGTTTCGGTGCCGGTTTCCTCGGGGCGGTGCGCAGTCTGGTGCCGCAGGCCTTGCCCCATGAGCGCGCCGGGTTGATGTCGGCATATTATGCGCTGAGTTATCTGGCGTTCTGCCTCCCGGCGCTACTGGCCGGGAACCTGGAGCGGACGTTTGGTCTGGTGGCAACGACCGATGGTTATGGTGCGATGCTGATTGTGCTGGCTCTCAGCGCAATGGCGAGTCTACTGCGATCACGTTCGGCCAAGGTCTGCGAGGCCAACCGGTAGGAACGGCTCGGATATTGGTGATCGAATCGGAAGGGAGTGTCTGACGCTATATAAGTGATATCGATAAGATATAGAGATATTACCCGTTATATAGATATTCTATTCGGATCTAACATGGGCTCTACCTCACGAGAGGACAGGAGTTCGCCATGACATGCGCCAATAGCATCAAGCCCGGAATCAAACCTTTCAGTCATTTGCAGCATCCCCGCGAGGTGATCCGCCAGTTCACCCCCAACTGGTTCGCGGCCACCATGGGCACCGGCGTGTTGGCGTTGGCACTGGCGCAGTTGCCGGTTGCCACACCTGCCTTGCACGCCTTTGCCGAAGCCCTCTGGCTGTTCAATATCGCTCTGTTCCTGCTGTTTACGGCGCTATACACGGCGCGTTGGGTGCTGTTTTTCGACGAGGCGCGGCGGATTTTCGGCCATTCCACGGTTTCGATGTTTTTCGGCACCATCCCCATGGGGCTGGCGACCATCATCAATGGCTTCCTGGTGTTCGGCCTGCCGCGCTGGGGGGAAGGCGTGATTCACCTCGCCGAGGTGCTGTGGTGGCTGGATGTGGTCATGTCGCTGGCCTGCGGCGTGCTGATTCCCTACATGATGTTCACCCGTCAGGAGCACAGCATTGACCAGATGACAGCGGTCTGGCTGTTGCCGGTGGTCGCGGCAGAAGTGGCGGCCGCCAGCGGGGGCCTGTTGGCGCCGCATTTGGCAGATGCTCATTCGCAACTGGTGATGCTGGTGACCAGCTATGTGCTCTGGGCGTTTTCCCTGCCGGTGGCCTTCAGCATCCTGACCATTCTGTTGCTGCGCATGGCCCTGCATAAACTGCCCCACGAAAACATGGCCGCCTCGAGTTGGCTGGCCCTTGGCCCGATCGGCACCGGTGCGCTGGGCATGCTGGTACTGGGCGGCGATGCACCGCTGATTTTCGCGGCCAACGGCATGCCGGGAATCGGTGAAATTGCCGCTGGACTGGGTCTGGTGGCCGGCATCACCCTGTGGGGCTTCGGCCTGTGGTGGATGCTGATGGCGTTGCTGATCACTGTGCGCTACCTGCGTGCCGGCATTCCCTTCAATCTTGGCTGGTGGGGCTTCACTTTCCCGCTGGGCGTCTATTCTCTGGCGACGTTGAAACTGGCCAGTACCTTGAACTTGATGTTCTTCAGTGTGTTTGGCTGCGTGCTGGTGGCGTTGCTGGCGGTGATGTGGCTGATCGTCGGCAAGCGCACGGTGCTGGGCGCCTGGCGTGGCGAGCTGTTTGTCTCGCCGTGCATTGCCGGATTGAAGAAATAACCGGCAAAGATTAGGTAAGGTGTGGCCTGGATCGACTTTTGATAATCCAATAAGAATCCAGGCCACTCGCTACCTAACATCAGGGACACATGGAAGATGAGTCACCCCTCACAGTTCACCTTGCTGCGCACCCGGCGCTTCCTGCCGTTCTTCATCACCCAGTCCCTCGGGGCGTTCAACGACAACGTGTTCAAGCAGTCGTTGATCCTGGCCATTTTGTACAAACTGACCATCGAAGGTGACCGCTCTGTCTGGGTCAATCTGTGTGCGCTGCTGTTTATCCTGCCGTTTTTCCTGTTCTCGGCCCTGGCCGGGCAATTCGGGGAAAAGTTCGCCAAGGACGCGTTGATCCGCCTGATCAAGCTTGGGGAAATCGCCATCATGGCGGTCGGCGCCGTCGGCTTCATGTTCGATCACCTGTCGTTGATGCTGCTGGCGCTGTTCGCCATGGGCACCCATTCGGCGCTGTTCGGGCCGGTGAAGTACTCGATCCTGCCGCAGGCCCTGCGGGAAGATGAACTGGTAGGCGGCAACGGCCTGGTGGAAATGGGCACCTTCCTGGCGATCCTGGCCGGCACCATTGGCGCCGGGGTCATGATGTCTTCGGCGCACTACGCGCCGGTGGTGTCCACGGCGATCATCGGCATTGCCGTGCTCGGCTACCTGGCCAGCCGCAGCATTCCCCGGGCGGCGGCGGCCACGCCGCAAATGCGCCTGAACTGGAACATTTTCAGCCAGTCCTGGGCCACGTTGAAGCTGGGCCTGGGGCAAACGCCGGCGGTGTCACGCTCGATTGTCGGCAACTCGTGGTTCTGGTTTGTCGGGGCGATTTACCTGACGCAGATCCCGGCTTATGCCAAGGAATGGATGCACGGCGACGAAACCGTTGTGACGCTGATTCTGACGGTGTTCTCGGTCGGCATCGCATTGGGTTCGATGCTGTGCGAGAAACTCTCCGGGCGCAAAGTCGAGATTGGTCTGGTGCCGTTCGGATCGTTCGGCCTGACCGTTTTCGGTCTGCTGCTGTGGTGGCATTCCGGCTCAATACCGGAAAGCGCCGTGGGCCATGGCTGGATCGAGATCCTCGGTTTTGGCCACGCCTGGCTGGTGTTGCTCGACATCCTCGGCCTGGGTGTCTTCGGCGGTTTCTATATCGTGCCGCTTTACGCGCTGATCCAGTCGCGTACCGCCGAGAGCGAGCGGGCGCGGGTGATTGCCGCCAACAACATCCTCAACGCGTTGTTCATGGTGGTGTCGGCGATTGTCTCGATCGTCTTGCTGAGTGTGGCCGAACTGTCGATCCCGCAACTGTTCCTGGTGGTGTCGTTGCTGAACATCGGCGTCAACGCCTACATCTTCAAGATCGTCCCCGAGTTCACCATGCGTTTCATGATCTGGCTGCTCAGCCATTCCATGTACCGCGTCGAACATCGCAATCTGGATTTGATTCCCGATGAAGGCGCGGCGTTGCTGGTGTGCAATCACGTGTCATTCGTCGACGCCTTGCTGATTGGCGGCGCGGTACGTCGGCCGATTCGCTTTGTCATGTACTACAAGATCTACAACCTGCCGGTGCTGAACTTCATCTTCCGTACCGCGGGGACGATTCCGATTGCCGGGCGCCAGGAAGACATCCAGATATATGAACAAGCCTTCACGCGCATTGCCCGATATCTGAAGGACGGTGAGCTGGTGTGCATTTTTCCCGAGGGTAAATTGACCGCCGATGGCGAGATCAACGAGTTCAAGGGCGGCTTGACGCGGATTCTCGAAGAGACCCCGGTGCCGGTGATTCCGTTGGCTTTGCAGGGGTTGTGGGGGAGTTTCTTCAGCCGCGATCCCGGTAAAGGGCTGTTTCGCCGGTTGTGGTCGCGGGTGACGTTGGTGGCAGGGCCGGCGGTGGCGGTTGAGGTAGCGGAGCCGGTCAAGTTGCAGGCGTTGGTGGGGGATTTGCGTGGGGCCGTCAGATAGCGGTTGTATGCGCGGGCCGCTTCGCGAGCAGGCTCGCTCCCACAAGGGATCCACGGTGTGTCGCAGATTGTCGCAACACCTTCGATTCCTGTGGGAGCGAGCTTGCTCGCGATGGCGGTCTGAAAGTTAAGCGCTGACCTTCAGGCCAACCAACCCGGAAATGATCAACGCCACACTCGCCAACCGCACCAGCGCCATGGACTCGCCAAACAGAATGATCCCGGCGATCACCGTGCCCACGGCGCCGACACCGGTCCAGATCGCATAGGCCGTACCCAGCGGCAATTCCTTCATCGCAAGGCCGAGCAAACCAAGGCTGATAGCCATGGCCGCAACGGTCAACACAGTGGGGAGCGGGCGGGTGAAGCCGTCGGTGTACTTGAGGCCGACGGCCCAGCCCACTTCGAACAGGCCGGCGAAAAACAGAATGATCCAGGACATGAAGACCTCCATCGTCTGACGGGGTCGTCCCCTGATTAATGACTCGATCGAGCCGCGAGGTCGTCCTCGCGTTGCGCAATATAGTGCCCAGCATTAACCCGGGGATCAAGTTTTCAACTCAGTTACTGGCCTGTTGCGCCGCCATTTCCCGATCCTGTTTCTCGCTCATGCGGCGGAAATACGTCGAAAGCAATGCCCCGGAAATGTTGTGCCACACGCTGAACAAGGCGCTCGGCACCGCCGCCAGTGGCGAGAAGTGTGCACTCGCCAACGCGGCACCCAATCCGGAGTTCTGCATGCCGACTTCCAGGGCCAGGGACTTGCGCTGGGCCAGAGGCAGCTTGAACAGGCGCCCGGTGAAATAGCCCAGCAGGTAGCCGAAGCTGTTGTGCAGCATGACCACGGCCATGATCAACAGACCGGACTCTGCGATCTTCGCCTGGCTGGCGGCGACGACTGCGGTGACGATGATCACGATGCTGACCACCGACACCAGCGGCAACACGTCCACGGCATGGCGAACCTTGTCGCCGAGCACCCGTTGAGCAACCACGCCCAGCACGATCGGCAACAGCACCACTTGCAGGATCGACCAGAACAACTCCATGAACGACACCGGCAACCAGGCCGAGGCCAGCAGCCAGATCAGGGCTGGGGTCAGCAGCGGGGCGAGGAGGGTGGTGACGGCGGCGATGGCCACCGACAGCGCCAGGTCGCCACGGGCCAGCCAGGTCATCACGTTCGACGAGGTGCCGCTTGGGCAGCAGCCGACCAGAATCACGCCGACGGCGATTTCCGGCGGCAAGTGGAACACCTGGCAGAGCAACCACGCCACGCCCGGCATGATCACGAAATGGGCAACCACGCCCAGGGCCACGCGCCAAGGATGGCGAGCGACTTCGGCGAAGTCTTCGAGTTTGAGGGTCAGGCCCATGCCGAACATCACCAGCCCCAGCAAGGGCACGATGGCGCCTTTGAGGCCGATGAACCATGCCGGCTGCAGAAACGCCACGACAGCGAAAATCAGTACCCAGTAAGCGAAGGTGTTGCCGACAAAACGACTTAATGCAGCCAGTGCGCGCATGGCCTGATCCTTATTTTAAGTGACTCTACACCCCCCCCTGTAGGAGCGAGCTCGCTCGCGATGGTGTGTCAGACAAAGAGGGGCTACTGACACTCCATCGCGAGCAAGCTCGCTCCTACATTAGAGATCAAAAGGCGTTAGATCCCCTGCGGAGTCTCTTCGCCACCCAGCGCTTCAATCAACGCCGGCAGGAAATCGCCGAAGGTCAGCATCATCAGGGTGAAGCTGGCGTCCAGTTGGCCCAGGGCTTCGTCGCCGCCGTCCTGTTCCGCCTGGTCTTGCAGCAGGTCCTCGAACTTCAGGCGCTTGACCACCATTTTGTCGTCGAGGACGAAGGACAGTTTGTCCTGCCAGGCCAGGGACAGTTGAGTGACCACTTTGCCGGTGCTCAGGTGCAGCTGGATTTCTTCGCTGGTCAGGTCCTGGCGCTTGCAACGCACGATGCCGCCGTCTTCGTGGGTGTCGCGCAGTTCGCACTCGTCCAGCACAAAGAAGTCGTCCGCGGCTTTCTGGGTGGTGACCCACTCGGTCATGGTCGCGGTCGGGGACATCTTCACGGTCAGCGGGCGCACCGGCAGGGTGCCGATCACTTCGCGCAGGGTCGACAGCAAGTCTTCGGCGCGTTTCGGGCTGGCCGAGTTGACCAGGATCAGGCCCTGTTTCGGCGCGATGGCGGCGAAGGTCGACGAGCGGCGGATAAAGGCGCGGGGCAGGAAGGCCTGGATGATTTCATCCTTGATCTGATCGCGCTCCTTCTTATAGACCTTGCGCATTTGCTCGGCTTCGATCTCTTCGACCTTTTCCTTGACGGCGTCACGCACGACGCTGCCCGGCAAAATACGTTCTTCCTTGCGTGCGGACACCAGCAGGAAGTCACCGCTGACGTGTACCAGTGGCGCATCTTCGCCTTTGCCGAATGGCGCGACGAAACCGTAGGTGGTCAACTCCTGGCTTGCACATGGGCGCGCCAGTTTGGTGGCCAGTGCAGTTTCCAACGCCTCGGCATCAACAGGCAGATCTTGGGTCAGGCGATAGATAAGCAGGTTTTTGAACCACATGGGGTGAGTCTCTCCTTTATACAAAGGGGGGCATTATTGTCTTCGCCGTGCCATAGGCCAACCTTTCTCTAAGCCTTTGGAAGGGCTGAGAAAATTATTTTAAAAAGTGCTTGCCAGAGGTTGGGTCGCTCCGTAGAATGCGCGCCACACCGAAGCGAAGGGTGATTAGCTCAGCTGGGAGAGCGTCTGCCTTACAAGCAGAATGTCGGCGGTTCGATCCCGTCATCACCCACCATTCGTTTTCAGTGTTACGCGCAGCGGTAGTTCAGTCGGTTAGAATACCGGCCTGTCACGCCGGGGGTCGCGGGTTCGAGTCCCGTCCGCTGCGCCATATTCGGTAACCTGGAACACTGAACGCCAGGTCACCACGGAAAAACCCGCTAACGCGGGTTTTTTTCTGTTCCAAGTTTGTATGTTGTTCCTGCAGGTTGCATCGTTTCACCGGTTTTTAGATTTTTTTGAAAAAACTTCAAATAAATCAACACTTTATAAAAACCTGTGGCATAATGTGCCCCGCAACGAAGGTAAAGGGTGATTAGCTCAGCTGGGAGAGCGTCTGCCTTACAAGCAGAATGTCGGCGGTTCGATCCCGTCATCACCCACCACTTTCAACGCTACGCGCAGCGGTAGTTCAGTCGGTTAGAATACCGGCCTGTCACGCCGGGGGTCGCGGGTTCGAGTCCCGTCCGCTGCGCCATATTCGGTAATCTGGAACACTGAACGCCAGGTCACCACAGAAAGCCCGCCTTGTGCGGGCTTTTTGCTGTCTGGGATTTGGCTTTTCTCGCTCCCGTAGGAGCGAGCTCGCTCGCGATGGTCGTTAACGATAACGCGTAGATTCAGATAGCCAGCGGCGCCCATGGGTTTTTCGCGAGCAAGCTCGCTCCTACAGTCCGGCGTTACGGCTGTGCCGGTAGTCGCTGACGGCTTCATACACGGCCTTGCGCAGGCGATTGATCCCGCCAATCGGTCGGTGCGCCTCGATGCCGAACCAGGGATTGAACGACTGGTTGTCGCATTGCAGGTTTAGCGCCGGTGTATCGAAGTCCTGCGCCGGAACCTTGATCCGCGCCACCGTCTCGAAGGGCGCATCGCTCTCGCGCCACTCAATGCTGGTGTCTTCAATCGGCATGTACCTGTTGGCGTCCTGTCGCTGGATTTGCAAAGCGAAACACGCAGGCACCCGGTCGGTCGACAGCTGTTGGTTCAGCGCATTGCGCAGAAAGTTCGGCAGCTTGCGATTCTGTTCCGGCAGGTTGTAGGCCGGGCAGCTATCGGGATCGGGCATGACCCGGAACTTCGCATTGGCTTCACCGAATTTGTAGGGTGAAACCGAAAAGTACGTCGTCTGGGTCGGGCTCGACGGGGCAGGGGCCAGTGTCGCCAGGGCAATGAACAGGTGGCGAACCTGCCAGGTGCGTGGGTCCCGGCCGGGGAAGAAGGCCATCATCTTTTTACCGTTGGCCTGGGCGGCGACGTTCTGACGGTATTCGGCGACATTACTGACAAAGAAGTTCGGGTGGTTGAACATCACAAAGTCCTGTTCGCCTCGGCCCTGCCGGTCGCTCAACAGTTGCTTGCCCGGCACATCGAACAGTTTGATCGCCATGCCCCGGGCGTCGCGGATGCTGTCGAACTGCGGGTAGGCATTGCCGTTGGACAGGCGTATTGTCGCTTGCCAGGTTTTTCCCGGCTCGCTGAACACACCCTGGCGCAGTTCGCCTGGCAGTTCCGGCAGCACCTGAACCTCGGCCTTCACACAGCCATGGGCCTTGGCATGGGCGTCGCGCAGGTAGCGGGTGCTTTCACGGTGCTGATCGACGATGCGCACGGCGGTCTGGATGATGTCTTGGGTCATCGCCGCTTCGTCGTCCGCAATCAACTCCTGCGCCGAGACCGGCCCGCGATGTTGCCAGGCAAACCAGGCGCTGGCCAGGGCCCAGCCCAGCACGCCGAGGACCAGTGACCACAGCAACAGCCTGGCGAGGAAGGCGCCCAGGCGCAGCCAGAGCGTTATCAGCATGGGAACGTTCTCCTGACTGAGGCAGTGGTCATGGCAATTGCGCCTCCAGCGGGCCGCCCAGCACTTTCAGATACTCCAGCAATGCCCAGCGTTCTTGCGGTTGCAACCCGCGGCCGATCACGCCATTGCCGAGTTTGCCGGCACGGAATTCATGGCCACTGTTGTGGTTGCCGGTGATACGCGTGTCGAACAGGAAGCCATTGGCAAAGGCTTCGGTGCGGTAACCCAGGTGTCCCGGGTCGTATTCGAAAGTGCCTTTATAGAACGTGGTCGCACGCTCATCCTGAGGCGACAGCAGCTGATAAATACTCGGTACCGAACCGTTGTGCAGAAACGGCGGTGTCGCCCATACACCCGCCAATGGCCTGGCCTTGTACGAACGCAATTCGCGCACTCCGATTGGCAGACCGAAACCGTCCATTTCAGGGCGCTCGGCAGGGGTGACATTGGCGTCTTGATACGCACGGTCCTGGACATAGGCGGTGACATAGGCCAGTCCCTTGGCCACGGACATCTTGCTCAGGTCCAGAGGCTCGTCGGGTTTTGGCTCGACATCGAGTTTTTCCAGTTCGACCTGCTTCCATTGCAGCGCTGTCAGGTCGAAGCGGTGGTCGGCGATGTTGTTGGCCGCGCCGGGGTCTGTGCCGATGTAATCCACCGGGAGCATTTTCAGGTGCTGGACGTATCGTCCCTCGCCCTGGGTGGTGCGCGGTACATGGCAACCCGCGCAGTTTTCGGCGAACAAGGCGCGCCCCTGGGCTGCCAGAGGCTTGTCGACCGCGCCCAACAGATCTTCCGGCCAGGCCGGAGGCGAGAGTCGTTGCAGGGTTTCTTCGATCAGGTGCAGATCGCGTACGCGAACACTCGACGGGTAGCGGGCATCGCCCATCAGCGGCTGGCCGTTCTTGTCGAAGAAATTCAGCGTGGCGCCGACGCCCAACGCCTCGCCGATGTTGCGGGCCATGGGTTGTTTCGCCGAACCATTCCACTGCACCCATTCGAACGTCCACATGTCCCACAGCTGTGGATAATCGACCGGGGCATTGGCCACGCGGTAGTTGTCGGGGGAAATCGCATCACCGAAGCTGGCGTTGGCGATGCGCCCGAAGGCGTCTGTGCGCCCCGGGCCTTCCTCGGTCGGATAGAGCCCGCGATGGGTGTCGTTCCAGGCCACTTTGAGGAATGTATCCAGTGAAGATTTGAAATCTTTGCGCAACTGTTGGTGGCGCGTCTCGTAGTCCTGGCCAAGCACGTTGCGTGCGAAGCGCTCGAATTTCCACGGGTTGTAGTAAGTGGAGGCGAGGCTGGCCACCAGCGCCTGTCCGAAACTGCCGCCTTTGAGCGTAGGAACACTGGACGGCAGCACATGTTGCGCCGAGCCGCCGTCGATACGCAGGGCTTGACCCTTGAAACGCAGTTCACCGGTGTGGCAGGCCGCGCAGGTGATATCCAGAAACACATCCGGGCTCCCCGCGTTCTGGTGCCGGGTAAAGCCTGCCGGGAGGTTGCCGGGGTTGTTCGGTGTTGGTGCCTGGCCGGGGTCCACCAGGAAACCGAAGCGGGCGAGGTATTCGGGGGTGGCGAAGCGTTGTTGCGAGAAGGGCAGTTCGAGGGCAGTGAACCAGTCATAGCGCAAGCCTTTGACCTGAGTGCCCTGGGGCGTGAAGTAATAAGTATCTCGATCGGCGGCGCTCCATTGCTCCAGGTAATGCACCTGTTGTGCGGGCGACCAGGCCGGCAATTTCGGGTTGGCGACGTAATAAAGAACCACGGCGATGACCAGCCCGAGCAGTAGTGCGATGAGAATCAGCAAACGAAAGAAGAGGCGCAAAATAAACTTCCTTGTCGAATTATCCTGCCGTTATGCCCGAGCACTCAGGGTGGGGCAAGAGGCCATTACGCCAGATATTGTAGGTTCAGGAATCAGCCTGCGTCGGAACAAGATGAAAGAAGCTTCATCGACAGGAATTGTGAAATGCGTTTAAACACCTGAACTTATCAATTGTTTCCGGCTCTCATGCCGGTAGCCATTGGTCGTGGCGGCCTGATAAGCTCGCGGCTTTACTCGATTGCCCTTTAGGCGCATGAACAAGGAAATAGCATGAAACAGCATCGGTTGGCGGCGGCGGTAGCCCTGGTTGGCCTGGTACTCGCGGGTTGTGATTCGCAGACCAGCGTAGAGCTGAAAACTCCGGCGCAAAAAGCTTCCTACGGCATTGGCCTGAACATGGGCAAGAGCCTGGCTCAGGAAGGCATGGATGACCTGGATTCCAAGGCTGTAGCCCAGGGCATCGAAGACGCCGTCGGCAAGAAAGAGCAGAAGCTCAAAGACGAAGAACTGGTCGAGGCGTTCGCCGCACTGCAAAAGCGTGCCGAAGAGCGCATGGCCAAGATGAGCGAAGAGTCGGCGGCTGCCGGCAAGAAATTCCTCGAAGACAACGCCAAGAAAGCTGGCGTGACCACCACCGCTTCGGGCTTGCAGTACGAAGTCGTGCAGAAAGCCGATGGTCCTCAGCCAAAGCCGACTGACGTAGTGACCGTTCACTACACCGGCAAGCTGACCAATGGCACCGTATTCGACAGCTCCGTCGAGCGCGGCAGCCCGATTGATCTGCCGGTCAGCGGTGTGATCCCGGGTTGGGTCGAAGGCCTGCAACTGATGCACGTTGGCGAGAAGTACAAGCTGTACATCCCTGCTGACCTGGCTTACGGTGCTCAAAGCCCAAGCCCGGCGATTCCAGCCAACTCGGTGCTGGTATTCGACCTGGAACTGCTGGCCATCAAGGATCCGGCAAAAGAAGACGCCGCTGCCAAGTAACCAGCGCCTGCTTCGATAACAACGCCTCGCTCATGCGGGGCGTTGTTGCATCTGGCGTTCGGTACGGGTAAACAAAACGAACAGACGCTCTAGGCTGGAGTCTTAGGCATAGTAGTGTTGGCGGTAGACGCACAAGGCCGCCAAGTCAATGAAATTATGGGTTTTTTTTGATGAGTAAAAAACGCCCGATCTGAACGCGGGCCTTGTAAAACGGGGCTTACAGCGATGAAAAGCAGCTCTGTTCACAAGGTTATCCACAATTTGTGTGGATAACATTTCAACGGGAGGAATGATGAAAACGCCCTGGAGTTTCGCTCGTTTCCTGCCACTGGCCGGACGTCTGCTGGCACGCGGTCGATTGCCAACCCTGTTGTTCGCGGTCGCCAGTAAAGGCGCAAGCCAGGGTAATCGATTGGGCAAGATCAAGGACGACTTGAAGCTGTTGCAGGCACTCTGCCTGGCCTACTGGCGTGGTGAGTATCGCGCCATCAGCCCCAAGGCGCTGGTTTCGGTTGTCGCGGGCCTGATGTATTTCCTCAGTCCGGTGGATGCGATCCTGGATTTCATTCCAGTATTTGGCATGCTCGATGACATCGCGGTACTGGCATGGCTGATGAAAGTGCTCGACGACGAGCTCAATGCCTTCCGCGCCTGGCGCAAACGGCAGGTGCCGGAGAAGCTCGCGGTGGTTGAGCGTCTGCCTGATACCCCCGAGCAACTTCAACTTCAAGGCCCGAAAAAACACTGATTCGATTTTGACGAGTTCATAGATTGATGCCCCCCGCGACCTTGGCCGCTGTTAGGATTACACTTCTAGGGAAAAGTGCCGACTCGCTAAGTGTTGTTGTCCTACGGGGTAGTGATGGATATTCAGATAATTACACGCGAAGGCGAGCCCGAATATGCGGTTCTGCCATGGGCTCAGTATCAGGCGTTATTGAAAGCAGCGGGCATCAAAGAGCAAGAGTCGCCTCAAGCCACGAAGCCTCAGGCGGCGACACCAGACGCGATACTTCCGGGTCTGGATCAACTACGCAGTTTGCGCGAGGGGAAGGGCATCGCCATCGAGGCGTTGGCCCGCACGGTAGGCATCAGCCCGTCTTACCTGGCCATGATCGAAAGTGGCGAGCGTCTGCCCGACGCCGCGATTCGCCGTAGCCTGGCCTGGGAATTGACGGTGCCAGGGTGGAGGGATGAATCGTGAGCGTACGCATCAGTCGTCAACATTGGGACGGATTGCTCGGCGAACTGGATCAGGCGCGTCGTCAGCGCCATCTGTTGACGTATCGGGCATTGCTGGAACGTTTGCAGCTGCCGACCCCGGCCATGCAGACCCTGACGGCGGCCCTTGAGCATCTGGCGGCTTTGGACGCCAGGGCGGAGCAGCCATTGCGCAGTTCACTGGTGATCAGTCAGGGCGCCAGCCGCTTGCCGCGCACCGGATTCTTTGAATGTGTCGAGCGTCTCGGGCGTTTTTCCGGGCCGTCGGACGGCGTTGCCGCCGCATCCTGGCATGCTTCGGAAGTGGTGCGGGTATTCGAGTACGAATACCCGGAATCGGCCGAGGCCTGAGTGTTTTTACAACTCAAGGCGCGGGCTGGTTACTGGCTCGCGCGCCGATTGTTTCACTGGTCATGGTTTGTCCGTCAGCCACGTGGCTGGCGCTGGCTCGAAGGCCAGTTCGCACGCATGGCCAACCTGGGCGATGTCGGCGCCCAGAGCTTCTATGGGCACATCCTGGCGTTTCGCGGCGTCGGCCTCGGTGCTCGTGAGGAGGGCGTGCGTTTGTTGCGCCTGGCGGCGTTGGCGGGCGATGGCAAGGCGGCGTATCAGGTGGGCGTGATCACGCTGGCCGGGACGGCGAGCAAGGCTCCGGATCCGGTCGAAGCGGCGCGATTCTGGGAGATGGCGGCGAAGGCCGGGCATCCATTGGCGCCGATCAAGCTCGAAGAGCTGAAGTCTTCCTCGGCGCCTCGTTGATGGGAGTGAAGCCGGAAAGCGCCCTTATCGATGCCCGGAAACGAGCAGCTCTTCAACAGTCGAAACCACCCGGCTATCAATCACATGCACGCTATAGCCCTGCACATTTTTCGCATGGTGCTTGGCCTGTGATGCCATCTCGGCCAACTGGCTCGCATCGAGTTGTCCACAGGCCTGTGGATGCAAATGCACTACGCCGATCGACAGCGACAACAACGCAAACTCCTGGCGCTGCCCTTGGCGATTGGGTGCGATGAAGCAGCCGGCTTCCAGGTGCTCGCTGCGGTAGAAGCGCCGGCACTGGCTCTGGAAGTCGTCGAGCAACTGGTTCAAACGTTTGCGCCAGTCTTCCGGGCCTAGCACCAGCAGGAAATCATCGCCGCCGATGTGGCCGACGAAGTCGCGGGACGGGTCGACGCGATCGTTCAGGCATTGCGCCAGGCACAGCAGGACTTCGTCGCCGCGACCATAGCCGTAGATGTCGTTGAAAGGTTTGAAGCTATCAATGTCCACGTAGCAGATCACCGATTCCCTTCGCTGTTGCAGCAGTCGCGTCAGGCATTGCTGAATCGGCACGTTGCCCGGAAGCAAGGTCAACGGGTTGGCGTAGCGGGCCTGCTGGATCTTCAGTTCCGTGATCAGCTTGAGCACGTCGATCACCCGGCCCAACCCCAGGTAACCGCCGTTGAGGGTAATGATGAAATCTTCTTCGATGCGCTGGCGGGCACGGCTGGTGATCAGGCGGCTGACTTGTTGCAGTGACTGGCTCAGTTCGACGGCGAGGAAGTCGTCGTTCATCAGGCGGCTGATGGGCTTGCGGGCGAACAGGTCGGTGGCAAAGGGCTTGAGCAGGACGTCGGAGAGCGAATGACGATGGACAATGCCGCAGGGTTGACCCTGTTCATCCAGGACTGCCAGCGAGTTCAGGTTGGCCTGGCGGCGAAAGGCTTCGAGCACCGTGGCGGTCGGCGTGTCGCGGTTCACCGCGGGCAGCTCGTTGAGCAGGGCGCTGAGGTCGCTGCCGTCTTCGCTCAGTGCAACGGCGGTGCTGTCCTGTCGGGGCATCAATGTCCGGGCATCCCGTGGCGGGTGTTCCTGGGGGCGGCAGAGCAGATAGCCCTGCACCAGGTCCACGCCCATTTCGGTCAGCACCGTGAGTTCTTCGGGGAGCTCGATACCTTCGGCGATGACTTGCGCCCGCGAGGCCTTGGCGATTTGCAGGATCGAGCCGACGAACTCGCGCTTGAGCGCATCCTGATGAATGCCATCAATGAAATGCCGGTCGATTTTCACGTAATCCGGCCGTAGCTCGGACCACAAGCGCAAACTCGAATAGCCCGCCCCCAGGTCATCCAGCGCAATCGAAAACCCCATCGCCCGATAGTGATGCAGGGCGGTTTGCAGCAGCTGGAAATCATCCGTCGGCGTCTGTTCCGTGAGCTCGATGACCACCTGACTTGGCGCAATGCCGAAATCCTGCAGCAATTGCAGGGTGCGCCCCGGTTGATGGGCCGCTTCGAGCAGGGACTCCGGGGACACGTTAAGGAACAACAGGCCTGGCAGTTGTTGCTCATTGAAGCGTCGGCAAGCGCTTTTGCGGCAGGCAATTTCCAGCTCGCTCAGGCGTCCGGCCTGGCGGGCGACGGCGAACAGGGCGACAGGGGAGTGCAGAGGGCTGTTGGAGGGGCCACGACTGAGGGCTTCGTAACCGAGGATGCGTCGTTCAGAGAGGCTGATGATCGGTTGGAACAGACTGTGTAAACCGCTTTGACTCAGGATCGAGCTCAAGGCACTCAGCTGTTCGGTTGTGGTCATGGCGATCTCTGGCAATAAAAAAGGACTGGGCGTGTCCTTGGTAAAAAGGGCACGCCCGGTCCTTTATTTCACGACAGAATGATGACTGTTTGATGACGCTACCGGGGCGTCAGCATTAAATTGCCATCAGTTGTTTGTACAAACTCAGTGCTTGGCCACTGCCGTGTTGAGTTTCAGGTAGTCCAGCAGAATCCGCCCTGTTTCGCTGAGGTAGGCGTCGTCTTCCGGTTTGGTCTTGTCGTCCTCGGCCGCAAGGGCGTCCTCGTCTTCTTTCTTCAACTCTTTGAGCGGTTCTTCGCCCTTGGCCTTGCGACGGATGTTTTCCATGGCCAGCTGTTTGGCTTCGATGTCGGCGTGCTGGGCACGGCGCTCGACTTCATTGAGGCTGACGGTTTTCTCGGCCATCAGTTTCTGCGCCAGGGCCAGCTTGTCACGGATGAACACGAACTCCGCATCTTTGGCCGTACGCACGTCATGCTCGGACTGGAGCTGCGAAATGTACGGCTTGAACGGGTCGAGCGCAGGCTTGATCGCCGCCTTGATGGTGTCCCACGGCATGGCTTCCGGCAGGGCGCTTTCACCGATTTCCTTGGTGTCGATGATCGACGGGTAATCGATGTCCGGCAAGACGCCCTGATGCTGGGTGCTCTGCCCGGAAACCCGGTAGAACTTGGCCAGGGTCAGTTTCAGTTCGCCATGGTTGAGCGGCTGAATGGTTTGCACGGTGCCTTTGCCGAAGGTCTGGCCGCCGATTATCAGCGCGCGGTGGTAGTCCTGCATGGCGCCGGCAAAAATCTCCGAAGCCGAGGCGGACAGGCGGTTGACGAGCAACGCCATCGGGCCTTTGTAGAACGCGCCCGGATTTTCATCCTCCAGGACATCGACCCGGCCATCGGCGTTACGCACGAGCACGGTCGGGCCTTTGTCGATGAACAGGCTGGTCAGCTCGGTGGCCTCTTGCAAGGAACCGCCGCCGTTGTTGCGCAGGTCGATGACCACGCCGTCGACTTTCTCTTTCTGCAATTCGGTCAGCAGTTTCTTGACGTCGCGGGTGGTGCTCTTGTAATCCGGATCGCCGGCACGGAAGGCCTTGAAGTCCAGATAGAACGCCGGGATCTCGATGACGCCGAGCTTGTAGTCCTTGCCGTCCTGCTTCAGATTCAAGACCGACTTCTTCACGGCCTGATCTTCGAGTTTCACCGCTTCACGGGTGATCGGCACGATCTTGGTGGTCTGGTCGTTCGGCGCATTGCTGGCCGGGATAACTTCCAGGCGCACCACGGTGCCCTTCGGACCACGGATCAGCTTGACCACTTCGTCCAGGCGCCAGCCCACGACGTCGACCATTTCCTTGTTGCCCTGGGCAACGCCGATGATCTTGTCGGCCGGTGCAACCTGCTTGGTCTTGTCCGCGGGACCTGCCGGCACCAGGCGCACGACTTTCACCTGGTCGTTATCGCTTTGCAACACGGCACCGATGCCCTCGAGGGACAGGCTCATGTTGATGTCGAAGTTCTCCGCGTTATCCGGCGACAGATAGTTGGTGTGCGGGTCGTAGGACATGGCGAAGGTGTTGATGTACGCCTGGAAGATGTCTTCCGCGCGGGTCTGGTCCAGGCGCGCCAACTGGTTCTTGTAGCGCTTGGTCAGGGTTTCCTGGATCTGCTTGGAATCCTTGCCGGCGATCTTCTGACGCAGGACTTCGTCCTTGACTCGTTTGCGCCACAGGTCGTCGAGTTCTGCGGTGGATTTGAGCCAAGGGGCGTCCTTGCGGTCGATCAGCAAGGTTTCCTTGGTGGTGAAGTCGATCTTGTCGACGCCTTTGTTCAGCTCGGCAATAGCGAAGTCCAGACGCGCCTTGACGCGGTCCAGGTAGCGCTTGTAGATGGTGAACCCGGCGTTCAGGTCGCCGCTCTTGAGGAAATCGTCGA
Organism: Pseudomonas sp. PDM30; assembly: GCF_019218985.1. Taxonomy (NCBI): domain Bacteria; kingdom Pseudomonadati; phylum Pseudomonadota; class Gammaproteobacteria; order Pseudomonadales; family Pseudomonadaceae; genus Pseudomonas; species Pseudomonas sp. PDM30. The sequence goes on from NZ_JAHUWM010000008.1 coordinate 310,032, forward strand.
ACTGCGTCTTCCACTTGTCGAATTCGGCAATATCGCTGGCCATGAAGTAGCTGCGCGACGGATCCAGCAGCTTGAGGTAGCTGTCGTAGATGATTACCGAGCGTGCGTCATCGAGCGGCGGCTTGCTGTAGTGGTGGCGCTTGAGCAACTCCACGACGTTCAGACTGGCGATCACTTCGTCACGATCGGGTTGAAGCTTGTCCCAGCTATTGGCTGCGAATGTATTGCTCGACATCGGCAGCAAGCCGATACCGATGAATAAAGCGAGGGCAGTGCTGGGGAACAGATGCTTCATGCTGATTCGACGCGGGGACAATTGATAACGCATATTAGGCCGTCTTTGAAGTCGCCGGTTCTTTGGGAGCCGGTCGCATAATGCAAAAAACCCGACGCTATAGCTTCGGGCTCAGTCCAGACTCACTATGGAGGCACTGTGAAAGCATTGCAAGGCGTTGACGGTCAAGTGGTATGGGTTGATGAGCCGAGTCCTGCATGCGATGTAGGACAAGTTCGTATACGAGTGGCGGCAGCGGGCCTCAATCGTGCCGATTTGTTGCAGAAGGCCGGCCTTTACCCGCCCCCGCCAGGGGCCAGTCAAGTGCTCGGTCTAGAGTGCTCGGGGGTCATCAGCGAGGTGGGCGCCGGGTCCTCCTGGCAAGTCGGCGATCGGGTTTGCGCCTTGCTGGCCGGGGGCGGGATGGCCGAAGAGGTGGTTGTCGACGGGCGGCATGTGCTGCCGGTTCCCGATGGAATGTCACTGTTCGAAGCGGCTGCATTGCCCGAAGTTTATGCAACAGTCTGGTTGAATTTGTTTCAACTGGCCGCGCTCAAACCGGGTCAGAAAGTTCTTCTGCATGCCGGGGCAAGTGGAATCGGTTCAGCTGCCATTCAGCTGTGCAAAGCCTTCGGTAACCCGTGCTGGGTCAGTGTCGGCTCCGCAGAGCGATTGGCGTACTGCGAAGCGCTGGGCGCCCAGGGCGGCGTGGTGCGTAATGGCGATCTGGAGAGCCTGCGGGATCTGGGGCCGTTCGATGTGATTCTCGATCCGGTGGGCGGCAATTACGCGGCCCTGAACCTCAAGCTGCTGGCGCAGGATGGCCGCTGGGTGTTGATCGGTCTGATGGGCGGCCGCGAGGCCAAGCTGGATCTGGCTCAGGTGCTGGCCAAGCGTGTGCAGTTGCTGGGTTCGACTTTGCGCAGTCGCGACGATCAGTTCAAGGCCGATCTGTTCAGTGATTTGGGCCAGCATGTGTGGCCGTTGTTTGCTGAAGGGCGCTTGAGCCCGCAACTGGCCAGGACATTCCCGATCAAGGATGCCGAGGCGGCGTTTGCCGAGTTGGCGAGTAATACCGTGGCGGGGAAGGTGGTGCTGGTGATTGACGAAAGCCTCACCTGACAACACAAAAAACTGTGGGAGCGAGCTTGCTCGCGATGGCGGTCTGTCTGTCGGCATTAACGTTGACTGACACACTGCTATCGCGAGCAGGCTCGCTCCCACAGGGGATCCGGGTTACTTCCAGATATGGATCGGCCAGCCAGCCTTTTCAGCCTGCTCGCGCAACACCGGATCCGGGTTGACCACGTGGGGGAAGTCCACCTTCAGCAACAGCGGCAGGTCATTGCGGGAGTCGGAATAGAAACTCGCACCCTCGAGGTTTTCCTCCTCTGCATCCAGCCACTCCAGCAAGCGGGTGATCTTGCCTTCGCGGTAGGTCAGGGTGCCAACGGTGTGGCCTGTGTAGACGCCATGGGCCACTTCCAGTTCGATGCCCAGAATCTCGTCGATGCCCAAGCGCTCGGCGATGGGACCGACCAGGTGGGTGCCCGAGGCCGAGATCACCAGGATCCGGTCGCCGGCCTTGCGGTGCGCGGCGATGGCTTTGGTGGCATCGCTGAAAATGATCGGCTCGATGAAGTCCTCTACCCACGGACCAACCAGGTGCGCGACTTCTTCAGGCGTACGACCAATCAATGGTTCCAGGCTGAAGGCCATGTAGTCCTCCATGGCCAGATGGCCCCTGCCGTAGGCATCCATCAATTCCTTGTCGCGACGCAGGAACGACTCGCCATCGACCCAGCCGAGGCGGACCATTTGCTCGCTCCACAGTGAGGCGCAGTCGCCGTGGATCAGGGTTTCGTCCAGATCAAAAATTGCCAGGGCCATCAGTGCAGTTCTCTCTTCAGCGTCAGCAAAGGCATCAGGCTACCTCACACAGGGCCGTCGGATCGATGGAAAGCGCCAGGCGCTGACCATCGGGATGCAGGTCGGCCGCCGAGCGGTTCAGCACATCCACCACCAATTCCACGCCCCGGGCTTCGACCCGGTAGCGAATCACGTTGCCCAGCAGGCTGTGGCTGCGTACTTGCGCGTCCAGTTCACCGTTGAGGCTCAGTTCGATGGCTTCCGGGCGAATGGCAATGCGCTTGTTGATCGGTCGCTGCAACAGCTTCGAGGCACTGTCGGCGTCCAGCAGGTTGTAGTTGCCGATGAACCCGGCGGCGAACACATCGACTGGCGCAGTGTAGAGGGTTTCGGCGTCGCCACTTTGTACGATCTTTCCCTGATTCATCAGGAAAATCCGGTCAGACATGGTCAGGGCTTCTTCCTGATCGTGTGTGACGAAAATCGTGGTCAAGCCCAGTTCGCGCTGGATCTGACGGATCTGTTCGCGCAGGTGTTTGCGAATCCGCGCGTCCAGGGCCGACAACGGTTCATCCAGCAACAACAGGCGTGGCCGGGTCACCAGGGAGCGGGCGAGGGCCACGCGCTGGCACTGACCGCCCGACAGTTGGTGCGGGTAACGCGCGGCAAAGTCATTGAGCTCCACCAGTTTGAGCACTTCTGCGACGCGTTTGCGGCTGTCATCGGCATTGACCTTTTGCATGCGCAGGCCGAAGGCGACGTTTTGCTCCACGGTCATGTTGGGGAACAGCGCATAGCTTTGGAACACCATGCCGATCCCGCGTTTCTGCGGGCTCACCGGCACGATATCGGCACCATCGAGCAGGATTTTGCCGCCATCCACCGAAGTCAGGCCGGCGATGCAGCGCAGCAGGGTGGATTTGCCGCAACCGGACGGACCGAGCAGGGTGACGAATTCACCTTTCTGGATTTCGCAATTGATGTCGCTGAACACCGTGGTGCCGGCGAAGCTTTTCTGAAGATGTTGGACGCTGACATAGCTCATTCGCTTTTGTCCCTGTTCAAGATATTGGCGATCCAGGTCAGAACCAGCACAAAGAAGAAGTAGGAAATCACCAGCGCACTGGTGAAATGACCGCTGCTGTTGCGCATGTTGTTGAGGTAGACCTGCAGGGTTTCGTAGCGGGTACCGACAAGGATGTTGGCAAACACGAACTCACCGAACAGGAACGAGAACGACAGCAGCAACGCCACCATCAGGCCCTTGCGCAAGTTCGGCAGCACCACCAGGAAGGCGGCTTGAAAGGTGCTGGCGCCGAGCAACTGGGCGGCATCCATCAGGTCGCGCAGGTTGATCGCTTGCAGGTTGTTGGTGATCGCCCGGTACATGAACGGCAGCGCCACGGTGAAGTAGCAACCGATCAGGATCCACGGCGTGCCGACCATGGCGAATGGTCCGGAACCATAAAGCTGCAACAGCCCCACCGACGACACCACCGGCGGCACGGCGAAGGGCAGCAGGATCAGGATGTTCATCAGTGCGTCGAGTTTCGGGAAGTGGTAATGCACCACGAACAGCAACGGCAGAATCAGCACTACCGAAAGAATCAGCGAACCGATGCAGACCAGCAGCGACTGCCCGAACGCATTCAGGAAGCGCGGATCGCTCCACAGCTGGATGTACCACTTGAGGGTGAAGCCACTGGGCAGAATGGTCGCCGACCAACTGCTGGAGATCGAATAGATCAGCGTGCCGAGCAGCGGCAACAGCAGGATGGCAAACAGCAGATACACCACGACGCGGTGGTAGACACCGGCGGGCCCCAGTTCAGCGCGAGACATGGTAGCTCCTCTTCAACAGCAACTGATGCACGATGGTCACCAGGGTCATCAAGGCCACAAGCACCACGGCCAGGGCGCTGGCCAGGTTCGGGTCCAGGGAAATGTCACCGGATACCATCGCCGCGATGCGGATCGGCAGCACGTTGAAGTTGCCGGTGGTCAGGGCGTACACCGTGGCGTAGGCACCGAGGGCGTTTGCCAGCAGGATCACGAAGGTGCCCAGCAGTGCCGGCGTCAAAACAGGCAAGCCGATGTGGCGCCAGTACTGCCAACCGTCGGCGCCGAGCAGCGCAGCGGACTCGCGCCAGTCTTCACGCAGGGCATCGAAGGCCGGATAGAGCAGCAGCACGCCAAGAGGAATCTGGAAATAGGTGTAGAGAAGGATCAGCCCGGTTTTCGAGTACAGGTTGAAGTCCTGAATGATCCCGGCCTGCTTGAGCAGGATGGTGAAGCTGCCGTTGAAGCCGAGCAGAATGATGAACGCGAAGGCCAGGGGCACACCGGCGAAGTTACTGGTCATGTTGGCGAAGGCGTTGACGAAGTTGCGCAGTTTCGAGTCCACCCGGCGCAGGGAATAGGCGCCGAGTACCGCGATGATGATGCCGAACAAGCTGGACCAGAAACTGATCTCGAGACTGTACTGGATCGCCTGCAAGTAGAACTTCGAATTGAAGATCTTGGTGAAGTTGGCCAGGCCCCAGCCGAACTCTTCCGATTGCAGGCTGTTGATCATCACCCAGGTCAGCGGTGCGATTTCGAACACGATGAAGAACAGCGCAAATGGCACCAGGCACAAGGCCGCGAGCCATTTGCCGCGAGTCATGGAATTCACTTCAGAAGCTCCCGGCACACCGGCTTGTCGTGAGGCACGCCCAGCAGTTCGCAGACGGTGCCGCAAATGTCAGTCTGTTCGGGCGCAGCGCCCGAATCGAAACTGAAAGCGTCGCCGAGGACGAACAGCGGTACTTCGCGTTCTTCGGCAAGCAGCCCGTTGTGGGAGCGGTCGTTGTTCATGCCGTGGTCGGCGGTGACCAGCACTTGGTAACCGGCATCGAGCCAGCCTTGCAGGTAGTCGGCCAGGATGATGTCGGCCGAGCGGGCACTGTTGCGGTACTGCGGGGTGTCGAGGCCGTGCTTGTGCCCGGCGTCGTCGATGTTCATCGGGTGGATCAGCAGAAAATTCGGTGCATGGCGCAGGCGCAGGTTTTCGGCGTCGGCGAACAGGTGCGAATCCGGGTAGTGATCGTTCCAGTAAAAATGCCCATGCTGGATCGGTAGTTGCGGGTCATCGGTGTGACGGTCCTGGGCCGCCACGAAGGGCGAGCGGTTGTACAGCTCGCTGACCCAGTGATAGGCCGCCGCCGCGGTGACAAGGCCTGCGTCAGTGGCGTAGTGATAGATGCTGCGCTGGTTGGACAGGCGCGAGACATTGTTGTGGACGATGCCGCTGTCGATCGGCGCGACGCCGGTCAGGATGCATTCGTACAGGGGGCGGGACAGGGCCGGCAACTCGCACTGCAGTTTGTAGAGTGCCGCGCGTCCTGCGCCGACGTAGGCCTGCAGGTGCCCCATGGCGTGGCGGGCGACCTCGTAGTTGAGGCCGTCGAGCACGACAAGGATGACGTTGTGCTTCATAGGGGCGATGACTCCGTGAAACAGATGATTCAAGTACGCAACCAATCCCTTGTGGGAGCGAGCTTGCTCGCGATGAGGGACTTCCATTCAACATCAATGCTGAATGTCAGGTCGCTATCGCGAGCAAGCTCGCTCCCACAGGGATCTCCATCAGGCCTCCCGTTGGTGGGCTACCCGCTTACTGCATATTGATGATGACTTCTTCCTGCCACTTCTGAGGAAGGGCCTTGGAGGTCTTTTCCCAGGCGTCCGCGTCTTTGATCGGCGTCACTTTCTTGTACTGCTCGTTAGGCAGCAGCTTGGCCTGCACTTCGGCTGGCAGGGTCAGGTGTTCGGCGCGGATCGGACGGGCGTTGCCCTTGGCCAGGTTGATCTGGCCGGCGTCACTGAAGATGTATTCGCGGGTCAGCTTGGCGGCATTCGGGTTTTTCGCGTACTTGTTGATGATGGTGGTGTAGCCGGAGATCACCGAGCCGTCGGACGGGATCAGCACCACGTAGTCATCCGGGTTGGCCATCTTGGCCTTGTAGCTCAGGCCGTTGAAGTCCCAGACCACGCCGACTTCGATTTCGCCTTTTTCCATGGTGGCAATCGTCGGGTTGGACATCGACAGGCGACCTTGCTTGGCGATGTCGGCGAACAGATCCAGGGCAGGCTTGAGGTTTTTCTCGTCGCCACCGTTGGCCAGTGCCGCGGCCAATACGCCGTTGGCTGCCTGGGCCGCGGTGCTCACGTCGCCGATAGAGACCTTGTATTTACCGCCCTTGAGGTCAGCCCACTTGGTTGGCGCCTCGGAGCCATGCAGCAACTTCTTGTTGACGATGAAAGCGATGGTGCCGGTGTAGGCCAGTGCCCAGTTGCCATCTTTGTCCTTGGCCCAGGCCGGAATCTGATCCCAGGTCGAAGGCTTGTAAGGCTGGACCACGCCTTGCTTGACCGCGATCGGGCCGAACGCTGCACCGACGTCGCCGATGTCGGCGCTGGCGTTGTCTTTCTCCGCGGCGAACTTGGCGATCTCCTGGGCCGAGCTCATGTCGGTGTCGATGTGCTTGAGGCCGTACTTGTCGCTCAGGTCTTTCCAGGTGCCGGCCCAGTTGGCCCAGTCATTGGGCATGCCAACGCTGTTGACGGCGCCTTCCGCTTTCGCAGCGGCTTCCAGGGTTTTCAGATCATCGGCCGCGATGGCGGCGGTGCACATTGCGATGGTCGAGCCTAACAGTGATGCCAGGAAAAGCTTTTTCATTCCGAAGCTCCTTGGGTCGTGTTCAACGCTGCGATTGCGGTTTGTTGGTCTAGGTCAGCAATACCTGAGCCAATTTAAGGGGGCTGGATGACACTTTGATGTCGTTCGTCGCCCGGAATGACTTTTTGTTCAGCGGTATCGCGACTGGCCTGCTAAGCGTAGACCATGGTCAAGACCCCGGGTCGCAAGGGACTTGGCCGATGAATTGCAAGTTGTTGAAGGCAGGGAATGGCGACCGTTGGGCGGCTTTGTCACATCTGGTTCATCTGCGCTGCCTACGCTTGCAGACTATTGAATGAGCCGGTTTACACTGCGGTTCTGCCCTGAAATGGTGCTGGTCTAGTCCAGAAAGGAAACGTTGATGCGTGAAGAGGCAACAAAAGCGGTAACAGCCATCGGCCAGGTGCTTCAGGAGCAGATCGACCATGGACTGTTGACCCCCGGCAGCAAATTGCCGGCCGAACGCAAGCTCAGTGAATTGTTTGGCACCACACGGATCACTTTGCGTGAAGCGTTGTTGCAGTTGGAGTCCCAGGGGCAGATTTATCGCGAGGAGCGTCGCGGCTGGTTCGTCTCGCCGCCACGCCTGGCCTACAACCTCATGCAGCGTAGCCACTTTCACGCGATGGTCAGCGCCCAGGGGCGGGTGCCGTCGACCGAGGTGATTTCGGCGCGATTGCAGCCGGCGTCGGCGGCGGTGTGTGCCTGGCTGCAATTGCCGGCGCTGTCGAGCGTGATTCAGATCTGCCGTTCACGGCGGATTGACGGGCGACTGGTGTTGTATGTGGAACACTATCTGAACCCACAGTATTTCCCGGGGATTCTTGAGTTCGATCTGAATCAGTCGATTACCGAGTTGTATGCGCGGCATTACGATTTGCACTACGGGCGGGTGCGCTTCGAGATTGTACCTACGGCGTTGTCGGTGGATGCGGCGGCGGCGTTGAAAGTGTCGGTGGGTAGCCCGGGCTTGCAGATTGCCCGGGTCAACTATGACCAGCATGAACGCTTGATCGACTGCGACCTGGAGTTCTGGCGGCATGATGCGATTCATGTCGGGGTGGATGTGGTCTAACGTCCGACCTTCCTGTAGGAGCGAGCTTGCTCGCGATGGTCGTTAACGATTACGCGTGTTTACTGGCTAAACGTGGCGTTCTTGAGTTCATCGTCGGAACGCCGCCCGGAGCAAGCTCGCTCCTACACGGACTGTTCTGGCGCACCACCCGCGGTAATCACCTGAATACTCATCCGCGGTGTCGCCAGATCCAGTCCGGCTTCATCCATGTGCCGCTTGAGCGACAGGTTGAACGCCCGCGAAACCTCCCACTGCTTGATCGGCGCCGTCTTGAACCGGGCGCGAAGGATCGCGTTGCCCGACTCGAAACTTTCCACCCCCTGGAACTCCAGCGGCGACCAGATATTGCGCCGCTGCAGCGGGTCGGTGCGCATTTTCTGGCCGACTTCGCGCATCAGTTTGATTGCGTTGTCGATGTCCATGTTGGCCGGCACCGCTACCCGGAAGATCGCGTAGCCGAATTCCCGGGAGTAGTTCTTGATGCTTTTGATTTCGCTGAACGGAATGGTGTGGACGATGCCGTCGATGTCCCGCAGGCGCACGGTACGGATGGTCAGGCCTTCGACCGTGCCGAGGTGACCGCCGACATCCACGTAGTCGTCAATGGCCAGGGAGTCTTCGATGATGATGAACAACCCGGTAATCAGGTCGGCTACCAGCGACTGCGCACCAAAACCGATGGCCAGACCGATCACACCGGCACCGGCCAGCAGGGGCGTGACGTTCATGCCCATGTTCGCCAGGGCAACGATCAGCGCGATGATGAAAATCGCTATGAACAGCACATTGCGGATCAGCGGCATCATCGTCTGTGCGCGGGCGTTGGCCAGGCCTTTGCGCGAGCGGGTGAGTGCGTGGTGCACGGCGGTATCGCTGAGAATCCAGATCAGCCAGGCGAACAGCAGCGTGCCGGCGAGGCTGAACAGTTTGACGCTGACTTCATGGCCGTCGCCTTCGGTAAAGCGGATCAACGACATGCCCCAGACCCGCAGGCCGAGTTCGATAAAGGCTAGCCACACCAACAGGTGAACGATGGTGTAGAAGAAGTTTTTCAGCCGTTCCGAATACACCGCGTAGCGCCGGATGCCGCGCTGCGGTTTGAGGGCGTGGCGGCGTACCAGGCCGTTGATGACCATGCACAACACCAGCAAAACGGTGCAGATCAGCGACTGGCGCAGGGCGGTGCTGGTGTCGCCGGCGGAAATGAACGTCGCGAACAGGGAAATGGCCACCAGCACCAACGCCGGCACGTACCAGAAGGTGCCGAGAATCGACAGGGTGTCGTTGAGGGCGCGGCGGGTCAGGCGCCGGGACAGCGGCTGGTTGCGGATCAGGTGGGCGATCGGCCGGCGGAAACGCAGGATGAAGCGGCCCGTGGAGAGCGCGGCCAGGACGTTGGCGGCAGTCGCGGCGGTATGGGCCAGATGGCTGCCGAGGCTGTTGACCAGTTGCGGATCGCTCAGCGCTTCGCCAAACGCGGCGAAGCTGCCGATCAGCCATAGCGGCCGAAACGCCTGGTGCCGCAGGATGTACAAGGCGCGGTGGCGGTGTGGGCCGTCGAGCAGGGAAAAGGCAATCACGCAGATGGCCGAGAAGCAGGTGCCGACCACCAGTGCATAGGCCAGCACCATCGCCAGACTTTTGCCCAGGGACGAGGGCAGGGCGTAGCTCATGTAGACCGTGATCACCAGGGCGATCAGCCATGGCCCGAGTTTGCGCAGCGCAAAACGCAACATGTCCAGGGCCCTGGGATGCTGCGGCAGTTCTTCGGTCAGGCCGAAACGCATCCGCACGCGGTGGCTGATCCAGATCAGGGCGGCGGCCAGCAGGCTCCAGACCATCAGGATCATGGCAAAGGCGAACAGCATGGGCAGCCATTCATTGGCCGGCAGCGCCAACGCCACCAGTTCTTCCCTGGCCTGATCGAATTCACTGGACCAGAGCGTGAGCGGACTGTCGACGCCGGAAAATTTCTTCTCGAAATTGGCCAGGGTTCCGCCAATCAAGCCCAGTACGCCTTCTTCGGTAATCGGCTGGGCCTGTTTGGTGGTGTCGCGGAGCCTTTTCAGGTCGGCCAGCAGCTTGGTGCGTTGCTGGTCGTTCTCCAGTGACTTGATCACTTCGTCCAGAGATTGCCCCAGCGGTTCCTGTGCTTCGGGCTGCGCCTTGGCCTGGTTGTTGAGCAGGCCCGGCAGGCCGGCCGCCTGGGCAGGTGCCACTGACAGCAGCGTCATCAGGCAGACAAGGACAATACACGGGAGGGAAAAAAGACGAGCGAACACTAGGCGGTCAACCTCGCAGGGAGCGGATCGACCGAGTGTACGAGCCCGTCAAAATCAATGCGAGCCAAGGGCGAGGAATTATTCGTTGAGTTTGGCGAGGATCTTGAGAACAACGGTCGCGAGAATGGTCAGCATGCCGATCCACATGGCAAACACACCGGCATTCTTATCGCGAAAGTTGAAGCCGACGGCCAGCAGGAGCATCCCGGCAAGAATCGGAATCAGCATGGCGTGAAAGGTAGACATCGAAATCATGGAGACGGCCTTGTCGAAGGGATACTGGAAGTCTAGGCGGCTTTTTTGCACCGTGTTGTCTGTAGGAGCGAGCTTGCTCGCGATGAACTTCAGGGCGCCGTGTTTATCCAGAAAACACGCGTAATCGTTCACGTCCATCGCGAGCAAGCTCGCTCCTACAGGGTATTGCGGGGTTTACGGCAATTCGCGGCAGGCGTAGAACGCGTTCAGCACCTTGACCAGGTGCGCCAGGTCATGGCTGCCGCACAGTTCGCGGATCGAGTGCATGGCGAACGTCGGCAAGCCGATATCCACGGTGCGCACGCCCAGGTGGCTGGCGGTGATCGGGCCGATGGTCGAACCACAGCCCATGTCGCTGCGCACTACGAAGCTTTGCACCGGCACTTCTTCAGCCATGCACAGGTGACGGAAGAACCCGGCGGTTTCGCTGTTGGTGGCGTAGCGCTGATTGCTGTTGACCTTGATCACCGGGCCGGCGTTGAGTTTCGGGCCGTGGTTGGCATCGTGCTTGTCGGCGTAGTTCGGATGCACGCCGTGGGCGTTGTCAGCCGAAACCAGCAGGGATTTCTGAATGGTGCGTACGAATTCATCACCTTCAGGCAGCAAGCGACGCAAGGTCTGCTCAAGCATCGGGCCGTCGGCACCGCAGGCCGAGCAGGAACCGACTTCTTCGTGGTCGTTGCAGACCAGCACGCAGGTTTCGTCGGTGTCGGCCGTCAACAGCGCTTGCAGGCCGGCGTAGCACGACAGCAGGTTGTCCAGGCGCGCGCCGGCGATGAAGTCGCCATGCAGGCCAATGACCGCAGCGCTTTGGGTGTCGTAGAAACTCAACTCGTAATCGAGCACCACGTCGGCATTCAGGCCGTGTTCGCGGGCGAGCTGGTCGGTGAGCACCGCGCGGAAGTCCACGCGCTCGTCACCGGCAAATTGCGCGAGGATCGGCGGCAGTTCGGTCTGGGCGTTGATTGCCCAACCCATGTTGGCTTCACGGTTGAGGTGAATCGCCAGGTTCGGAATGATCGCGACCGGTGCCTTGAAGTCGATCAACTGGCTCTCGACCTTGCCATCACGACGGAAGGTTACGCGGCCCGCCAGGGACAGGTCGCGGTCGAACCACGGCGCCAGCAGCGCGCCGCCATAGACTTCAACGCCCAGTTGCCAGAAGCCCTGGCGTTGCAGTTCCGGTTGCGGCTTGACGCGCAGGCACGGGCTGTCGGTGTGGGCGCCGACCAGGCGAATACCGCCGTGCAGCGGTGAATGGCGGCCCATCTTGATCGCGACAATCGAAGAGTCGTTGCGGGTGACGTAGTAGCGACCGTTGGCTTCGGTATTCCACGGCTCGCGCTCGTCGAGGCGTTGGTAGCCCGCCGCTTCCAGGCGCTGAACAAGGCTGGCGGTGGCATGGAACGGGGTAGGGGAGGCCTTGAGGAAATCGATCAGGCCTTGGTTCAACTCTTCGCGCATAAAGTAGCTCCAGACAGCAGTGGCGCCAGTTTAACGTATTGGTCAGGGAATTGGCGGTGGGCTAAGGATGGGGAAGATCACCTGTGGGAGCGAGCTTGCTCGCGATAGCGGAGTGTCAGCCAACATCAATGCTGGATGAGCCGGCCTCATCGCGAGCAAGCTCGCTCCCACAGGGTTTGCGTAAAGCGCCTAAAACGGTGCCGGGCACTCGAAGCGCAGGCGTTCGCCACTTTGCGGATGGGTGAAGCTGAGCATGCTCGCGTGCAGACACAGGCGCGGCCAGGCCGCCAGCGCCTGCTCATGGGCATAGAGCCCGTCACCCAGCAGCGGATGACCAATCGAGAGCATGTGCACGCGCAACTGGTGGGAGCGGCCGGTGATCGGCGTCAGCTCAACGCGGCACCAGTCGCCGCAACGCTCCAGCACTCGCCAGAAGGTCAGTGCGTGTTTGCCGAATTCATGGTCGACCACGTGGCGCGGCTTGGTCGGTGGGTCGTAGCGCAAGGGCAGGTCGATGCTGCCGCTGTCCAGTTCCGGCTGACCCCAGCACAGGGCGGTGTAGGCCTTTTCGGTTTCGCGGTCGTGAAATTGCCGGGACAGTTCGCGATGGGTGTCCGGGTCGCGGGCCAGCAGGATGATGCCGGAAGTCTCCCAGTCCAGGCGATGGACAATTCGCGCTTCCGGGTAGCCGTTTTCCTGCAGGCGGGTAATCAGGCAGTCCTTGTTGTCATCGGCCCGGCCAGGGACAGAAAGCAACAGGGTCGGTTTGTTCACCACCAGTACGGCGGCATCCTGATGGATGATGTGGATGTTGGACAGCGGCATTAAAACAGCCTCGTAACAAACGCCAACGGCGGCTCAGGTCCCTTGCAGTCGCGCAAGGGGCCTGAGCCGCCGTGGCTCCAGCCGGATCGACTCAGCGATCTGGCAGGGTGATATTGAGTTCCAGAATCGAGCAGCTGCCCTGGCTTTCCAGTGCGACATGCACGTCATCGGACCCGATATTGACGTACTTGCGGATCACCTCCACCAGTTCCTTCTGCAAGGCTGGCAGGTAGTCCGGGGTACTGCGTTGGCCGCGTTCGTGCGCCACGATGATCTGTAGACGCTCTTTCGCTACCGACGCGGTGCTTTGCTTTTTGTTGGCACGAAAGAAGTCAAAAAGGTTCATTGCTTAGTTGCCTCCAAACAGGCGCTCGAAGAATCCCTTCTTCTGTACATCAAGGAATCGATGATCCACGGTCTTGCCCAGCAGGCGGTCAACGGTATCGCTGTAGGCCTGGCCGGCATCGCTCTGGTCGTCGAGAATCACCGGAACACCCTGGTTGGATGCCTTGAGCACCGCCTGGGATTCAGGGATCACGCCGAGCAGGGTCACCGAAAGGATGTCCTTGACGTCTTCTACGCCGAGCATTTCACCTTTGCTCACACGTTCCGGGTGATAACGGGTAATCAGCAGGTGTTCCTTGATCGGGTCTTCGCCGCGTTCGGCACGACGGGACTTGCTGGCCAGCAGGCCGAGCATGCGGTCGGAGTCACGTACCGAGGAGACTTCCGGGTTGGTCACGACGATCGCTTCATCGGCGAAGTACATGGCCAGGTGGGCGCCTTTCTCGATGCCTGCCGGGGAGTCGCAGACCACGAACTCAAAGTCTTCCTTGAGTTGCATCAGGACTTTTTCCACGCCTTCGACGGTCAGCGCGTCTTTGTCGCGGGTCTGGCTGGCGGCCAGCACGTAGAGGTTTTCCAGGCGCTTGTCTTTGATCAGAGCCTGTTGCAGGTTGGCTTCGCCGTTGACCACGTTGACGAAGTCATACACCACGCGGCGCTCGCAACCCATGATCAGGTCGAGGTTGCGCAAGCCCACGTCGAAGTCGACGATCACTGTTTTGTGGCCGCGCAGAGCGAGGCCGGTACCGATAGCGGCGCTGGTGGTGGTCTTACCCACACCACCCTTGCCGGATGTAACCACGAGAATCTTGGCCAAGGTGTTTCACCCCTAAGGAAAAAGGACTTTTCAGTCCCTGAAAAACATCTCCTGAAAAACTACTGCAGTCGGACAGCCTTGGCTGGAATCCGGTTTTGAGCGGCGTTTACCCCCGGTAAACACTGCTTTCGGCCTTTTTCCTACTTCGTTTGAGCCGTTTTCGCTACGTTTTAGAGATGCTTGGAAAATGCGGCAGTATCCGTTAAAGCCGAATGATGTTCAACACGTCGCCGGACAGGCTGACCTGCACACCCGAACCCCATAGCGGGTCGCGGCGCAGATCTTCGGAAACCTTGTAATGCCCGGCGATGGAAATCAGTTCAGCACTCATTTGCTGACAGAAAATCCGCGCCTTGGTGTCGCCCTTGACGCCGGCCAACACGCGACCACGCATCGGGCCGTATACATGGATGTTGCCATCGGCGAGAAGTTCCGCCCCCGGGCTTACCGAGGAGATCACCACCAGATCGCTGCCCTGGGCATAAATCTGCTGGCCACCGCGTACCGGCGAGGTGATGATTTTCGTCGGCTTGATGGTCGGCTCGGGCGGTTTTTCCGGTTTTTTCTTCGGTTCGCCTTCGGTCAGGTCCAGTGGACGCTCCCGGGCACCGGACGGTGGCAGCACCGGCAGGTCGACCGCGATGGCGGCGGCAATGTCTTCGATGCGACTGGCGCGGATCGCCAGGGTACGCAGGCCATGCTGGCGGCAAACGCGCATCAGCCCTGGCAGATCGACCGCGCCTCCGTTGGCCGGGAGTTTGTCCAGGGCCAGTACCAGTGGCGCGTTGCTGAAGAAGTTGGGCGCCTGGGCGACCTTGGCGGCCAGTTGCCGATCAAGGCTTTCGAGGTCGTTACGGGCCAGTTCCAGCACCGTAATGGCCAGCATGCTGCCCTTCAACTGGAACACGGGATCTTGGTCTAGCGGTTCGGTTTGGCTCATGGTCGGCATACAACGACTTGTCACTAAAAGTGCCGAGACTTATAACGAGAACGCCCGCGGGCCGCAAGCCGGGTCGAACGATGTAGAATGCGCGGCCATTGTCATTCCGGAAGCATTAATGGACCGCCCGCGTTTTCGAAAAGCATTTCTATCTCCACGTTTCTGGCCGCTGTGGTGTGGCCTGGGGCTGTTGTGGCTGATCGTCCAGCTGCCGTACCCGGCACTGCTGTGGATCGGTCGCGCACTGGGCGCATTGATGTATCGCGTGGCCGGCGACAGACGGCGCATTGCCAAGCGCAATCTGGAACTGTGTTTTCCTGAAAAAACCGCCGCCGAACGCAAACGCCTGCTCAAGGAAAACTTCGCCTCCACCGGCATCGCATTCTTTGAGATGGCGATGAGCTGGTGGTGGTCGCGCAAGCGCCTGGCAAATCTTGCTCATATCGAAGGGCTGGAGCATTTGCAGCAGGCTCAGCGTGAGGGCAAGGGCGTGATCCTGATGGCCCTGCACTTCACGACGCTGGAAATCGGCGCGGCGTTGCTCGGTCAACAGCACACCATCGACGGCATGTACCGCGAGCACAAGAATCCGCTGTTCGACTACATCCAGCGCCAGGGCCGCGAGCGGCACAACCTCGATTCGCTGGCGGTGGAACGCGAAGACGTGCGCGGCATGCTCAAACTGCTGCGCTCGGGCCGGGCGATCTGGTACGCACCGGATCAGGACTACGGCGCCAAGCAAAGCATTTTCGTGCCGCTGTTCGGCATTCAGGCCGCGACCGTCACCGCCACGAGCAAGTTTGCGCGACTGGGCAAGGCGCTGGTGGTGCCGTTCACCCAGGAACGTCTGGCGGACGGCAGCGGATATCGCCTGGTGATCCATGCGCCGCTCGAAGGCTTCCCCGGCGAAACCGAGGAGGCCGACTGCCTGCGCATCAACCAATGGATCGAAAGCGTTCTGCGCGAGCATCCCGAGCAATACCTGTGGGCCCATCGCCGCTTCAAGAGCCGCCCACCGGGCGAGCCCAAGCTGTACGCCAAACGCGTGTAGGAGCGAGCTCGCTCGCGATGGTGGCCAACGATAACGCGGGGCACCTGACACCCCCGCGGCGTTTTCACAACCATCGCGAGCAAGGGAACAGGTTGAAACAACGAAATCCCATCAAGCACCATGGAGAGTTGTGCATGAGTCCAGGCGAACCGGTTACAGGGTTGATTCTTTCCGGTGGCGGGGCTCGGGCGGCCTATCAGGTCGGGGTGCTGGCGGCGATTGCCGAATTGCTGCCGCCGGGGGCCCGGAATCCGTTTCCGGTGATCGTCGGCACCTCGGCGGGCGCGATCAACGCCGTCAGCCTCGCCAGCGGGGCGATGGACTTTCGTAACGCCATCGAACGCCTGACGGCATTCTGGCAGGGCTTTCGCAGTCATCTGGTGTTGCGCAGCGACTGGCCCGGGGTGATCCGCCAGGCCAGCCGTTTTGTCAGCCACAGTTTGCTCGGCATCGGTGCCCAGGTTCCGGTGGCGCTGCTCAACAGTTCTCCGTTGCGGGATTTGCTCAACGACAAGCTGCATATGGGTGGCATCGCCGAAGCGATCGCACAGAAGCAATTGCATGCGGTGGCGGTTACCGCGTTCGGCTATGAGTCCGGCCAGGCCGTCACCTTCTATGAGGGCGGCGGCAAGATCGATGCCTGGTTGCGCCATCGGCGTATCGGTGTTCCCACCCGGTTATCCGTTGAACACCTGCTCGCCAGTTCGGCCATCCCGCTGCTGTTCGCCCCGGTGAAAATCGGCGAAGAGTATTTCGGTGATGGCGCGGTGCGTCAGTCGGCGCCGATCAGTCCGGCGTTGCATCTGGGTGCCAGTCGGGTGCTGGTGGTGGGCGTCAGTGGCAACCCCCGCGGGATTGACCCGCGACAACCCTTGTTGCGTAGCTACACCGGTCAGCAGCCGTCCCTGGCGCAGATCGGCGGGCACATGCTCAACAGTACGTTCATTGACAGCCTGGAAAGCGACATCGAGCTGTTGCAGCGCCTGAACCAGTTCAGTCACCTGATGCCTGAGGGTACACCCACCCGCGCTTTGGGCGTGGCGCCAGTGGACGTGTTGGTGATTTCTCCGAGCCAGCCGATCGATGAGATTGCCGCGCGTCATCGCCAGGAATTGCCGGCGGCATTGCGCCTGTTTCTGCGCGGGCCGGGGGCGACCAAGACCAGCGGGGCGGGGGTTTTGAGTTACCTGCTGTTCGAGGCGGGGTATTGCAGCGAGTTGATTGAACTGGGGCGGCGGGATGCGTTGGCCAAGCGCGGGGAGTTGTGCCGGTTTCTTGGAGTAGGGGAGCCTTTGGTTTCGGCTTGAGATGTAGGAGCGAGCTCGCGATGGACGAAAGGACACCGCGGGGTATCAGGACCCCAGCGTTATCGTTCACGACGATAGCGAGCGGGCTGAACTGGCCTAATAATTCCGGACACCTCTTAAGGGCGATATGATTTCGCCAACTTGGAGGTTCCATGAACGAAAGAAAGGTCTATACACGCGAGTTCAAGCTGCATGCTGCCAGCATGGTGCTTGA
>NZ_JAHUWM010000009.1:0-279289 GCF_019218985.1 Pseudomonas sp. PDM30
CATGTACTACAACCGCACCAGGCTCCACAGCTACAACAACTATCTGTCGCCAATAGCCATGGAGCAAAAAGCGGCATAAACACCGTAACCGGTGTCCGGGATTACTTGACCAGTTCAAGCTCGCTCCTACAGAGGGCGGTGTTCACTCTGGATCGATGTCGACACCTTCATCATCCGGCCACTCATCGATGCCCGGCTCTTCCTCGGGATTGACCGTGGTGTGTTCGGGGCTCAGGGGTTCGGGATGAGTGGGGATCGGGTCGTAGCCACCCTGTTGTTCACTGGGGTATTTGGGCTGGGTCATGAGGCACCTCGTTGAGAGCCATAACAGCGGTCTCTGAACATTCGAGGTGCCGGTTGTGATGCCGTTCCAACTTTCCCGCCACCAGTCGTCGGTGGCAGCTCGCTGGGTCAGGACGACGAGCCAAGTTGCTTGACGATCTTGTCCTTGACCAGCAGACGTGCCTCCTTGAGCTTCCTTACGGTGTCATCGTTGGACTTGGCCTCCTCTGCTTTCACCACTTCGGCATCCGCCTGGGAATACTTGTTAAGCAGTGAATCCAGTAACGGATCCTTGGTGCGTTTCTGCTGGACTTCTTCCTTTGAGCGTTTCAGATCCTGATAAAGGTCATGGGGCACCGGCATGGAACACCTCCGTTTGTTGATCGGCAGCGAAACGCGATCAATTGCGTTCACCAACTATCAGAATGGCCTCGGTTAGCCTGTTCTGTCGACCACCTGTCAGACCAGCGGTGTCCGTTCGTCGTCCGGTCGCCAATGGGATAAAACCTTGCCTGCGCCGACGCTTCCACCGGTTGACGATCACTCGGTCACCTTTGAAAACCTGCGTGGAGAATCACCTGTTTTTGTCAGCCGTTAAGCACCGTGCGCACCATCTGCGTCAGTGCTTCGGGGTTGTAGGGTTTGCTCAGCAGGTGGGTGTCGGGGCTGAGCTGGTGATTGCGCGAGATGATGTCGCGGGTATGCCCCGAGGTGAACAACACAGCCACCGGTGGCTCCTGCACTTTCGCCCAGGCCGCCAGGTCCGAACTCTTGATCAGGCCGGGCATGACCACGTCGGTGAAAATCAGGTCCACCGCCAGCCCTTCCAGCAACATTTTCATGGCGATGTCACCGTTGGTGGCCGTGAGGACCTGATAGCCCTCCTCGCGCAACAACTCCACCGCCGATACCCTCACGGCCTCATTGTCCTCGACCACCAGGATGCGTTCGTGCCCGCCCCGTTGCGGCACATCAGGGCCCGGCGTTTCGCTGGGGGCCGCGCGCAAGGTGCGCGGGAAGTACAGCTGCACCCGAGTCCCCCGCCCCACGTCGCTGGCGATTTCGATATGACCGCCACTCTGCTTGACGAAGCCAAACACCATACTCAAGCCCAAGCCGGTGCCCTGCCCGTCGGCCTTGGTGGTGAAGAATGGCTCGAACGCCTGGGCCAGCACCTGCGGCGGCATGCCGACGCCGGTATCCGTCACGGACACCCGTACATAGTCCCCGGGGGCAATGCCCTTTGCGGCGCAAAATTTGCGATCGAGGACGATGTTTTCCGCGCACAGGTCAATCCTGCCCTCGCCTTGAAGGGCGTCACGGGCATTGATCGCCAGATTGAGAATGGCGTTTTCCAGTTGGTTGCGATCGACAAACACATTCCAGGAATCTTCGGGTGCCGTCATGTGGACCTGAAGGGTTTCACCCAGGGCACGCAGCAACAGCTCCGCCAGGCCATCGAAAATCTGCCGCAAGGTGAAGACCGCGGGTGACAACGGTTGGCGGCGGGCAAATGCAAGCAATTGCGAAGACAGCTTGGCACCGCGCTCGACGGCGGCAATCGACGCCGAGACCCGGCGCTGCACATTGGCGTTATCCGGCTCATGGCGCGCGAGCAGGTGCAGGTTGCCGGCGATCACTTGCAACAGGTTGTTGAAGTCATGGGCCACACCACCGGTGAGACCGCCGATGGCTTCGAGCTTCTGTGACTGGCGCAGTTGTTCTTCCGCCGCCAGCCGCGCCTCGACCTCATCGGCCACCCGCTGTTCCAGGTTGCGGGTGAACTTGAGCAGGGACTCTTCGGCGGTCTTGCGTTCGTGGATGTCGATCAGCACGCCGGGGAAACGAAACGCCTCGCCCTGCTCATTGAACTCGCAACAACCACTGGCGAGTACCCAGAGGTAGCTGCCATCCGGGCGCCGGATCCGGTATTCGACGTTGTAGGGCTCGCCCGTCTCCACCGACAGTCTGACTCGTTCCTGAACCCAACTGCGGTCATCCGGATGGATCCGGCTTTCAGCGATTTCCTGAGACAGGTTTTGCAGGTCTTGCCCGGGTGGATAAGAGAACGCGCGAGCGAAGCGCTCGTCACCCGACATCACGTTGGCCTTGATGTCCCAGACAAAGGAACCGAGCAAGGCGCCGGCGTTGAGCGCCAGGCGTACCCGTTCGTTGTCGGCGCGGTAGGCGTCTTCAGCCGCCTGTCGCCGGTGTTCGGAGATCACCCGATCCGTGGTTTCCACCACCATGGCCATGACCCCGGCCGGGCGCCCGTCATCGTCGGCCACCGGGCTGTAGTAGAGGTCCATCCAGACATCTTCCGGAACCCCGTCACGCAGCAGCACCAGTTCTTTGTTGCGATAGGACAAGGTGCCGCCCGCCAGGCAGGTGTCGACCACGTGGCGATTGAATTCGGCAACTTCCGGCCAACCCAGTTCCACGGCAGAGCCGAGCAGATACGGATGACGCCCACCGGCAAACTTGGAATAAGCGTCGTTATAGATCATGTACCCGGACTGGCCCCAGAGCATCACCATCGGCAGTGGGGACGCGAGCATCAACTGCACCGCGCTGCTCAGGCTCCTGGACCATGAATCGAGCGGGCCAAGTTCGGTCAGGCTCCAGTCGAACGCACGAATGCGTCCGGCCATTTCGCCGTTCCACCCGGAGCACCCGTGGCTTTCCTCTAGAAACTGCATCGGCTGGCTCTATCCCGGTAAGTTGCACCCGTTTGTTTCGAGCATCCTGCACGCTATTCGTTTCATAGAGGTATAGCTGATTCTCGCGGGCCACTGGAGATCCCTTGTGGGAGCGGGCTTGCTCGCGAAGGCGGTGTGTCATTCAACATATTCATCTGCTGATACACCGCTTTCGCGAGCAAGCCCGCTCCCACAATTTGGTCCTCGGTAACCGAGAGTCCGTGCACTACACCTCGATCAAGTGCTTTAGCGGGTTGTAACTGCTTTTCAGGGTGGCCGCGACATCCAGAATGGCCTTCTCGATGCCATTCAAATGCATGCAGGTCAGTTCGATGGCCGCACTCTGGTTGCCTGCTTCGATGTATTCGATCAGCCGCAGGTGTTCGTCGTCGCGACAGGCTTCGTGGCTGTCGTCATCCAGAGCGGCGGCATACAGCGACGCCCGTGAAATCAGCTTCTGGAACCAGTCGAGCAACACCGGGTTGTTCAGGCTGCGGGCCAGTTTGATGTGGAACTCGCCGAGCAGGTGAATCAACCGCTCGTGATCACCGCTTTGATGCGCTTCATCCTCCAACAGCAAGTGATCGCGCAGGTCCTGGGTCACCGCCGTATCACGCCGACGGCACAGTTCGCTGACGATGCCGATCTCGACCAGGCGACGGGTTTCGAACAGCGAACGGATCTCTTCGTCACTGGGCAGCGACACCGACGCACCTTTATTGGGCTCGGTGGTGACCA
The DNA here is from genome assembly GCF_019218985.1 of Pseudomonas sp. PDM30. Classification (NCBI taxonomy): domain Bacteria; kingdom Pseudomonadati; phylum Pseudomonadota; class Gammaproteobacteria; order Pseudomonadales; family Pseudomonadaceae; genus Pseudomonas; species Pseudomonas sp. PDM30. The sequence continues at coordinate 3,720 of NZ_JAHUWM010000009.1, forward strand.
GCCCGTCGGCTTCCAATTGCTTGAGCGCGGCCCGGACAGACGTGCGGCTGACATTGAACAGCTCGGCCAAAGAGGCTTCGCCGAGCTTCATGCCCGGACGCAACGAACGCTTGCTGATCGCCTCGTAAACCCCTTGGTAGACGCGGTCGACCGTAGTTTCCAGTTTCTTTTCCGTCATTCATCAACTCCTTGCGCCCTGTGCAAACGACCCTGGCGAATGAACAGCCATTGAAAAAGGGGCTTGCACGGACAGATTAATCCGGGTATTTCTAAATTGCATCCAGATTTTGCATACAATAATTAGAGGAATGCACCATAATGGGTCATCCAACAGCAATCGAAGTGCGAAACGTCTCAAAGCGATATTCCGACGATCCGGGGCTGGCACCAGCCCTCGATAACGTCTCGGTGGACATTGCCGACAACGAATTCTTCACCCTGCTCGGCCCCTCCGGCTGCGGCAAAACCACCCTGCTGCGCACCATCGCCGGCTTCGAGCATGTCAGCGACGGTGAGATCCGCCTCGCGGGCGAGCCGGTCAACGATTTGCCGCCGTTCAAGCGTCGGGTCAACACGGTGTTCCAGAGTTACGCGCTGTTTCCGCACATGAGTGTTGCGCAGAATATCGCCTTCGGCCTCGAGATGCAGGGCCTTGATCGCAAACTGATTCCGCAGCGGGTCGATGAGATGCTCGCGCTGGTGCAAATGCAGCACCTGGCCAAGCGTAAACCGGCCGAACTGTCCGGTGGCCAACAGCAACGGGTGGCTCTGGCCCGGGCCCTGGCGCCAAAGCCCAAAGTGCTGTTGCTGGACGAACCGCTGTCGGCCCTGGACCTCAAGCTGCGCAAGGAAATGCAGGTCGAACTCAAGCGCGTACAGAAAGAAGCCGGGATCACCTTCATTTTCGTCACCCACGATCAGGAAGAAGCGCTGACCCTGTCCGATCGCATCGCCGTGATGTCCGCCGGCAAGATCCTGCAAATCGGCTCGCCCAATGAAATCTACGAACGGCCGCAACACCAGTTCGTCGCGCAATTCATCGGCGACATCAACTTTCTCCCCGGCCACCTCAAGCGCGGCCAGCAGAACGAAAAGCTCTTCGTGCCCAACGGCATGCCCGTGGAAATCCCCTGCCCGGCCCAGGGCTTTGACGGCAGCAAGGTGCAACTGGCGTTCCGCCCCGAGCGCTCGCAACTGGTCGAGCCGACCCAACCGCATCACCTGCGCGGTGTGATCGAGGCCGTGCTGTATGTCGGCACGGCCACGCTCTATCAATGCCGCCTGAACAACGACATCAAGGTCATGCTGCGCGAGAACAACGAAGGCCTGAACCACGGGCGGGTGGTGGGTGATCGCGTCGCGGTCAACCTGCCGCCCCACGCATGCCTGTTGATGGAGGCCTGAGATGAGCGTCAGCAGCACTTCCCCAGCCCTCAACCGCGCGCTGTTGCTCAGCCCGGTGGTCCTGACCCTGCTGGCCCTGATCGCCATTCCGCTGGGCATCATGGGCTACATCAGCCTGCTGCCGCGCAACGTCTATGGCGGCGTCGACTGGCAGGCCGACTGGCAATTGCAAAGCTACGTGCAACTGTTTTTCCAGGAAGGTTTCGATGGCGAACTGGAGCTGAACTGGGTCTACGCCCAAGCATTGCTGCGCTCGGTGTTCCAGGCCGGTGGCACCACGGTCCTGTGTTTCCTGTTCGGCTTCCCCGTGGCGTTGTGGATGTCGAGCCTGACACCCCGTCGGCGCAACCTGATGGTGTTGCTGATCACCATCCCGTTCTGGACCAACCTGCTGATCCGCAACTACGCCTGGCTGATCATCCTGCGCGAGCACGGCTGGGTCGCCCAGAGCCTCAACGCGCTGTTCCCCCAGGCCGGTGGCATCACCCTGCTCTACAACGACTTCGCGGTCAGCGTCGGCCTGGTCTACAGCTTCCTGCCGTTCATGATCCTGCCAATCTACTCGACCCTGGAAAAACTCGACTGGCGTCTGGTGGAAGCCGCCTATGACCTGGGTGCCAATCGCTGGCACGCGTTGCGGCGGATCATCCTGCCACTGTCGATGCCGGGGGTGATCGCAGGTGCCTTGCTGGTGTTCGTGCCAAGCCTGGGCGCCTTCATTACCCCGGCGATCCTTGGCGGCGGCAAGACGCTGATGATCGGCAACCTGATCCAGCAGCAGTTCGGTACCGCGCGCAACTGGCCGCTGGGCAGTTCGCTGTCGTTCCTGTTGCTGGGGATCATGTTGCTGTCCCTGGTGCTCTACGCCCTCTATAGCCGCAAAGCCGCCAAGACCCAACGCCCGGGAGCACAAGCATGATCGCCCTGCACCTGAAGAAACTGCCCCTGACCCGTGAAGTCAGCCTGTTGATGCTGGCCTACCTGTACCTGCCGATCTTTGTATTGATCGCCTACAGCTTCAACGCCAACCGCTCGGCGACGGTGTGGACCGAGTTCTCGTTCGACTGGTACGGGCGAATCCTGGCCAACCCGTCGATCCAGACCGCGGCGCTCAACTCGATCATCGTCGCCAGCATCGCCACGGTGTGCGCCACCGCGATTGCCCTGCTCGCGGCACTGGCGACCTACCGGCCGTTCTACGGACAGAAAATGGTCGAGGGCGGGATCAACCTGCCGTTGATCCTGCCGGAGATCGTCACCGCCGTGGCCACCCTGCTGCTGTTCATGGCACTGGGGATCAAGCTCGGTCTGCTGACGGTGATCGTCGCCCACATCGGCTTCTGCATTCCCTTCGCCTACCTGCCGATCCGCGCGCGGCTCAACGACCTGGACAAGAGCCTGCTGGAAGCGGCGAACGACCTGTACGCCAACCCCTGGCAGGTGTTCCGCCGGGTGACCTTGCCGCTGCTGTGGCCGGCGGTGCTGTCCGGTTCGGTGCTGGCGTTCGTGGTCAGCCTCGACGATTTCATCATGACCTTCTTCGTCGCAGGTCCCGGCTCCACAACCCTGCCGGTGTACATCTTCTCGGCGATCAAGGCCGGCGTGACGCCAGAGATCAACGCGATTTCGACCCTGATGCTGGTGATTTCCATCGTGCTGGTAGTGCTGGCCTTCTGGCTGGGACAGCGCGGCAAACAACAATAAGCCTGGAGACTTCTATATGAGCAAGAAAGTGAAAAGCATGCGTTTCGCCGTTGCCGGTCTGGCCTTGAGTTGCTTCACCGCGTTCACGGCGTTCAGCGCCCAGGCCGCCGAGCCCAAAGAACTGTTCTTCTACAACTGGACCGACTACTACCCGGTGGAACTGTTGGCCAAGTTCGAAAAGGAGACCGGGATCAAGGTCACCATGGACGGCTACGACAGCAACGAAACCCTGTTGGCCAAGTTGCAGGCCGGCGGCGCGGCGTACGACGTGATCGTGCCGTCGCAATCGATCATGCGCACCCTGATCAACCAGGACCTGCTGCTGGAAATCGACGCCTCGGCCCTGCCCAACTTCCAGTACGTCAAACCGGCGTTCCGCGACCCGAGCTTCGACCCGGGCCGCAAGTTCTCGGCACCGTACCTGTGGGGCACCACCGGGTTCTCCTATGACAGCGCCCGGGTGCCCGGCGGCAAGCTCGACGACTCGTGGAAAGAGTTCTTCGAGCCGCGCAAGGAACTGCAAGGTCAGCTCGCCGCCCTCGACACCTCCAGCAGCGTGATCAACGCCGCCAGTCACTACCTGAATGTCGACGAGTGCAGCGAAAACCCGCAGGACGCCAAGCGCATCCTCGAACTGCTGCAAAAACAGAAACCCTTCCTGAAGATGTACAGCTCGGACAACACCGTCGACCGCATGGCCAGCGGTGAAGTGATCATGATGCAGAACTGGAACGGTTCTACAGCGCGGGCCACCCTGCAGAAGAGCACCATCAAGTACGTCTACCCCCGTGAAGGCCTGGCGATGTTCCAGGACAACTTCGCCGTACCGAAAAGCGCACCGCACCCCGGCAACGCGAAGATCTTCATCGACTGGATGATGAAACCGGAGAACGCCGCCGCCGTGTCCAACGCCATCGCCTACGCCAACGGCATCCAGAGCGACAAGCTGATCGACGCCAAATGGCGGGTGATGGACGCCATCAACATGCCCGACGAATTCGCCGCGCGCCTGCGCCCGGAAAAGGAATGCAGCAACAAGGCGCGGGAGCTGCAGGACCGCATTTGGGCCAAGCTCAAGGGCTGATTGCCTTTCGACCGAGTCGCGCCCATCGCGAGCAAGCTCGCTCCCACAGGGATTTTGTGAACGTCAAAGATCTACTGTGGGAGCGAGCTTGCTCGCGATGAGGCCCGCCAAGACACCATTGAATTTGAGGTTTGCAATGAATCAACCCCGCTGGCTGCGCAACGTGCGCCCCTACGGCGCCACCGCCGAAGACCTGCTGATCGAAAACGGCCGCTTCAGCCAACGCCGCCCCGCTTCGAACGAAGCCCTGTCGGCCACCGACATCGACGGCCAGGACCAGTTGCTCACCCCCGCTCTGGTGGAAAGCCACGTGCACCTGGACAAAACCCTCTGGGGCCAGCCCTGGCGCCCCAACAGTGCCGGCCCGACCCTCAAGGACTACATCGCCAACGAACGGCGCATCCTGCGTGAAGTCACCACACCGATTGCGCAACGGGCCGGCGCCCTGCTGGAAAACTGCATCGCCCGCGGCTCGCTGACCATGCGTTGCCACGTCGACATCGACCCGGAATTCGGCCTGCGGCATGTCGAGGCCATGCAGCAACTGCGTGAAAACTACCGCGACCTGATCGACCTGCAACTGGTGGTGTTCCCGCAGACTGGCTTGATCAGCCGCCCCGGCACCGCCGAACTGATGCGCGAAGCCATGGCCCTGGGCGTGGAGAATGTCGGCGGGCTGGACCCGTGCGGTATCGATAACGACCCTGTCGCACAACTGGACTTCGTGTTCAAGCTGGCCAGCGAATTCGACCGTGGCATCGATATTCACCTGCACGACAAGGGTGAGCTGGGCCTGTGGCAGATCGCCCTGATCGCCGACTACACCGAGCGCTTCGGCCGCCAAGGCCGGGTGATGATCAGCCACGCGTATTGCCTGGGGATGTTGCCATGGAGCCAGGTCAAACCGGTGGCCGAGCGCCTGGCGACGCTGGGTATTTCGCTGATGAGTTCGGCCCCGGCCGATTGCGCGGTGCCGCCGTTCCTGGCCCTGCGCGAAACCGGCGTGAATGTGTGCCTGGGCTCGGACGGTATTCGTGATGCCTGGTCGCCCATGGGCAACGGCGACATGCTGGAGCGGGCGATGTTGCTGGCGTTCCGCTTCGACTTGAACAAGGACGAAGAACTGGCGGCAGCGTTCGAGGCGGCGACCGTCAACGGCGCCCAGGCGCTGGGTTGCCAAGCCAATCGCCTGGAGATTGGCCAGCCGGCGGACTTCCTGTTGATGCCGGTACGAACACTGGGTGAGGCGGTGGTTTCGCGGCCGCTGCGTCAGGTCTATCGCGCGGGTCAGTTGATTGCTGCGGGTGGTCGCTTGCTGGAAAGCCGTCTGTGAAGCGCATCGGCTTGCGGGCCAGTTGCGTGGTCGGTTTCGACGGCACGCGGCATGTGTTGTGGCGCGATGGCGAAGTGGTGTTCGAAGGCGCGCGCATCGAGTTTGTCGGGCGTGGTTATGCGGGGCCGGTGGATCAGTGGGTTGATTACGGCAATGCGCTGATCGGTCCCGGCTTCATCGATCTGGATGCCTTGGGCGATCTCGATTCCACGGTGCTGACCCTGGACAACGGCGACGAGCGCGACATGGGCCGGATGTGGTCGGCGCAGTATCTGGCGCGTGGATCGCGGGAAAGCTACAGCCCCGAAGAAGAAGTCTTCAAATACCGCTACGCCTTCACCCAACTGATCCGCAACGGCATCACCACGGCCATGCCGATCACCTCGATGTATTACCGCGAGTGGGCCGAGACCTACGACGAATTTGCGGCGGTCGCAGGTGTGGCCGCCGAACTGGGGCTACGCACTTACCTCGGTCCCTGCTACATGAGCGGCATGAGTTACTGGCAGGCCGATGGAACCCTGGCGCACCACTGGGACGAAGCCCGGGGGATGACCGGGCTCGACGCCGCCGAGCGGTTTTTCCGGGATTTCGACGGCGCGCACAACGGCCTGATTCGCGGTGCGCTGCTGCCCGATCGCATCCAGACCTGCACCCCGGTGCTGCTGCAACGCACCGCCGCGCTGAGCCGGGAACTCAACGCACCGATGCGTTTGCACTGCTGCCAGGGCCTCGGTGAAGTAGCGATGGTCGAGCAACTGCGCGGCACCTCGCCACTGGGCTGGCTGCAGCAGCTTGGGCTTTTGACCCCGCGCAGCCTGCTGCCCCACGGCATCTACACCCGAGGCGATGACGACCTGCAACGGGTGGTGGACGGTGGCGCAAGCCTGGTGCATTGCCCGGTGGTGTTCGCCCGGGATGGCGAGGCGCTGAATTCGTTCGGACGCTATCGGGCCAAAGGCATCAACTTCGCCCTGGGCACCGACACCTGGCCGGCGGACTTGCTGGACAACATGCGCCAGGGCCTGAACATCGCTCGCCTTATGGAAGGCGGTAACGATCTGACCAGCACCCTGGACCTGTACAACGCCGCGACCCTCGGCGGTGCCAAGGCACTGGGCCGCGACGATCTCGGACGCCTGGCACCCGGGGCCAAGGCCGACATCACCGTGTTCAACCTGCGCGGGATGCACCTGGGGCCGCTATTCGATCCACTGAAAAATCTTGTTCTGGCCGGTCGCGGTGACGACTGTATCGCCAGCTACATCGACGGCCGCTGCGTGATGCGGGACGGCCAGGTCGAGGGCCTCGACTACCCCGCCATACAACGCCAGGCCCAACGCCAATTCGAAAAATTGATGCGCAGCCACAGCGACCGAGCCTTTGACCAACCGGACTGGAAAAGCCTGTTCCAGCCCGCCATCCCGTTCGCCGACGACTACAGCGCACAGGCGCCACTGAGCGCGATTGATCCACTTCTCTAGAGATTTCTGCCCATGCAAAGCTTCGACTTCAGCACATTGAGCCCACGGGACAAATACAAGATCCTGATCGGCAGCGTCGTGCCACGGCCGATAGCCCTGGTCACCACCGTCGACGGCGAAGGCCGGATCAACGCGGCGCCGTTCAGCTTCTTCAATGCGCTTTCCGCCGATCCACCGATCCTCGCCCTGGGCGTGGAAAACTACGGCGACCAAAGCCCCAAGGACACCACTCGCAATATCCAGCTCAACCAGGAATTCACCGTGAACATCGTCAGCGATGCCTTGGTGGAAGCCATGAACGTCTGCGCCGTGCCCTTCGCCCCCGGCTTCGATGAACTGACCGCCGCCGGCCTCACCGCCATCCCCGGCACCACGGTCAAATGCCCGCGCATCGGCGAAGCTCCGGTGGCGCTGGAGTGTCGGCGGATGATGGCCCTGTCCATCGGCCAATCCCGGGAGATTATCTTTGGTGAGGTGCTGATGGCCCATGTGCGTGACGAACTGATCGATCCGAAAACCCTGTACATCGACCAGTTGGGGCTGGATGCGATCGGACGCATGGGCGGGCATGGCTATGCGCGTACGCGGGATTACTTCGACTTACCGACACGCTCGTTGCAGGCCTGGACGGATGCGCCGGGGGGTGGCGAGCGGTTTTGGCCGCTGGCCAAATAACAGGCATTGACACAAACCCTGGGGGGAGCGGCTTTTGTGGCGAGGGGGCTTGCCCCCGTTGGGCTGCGAAGCAGCCCCCAAACCAATCACCGCAATAATTTCAGGCACACCGCATTCAACGGTTTTACGACGGCTTCGCCGCCGAACGGGGGCAAGCCCCCTCGCCACAAAAGCTCCCGCAGCAGATCAATGAAAATCCCGACTGCGCACAGTAATGCCATCGAGCAACGGGCTCAGGTCACTCAAGCGTCCGGCTATCAGATGCCGGACCTCACCCTCTTTCTCCCAGCGCCCATCGACCTTGAGCAACTGCGAGCCGACCAGCACCTGGCGCTGACGCTCGGCCAGGTCGCGCCACACCACCACGTTGACGTTGCCGAACTCGTCCTCAAGGGTGACGAATGTCACGCCGCTGGCGGTGGCCGGGCGTTGTCGGCCGGTGACCAGCCCGGCAACGCTGACTGGCCGACCGTGCTCGACGTCCAGCAACTCCTTCGAACTGCGGCAGCGCCGCGCCTTCAACTCACCGCGTAACAGGGCCAACGGATGCGGCCCGAGGGTGGTGCCGACACTGGCGTAATCGGCTTGCAGGTCCTCGCCCACAGTGGGCTTTGGCAACGACACCGCGTCCTCCTCCCGGCTCGGCAGGCCGGCAAACAAACCCAGCTGCTTTTGTACCCCGGCCACTTCCCAACGTGCCCGATGCCGGTCGCCGGCCAGGCCACGCAACGCGCCGGCATCGGCCAGTTGCTCCTGGGCGCGGGCATCGAGTCGCGCCCGTTCGCCGAGGTCGGCAATGTCGGCAAACGCCCCTTTGGAGCGTGCCGCCTCGATGCGTCGGGCATCGTCCTCGCGAAAGCCCTTGATCATGCGTAGCCCCAAGCGAATCGCCGGTTGCGCACCGCTGATCGGTTCCAGACTGCAATCCCAGTCGCTGGTGCGCACGTCCACCGGGCGAACCTGCAAATGATGGCGCCTGACGTCCTGCAGAATCTGGTCCGGGCTGTAGAACCCCATCGGCCAACTGTTGATCAGCGCACAAGCGAAGGCCGTCGGCTCGTGGCATTTCAACCAGCAACTGGCGTAAGTCAGCAAGGCAAAACTGGCCGCGTGAGACTCGGGAAAACCGTAGCTGCCAAAGCCCTTGATCTGCTCGAAGATCTGCGCGGCAAACTCCGGCGTGTAGCCTTTTTTCTTCATGCCGGCGGCCAGTCGATCCTTGTGCGGTTCGAGCCCGCCGTGGCGTTTCCAGGCAGCCATGGAGCGGCGTAGCTGGTCGGCCTCGCCGGGGCTGTAGTCGGCGGCGACGATGGCGATCTGCATCACCTGTTCCTGAAACAGAGGAACGCCAAGGGTGCGTTTCAACACCTCCCGCAACTCTTCGGAGGGGTAGGTTTCAAGCTCTTCCTTGTTTCGACGACGCAGGTACGGATGCACCATGCCGCCCTGGATAGGTCCGGGGCGAACGATGGCCACCTCGATCACCAGGTCATAGAACTTGCGGGGCTTGAGCCTGGGCAGCATCGACATTTGCGCCCGGGACTCGATCTGGAACACGCCGATGGTGTCGGCACGACCGATCATGTCGTAGGTCTGCGAATCCTCGGAGGGCACCGTTGCCAGGCTCAAGTCCCGGTTGCGATGACGGCGCAGCAAGTCGAAACAGCGACGAATCGCGCTGAGCATGCCCAGGGCCAGGATATCCACCTTGAGCAGCCCGACCGCATCGAGATCGTCCTTGTCCCACTGGATGATGGTGCGCTCGGCCATCGCGGCGTTTTCCACCGGCACGAGGTGATCCAGCGGCTGCTCGGAAATGACGAAGCCACCGGGGTGCTGGGACAGGTGCCGGGGGAAGCCGATCAGTTGCTGCGTCAAACTCAACACCCGGCGCAACACCGGGCTTTCAGGGTCGAAACCGCCTTCACGCAGGCGCTCCACGGGCGGCGTTTCATCACTCCAGTGACCACAGCAATCGGCCAGGGCATTGATCTGGTCTGGCGGCAAACCCAACGCCTTGGCCACATCGCGCACCGCACCGGCCGCATGATAAGTGCTGACCACGGCTGTCAGTGCCGCGCGGGTCCGACCATAGCGCTGGAACACGTACTGCAAGACTTCTTCGCGGCGTTCGTGCTCGAAGTCCACATCGATATCCGGTGGCTCGTTGCGCTCCCTGGAGAGAAAGCGCTCAAACAGCATGTTCATTCGCTCGGGGTCGATCTCGGTGATGCCCAAGGCGAAACACACCGCCGAGTTGGCCGCAGAGCCTCGGCCCTGGCAGAGAATCTTCTCGCGCCGGGCGAAGGCGACGATGTCCTGAACGGTCAGGAAATAGCTTTCATAACCCAGCTCGGCGATCAGCCCGAGCTCCTTGTCGATCAGCCCGCGAACCTTTTCGCTTGCACCGTCGGGCCATCGCTCGCGCATGCCGCGCTCGGTCAACGCCCGCAGCCAGGACTCTGCGCTGTGCCCTTCTGGCACCAGTTCGCGAGGATATTGATAACGCAACTGGCCAAGATCAAAGGTGCAGCGCCGGGCGATGTTCAGCGTTTCTGCCAGCAAGCCGGGCGGATAAAGTTCCCCCAGCACGTCCAGGCTGCGCAGATGGCGTTCGCCGTTGGGATGCAGGCGCAGCCCGGCATCGGCCACCGGCAGGTGATGACGGATCGCGGTCATGGTGTCCTGCAAGGCGCGCCGGCCGCGAGCATGCATGTGCACATCGCCACTGGCCACGGCCGCAATACGCAACTCCCTGGCCAGGCTCAGCAGATCGTTCAGGCGCCGGGCATCGTCCTGACCGCGGTGCAACTGCACCGCCAGCCACACGCGCTCGGCGAAGACCTGTTTGAGCCAGCGCCCCTGTTCAAAGGCATCGACAGCGTCCGGCACCCACAACGCCAACAGGCCCGGCAACGGTTCGCTGAAGTCTTCGCGCAGCACTTGATACTGACCTTTCTGCGTGCGGCGCCGGGCGCAGGTGATCAATCGGCACAGCGCCTGATAACCCTCGAGGCTCTCCACCAGCAGCACCAGTTTCGGACCGTTCTCGATGCGTATTTCACTGCCGATGATCAGCGGCAACTCCACGGACTTCGCCGCTTGCCAGGCGCGAACGATGCCCGCCAGGGTACATTCGTCGGTGATCGCCAGGGCTTGATAACCCTGTTTTTTCGCGCGCTGGAACAGCTCGAGGGCACTGGAGGCACCGCGCTGGAAGCTGAAGTTCGACAGGCAGTGCAGTTCGGCATAGTCGATGCTCATGCGAACCAGCCCTGCAACCACAGCGGGCCGTCCTCACCGACCGCCCGGTAGGCCCAGCCCTGTTGGCCTGCACGGGTTTCGATCAGGTAATAGTCACGGCGTACGTCGTCACCGTCCCACCAACCGGACTCGATGCGTTCCGGCCCCATGAGGATGCGCGCCGAGCCCTGATGCACGGCCAGCGGTTCAGTCAGCAGCCAGCCCGGCCGTTTCACCGCGGCCGGCACCGCGCAGGGCTGGCTGTCGGCACTGGCCTGCCATGCACACTCGGGCCGGTGATCGGCCTGGAAGCGCAGGCCATGTACCGCGTCATCCCCCAGCCGTGCACGCAGGCGTTCGCGCAGTTGCTCCCAGGGCAAGGACTGCTGCGGGCGATCGTCAAACAGTTCCTGATGCTGGGGCACGAAGGTCGGCAAATCCTCGGCGCGCAAACGAAAGCCGCGCACCGGCGCCTCGACCTGGACTTGCTCCAGCCGCCCCCGGGCCAGTTCGAAGAGCATCGCCGGATCGCGCTCGGCGCTGAGCAGGCCGACCTTGATGAGCGTATCCGGCAACCCGGCGTGTTCCAGATGCAGGTCGAAACGCTGTACGCCGCTGTCGCGACCACAGAGGAACGCCGACAGGTCGCCGGTCAACCGGCGCAACGGAAACAGCAAGGCTTGATGGGACTGCACATCGAAATTGAGCTCGATCCGCACATCGAAGCGGTCCGGCGGCAGGTAAAACGCCAGCGCCAGCCGCCGCAAACCCGACAGGGCATCCAGATGCTTGAGCACCTGAGCCTCGAAACGCCGGGCCAGGCTATGCCGGGGCAGCGCCTGCACCTGGCTCAAGGTGCGCAAGCCCATGCGCGACAAGGCCGTGGCGACCGAGGTTTCGAGACCGATCCGGTCGACAGGCATTTGCCCCAGGTGATGCTGCAAGGCTTGATCGTCCGGCACCACCAGACCGTCATAGGCGTTGGCCAGCACCCGCGCCGCCACCGGGTTGGGCGCGGCCACGATGCGGTGCCGAAATCCCAGTTCGTCGAGCTCACGGCGCAAAAGCGCTTCGAATTGCGGCCAGGCGCCGAACAAACCGAGGCTGGATTCGATCTCGAATACCACGGCCCGGGGGTAATGCACGCTGACCTGGGAGCTGAAGCGATAGGCCCAGGCGGCGAGAAACTGCTGCCAGTGTTCGATGTCGGCGGCGTCGTATTCAGCCGTGGCAAAGCCTTTGCTCAAGGCCTGTGCCGCACTCATGGACTGACCGGGACGCAACCCCAGCGCCCGCGCCGCGTCGTTAACCGCCTGCAGCACCCGGCGCTGAGCCGGGCCGGTCAACAACGCCAGGGGCTCATCGGGATCGGCGCGCTGACGCAATACCGCGTCCAGCGCCAATTGCGGGAAAACAATGCAGACCCAGCGCATGGCAACCTCAATGCCCTACGGCGAAGGCAATCGGCGCCGAACGGACCAGGCCGCCGCGGCACTTGAGCACGCGCAGTTGTACCGGTCGGGCATCGATGGCAATGCGCAGGGCCGCCGGCGAAGGGTTGATCGCTTCACTGAGGGGGCGATAGGCGAAGGCCAGGGTCTGGCCGGTTTCCGCCGCCACCTGCAAGCGGCGCAAGGCGCGGTCATCGGCCTTGTGCGGCCAGCACAGCACCGCGCCGCAACTGCCAGAACGCAGGCATTGTTCCGCGGCCCACAGCGCATCGCGCTCGCTGGCCTGGATGATCGACAGCTGACGCAGATCGACCCCGGCACCCTGCCACGCCTGGGGATACGGCACATAAGGCGGCGCCACCAGCACGATGCGCTCGCCCGCCGCCGACAGCCGTGCCAGCGTCGGCCACACCAGTTGCAACTCGCCCACGCCCTGCCCGGCCAAGAGGATTTCCGTCAGCGCCGCCTCCGGCCAGCCTCCGCTGGGCAATGCAGCGTCCAGCGCGGCATGCCCGGTGGGTTGCGGGCTGGCGGCCGGTGGCGCAGGCCGGCCCTTCCAGACCTGGCCGCCATTGAACAGCGTATCCAGCGCAACGACGGCACCCATCAGCCTTGCCTCACCAGGCCACAGAACACGCCTTCGATGGCCAGGTCCCGGTCGGCTTCGACAATGATCGGCCGGTAGGCCGGGTTGCGTGGCAGCAGGCGAACCACATCGCCGACCCGCTCGAAGCGCTTGATGGTGACTTCGCCGTCGAGTCGCGCCACGACGATCTGGCCGTTGAGCGCCTCGGGGTTGCGGTGCACGCCCACCAGATCGCCATCGAGAATGCCGTCCTCGATCATCGAGTCACCCCGGACCCGCAACATGTAGTCCGGCACCCGCGAAAAGATCGACGGATCGAGCAGCAAGCGGCTATGGACCTCCGCATCGGCCCCAATCGGCGCACCGGCCGCCACCCGGCCGAGTACCGGGATGTCCAGCAACTCGGGACGCGGCGGCTGCCCGAGCAGGCGAATGCCCCGGGCCTGATGCGGGTTGACCTCGATAAACCCGGCTTCGGTCAGCGCCAGCACATGCTTGCGCGCCACGCTGCGGGAGGCAAAACCGAACGCCTCGCTGATTTCAGCGAGGCTCGGAGGCTGACCGTGCTCGGCGATGCGATCGCGGATAAAGGTCAGGATGGCGGTACGGCGGGGAGTCAGAGTCGTCATGGAGTACATTTGTACTCTTTTGGCTTTTGCCTGGCAAGGACCGTCAATCATCTGGTGGCAGGACCAGTGACCTGTGGGAGCGAGCTTGCTCGCGATGGTCTTTCATTCAACATATGTGTCGACTGACCGGGCCGCATCGCGAGCAAGCTCGCTCCCACATTGGATTTCAGTGACTCAAGAGGTGAGTTGCGCCAGATACGCCCACGGATAAATCCCGCGCTCATGGCCATCGCTGAAGACCAGTTGCAGTCCATACCCCTGCGAGTGCAATTCGATAACCCGAACCCGCCCATCAACCATCGGCGTCAGCCCCCGCATACGAAACGCCCGGCACTGCGAACACGGGCAATGCCGGCGCAGTTCGGCGTGGTCCAGCCACTGTTCGCGGCCATCCGGCCAACTCAGGCGCAGTTGTTGTCTGCTCCGTGAATTACCCACCGCCAGCGGATTCATTGCAGTTGACTCAAGGCAATGCGCACGGCCTTGCGCACTTCCGGGTCGCCGTCGTCCTGCGCGGCCTGCAATGCCGCTATGGCCCGTGGGTCGTTCAATTCGCCGAGGGCCAGGGCGGCTTCCTTGCGCAGGTTGCTGATGCGGTGGCCGAGGGTGTCGATCAACGCATCGAGCGCCGGTCCATAACGCAAGCGACCGAGGCTGCGGGTGGCGCGCAGACGCACTTGCCAGTAATCGTCGCCCAAGGCGTCGATCAGGGCCGGGCCGGCGTCTAGGTGGCCGACCTTGCCCAGGGTGGTGGCGGCTTCTTCGCGGACTTGCCAGGCAGCGTCGCGCAAGGCCTGGCGCAGGGCCGGCAGCACCTGCGCGTCAGACGCCAGGCCCAACGCCCCGGTGGCGGCACGCCGAACTTCAGTGTCCGGGTCAGCGCTGGCCAACTGCGCCAGGGCCGGCAAGGCATCGAGTTGCTTGAGCCAGCCGAGCACGCCCACCGCCTCGCGGCGCACGCTGGCGCTTTCATCGTCCAATGCCCGGGCAGCCGCATCGGCGGCATCGGGGCAACGCAACTCGCGCAACGCCCTGAACGCGGCGATGCGTACGCCGCTGTCGGCATGCCCGGTCCACGGCAGAATGACCCGGCCCGCCGCTTCACTCTTGAGCAGGCTAAGGCTCTGCGCTGCGGCCGCCTGCACCGCCGGGGATGGATCCGTCAGCGCCTGGCACAACGCCTCGACCACGGGCTCATCCTCCCAGGCTTCCAGCAACCGCGCGGCTTCGGCGCGAACGTCTGCAATCGGGTCTTCGGCCAGTCGATTGATCAACCACTGCAGGCCATCCGGCTCCTCGAGATCGGCCAGTTCGATCAGCGCGATCCGGCGTACACCGGGGTCGTCATCGGTCAGGCGCGGTTGCAGGGCAAGAATGTCGTCGTTATCGGTTACATCGAATAGTGAGGTCATAGGGCAAATCGCGGCAGTTTGTTTTCAGGGGGAAGACCGAGCGGATTCAAGCGTGGCAGTTGCCGACCGTCTTCGTGGCGCAGGAGTTCGAGGCAATGGCGCTTGAGGTGCGAGAATTCAGGGCGGGTCATCAGTTCCGTGCTGCGCGGCCTGGGGAAGTCCAGGCGCAGGTCTTCGATGATTCGCCCGGGGCGCGAGCTCATGACCAACAGGCGATCAGCGAGGAACAGCGCTTCGTCGATGTCATGGGTGACAAACACCACGGTGGTGCGGATGCGCGTCCAGATGTCCAGCAGCAGTTCCTGCATGTTCAACCGGGTCAGGGCATCGAGGGCGCCAAAGGGTTCGTCCATCAACAACAGGCGCGGACGGTTGACCAGCACCCGGGCGATTTCCACCCGTTGCTGCATGCCGCCGGAGAGCTGGTCGGGCCAGCGCCCGGCAAAACCTTCGAGGCCCACCAGGGCGAGGATTTCATCCGCCGCCTTGTGCCGTTCGGCCTTGCCGACGCCACGCATTTTCAGGCCGAAGGCGACGTTGTCACGCACCGTGCGCCAAGGAAACAGTGTGTGCTGCTGGAACACCATGCCGCGCTGGGGCGATGGGCCCGACACCGCTGCGCCATCGACATTCAGCGTGCCGGTGCGCGGTTGCAGGTGGCCGGCCAGGGCGCCGAGCAAGGTGGACTTGCCGCAACCGGACGGCCCGAGTATGCACACGAACTGCCCTGGCTCGATCTGGCAGTCGAGGCCCTGTACCGCTTCGAAAGCCGCGTCCCCCTCGCCCAGGCTGATTGACAGCCCGCGAATGTCGATACGCCCTTCCAGGTGTTGAAAAACGCTCATCAGGCTTTTCCTCGTGGTCGATGCCAAGGCGTGAAAAGCCCGCCCAGACGCTTGATCGACAGGCTGCTGCCCATCCCGAGCACGCCGATCAGCAGCATGCCGACGACGATGTCGGCGTAGTTCTGGATGGTGTAGGACTCCCAGGTGTAATAGCCGATGCCGAATTGGCCGGAGATCATTTCCGCCGTCACCAGGCAGAACCACGAGGTGCCCATGCCGATGGCCAGGCCGGTGATGATGCTAGGCGCAGCGCCCGGAAGAACGACCTCCAGCAGGATTGCCCGGCGCCCTGCCCCGAGGCTTTTCGCCGAGGCGATCAGCCGTGGATCGACGCCTTCGACGCCGTGCACGGTGTTGAGCAGGATCGGGAACAATGCGCCGGTGAAGGTGATGAACACCATCGACAGTTCCGACGAGGGAAACATCAGGATCGCCAGGGGAATCCACGCCACTGCCGGGATCGGGCGCAGCACTTCCAGGGGCGGCAGCAAGAGATCTTCGGCCCATTTCGAGCGACCGATGGCCAGGCCCAGAGCCACACCAATGATCAGCGCCGCGAGGTAACCGGCGAACA
Organism: Pseudomonas sp. PDM30; assembly: GCF_019218985.1. NCBI lineage: Bacteria > Pseudomonadati > Pseudomonadota > Gammaproteobacteria > Pseudomonadales > Pseudomonadaceae > Pseudomonas > Pseudomonas sp. PDM30. Next base: position 20,144 of record NZ_JAHUWM010000009.1, read on the forward strand.
CCCGGCCGAGGCTGCTGCCCAGGTGCTGGGCGAGCTTGCCCGAGTCGCCGAGGCCGAGGGCGGCTTCAATGACCGCCAAGGGTGTCGGGACGTTGGCGAAGGTCACCAGGCCGAGGTTCCAGTGGTGGCTGGCGGCGAGTTGCCAGAACAGCAGGCAGAGCAGCAAGGACGTGGCTCTGGGGATCCAGCGTGAATATGATCGGTACACAATTATTCCTCTCAACCCACCTCCTGTAGGAGCGAGCTTGCTCGCGAAGAACGCCAACGATTACGCGCTCTGTCTGACGGATCGCGTTGTCCGGACGTTTTTCGCGAGCAGGCTCGCTCCTACAGGGGGCTGTGGTGTTTTGCCGGTTAGCGAACGGCCACGGCCTGTGCGGTAGCATCGGTGAAGTCGTAAACTTTCCCGCCCTGCGCCGTGGCGAACTGTTGGGCCTGGCCTTTGAGCAGGAACGCGCTCAGCTGCCCTTTCCCGTCGGTGGCAAACCACGCCTGATCCGCCAGCAGCTTGATCCCGCTGTCACTGGCCTGGGCGTACACCGCGCGGATGCTCCTGCCTTCCTGCTTGAGGCTGGCCAGCGCGGCAAACGCCGCTTGCGCCGAGGCGTACTGGCGGACTTTAGGCTCGCCGCGCACCCAGATTTCCGCCACGTGGCTGAAGTCGGTGATGGCTTGACCGCTGGCGGCATCGACGGCCTTGAGCGGCGCCTGCCCGTAACTGGCCAGTTGCGCGCTGTAGTCCAGGTTCGAGGCCTTGAAGGCGGCGCGGATGTATTGGTCGTCAATGAAGGTGTTGAGATCCAGACCGCGATCGGCCTTCTTCAACAACTTGAGGGTATCGATGGCGGTGCCCACGGCCTGACGGTATTCCGGCTTCCAGCTCAGGTCGCGGGTCTGCACACCGAGTGGGCCATGGAACAGATAATTGACCTCGGCATCGACCCCGGTGACCTTGGCGATCAACTCGCTGTATTTCTCCGGCTCAGCCGCCAGCAGCTGGTTGGCTTCAATACTCGCCCGCAGGTAAGCGACGACGATTTCCGGGTACTTCTTCGCATAGGCCTGATCGACCAGCGCACCGTGGAAGGTCGGCGCGTTGGCCTGGGCTCCGTCATAAATCTTGCGGGCGAAACCACGGCTGGGGAACAGTTCGGCGAAGGGCACGAAGTCAGCGTGAGCATCGATCTTGCCGGCCTGCAATGCGGAGCCGGCGACTTCCGGCGGCTGGGCGATGATGTTCACGTCCTTGAGCGGGTCCCAGCCCTGGGCCGCGACGGCGCGCAACAGCATGCCATGGGCGGTGGAAGCGAACGGCACGGAAATGGTCTTGCCCTTCAGCTCTGCCAGCGACTGCACACCCGATGCGCTTGGCACCACGATGCCGTTGCCGCTGCCCTTGATGCTGCCCGACAGCACGCTGATAAACAGGCTGTGCTTGCCCGCCGTTTCGAACGCTACGCCGTTGAACGCGCCGGGGAAGTCGGCCATGGCGCCGAAGTCGAGTTTGCCGGCCACCATTTCGTTGGTCAGGGGTGCGCCGCTGGTGAAGTTTTTCCACTGCACCTCGTATTGGGCGTCCTTGTAGGGGCCATCGTGGGGCAGGTATTTGTCCAGCAGCCCGAGTTCGCGAATCAACAATCCGCCGGCGGCGCAGTTGATGGTGGTGTCCTGGGTACCGATGGCAATGCGGATGGTTTCGGCCGAGGCCGACAGGGTGAATGAAGCCAGTACCAGACCGGCCAAAGCTGCACGCAACATCATGAGTGTTTCCCCTCGAATCATTTATAGGATGTTCGTCTCCGCCACGATCAGGGCGCGGTGGGAAACGAGGGGTGTCTTGAATCAGGCGTCCGGTGGTGCCGGATGGCGTTTTGGGTTGTTCGAGCTGGCCTCATCGCGAGAAAGCTCGCTCCCACAGGTTTTTCTGGTGTATGCAGGACTTGCGACTGGCCTCGATCCCACAGGGACAGTATTTCAGCGCAGCAGGTACGGGATTTCGACTTTCACCGCACCCGTCGGACAGTCCTTTTCACAGGGCATGCAGTACCAGCATTCGTCGAACGCCATGTAGGCCTTTTGCGTGGCCGGGTTGATCGCCAGCAGGTCCATCGGGCAGACGTCTACGCACACGGTGCAGCCTTTGTGGGCGATGCATTTGTCCTCGTCGACGGTGACGGGGGCGTTGGAGCGGAAGAAAATTTCCTGGGCTTGATAGGCCATTTCACGGTCTCTCTTGGGGTGATGCTCAGGCGGCATCCGCGCCGACCCGCAGCCGGTCGTAGGCCTGCATCTCGTCGGCATCGAGCGGGATGATGTAAGGCTCGACGGCTTTCTTGAAACTGCTCATCAAACCGTTTTCGTCTTTCTTCAGGTGGCAATGGCAGAACCAGTCGCGGTCGTTGCGTTGCGGGTGATCGACGCGATGGTGGTAAAGCCCCCAGCGGCTTTCGGCGCGGAACAATGAAGCGCGGGCGGCCATTTCGGCGCAGTCGCGGATCATGCTGACTTCCATGGCGCGCATCAGCTCGTGGGCGTTGTGCGCCTTGATCTGGTCGAGATCGCGCTGGATGTCGCTGAAGCGCTGCAGGCCGATCTGCATCTTCCTGGTCACTTTCGGCGGTTGCAGGTAGTCGTTGACCAAGCGCCGCAGCTTGTATTCGACCTGGGCTGGCGGCAGGCCGTGCTCACGCTCCAGCGGTGCGTAGACCCGTTGTTTTTCGGTTTCGATCTGCCGGGCATCCAGCGCTGAAAACTCGCGCCCGGCGACAAAATCCGCCGCGTTCTGGCCAGCGAACCACCCATAGGTAAACGCACCGAGCATGTAGTTGTGCGGCACCGCAGCCATGTCTCCCGCCGAGTACAAGCCCTTGACCGAGGTCTCGGCCTTCTCGTTGACCCACACCCCCGACGCCGAATGCCCGCTGCAAAAACCGATTTCCGAGATGTGCATCTCGACCATCTGCGTGCGGTAGTCGGTGCCGCGATTGGCGTGGAACTGGCCGCGACTCGGACGCTCGTTGCTGTGCAGGATCTCTTCGATGTTCTGGATGGTTTCCTCGGCCAGATGATCGAGCTTGAGGAACACCGGGCCATTGCCGCTTTCCAGTTCCTGATGGAACTCCCACATCATCTGCCCGCTCCAGTAGTCGCACTCGATGAAGCGTTCGCCCTTGTTGTTGGCGGTGTAGCCGCCCAAGGGGCCGGTGACGTAGGCGCAGGCCGGGCCGTTGTAATCCTTGATCAGCGGGTTGATCTGGAAGCATTCCAGGTTCGCCAGTTCGGCCCCGGCATGGTAGGCCATCGAGTAGCCGTCGCCGGCATTGGTCGGGTTTTCGTAGGTGCCCATCAGGTAGCCCGAAGACGGCAACCCCAGGCGTCCGGCGGCACCGCAAGCGAGGATCACCGCCTTGGCCTTGATCACGTGGAAGTCCGCCGTGCGGCAGTCGAAGCCCATCACGCCGTTGACCGCGCCCTCTTCATCCGTCAGCAATCGGGTGCAGACCAGGCGATTGGTGATACTCACCCGCGCGCGCTTCAACTGCCGATAGAGGACTTTCTTGATGTCGTGCCCTTCCGGCATCGGCAACACATAAGCGCCCATGTGGTGGACCTTTTTCACCGCGTAGTCGCCGGTTTCGTCCTTCTCGAATTTCACGCCCCAGCGGTCCAGTTGTTCGATCGTTTCGAAACTGTGGGTGGCATAGGCGTACACCGCGGCCTGATTGACGATGCCGTCGTTGGCGATGGTGATTTCCTTGGTGTACTGCTCCGGCGTCGAGTGGCCGGGAATGATCGCGTTGTTCAGGCCGTCCATGCCCATGCTGATCGCGCCGCTGCGCTTGACGTTGGCCTTGTCGATCAACAACACCCGCAGGTCGCGGTTGCGTTCCTTGGCCTTGATCGCCGCCATGGGGCCGGCGGTGCCGCCGCCGATCACGACGATGTCGTATTCCTGCTCCAATGTGCTTCGGGTCATGCCTGATCCCCTTTTTCCCGGTCGATCCGCAGGCGGTACTGGAAGGCATCGCCACGGTAGTAAAGGTGTTCGAAGTCCAGCGGCCGACCGTCGACATCGTGGGTCAGGCGTTCGATGTGCATGATCGGCGAGCCGGGTTCAACGTTTAGCGCGTGGGTCAGGTCGCTGTCGGCCAGTACCGCATCGATGGCCAGGTCGGCGTGCCCCAGGGTCAAGCCGCAGTCGTTTTCCAGGATCAGGAAAATATCGCGGGTGACCAGGTCGGCTTTTTCCAGGCGCTCGCCAATGGCCTTGGGCAGGTAAGTGATTTCCAGGGAAACCGGCTCGCGATTGATCAGGCGCACACGTTTGATCTGCGCCACAACCTCGCCTTCGGCGACCTGCAAACGCTCGGCCACGAGCTTGTCGGCGGCAATGAATTTGAAGCTGCGCAGGCGGTTGATCACCTCATAGCCGCGATCGGTCATGGACTCAGCCAGGCCTTGCAGGGTGCTGACGTTCTGGAAAGTTTTCGGCTTGGCGACGAAAGTGCCCTTGCCGTGGATCTTGAAGATCAGCCCTTCCTTTTGCAGGTCACCCAAAGCCTGACGCACGGTGATGCGGCTGACCTTGAACAACGCGCCAAGCTCGCTTTCTGAAGGCATCTGGCTGTCTTGCGGGTATTCGCCGTCGAGGATGCGGGCGCGCAGCACATCTCGCAGCTGGGTGTGCAACGGGACGCTGCTCAGGGATAGAACGTTATCGGTCATGGCAGATCACTTGTTATAACGAGTTATGACGTGATCTTAGAGAGGCAGAGTGAGGATTGAGAAATACTGTTTGAGAATAAGGTTAGATCCACCACCGTCCCTGTGGGAGCGAGCTTGCTCGCGATGGCGGCGGGTCAGTCGACTTCAATGTTGAATGTGCAACCGCTATCGCGAGCAAGCTCGCTCCCACAGGGGGTTGTGTGTGATCTGAGAAATCAGTGCCGCTTGAGAATCTGGTCCATGACCCAATCGGTCTTCAGCGCCTGTTCGGCCACGGCGGGGTGCTGCGTCTCGCCACGAATATGCGCATTCATGCCCAATACGTGGTGCCACTGAATGTGTGCGTGATGCTCGATGGTCAGGCTGAGGTGCTCGCCAGCGTGCAACTCGTCGGCGTGCAGTTCGACCGGGTGTTCATCGAACACTGAAAAGGTGATCCGGCCTTTGCTGCCAATCACTTCGACCCGGTCTTCGCGACGGTCTGCAACGAAGTTCCAGCAGCCCATCCCCAGTGCCCCGCTGGCAAACCGCCAAGTGGCGCTGACGGCATCTTCGGCCGCGTACAAACCGGCCTGCCGCGCGGTGAGCCCGGCGACTTCGACGATATCGCCGAACAGGTACTGAAACAGGTCCAGGCCATGGCTGGCCAGATCGGCGAAGTAACCTCCACCGGCAATTGCCGGGTCGGTGCGCCAGTTATCGGTGCCGCTCCGGTCCGCTGCCGACGGGGCTTTGGTGAGGGTCCAGCTCAGGTGCCGGACCTCGCCGATCCGCCCCTCTTCCAGCCATTGCCGCACTTGCCGGAAGCGTGGCAACGAACGTCGGTAATAGGACACGAACAGGTGCAACCCGGCATCGGCAAACACCTGCTGCATTTCACGGCTTTGTCCGGCATTCAGCGCCATCGGTTTTTCCACGCAGCAATGCTTGCCGGCCGCGGCCACCTGCAAAGCATAGGCGTGATGGCTGTCGGGCGGCGTGGCGATGTACACCGCGTCGACCTCGGGATCGTTGATCAGCGCCTGCGCATCGGTGTAGACCCGAGCGATGCCGTGGCGCGTGGCGTAGTCGGTGACGGCTTCCAGGCGCCTGCCCATCACCGCGACCAACGCCGATCCGGGCGCCTTGTAGAAGGCCGGCCCGCTTTTGCGTTCAGCGACACTGCCACAACCGATCATGCCCCAGCGCACCAGGTTCATAGGCACTCCTTGCGGCTCAGCCGACGCGCAATGCGCGCAGGTCCAGTCGACCGTCCTTGAGCGGCGGGCACCAGTAGTAGCCACCGGTGATCGGACGGCTGATGCGGTACAGACCGTCGGTGATGCCGTCTTCCAGGCCACTCATGCGGCGCAGTTGGGCTTCGAAGGCGTCGAGGGAAAAACCGAAGGCCAGGAACATCAGGCCAGCACGGTCACCTTCGATCCACGGCATCGAGCGGCGCACCACGAAGGCTTCAGGCGCAAAGCTTTCCTGGGCGGTGCGTTTGACGTGGGCGGAAACCGGCGCGTCGTCGATCTCTTCGTTATCGCTCAAGCGGCGACCCATGATGTTGTCTTTTTCATCCGCCGACAGCCCATGGAAACCTTTCAAGTCATGCTGCCACTGCTGGATCGCGGCGAAGCTGCCACCCACCGTGCCGTCCGCGCCCTCACCCACCAGGGCGGCGGTCACGGCGGCTGCGTCGTGGGGGTTCTCGGTGCCATCTTCGTAGCCGGTCAGGTCATGGCCGGTCATGTGGCGAAAGGTTTCGTTCATCTGCACCAGGCGCAACGCCGGGGCCAGTGCCGCCGAGATGGCGTTGCTGCGGTTGAGCAATTCGCCACGGTCTTCACCGTGCAGCCAGCACCAGAGCGCGTGTTGGGTCGACGGATTGTCGACGCCGACGCCAGTCAGTGCCGGGAAAGTGCGCAGGCCTTCGATCTGCCCATCCAGCGCCTTGACCAGGGACTCGCCGAAGCCGACGACAGCCGATTTCCCGTCCACCAGTTGCATCAAGTTGTCGAGCGCGGCCGGCAGTGCCGCAACGGATTCGAGGGCGAAGAACATATGGCGAGCTTGAGGCGGAACGGGGGTGGCGAGAATGCCCGGCTGGTAATGACTCATATGAACTCCTTGAAAAAGAGCATGGAGTTTAACCGGAGTACGAGGGTTTGTGTGCCGTCAGAGGCCAGGAACCTGTGGCAAAGGGGGCTTGTGTGGCGAGGGGGCTTGCCCCCGTTGGAGCGCGTAGCGCTCCCCTATATTTTCAGTCATACCGAGTCGCCAGGTTTTGGGGCTGCTTCGCAACCCAACGGGGGCAAGCCCCCTCGCCACAGAAGCCCGCTCGCCACAGAAGATCAAACCACGCTGGGGCTTTCGTTGCGGAACGCACTCGGGCTCTTGCCGGTCCAGCGCCTGAAAGCCCGGCGAAAGCTGCGCACGTCGCTGTAGCCGACTTCCTCGGTGATGCGTTCGATGGACATGTCCGGGTTGGCCAGCAGGCTCATGGTGCGGGCCTGGCGCACTTGTTCCAGCAGCGTTTCGAACGTCAGCGCATGTTCGGTGAGACGGCGGCGCAAGGTGCGGCTGCTCATGTTCAGGTCGCCGGCGATTTTCTCGATGTGGCTGCCCTCGGTCAGGTCCCGGGCAATCGCCCGTTCCACGGCCTGGATCAAATCCATTTTCTGGTGCACCTGCGCGGCTTCCAGTTCGAGCAATTTCACGGCCTGGCGCAGGGCCAGGGAATGGTGATTGGGCAACTGAACGTCCAGCCAATGCGCATCGATCACCATGCGGTTTTGCAGGCAACCGAAACGCACGTCCGGCCCCAGCAGGCGCGAATATTCGCCGAGATAGTCCGGCGCGGCATGCACGAACTCCACGGCCGTCGGCTTGAAATCCGCCCCGACCAGCGCCCGGCCGTACACCAGCAGGCTGGCGAAAAACTCCTCGACCGCGAACAACTGCACGTCGGCGAACGGCAAGCGGCATTCAACGTCGATAAACACCCGATCCCCCGCCTCCTCCACACTCGACACGACAATGCCGCCAGAGGTGTGTTGATGGCGAATGCCCAGTTCGAAGGCATCGCGCAGGGTCTTGCACAGCGACAACACATGCCCCAACAACCCCAGCGTGCCGAGCACATTCTGCGCGCCGACCCACAAGCCCAGCCCCTGATTGGGCAAGGCCTTGAGCGCGCGTTGAATCATGGCCACGGCCTGGCGATGGGAAATACGCTGCGCCGGGTCCTGCAGGTCTTCAAAGGTAAAGCCCAGCCCTCGGCACAGGCTCTCGGGGTGGATGCCTTTTTGCTCGGCGACTTCGGCCAGGGTCTGCAGGAGAAACGGCGACACCAGCGCCAGTTCAAAGGTGGGATCGATCACTTTCATTTGCATGGGGCTATACATTCCGGGTCGAGCTGCATTCTTATTTTTGTAACCGGTTATGTCGAAGGAAGTTAGCACAGGGCTCAAAGACTGTCCGCAGAAGTCCCCCTAAATGGCCGCCAATACCCTGCCTTGCAGGGCGCAGACAGCTTATTTCTATGTTGCGGCCCTCGTATGGATGCCGGACAGCCCGACAACAATAATAATGAGTACACCCATGATCCCGACCCGCACGACATTCCCCCTGATGGTCATTGGCCTGGCCGGCGTCTGCGCCCTGCAACCGGCACTGGCCACCGAGACTGGCGTGGACAACATCGGCACCGGCACCGACGGTTTTTTCATGTTGCCGCTTTCGCCCGACAGCCTTCCGGACAACATGGTTGCGTTCAACCTCTACTACAACCACTACAAAGCCACGAAGCTCAATATCAGCTCGCTCGGCGGCAAGGTGCCGAACGTCGAGATCGAGTCCACGGCGGTCATTCCGCGCCTGGATTACCTCAGCCCGGTGCGCGTGTTTGGCGGCCGGCTGGCCGGCTACATCGCGCAGCCCTGGCTCAAGCAGGAAGTCTCGGTGTTCGGCTTGCAGGACACCCGCGAAGGCATGGGCGACACCACGGTCGCGCCGATCATCCTCTGGGACATGGGTCCAAACCTGACCCTCGGCGCCGCCATCGAAATCACCGTGCCGACCGGCGAGTACAGCGTTGACCGCCTGGCCAACACCAGCAACAACTTCTACACCTACAAACCGTTGTTCTCCTTCACCTGGCTGCCGACGGACAGAACCGAGGTGTCGATGAAGACCACCTACAGTTTCAACGAGAAAAACAAGGACACCGACTACAAGTCGGGGCAGATTTTCCACTTCGATTATTCCGCCAGTTTCAAGATCACCGACGACCTGATGCTCGGGTTGAACGGCTACTACCTCAAGCAAACCACCGACGACAAACAGTTCGGCCACACCGTGCAGTTCAATGGCCAGGACGTGAACGACGGGGTACGCGGCCAGGTGTTTGCCATTGGTCCGGCACTGCACTGGACCTTTCTCGAATACGCCAGCGCGGAGATTCGCTGGGCCAAGGAGTTCGACGTGGAAAACCGGCCTGAAGGGGAAATGCTTTGGGCCAAGGTCAGCATTCCGTATGCGTTTTGACTGAACTGACGCCATCGCGAGCAAGCTCGCTCCCACAGGGGGGGATGCATTCCAACTGGGAAATGCATTCCAAATTGTGGGAGCGAGCTTGCTCGCGATGACGGCGGAACAAACACTGAAAAACTTCAGGAATACACAGGCCAGCTATCCACAATCCGCCCACCCCGAACCGCCAGCAAATCCCCGAACTGCAACAACACCGACTCCGTCTGGGCAGGCCGCAAGAACACCTGGTCCTCCACCGTCAGCCCCACCGCCGCCGAACCATTGACCATTTCCTGGTTCGAGCTGCGGCCATACACGCCATTGCTCTGCAACCCCGCTGGCGATTCGAACTCCGCCATCCAGTTACCGCCATAGATGAAATACGTCTCGCGCTGATTGGTGTCCCACCAGGAAAACAGCCTGGACTTGCCATCCAGCGCCGGGATGTTTACAGCCCCGGTGCTTTTCAGCACCGGCGTGGCGATAAAAGCGGCCGGCACATGCTCCGCCAGTGACGGCAAATCATAATGAGTGGGCTTGAGCAGCCCCGTCCCCACCGACACTTCGCTGCTGAGCTGTTCGTGTTCATGCATGCGATAGCTCGGGCTGCCGGCCGTATTGAGGGTCAGCCCTTCGCGCCACAGACCGGGGTATTGCTGACGGGTGAAATCGACGCAGCGGTTGTAAACCACCATTACCTTGGCGAACAGCTCCTCGGGCGAGCCCAGGATCCCCGGTACGCCCATGCCCACGAACGGGTCGTAACCCATGTACCCGGCGAATTCCAGGTGCTGCGGGTGCTGGCTGATCAGCGCCAGCATCTGCCCGAGTACGCCAAGGTCACTGACGCCACCGCGATGCAGCCCGACATCCAGTTCGATGTTCACCCGTACTCGCGTGCCCAGCCCTTGAGCCAGGGCGAGGTATTGCTGCAGGCGTTGCGGCGTATCAAGCAACCATTGCAATTGCTTCGAAGGGTCGAAAGGTCCCTTGTGCGACTGATAGAACAACTCGGCCGAACGCACCGGCAGCGGCTTGCCCAGCAGAATATCGGCCTCGGCAAACTGCACCGCGTCATGATTGAGAAACGGTTGGTGAAACGACATCAGCCGTTGCGTACCGGCGCGCTGGGCGATGTAGGCCAATAGTCCCGGTGCCGGCAGCGATTTTTCCACCAGCCGCAGGTGCTTGCCGGCGCGCTTGACCGATTGCATCACCACATCGATGTTGTGATCCAGCCGATCAAGGTCGATCAGCATCACCGGTCGCATCGGGCCGTGGTCCTTGAGTTCGCGATTCAGCGCAAGGAAGTAATCGCTGTACGGCGCACCTCGGTCACCCGGTCGCAGCCACGCCCCGACACCCACCAACAAGGCGCCGACACCGGCGGTGCCGAGCAAGAAATTGCGGCGATTGACGGCCATCAGCTCACCCCCAGAATCGATGACAAGTGCGCGTTGAGAAATTTGCCGCTGGGGTCGAGCGCCTGTCGCACCTGGATGAATTCCTGCCAGCGCGGGTACAGCGACTGCAGGTTTTTCGCATTCAGCGTGTGCAACTTGCCCCAGTGCGGCCGGCCGTTGTACTTCCAGAAAATCGGCTCGATGGCGGCGAAGAAGTTGTGATGATCCATCTGGTAATGCTGGTGGACCGAGATCGAACAGCTGTCGCGGCCTTCGAACATGCTCAGGGGAATGTCGTCGGCCTTGACGTAACGGTACTCGATCGGAAACCAGGTGCGCAGGTCCTTGTCCTGGATCAGTTTGAGGATCTCGCGCAAACAGGCTGGGCCGTATTCGGCCGGCACGGAGTATTCCATTTCATTGAAACGTACCGTGCGCACGTTGGCATAGATGTCGAACGAGTCACCCACCCGGTCATCGAAACTGGCCAGATGGCGCAAGTTATTGAGCATCGTGCGACGCAGGTCCGGGAAGTCGCTGGCGTATTTGTCGATCTTCTCGATCAGCGTGACAAACTCGTTGCCGCCCTCCTCATCCGCCGGGACCGGTGGTGTCGCCGGGTCGCTGGTTTCGTTCAGGGCGATCGACAAGGCGTAGTCGGAATGCGTCACCACGAGCATTTCCCAGTGCTGGTTTTCCCGGGTGTTCTTGTCCAGGTCTTCCAGCAGCTCTTCGGTTTTAGCGATCCATTGGCGCTCCCGCAATCGATACGCCGGGCGGTTTTGCAGGCGTACCCTGGTGGCCACGCCCAACGCGCCCAAGGACACCCTCGCGGCACTGAACACCTCAGGATGGCGGCTGGCATCGCAGTCGAGCACGTCGCCGTTGGCGGCCACCAACTGCAAGCCGCAGACATGCGCCGAATACGATTGAAAGTCTTTGCCGGTACCGTGGGTCGAGGTCGAGATCGCGCCGGCCAGGGTCTGGTAATCGATGTCAGCCATGTTTTGCAGGGCCTGGCCGATGTCCTTGAGCGGCGTGCCCATGCGTGACATCGGCGTGCCGGCGGCGAACTCGGCCTGCAGCGTTTGCCGATCGTGATCGAGCAAACCCGTGAAATAGCTCAGCGACAGTAAGGTGCCGTCGGTGGGCACCAGCGCACTGAAGGAATGCGCCGAGCCCACCGGACGAATCTTGCCGGGGGCCTGGCGCACCACTTGCGTCAACTCATCCAGGTTCTTGGGCGCCAACCGCGCCGCCGGCAGGCAACTCTGGCCTCCCGACCAGTTGCGCCAGGGAATCAGGCGTGGCGCGCGCAGCAGCTCGGCCAGTGCCGGCGTTGAGCCGAGCGCGGTAAAGGCGCCAATGACGCTCGCACGTTGCAACAACTGACGCCGTGTCAGGTCCATCGTCATGAATCGCACCCTGCCGTTCTTGTTATTGGATTTGCTGGCCGGACATAAAGGCAATCAGCGCCAGGAACTGTTCTTGCGAACACTGCATGCACATCCCCATCGGCGGCATGCCGTTGTAACCGTTGATCGCGTGATCGAGCAGCGTGTCGGCGCCCTGTAATACCCGTGGTTGCCAGGCCTTGATATCGCCGGTCAGCGGCGCCCCGGCCGCCGGATTGGCATGGCAAAGCTTGCAGCTGTTGTCGTAGACCTGCGCGAGTTCCGCGTCGGCGGGCCTCGCGGCACCTGCTTCGCTGCGGGTCGGCGGGTTGTTTGGTTCTTTGCCGCACCCTGCAAGCAACGCCGCAAAGACACAGCCCACCAAGACCAAACAAAGGCTAGGCTTTTCAGTTAATCGGCTTGCCCGCATGGCTGTCCTCTCAATGGCTGCCCGGCCAGCCGGGTGCACTTTTTTGTTGTGATCAAGGAGAGTCAACATTAAGGCACCCCGCGCGGGCAGGTTGAGGGCATTGGGGGCCAACAAGGGGCGCTTCTGAGGCCATGACGCAAGGCACCGACAAGTCCCCGACATCATGCTGTTCGGTAAAACCCTGAGATGAGTCATGACAAGCGTTGCTGAGGTCTGCTAAAACGATTCATCAGTGCATCAGCCAATCCAGAGGGGTAGCGACATGACCACAGCCAATAATCTCCAGAACCTGTTCCCTAGCCCCGCCGAGATCCCGGAAAAGTACCGCCTTGACGGCCAGACCGAGCAGCGCGAGTACCTGGTCGATGGCCAACTCAGAACCTGGAACGGGCCGCTGGCCCTGGTCCGCAGCCCGGTGTACCTGGCAGGCCCGAATGGCGATGAACAGGTGATCCTCGGCAGCACGCCGCTGCTGGATGCCGACACCGCCTTGACCGCCCTCGACGCCGCAGTCCGTGCCTACGACCGTGGCCAGGGCCTGTGGCCGACCATGCGCGTGGCCGAACGCATCCAGCACGTCGAAACCTTCCTCGGGCGCATGCGCGAGCAGCGCGACGCCGTGGTCAAGTTGCTGATGTGGGAAATCGGCAAGAACCTCAAGGACTCGGAAAAGGAGTTCGACCGCACCTGCGACTACATCGTCGACACCGTCAACGCCCTGAAGGAACTCGACCGCCGCTCCAGCCGTTTCGAACTGGAACAGGACACCCTCGGCCAGATCCGTCGCGTGCCGATGGGCGTGGCCCTGTGCATGGGGCCTTACAACTATCCGTTGAACGAAACCTTCACCACGCTGATCCCGGCGCTGATCATGGGCAACACCGTGGTGTTCAAGCCGGCCAAGCTCGGCGTGCTGCTGATTCGCCCGCTGCTGGAAGCCTTCCGCGACAGCTTTCCGACCGGGGTGATCAACGTCATCTACGGCAGCGGCCGCGAGACGGTCAGTGCGCTGATGGCCAGCGGCAAGATCGACATCTTTGCCTTCATTGGCACCAACAAGGCCGCCAGTGACCTGAAAAAACTCCATCCGAGACCCCACCGCTTGCGCGCGGCGCTGGGCCTGGATGCGAAAAACCCGGGCATCGTCCTGCCGGAAGTGGATCTGGACAACGCGGTCAGTGAAGCGGTGACCGGTTCGCTGTCATTCAACGGCCAGCGCTGCACCGCCCTGAAGATCCTGTTTGTCCATGAAGACGTGGTCGAGTCCTTCATCGACAAATTCAATGCCAGGCTCGCCAACCTCAAACCCGGCATGCCCTGGGAAAGTGGCGTAGCCCTGACACCGCTGCCGGAATCGGGCAAGGTCGACTATCTGCATGCACTGGTGGCGGATGCCGAAAGCAAAGGCGCCAAGGTAGTCAACCCCAACGGTGGCGAGGCTCGTGCGTCATTCTTCTACCCGGCGGTGCTGTACCCGGTCACGCCGCAGATGCGGGTTTATCAGGAAGAACAGTTCGGTCCCGTCATCCCCATCGTGCCCTATCGTCATCTGGATACCGTGATCGACTACGTGCTGGAGTCGGACTTTGGCCAGCAATTGAGCATCTTCGGCACCAACCCGGTGGCGGTTGGCCGGTTGGTGGACACCTTCGCCAATCAGGTCGGGCGCATCAACCTCAATGCCCAGTGCCAGCGCGGCCCGGACACCTATCCCTTCAATGGTCGCAAGAACTCGGCCGAAGGCACCTTGTCGGTCCATGACGCACTGCGGGTGTTTTCGATCCGCACCCTGGTGGCCACCAAGTTCCAGGAGACCAACAAAGACCTGATCAGCGAGATCATCAGCGGCCGCAGTTCGAGCTTCCTGACCACCGACTACATCTTCTGAGGAGAGCCAGCCTGAGTACATCCAGAGCCCAACGATTGCCACCGCTGTTGCGCCGATTGCTGCGTCCATTACTGGACCCGTACCGGCGCTACCGCCATGCCCGGGTGATCCATGCGGTGCGGGTGTCGCTCGGGTTGCTGGCGACGATCCTGCTGACCACCGGCATCCATCTGCCCCACGGTGAGTGGGCGTCGGTGACCATGCTGGTGGTGATAGGCGGCTTGCAGCACCACGGCAACATCGGCAAGAAAGCCGCCGAGCGCGCCATTGGCACCTTGATCGGCGCCGGTGTCGGCCTGGTGTTGGTGGCACAACAGGCCTGGCTGGGGATGCCCTGGCTGACCTATTTCGCGATGTCGGTGGTCTGCGGGTTTTTCTCGTATCACGCCATCGGCAAGGGTGGTTACACGGCGCTGCTGTCGGCGATTACCGTGTTCATCGTCGCGGGGCACGGCGACAATCCGGTCACCGATGGCTTGTGGCGCGGGGTGGATATCCTGATCGGCATTGCCCTGGCCCTGGCGTTTTCCTTTGCCCTGCCGCTGTACGCGGTTTACTCCTGGCGCTACAACCTGGCCGATGCGCTGCGTGATTGCGCGAAAGTCTACGGGCGCATCATTGACGGCCAGGCCATCACCGCCGACGAACACCTCAAGCTCATGACTCGCCTGAACGCGGCGATGGTGCAACTTCGCTCACTGATGCCCTCGGTGTCCAAGGAAGTGAAGATTTCCATGACCGAACTCGATGCCCTTCAGCGCAACCTGCGCATGTGCGTCAGCACCCTGGAAATCCTCGGCAATACCCGACCGGATGCCAATGACCTCGAGGCGATGTCGCTGATGCAAACGGCATTGAAAGCCGAGCATCGACAGATTCGCGTGCAATTGATCGGCATGGCCCGGGCGTTGAAATCAGGCGCCGCCCAGCGGCTCAATCGCCCCGTGGATGTGCCGCTTGTCAGCCTTGATGCGCCGGTCTACAACACGCTGGACGGGTATCGTTTGCTGACCCAACAACTGGCCGCCAACGTCGGGGAGATGCGCCAGCGCTTGGCCAAGAGCGCACCGCGCTGGAACATCTGACGCCCCTGGTTGGCACTCAAGGCGTCACCGTGCGCCGAAACTTCAGCGTCCAGCCTTGTTGCATGCCGGCAGCGGCCAACAGAATCGCCGCGACTCCAATCCATTGCAGTGGCTCCAGGCGATGACCGAAGGCAAACCAGTCGACGAAAATCGCCGCGATCGGGTAGATGAAGGACAGCGCGCCCGTCAACGCCGTCGGCAGTTTTTGAATCGCGCCGTACAACAACACATACATCACGCCGGTGTGGACCATACCCAGCGTCACCAGGCTGGCCCACGCGCTTGGCGCCTGGGGCAATACGGAAAGATTCGCGAAGGGCGCGAGCAACAGCACGCCTGTGCTGACCTGGATCAGCGCGATCAAATGCGGTGGGGTTCCAGTCAGGCGCTTGATGATCAACGCGGCAATTGCGTAGAGAAACGCCGCGCCCAACGCCAAGGCAATGCCCATCAGGTAATCGCTGCCGCTTTCGCCCTGGCTGCCATGGGCACTGACAATCGCCAGCATCCCGAGAAACGAAACACCCAGCCAGGTCAGTTTCTGCGCGGTGATCTTTTCGTTGAGGAACAACGCCGCCAGCCCGACCAGCATGAACGGCTGGACGTTATAGACGGCGGTGCCGATGGCAATTGACGCCCGGGAATAGGACGCGAACAACAGCACCCAGTTGCCGACGATCGCCACACCGCTGAGCACTGCGAGCAGGAACGTGGTGCGGGTCAGAATGCCGGGGCGCAGAAAGCCGAAAGCCGCGCAAATGAGCAGCAAGGTGCCAGCACCGAACAGGCAGCGCCAGAACACCACATCCAGCACCGGTTGCCCGGACACCAGCACGAACCAGCCGATGGTGCCGGAGATCAGCATGGCGGCCGTCATTTCGAACGAACCGCGGCGTAGGGTTTTGTCCATCATCAGACTCCTGTGTTTGTGGCCAAAGTATGCCAATGCACCCAGGGGCTACTCCAGAGCAAAAAGCAGGCTAAACTCGGGATCTGCCTTTTTTATCAAGGCCTTTTTTAAAAAATGCCTAACAGAGGGTTTCGCCATGACCGACGACATCGACCAGCTGCTGATCACGGCGCTGATGGAGGACTCGCGACGCTCGCTCAAGGCCCTGGCGCAAATCAGCGGCCTGTCTTCCCCCAGTGTTGCCGAGCGTCTGCGCCGCCTGGAAGAGCGAGGCGTGCTCAAGGGCTACACCGTTGAAATCGACCCGAAATGCTTCGGCTATCAACTCCAGGCCATCGTGCGTATTCGCCCGTTGCCGGGGCAATTGCAGGAAGTGGAGAGGCAAATCATGGCCATTCCCGAATTCACCGAGTGCGACAAGGTCACCGGCGACGACTGTTTCATCGCGCGCCTGCATGTGCGCTCGATGGAACAACTGGACACCCTGCTCGACCGACTCAACACCCACGCTGAAACCAATACGGCGATCGTCAAGAAAACCCCGGTCAAGCGCCGGTTGCCGCCCATGGCGTGAGTGATATTTGTTTCAGACTGAAGTAGATTGAGGGTTTCCGGCGAAGGATTGACGGCATGAAAACTCAGGCAATACTACTGGTGGCTATGATGTTGGCGGGTTGCGGCACGATTCAGACGGTTGTGCGCAGTGACGAAGTGGCCTCGAAAAGTCTCAAGGAGCAAAAGAGTTACTGCGGCGCGGTACCGCGAATCTACAGCGGCGTGACCTACGACTTCTGCTACCTGAACGCGCCCCTCGAAGACGGCCGGGATGCGCAGGTACATGGTCCCGCCCCCGCTATCGTGCTGCTCGACGTGGTCGTGTCCGGGGCGATGGACACACTGCTGTTGCCCTACACCATCTACCGCCAACAAGCCGACGGCAGCATCGTCATTACAGAGTAGGCCTGGATTTGTGGTAATAAAAAACCCGCCTGAGCGGGTTTTTTAGTTCAAGGCCGAGGATCAGTCATCGCGGCTCATGATGCCGAACAGCTGCAACAAGCTGACGAACAGGTTGTAGATCGATACATACAGGCTGATGGTGGCCATGATGTAGTTACGCTCGCCGCCATGAATGATGGCGCTGGTCTGGAACAGAATGCAGACCGAGGAGAACAGCACAAAACCTGCGCTGATCGCCAGTTGCAGGCCGCTGATCTGGAAGAACAGGCTCGCCAGCGTCGCACCCAGCAGCACAAAGAAGCCTGCCGTGATGAAACCGCCGAGGAAGCTCATGTCCTTGCGGGTAATCAGCACATACGCCGACAGACCGCCGAACACCAGCGCCGTCATCGCGAAAGCCGAGCTGACCACTTCAGCGCCGCCCTGCATACCCAGGTAACGGTTGAGGATCGGGCCAAGCAGGAAACCCATGAAACCGGTCAGGGCAAATGCCGACATCAGGCCCCAGGCCGAATCACGGAGTTTGTTGGTGAGGAAGAAAAGACCGTAGAAGCCGATCAGCACCACGAAAATGTTCGGGTAGCCAACATGCATCTGCTGGGCAACGTAGGCTGTCACACCGCTGAAAGCCAGGGTCAGGGCGAGCAAGCCGTATGTGTTGCGCAGGACGCGGCTAACCTCTAGCTGCTCAGCCTGCACGCTGTTATTAACTGCGTAATCCTGTTCGCGCATGGCGACACTCCTGTTGGTTTGAAACGTTCAGTCGCAAAGATCATAACAGACGCTCTGTAACAAGCTATGCAGAGAGTTTGACAGTGTGTTTCATTCAGGTATTATGGCGCCCGCAACGCAAACGGAGGTGTGGCCGAGTGGTTTAAGGCAACGGTCTTGAAAACCGTCGACTGTAACAGGTCCATGAGTTCGAATCCCATCGCCTCCGCCATCTTTATACGACAAAGCCCTGATTTTTCAGGGCTTTGTCGTTTCTGGAGCCTGTGAATCGGTGCAGCCTCTGGAGGTCGTTACAAAACTATTTGGCAACCGTTACAAAACTTTCCTGATTTTCCCTCTCCCGGCGTCCTGCCAACGGTTAAAAATCCTTCATGAAACGCAGTGCTACGCTGACCTCATAACCGAGGATTTTCGATGCCAAACTCAGACCTGCTCCCTTCCCTGCTGTTCAAGATCAACGAAAACCAGATTGCCTTGGAGGCCGCCATCCTGGAACTGTCGAACTGGGTCGAGCAGCGTGGATCAGCCGATGTTGCCGACAACGTTCGTTGCGCCCTAGAAGCCATCGACAAGAACGAGGAATTCATCAAAATGACGCTCGCGGTGTTGATGGCCCCAGAGTGACTGCAATCGCTGATGAGGTGAAGGTGGGAAGGATTGTGCGAGGGGCGGCTGAGTAGACAGCAACAGAGGAACCACAAATCAGTCGTAAGCTTGCTGGACATATCGAACGTGAGTTGATGGCTTTATGCCGTTTCATTCAGTATGATCGCGCGAAATTTAGCTAGCTGTAATGGCCCGGCTGGGGCTGCGGCGCCTAAGGATTGGGAATGTTTCGGAAAGTTTATGCCATCAGGTTTGATAAGCCGGCAGGTAACGGTAGAAATCGAGCCTGTTTTGTCACCTGTGCAAATGCTGCTGGTGAACGCTCGGAAGCCATTGTGAAATTCAGCTCTGGGTGCGAGAGCGGTGTTGGTGCATTGATTCGTGAGGCCCTATCCGCATTTTTCGCAGCTGATCTTGGCCTCCATATTCCGGAGCCTCTTCTCGTTGAAATACCTGATCAATTCACGGCAGGTACCTCATTTCCAGAATACAGCGCCTTCATTTCTACGAGCTCAAAATTCGCATTTGGATCAACAAAGCTTGCGGCAGGCTATCAAATCGTATCGCCCGCCCATCCTGTCCAAGGTCCAATGATTCAAAAAGCAGCAGAGATTTTTGTTTTTGACACGTTTACCGCCAATTATGATCGTGGCCCACAGAATCCGAACTGCCTCACCCAAGGCGATTTTGTCTCAATCATTGATCATGAGCTCGCATTTTTGATGGGATCCATTCTTTTCTGGAAAAGCCCTTGGAAAGCCGGCGGTGGGGAGTCGCTAAGCGCAGTCGACAGGCATGTGTTTTGGATCCATGTTCGAAAGCAGAACATTGACTTAGCGAACATGAAAACCTGCCTTGAGAACATCGATGATGCTAGGCTAGATTCATACATAGCAGCACTCCCGGATGAGTGGATGGCTGGACAAGGGAACGTTATTGCCAATGAGATAGTCTCTTATATACGAGACCTCAGAACCAATAGCACTGAGGCTTTTAATGAAGTTGTGAGGGTGCTTTCATGATCAACTTCCAAAATTATGAATTTTCGGTTTTGAGATATGTACATGACACTCTGACCGGAGAATTCGTAAACGTTGGTGTTGTTATATATTGCGAAAAAGAAAAATGGATTTCGGCGCAATGCAGAAACACTTACGCTCGGGTTTCAGCCGTATTCCCTAATCTCAATAGCTCACATTTTCGAAAGATGATGAAATTCGTGCAATCCGAATTTTCCAGAGCTAATGATTCTCTAAATACTGAACTACAGTTTTCTGATATAAAATCTCTTCAGACACTGCTGCATCGAGTACTACCAAAAGATGATAGCTCTTTGCAATGGGCCCCAATATCTGCCGGCCTGTCTATGGACCTCGATTCTGAGTTGACATTATTGTTCGAGCGCTACGTCTCTCACTATGACATCAAAGCAGGCCGTGATAGACGTACAGAACAAGACATGTGGAAAGACTTTAAGAAGACTCTTGAGAGTTTCTCGCTCACGGAAGAATTTCAACCAAAGAAAATAGCAGTTAAAGACGATGAAATCGAGTTCCTACACTCGTGGAAGAACGGTATTTGGCACTGCATCGAGCCAATATCTTTCGATCTCTCTGACAGTGACTATTTTAAGGATAAGGCGCATCGCTGGCTTGGGCAACTATCTAGCATTCAAGACTCCGCCGACAAATTCAAAGTATATCTCTTAGTCAGCCCACCTACTGAGAGCGAGTTGCAACCTGCTTTTAATAAAGCACTCAGCATACTCAGAAAAATACCTGTGGAAAGTGAAATCTATCTGGAAAACGATGCACCTAGGCTTGCGGAAGAAATCCAGAAAAAAATGGACATTCACAATCAGTCAATGCACTGACAACTACAACAGCCCAGCCCAGCCCAGCGCCGGGCATTTCGTATCTGCCCTGTCACGCGGTGGTCACACCTGTCGAGCACAATGCATTCAGCCAAAGGGATTTGGCCCATCTACAGAGAGCCCGGCCTATGTGCCGAGCTTTTCGTATCTGTCCTTCGCTGATAATCTGAACGGCTCTGCAAAGTTCAGGGCGAGCACACGAATGGTGCGCTCCATCTGCCCTGGTACCGCTATGAGCAGAAGCCGCCGCAAGACCCCGATATTCCCCATCACCAGTGCCACCTCTGAAGCCTTCGACAAAGCAACCTGGCACCGGGCCTTTCGCCGAGCAGAAAATCAGCGCCTGCAATCCGACTCAGGAAGCGAGCCTCGCCACTTTCACGAATTCTCCAGCCCTTGGCTGATGCAGAAGGATGGCAAGCACTGGTGGAGTAATGCATCCGGCCGACATGATGCAATGCGCAAGTAAGATCGGCACCGCCCTACCCGGTTTACGCGACCTCGGCTGATGGATCAGCGCAAAATCGCAGATAGGCTGCCAACGAGCAGGCTTTTTGTTGTCTGTTACGCTTTTCTTAGACAAAGGAGAAGCGGCCATGCCCCTACCAGATGGTCCTCCCCCTACCCTAGCCGATTGAACTGGCGGTGCAGCACTTCCAATACCACCATGCGTTGCCGGATCAGCTCGGCAGGTTGTCCCTGCCAAGCAACCCTGTTCGCATCCATATCAGATTGGAAGTAGTCGTGCCATTCATCAGCTTTCTGTTTGATGATGGAATGGCCGCTCATTTTTCCTGCGAGTTTATCCTGAATTAAATGACTCATTGTGAAACGTTTGCCTTCAGGAGTCGCAAGAGTCTCAATACAATCCTCAAGGAAACTTCCTAAGTCGATGTCGCCTTTCGATACAGCTTCAAAAATACTTTCTACTGCATCAATAGTTATGAATAAAATATTGGAAAAAGGGAGTGGTATACAGCCATGGGCCTCTTGCACTCTAGCCTCGAGCTCTGGATCAACATATTTAGAGATTTCATCCGCTGATGCGAACCAAAAGTCTTCATGAGTTACCACTACACATGCGAAGTTGGCGTGCGAATACTCCTTTGTCAAACGAAGTCTCTTTATGCTCTCTTGACACTGCTCGATACCTTTGATGAAATTTTTTTGTAAATGACTTCGAAGAATTTTCGGATTGAAAACAGAAGATACGATATCGCCAGGCTCAATCGCTTTAGATTCAAGGATAATATTAACATTGCCCGGAATCAAATAATCAGCCATTTTCCCTCTTGGTACATTGCTCTTTCGACAACACTCTTTTAAATCATCCTCAGACAAATGTTCTATCGAAGAGGCAGCGAGCAGCGACCCAATATATTTTTCCATGGCCGGGCCAAAATCGTCCTTGAAATTCCAGTCGGGAATTTTTTTTAAAAGATCAGGAATTAACGTGCTAACCCCGCGAGAGAATAGCTTTGCATTATAGATAAGAAGATTTTCGCCATCCAGTAATACGGGCTTATTTCTAAGTGGAGTTGTTTGAAAATATTCGCTTTGCTGATGTAGTTTATCTTCGCCTTTTACCCTGTACGCATTGAAAAATGCGGGTAGATCCTGGCTTCGCACGGCAACTAATAAAAAATAACGAATAATTTGATTTAGTGGAATGGATGGTGTTAGATTAAATATCAACTGGTATAAATTAATGCCAACGATTCCGTGGGCCTTGTCTGCGACGAGAATATCTAGATATAAGCTAATTAGGTAAAACTCTTTGAGTGATAGACCGTATGCTTTAATAAATCTTTCAGCATATGGGCTATCTTCGGCGGAATACCAGATCATTTGGCGCGTCATAGTCTTAACATCTGAAACAACTTCGCCCTGATACCATGCTTGTTGCAGGATCATTGGACGCAACATCAATTGAAGATTTCCATGTTCGATAGGACACGCTAAATGCTGTACACGGTATAACTTGTTAGCCAGGATGCCGAACTCCGCTTTGGCCATATCCCGCCCAGCCTCGTTACTTTCTTGCATGGCTAGCTTAAGTAGGAAAAGACTAATCCATGGCATTCCACTGGCTGGAACGTCCTGTATTTGTGACCAGTGAAGGTGGTCAATTACATGTTTTAGAAATGAGTCGGGCCGATACACGCTCAGCTTACGCCTAATCTTTGTTATTTTTTCATGATATTTTTTAGTGGTCATATTTTTCATCTTTTCAGCAGGGGCTCCGCCGCCACTAGGAGATATGGCTAGGTTTTAAGTGAGGCTGCCCGACTCCGCAGATGCGCCCTCGCATTCCGCACATTCGACTATGTAGACACTCATAACACTTTGAATATTCTCCGCTTTTGGTGCGAAGCGACCCTGTACGATAATGAACACTTTTAGCCGATGAACGTTTGTCTGGAGCGGCCAAACGTTGGCGTTAAGGCCGCGACGCAACCGCGGAGCGATTGTGCGTCGCTCCTTGAACGACTTGTTAGGCATGGGCGAGCTTCAGCGTGGCATGTAAATGCAGTGACAAGGACGAGGATTTCCACCTTCGCCTGGCATTGCGTGATACCGAGGCCATATGGTGGTCGGTGGTTTTTTCAGAAAATGCTTCTCGTAATCACTGAACAACTCGTCATTATTTTCGTTTATTGGTGTTGTTTCTTCGCTAATATTTGGTTCGTGATGCAAGAAAAAACCTATGCACTTGTCGCAGAAATCGGAATAGTCTTTTGTAAAGAGAATGAATACATGCCACATATCATCAACATGAGAGCCAATATGATATTTCTTCCCTGGATTGGCTGCGCAAAGTGCGAGCCACTTTTTTAGCTCACACAATACTTGACTGACCTGCTCTGATGACGCTTTGTGAGCAGACTGATACTTAGTAGTGACCTTAAAAAAATCATAAGAGTCAATTTTTTGAAAAATTAATTTAAAATCTTCATTTATCATAGTATTCCCCTGAGACTAGAAAGAATGCACAACTATTTATTAAGCGACATAGCACGCTGCGTTTTCTGTCGCGGGGGCATGTCATATAACGCTCCTTGTTGCCCTATAAATCTTTGCTTAGCTTAGAGGTGATCGCGGTAAACGCAACATAGCCTATGGATTAACACGACACAGATGACGATCCACCGTCCGTTTCTGGCCGAACTCTGCCGTTGCTGACGGGCAGCTATGTGATTGAAATCAGTCACCTTAAAACAGTCCTCCAAGTGCTGCTGGTTCCCAGTTCATGATCACCAGTTCACCGCTGACTTCGGCCTTGCCCTGGCGTTGATTGGTCGTGGTGTAGCGGATATCCAGCGTCTCGAAGTGAAAGCCTTCAAAGACCCGGCGAATGTCCGGGTGGTCGTTGATGCTGACCATTACCTTGCCTTTGCAACGGCGCATGAAGTCAGCCATTCGCTCGTAGTTCTCAAACGGAAAGTCCACACCGTACCCTGCGGTCTGCCAGTACGGAGGATCCATGTAGTGAAAGGTATGGGCTCGGTCGTAGCGTTCAGCGCATTCAAGCCAGGGCAGGTTTTCAACGTAGGTACCCGACAGACGCTGCCACGCGGCTGAGAGGTTTTCCTCGATTCGCATCAGGTTGATTGACGGGGTGGTGGTGGCGGTGCCGAACGTCTGCCCGGAGACCTTGCCAGCGAAGGCA
This sequence comes from Pseudomonas sp. PDM30, assembly GCF_019218985.1. NCBI lineage: Bacteria > Pseudomonadati > Pseudomonadota > Gammaproteobacteria > Pseudomonadales > Pseudomonadaceae > Pseudomonas > Pseudomonas sp. PDM30. Next base: position 44,335 of record NZ_JAHUWM010000009.1, read on the forward strand.
TGGTGTTGCAGGTAAAAGAATCGGGCGGCACGCTGGATGTCGGTAAGGGTTTCGACGCGGGTCATTTTCTGCCACTCGAACACCTGCCGCGAGCTGAGCGCCCATTTGAATTGGCGCACGAACTCTTCGAGGTGGTTCTGCACCACGCGGTACAGCGTCACCAGGTCGCCATTGATGTCGTTGAGCACTTCAACGGGTGCCGCCTGGGGCCGCATAAAATACAACGCGGCGCCGCCGGCAAAGACTTCGACGTAGCATTCGTGAGGTGGAAATAGCGGAATAAGGCGATCGGCCAGGCGGCGTTTGCCGCCCATCCAAGGGATGATAGGGGTAGACATGGATAGCAAGACCTTTACTGTATAAATAAACAGGTGCTAGGCTGGCGCTGCTTTGTGCACAGAGCAGGAGCCTTGGCGGGACTTGCAGGGACAATCTGCGGGGACGGTGGCCAGGCTGGATGTTGACGCATCCAGACTGGCCGCTCCTTTTACTTTAATTTTTGAAACCTTTGACTCGGGACGACTCATGCGCCCGGGCGATCAATCGGCCACTTCAAGCACGACTTTCTGCGGCTTGCCGGAGGCCTTGGCCTTGCCCTCCTTGCCGCCATTGCACTCTACCGACACCGTCCACCCGGACGGGGTGAAGGTGTGATCCACCGACTCCACAAGGTATTCGCCATCGAGGCCGCGCTTGAAGCCTTGCGCCTGGATCATGACTTCGGCAAACAGGTCAGTCCGACCCGGCAGGTCGAGGCGCACCGAGGCGGTCGAACGATTGAACGCCGCCAGGCGCGCCTTGGCCGCTTCGTCGGCCGCCGTGCGGTCCGGATAGATGTGGCGATCGGTATGCACCGGCGGCAGGCCTTCGGGCACGTTGGGATTGTCCAGGTGCGAGATCAGCAGCTCGCCGCTCGCCGGGTCTTGGTACTGGGTGCTGACGCCCTGGTGGGCGCTGCGGTCGCTCAAGCGAAACTGCCAGCGGGTCACGTCATTGCGTTGCAAGGTGATCACACCCAAGGCCTGACCACTGGCGCTCTGCCCGCCTTGTCGCGGCAAGACCAGCAGCTTTCCGTCGGCCACCTTGGCCGTGCAGTCGTGCTTCTTGGCCACCCGGGTGATGAAGTTGAAGTCGGATTCATTGAGCTGGTCCATGCGCGGCACCCGGGTGTCGACCGGGCACGACGGCTGCCAGCCATTGCGCGCGGCCACGTCGCCGACGATCTGCGCCAGGCTGACGCCCTCCCAACTGCCGCTGCGCGTGGTTTTGCCACTGCCACGCATGTCGCTGGCCTTGCCGCTGATCACCAGCGTGTCCGGTGGGCCGGAAACCGCCACCTCGTCCACGGTGTAGCGGCCCATGCGCGTCAGGTCGGCGCCGGCATAACCCAGGTAGACTTCGATGCTCGCGCCACGCACGGGCAGCGCCACCGCGCCGTCACGATCGTCGATGCGCAACTCAAACGAATCGGAGGCCATCCCGGGCCGGTCGGCCAGTTGCAGCGACACCAGCCGATCGTTGATCAATGTGGTGATGTCGGCGCCGTCGGCGACGATACGAAACAGCGGTTGCATCGTGGTACTCCAGGCAAGAAAAAGCCCGCGCTGAGCGGGCTGGGTAATGGGATCAATCCCACAGTGAAATCACGCTGTCGGGCTCGATCACCAGATCCGGCAGCGTGATCAATACACCCGCCCGGAACGGTTGCGGCTCATCGGCCAGTCCCTGATTGGCCGCCAGCACCGCCTCGACGCAGAGGTTCAGGTGGCCGTAATAGTGGTGGCACAGGGTATCAAGCAGATCCCCGTCAGCCGTTCTGCAGGTCATCGCCATAACGGACAAACTCCAATGAAAAGCCTTGCTTGCGCGGAATGGCGCCTGGCAGCAAAGCGCTTTGCTCTTCGTCGATGTTGGTCAGGCACCAGTTGCCCAGCACCTCGCCGTAACCGGTGGTCAAGTTCAGCGGCAGCAACTTGGCGCCGATGCTGCGCAGCGTATCCAGTTGCTTCAATCCGCCTTTGTAGCTGGGGTAGATCGCACCCTTGATCGTGATTTTCTCCTCGCCCTGCCCCACGGCCTGCTGCGCCGGGCGCCGGGTCAGGCGTTCCTGCGCCGCCCAGCGAAACGAAGTCTGCCGGCGCAGCTCGTCAAACGCCGCCGTGTCCAGGTTGAAGTAATACGGCCGCTCGTTGGCCTTGAGCGGATAGAGGATCAGCAGATGCGGGAACGGCTTCACCGCGTCCGGGATCGGCGTCATGTCGCCAGCAAACCATTCCGTGGGCAGGATGTTGCCCAACGCGGCATTGGCCTTGCCGGCGACCTTGTTGAATGCCGCGCCAAACCGGCCGATCTGCTCAGTCAACGCGGAAAAGTGTTCATCGAACTGCGCCAACGCGCGCTGAGTCTGGTTGTAGTAGCTGGCGACCTTGCCGATCTTGGCCTGCGCCGAGTTGATTGCATCCTGCAGACGCCGGGTCTTGTCGCTCAGGTCTTCGCTAATAAAGGGCAACCCTTCCAGCGCATCCGCCGCCCCGCTGATTTCATTGAGTGCACCATTCATGGGCCCGGTCATCGACTCGATGTCAGTGCGCCCGGCTTCACCGGCATCGACCATGTACTTGAGCCCGCCCTGCAAGTGCTGCAGGTAGGTCTTTTCATCCGCCATAACACTTCCTTAGCCCACATGGGGCGCATCAAACAACTGGCGGTCGCGCGCTTCCCGAGCGAAGTCGTCAAACTGGCGCCGCAGGTACGGCATCATTTCCTGGACGAACTGCGCCGGGTCTTTCACATCACCCTGCACCTGAAAAACCGGGGCCGGGGCGAAGGTAAATTGCTGATCGACCTTCGGCCACTCGGGAGTCTTCGCTGCCGTGCTCGACATTAATGCCGCCGCCGTGACCGGCGCGGCGGGGGCGTTTTCCATCGAGCGCACGACCGCGCCCACCCCCTGGCCGGCGGCCATGGGAACGATGCCGATCGGTGCTTTGGCAGGCGTGTCCGGCCCGCCAAATAACGCCTTGCCCATGGTCGCCCCTATCTCGCCCCCGCCCCACGCCCCGAGCATGCCGCCGATAATCCCGCCAATGGCGGTACCGACCACGGGGACGATCGAGCCTAAAGCCGCACCGGCTGCCGCGCCGCCGAGTACGCCCCCCATGAGCCCACCTACCGCGCCACCGTAGCCTTCGGCCTTTTCATCACGGGTGGTGGCGTTCTGGTAAGTGTCCAGCATCTGAACGCCGGCACCGACCACCGCCAGCGCCCCGCCCACTTTCATGCCACGGGACATCCGACTTGCAGGGCTTTTGCCCTTTCCGCCCTTCCCTTCTTTGCCGTGATCCAGCCTGTCGTCATCGCCGTCATTCGCGTTGGTCACGAACACCCGCTGCACGATATTGGACCGGTCGCCGGCCGAACCGCGCGCGATGTTGGCCAGACCCCGGCCGATCTTGAGCATGGCCAACGCCTTGCCCAACACCAGCGCTCCGGCACTCACTGCCGCCAGGCCCAGCACCACTTGGGGCGCTTGCTCGGACAACGCGGTCAAGCCCCGCGCCGCGCCGCTGATACCGGTGGCCAGCGCATCCGTCGCCGGGCGCAGGGCATCCCCGATTGCTCGCAACGAATCGTTGAATGCCTGACCGGTTTCGGCCCAGCGTTGCGCTGACGTTTCACGCCGTTCATTCAGGTTTTTGTCGAGAATGTCCTTTCGCGGGCCGTTGGGATCCGAGGCACCTTTTTTCAGGTCCGCGTAGAATTTTTTGTTCTGGGTGTACGCCATCAGGGCCGTCTTGACCTGCATGTCGGCAAACAAATCTCCGGTACGCAAAGTGGCGGCCAAGGCATCGGCCATCGCTTGCGCCTTGGCCGGGTCCGTCTCTTGGCTGATCTGGGTCAGCCCCTGATTCAGCTGCTTGGCCTTTTTCGGATCGGTCTTTTCCACGTACCGACGCGCCAGTTCGAAACTGGCTTCAAAGGTCGACAGGCCCTTGCCAATGGCCGCGTTCATCGAACCCTGATAGTCAATCCCGGCATCGGCATAGCCTTTAACGGTTTCCCCCGAGCCAATTTTCGCGACCCAGTTTTTCAGGTTGTTCGCCGCCTCATCGGCACTGCCGGCGCTCTTGATCTGCACCTGCAGCATGGCGCCCAGCTGGGTCACCGCATCCTGACCGGTGATGCCGCTGCTGGCCATCTGCGCCAACAGTTCCGGAAACCACTTGGCCATGTCGGCCGCTTCGAAGCTGCCTTGCTGGCCCAGCAACGCGACCGACGCCAGGGCCTGTTCCATTTTTTTCGGGTCGGTGATCTTGGCGTTGTTCTGCATCGCCAGAATCATCTTCGCCGTATCGGTACCCGACGCGCCCTGCCCGACCGCAAACTTGGCCGCCACCGGCGCATACTTCAGCGCTTCGGTCAGATCCATGCCGCCACCAACCAGCTGGTTCACCAACTCGGCCACCTGGGTGTTGGCCATGCCGGTGTCTTTTGAGGTCTGGACGATGTCGCGGGCGGTGTTCACTTCCTGCTGGGTGTTGGCGGTACCGGACTTGATCGCGATGTCACGAATAATCGCCTGAAAATCCGCGCTGACCTTGGTCGGCACGGCGGCCAGGGTGGTACCGGCCACCGCCGTGCCGAACCCACTGCGTAGGCTCTCTCGCCCCTCTTCCACCTGCCCCATCCCTTTGGCCTTGAACTCGGCACTGCGCACCACCTTGCCCAGTGCCAGGTACTCCTGACGCAAGCGCCCGACCTCAATACCCTGCTTACGCAGACTGGCGTTGTTGGCCTCCAGCTTTTTGAGCAGCGCGCCGGCATTGGCCGCGCCGCTGTCGTGGGCTTTTTTCCATTCCTCGCGTAGACGCATGGTCTCGCCGATGACTTTCTGCAAGCCCTTGGCGCGTGTGGTTTGCGCCTCGAGCTTTTTCATTTCGCCGCTGACATTCTTGAAGGCGGCGCCCAGGGATGAATCGACGGCGCCGCCAATCACCAGCCCGAGCGAGAGTTTGTTCGCCATGCAGGGTACCTGTGTGCAAAGGGGATGGGCTCAATCCGTGAGCCACCAGACCATCTCGGAAAACGACAGCCCCTGAATCTCGGCCGCCGAAAAGTTCAGCTCGACGGCCAAGCGTTTAGCCAGGGCTTTTTGCAGCTTGGGGTTAAACCCCGTCATCTGCTCCCACACGAAAATAGGCGGTCTGCAGACGACGATAATCACGCATCAGCAGCCCCTCCAGATCCGCGCGGCCGATGCTCGCCAGACTGCAGAACAAAACCATTTCCTGCTCTTCTTCGTTGCTACCGCCCTGCAAGGTGGCGGCGCGCATCTCACGCACCGTCGGTTCACGCAGGGTCAGCTTGTCGACCTGAATGCCGTTAGCCTCGCTCGGCCGGGACAGGGTTACGGTGGCGATGCCGCTGCCCAGTTGCAGCCATTTCGGCAGGACGTTGTCTTTCGCGTTGCTCATGGTGTTGCTCCTTACATGCCCAGGGCGGACCGCACAGCGGCCAGTTGATCGGTACCATCGATGACGCGGATCGAGTTGAGGGGATCGATTTCAAACATCACGCTGCCGTCGATCTCTAGCTTGTAATAGGTCACCGCAACGGCGTACTTGAACTCGCCCTTTTCGCCCGGTTTCCAGTCCCCCGGGTCGACTTCCTTGAGGCTGCCACGCAGGGTGGCGACCACCGACTTGACCACACCTTTCTGGCCCTTAAAGGCACCGCGGAACGAGGCGTTGAACCCGGTCAAGTCGGACTGGCCGAAGAACTTCAGCACCTCGCGGCGCACCCCATTGGTGAGGAAGCTGGCTTCCAGCTTCTCCATACCCATGTCGAGTTCGACCGCCGCATCCATGCCGCCCGCGCGGTATTCGTCAGTCTTGAGGGTCAACTTGGGCAGGGTCAGGCTCGGCACGTCGCCTTGCAGGCTGATGCCGTCCACGAACAGGTTGGTGTTGTAGAGCACTTCAGGAATCATAAAACGGCCTCCTTAGGCTGCGGTGTCCAGCACTTCAGTGATCCACTGATCGGTCACCTCCACGCGGAAGTTCGGGTTTTCGGCCGGCGGCACATCGGTGAACCGGATGTTCCAGTACACCTTGCCGTCGCTGAGTTCGCTGGAGGTGTTCAGCTCTTCGTCGGCATAGACCTCAAAGTTGATGATCGCGCCCTGATTCTTCAGGTCGCGCATGAACGCCTGTAGGCCTTCGGTCACGTCCTTGACGTAGGTCGCAGTGATCGAGCGGTCGACGGCCCACTTGTGCGCGTAGAGGATGGCGTCCATGACGATATCCAACGTGCGCACGCGGGTGACGAACTTCCATTTCGGGTCACTGGACAGTGTGCGGTTGCCCCACAGCCGATAGCCGTCATCACGAATGATCGTGGTGATGTTCGCGTTGTTCAGCACGTTGGCCCGGCAGGAGGGGTCACCATCAAGAAACTCAATTGGCCGCGTGGTGCCGGTGATGCCGACAAACTCCTTGTTCGACGGCGAGGCCCAGAAACCGTAGGTGGCATCGGTCCAGGCAAACAGGCCGGCGGTCCAGGCCGACGCCGGCGCGTTGACCGTGGCACTGATTCCGGTGTCCCAGAACTGCACGCCCGGATCGACCATGTAGGCATGTTTGCTACCGAAGTTGCCGGCGTACTCAATGGCGGCTTCGTCGGTGGTGTTCGGCCCGTCGAGGATGGCCATGGCCCGCATCTTGTCGCCCAGCGCCACCAGCTCCGTGCCCACTGCCAGCGTCGACGAGTACCCCGGAGTCACCAACAACCGTGGCTGGGCGTTGAACTTGCTTTTGCCGTTGAGCAACGCCTGCATGCCAGTACGGCTGCCGTCGGCCCAAACGCCACCGATGATCGCGGACAACTGCTCGGCCGGGTCGTCCAGCAGCGGCACACCGACAGCGACAATCACTGCCTTCGACCGCTTGAAAATGGCCTTGCAGTCCTGGGTGATGGCCGCGTCCGGACCCCAGGCGGCCACCGCTTCGCTTTCGCGGGTGATCAGCAGCAATTCGTTGGCCGCTGCGGTTGCCGGCGGCCCCACGGTGAAGGTGTTGCACAGGCCGATGATCGACGCGGACGGGGTAGCGATATGCCGGGCGCCGGTGTCCACCAAGGTCACGGTGACGCCGTGAAAAAAACTCATAGAGTGATGCTCCAGAAACGAAAAAGCCCCGCATAAGCGAGGCCGTGGGGATGTGCGGTGACGTGCAGCATGGAAAAGAAAACGCCCCGGCAATGCGGGGCGTCAGGACGCGGTGCTGGTCAGTCCGTCCGGCTTTAAAGGCCGTTTATCACTGGCTGGAAAGTCTGGCGAAAGAGGCCAGGCCCGCAGTTCATTGCGGTAGGTGCGCCAGGCGAGTTCGGTGTTCAGCGCAGCCGGATCAGCATCCAGATGCTTGTCGATCTCTCGGCCAGCCCAGTGCAGTTCATTTTCGATCCACGATCGTTCGCGACGGTTTTGCATCGTCAGATCGAGCGCGGCATCGAGCACCCAATCGAGACCGTCCCAGAGATGGGCCGCACTCGGTCGCGGCAACGCCGTCAGTTCGGCCGGTAACTCGCCCGGCATCGAATGCGTGACTTCGGCACCATCGGTAGTGCGGAAAGCCACGCCACGATAATCAGGCACCACGCCCCACGCATTCTGTTGCCTGACGACCACCTGCTGCTCCGGGGCTTCAGGCGGCACTTCCAGCGTTGCGCCAGCCGGTAGACCGCAGCCGCGACTCACATAGATGTCGTGCTGTCCGAGGTACTCACCGGTGGTTTCACTGAACGTGTAAACCTCGATCCAGCCACTCTCATCAAAAAAGCCATTCACTAAAGTAGTCATCAATACATCCTGCAGATGTAGTTGTAAGCGACGTTGCGCATTCGGGTTTCTGGACTCACACGGACGACGGCTGAAGGATTGAAAGTTACCGACATGTTGCCCGTTGTACTGACTCGTGGTGCAGCGGGTATATCACTCGTCATGTAACCCGTAGCCGTAAATACGCCGGTCGCGGTATTCACCAGCAACATTGAATCGTCATCTTGCAGCCTGAGTTCACCCGTCATGTTTTGTAGCGCGTCGAGTTGAAGGCTCAACACAGGGCGCCCATAGTCGGGATCGATTCCGCGCCCGCCATCCAGACCACGAATCGACTCGGCACGCATGTCTGGCAGCATTCCAGTGGGATACACGGCGGCCAACGCCGGGAAGGCCGTCACGTCGAACGGCTGCCCCCCCATCAAAACGCATTTGTCGGGTGGCGTAGCGGTTGGCCATGGAAACGGCACGCCGACAGGGACGGCAAATATGGAAGCAGGATCAAAATTGCTTTCGGTCCAGATCCTCCCGAAGTCGGAAGCATCAACCTGTAAACCCACGTCGCTCGAGGCGGGTCGATAACCAATGTAGACCTTGTTCGATTCCTGACCCGCACCACCGCCTTGCTGAACGGGAGTGAAACCCAACGCAGGTTGGTACGCACCAGGGTTGAAGTTACTCGTGTTCCAACCCGTTACCCACTCACTGAATTCATATCCCTCTGGGGTCTGAACTGCGCCTCGGGTATAGGTTGTACCGGAGTTATAGCTGGTGATTTGTTGCCAGAGGGTGTCTTGACTGACTGCAACCAGCATGGGGGAGAATTGACCGCCGGCAGGCATGTTCAGGCTGGTGTTCACCCGGTAAATGCCCACGGTGGTGATTGTGTTTAGATCAGTGCCATCGGGAAGGACAATCCCCCCGTGACCGATGCCATAAGCACCCGTGAGCAATACATGACCTGGGGTGTCATCTTGGGGAGAGGTTTGTTGAACCAGATTGGTTGAGTCCCAGATGCTTTCCCATTCGCCCCAAACACCGGCAGTCAAGGCCCGGCGGTGTAGGGTGTGGTCGGCATTCCCGTAAACCTCCTGAAAGGCGTATTGACCTGGTGTAATCGCCGAGACGCGAACCCAACCCTCATAGATCCCGCCACCTGGCCCTCCTATGCCATTGCTGATGAAATAGAGGGCCGTCTCCGCGTTCAAGCCACCGATGTCAACATCACTGACCGCATAGGCGGGCCCGCCCCAGCCGAACGCTCCGACCTTCATCAGCGCATCAGGCGTTTCATCGTGCAGATGGACCTGCACAGCAGCGGTCGCGGCGGTGCCCAGCCCGAGGTTATTCCGAGCCTCGACCACATCCGCGACATCGCCCAAGTTTTCGCTGACTGCCATGGCATCGGTGATGCCGTAGCCGGCCAGGGTGGTCGGGTTGGTGCCAGCGATCACACGCCCAAGGGCATCGATGGTGACACTGCGAAACGTGCCCACACCGCCCCCACTGCCGCCCGCGATCATTTCAAACTGCAAACCGGTGGTGCCGAGGGTGATCGGCGCGTCGGTGACCAACTGCCAGAGGCTGTCGCCGTTGGTCGTGCCCTGCTCGACGTGGATAAACAACCCCGGTGTCACTTCCAGGCTGTTGTCGGCATCGGCGGCCCGCGTCCAGCCTTCGGCGCTGACGACATAGAGACCGTTGTCCTTGGCCTCTGCCTGGGCGGTCACCAGCACCCGGTCACCAACGACCACGGCTACGTCATCGATGGTCTGCACATTGCTCAGGGCAATGGTGACGGTGGCCGCCACCCGCGCTGACTGTTTGTGATCCAGTTTGGCCAGTTCCTCCTGAATCTTGAGGTCCACGTATTCACGCGTCGCCAGCACAACGGCCGGGTCGATCTTCAGCACGATGTTCGCCGAGCTGCTGACGATGAAGTTCATCCGCACCACTTGGGTCTTGCCACTGCCCTGGTCCAACAACGGTTTATAGCTCGGCGCGCAGTTGGCCACCGCCACCAGGTCGCCGTCGACATCGTAAAGGCCGATCTCGCGAATCCACTCACCGCCGACTTCTGGCGGGATGATCTGCTCGGTGATCACCGTATTGGGATTGGCCGGATCGACCCGGATCTGGTTGATCGGCGCCCGGCGCCATTCGTTGATCAACTGAGTCTGCAGGCGATCGGGAATCGGGTCGGTGCCGTTGGCATCGCCCAAGCCCATCTCGGTGAACATCCAGTCCAAGCCCATGGCGATGGCATTGGCGTGTTTGGCTTCACCGACCGCCGTGAGAATGGCAAAAAACTGACTGGTCTTATCAATCATAGGGATAAACGTCCAAAGTGTCGGTTTCATCGACGCAGAGCGCCGGGCCAAAGGTGCCGGTCACGTCGATGTCTTTCGGAGCCGGGGGGTACACGTCGATCTCTTCGCCCTCTTGCACGCACACGGCAATGCCCAGCACGCCCTCGGTCTGCAAACTGAGCGCCAGGTTGGTCATGTGCCGGCTGACCGGGCGGGCGTCGTCGATCAACCACGCCAGTTCCTCGTACAGTTCCTCGGTGATGCCGGCGTCATTCAAGCCGACCTCCAGGGCGAAGGTGCCGGGCTCGCCTTCCGGCACGGTGTCGAACCACTCGACCACGTCGATCAGGTAGCCCAAAGGCTCGACCACCCGACGCAGCGCACCGATGGTGCCTTTGCGTGCATGCACGTCGTACGCCGAACGGATCGCCGTGCGCTTGGCCTCCTGGGTCCAGTTATTGTTCCAGCGGTCCACCGACCAGGCCGACGCCAGATACGGCAACAGGTGTTCAGGGCAGGTATCGGCGTTGTACAAACTGCGCAGCGGAATCAGTGTGCTTTCATAGTTGGCCGCTTCCACAGCCAGCTCCAGCGGCGTGCTATTGAGCGGCAGCTGAGTACTCATGTCAGGCCCCCAGGATCACGCTGTAGCCCGTGCAATACGCCGCCTCGGCCTTGCTCGGTTTGATGTCAGTCCAGCCCAGCAGCTCGACACGGGCTATCCCGGGAACGTGCAATTGCGCATCGATCCCCGAGCGCGCCACTTCCAGTCCCAGGCGGCGGCGCGGGTTGATCCACTCGCTAAGGCGTTTCTGGCTTTCGGCCAGGTAAGCTTCGTTTTCGGGCCCCGGTGCCTGCGGGTACAGCACCGCTTCAATGTGGTAGTCGATGACCACCGCGCTCTGCACCGTGAGGCGGTCGGCCACCGGCCGCACGTCTTCGTCGTTGAGGTGCAGCCGGACCTCTTCCAGCAGTTCCGGCGAGGCGGCGCCGCTGCCTTCCAGGCTGAGCACGGTGACCACCACCACGGCGGGTGACGGACTTTCCGCCGTAGCATCGGCCACCAGGCCCGAGGCGTTGCGTGCATGGAGGATGTAGCTGTTGCGCGGTCCCGCCGTGGTCAGCCCCTCGTACGACAGCTGCACTCGCTCGCGCAGGGCATCGTCTTCCTCAAGCACCTGCGGCGTAGGCGGCACCGTGCTCGGGTCTCCGGCCTGAATCACCAGGCGCTGCAGGTTGACGTTGGCGGCCAGATGATCGAGGTCGGCACGCTCAGCATGGGCCAACAGCAAGGCCTTGCCCGCATCGTTAACCCGCGCCCGGTTCTGCAAGGCGCCGTATGCGGCCTGCTCGATCAACTTGAGTACCGGGTCACTTTCCAGCTCCGCGCTCCAGTTGTCGCCCATGCTCAGGCGGAAGGCTTCCAGTTTCTCCTGGTAGACCGCCTCAAAGTCGAGGTCCTCCAGCACTTGCGGCGGCGGCAGGGCCGCCAGTTCCATGGTCATGCGGACACCTCCAAGGTCACGTCGCTGCCCAGGTACTGCCCAGTCAGCTCAAATGTGATACGTCCGTCGAGGATGGCCACCGCGCGCACCCGGCCCAGCTTCAGGCGTGGCTCCCAACGGCCCAACGTGCTGGCCACCTCGGCCTGCACGGCACTCTTCCAGCCGTCATTGACCGGAAGGTCGACAAAGCGCCGCAGCTTGCTGCCGTATTCCGGGCGCATGCGCCGGCTGCCCAAGGGCGTGGACAAGATGTCCTCGATGGACTGGCGCAGGTGATCGAGGCCGGAAATGAGCTGGCCGGTGCGGCGATCCAGTCCGATCATCCCGATCATTCGATCAGCCCTCGACCGCGACAAAATCCTTGCGACCGTGCAAATACTCGAGCGCGACCGTGTCATCCGAGGCCACCGCAACCTGCCCCTTTTCCACTTTCAAGGTGCGCTCAGCGTCCAGCAGGACCAGCACCCGCGAGGTGTACAGCGTGTCGCGAAAGAGGCTCAGCGTGGCCGGCGCGGGCGCCTCACTGGCGGCTGATACTTCCTTGGTTTTGCTTGTCATGGATTTACTCCTGGTATAAAAAAACCCGCACGCGGCGGGCTGAAGGTGAATGTTTCACTCAATGCGAGTGGTTGCTGCTGTTGCCCCGGGCGTCCATGATCGTGCCGGCGCCGGTGATGTCGCCGGATACACTCAGCGCACCGTCGATGCTCACCTCACCCGCCAGGGTGATCTGGCTGGCCGTCACCCGGACTTGCTCCGGCGTCACGTCAAGCTGCGAGTCACCGACCGTGATCGTCGCGCTACTGCCGTTGGGCAAATCGATGCTGTAGCTGCCAGCTTGCCAGTCATAAACCAGCGAGCCGCCATCGTCGAAGTACCAGGCCTCGACGTGATCGCGGTTATCCGGGGGTACCCCGGCGTTGCCATACAGCCCCGGGATGAAGGTGCCCATGGCCGGATCACCGCTGGGACTGAACAGCGCGCCCTGCTCATTAAGGCTCGGCGCGCGCCAATGACGGGCTTTGCCAGCCGCCAGGCTGTGCCAGCGCACCCAGGCACTGACCCAGGTACCGGCCTTGACCCGCACCCGGCCGGCACTTAGATCGACGCCGACCACCACGCAGGGCATCAGCATCGCGGCAATCATCCGGTCGTGTTCGGCGCTGGCGTACCCCATGCCAGATCCTCCGGCTGAAAGTAGTGGTCTTCGTTGCCGGTACCGGTGCAGCCATCGACGTTCAGGTACAGGGAACCCGGCGGCTCGACTGGCCATAACCATTCGGTTTCGCCGATCTGGAACACCTGTTTCCACTCAACGATCCACACCACAAACTGCGCCAGCTCCGGCATCGAGTCGTCCGGGAATGCACGTACCTCCTGCACCTCTTCGACAAAATCCAGACCCCAATACTGCCCGCGCAAAATCTTGCTGATCTCGGCGGCCAGAATGGCGGCCTGCAAGGCCGCTTTGCTGATGGTGGAATCGACCATGATGCACACCTGAAAGCGGCCGCTCAGGGAGGTTTTGCCGCTGCCATTGTCGACGGCTTCGCCGATTTCCGTCAGGGCGAACAGCACTGCCGGCAGACCGACTTCAGCGTTCAGTTCGGGAAACGCCTCGACGCTCACCACCGACGGCAAGCCAGCACGGAACGTCGCCTCGATCGCATTGTGTAAGGTCGTCAGCTCATCCATTGTTCAAACTCAGTATGAAAGTGACCATGCCGGCGCCGTCCGGCTCGCGCTTGCTGACCTTGTAACGACCACCACCCTGCTCCACCGGTAGATCGATGGTAAGAAAGGTGTCTTTCTCGATGCCCACCGCATCCACCACACGGGCGGCGAAGGTCGGCGCCAGGACGTTATCCGTCACGATGGCATTGCTCAGGCGCACGCTCTTCGATTTGCCGCCCACATCCGCACCGACAAAGGGCGAGAAGAACGCACCGGACAGCGGCAGGCCGTCCGGCTTGATGGCGCGATCGCCTAAGCGATCGACCAGCACTGCATCCATTCGAGCCGTGACGTCACGAAAGCGGCCCAGCGTTGTCACTGGATCAACAACGCTTCGGCAATACCGCCAACCGGAGCGCTCATCAGCTTGCCGAATGACACCAAATCGCCGGTGGCCGTGAGCGGATCAACCAGCACGCCTGCTTGCAGAGCCACCTTTTGCCCCTGCAGCAGCGCTGCATCGGCAGGCAGACGCCAGACGCCGTCGAGATGGCCGACCAAGACGTCACCCGCCACGCCACTGGCGATCGGGATGACCACCGTATCAACCAGCACCAACGGCACCCCCGCCGTCGCGCCACCGTCTGGCGCCACAAAAGTCAGCGTGCTGCCGGGACCCGAATAATTCTTTGACATGCGAATTTCTCCTGTACAGAAACAACAAACCCCGCTCGCGGCGGGGTGCTTAGGGAACTATTCAACCGTTAACGGCTGGCTTTCGCAGGTGGCACCACACCGACTGACTTGTTCAGACCGCGATAATCCAGCGCCGCGACCCCGGCATCGATCCGCACCTTGCTCGTCACGCCATCAATGGTGAAACCCTGCTGCTGCTCCATGTAGGGCTGTTCAACGCCGTCCAGGTAAGCGACTTCGATGGTGTCAGCACCTTGGCGGGCGGCCTCATACCAGGTGACCGGCGAATCATCGTCCAGGCGTGGCTCGGCGATCACCGTGGCGAAATTGCGGATCGGGTTATCGATGCCGGCATTGGTGTCGACGCCAGGCACCGACGCCGAGCGGATCAGTTGGTTGGTCTTGTCTTCCAGCGCCACCGGTACCAGGACAAACGCCGGGCGAATGTTTAGGGTGCGGGCCTTGCCACCCTCGACCTCGGTTTTCTGCAAGGCCATGGCGGTCTTGGCCTTGCTCAGCGCCTCAATCGACATATTGGCGCCGGTACCGGAGAACAGGTTGTTGCGCTCGACATCGAACAGAGCTTTGCCATCGCTCATCACCGGCGAATGGATCAGCGTGTCATAGACCAGATCGCCGATGGTGCCGCGCGCGGCCAGACCCATGTTGTAAGGCACTGTGCTCAACTGGTCGAGGTCATCGTTGATGATCGCCTGCCGGGTGATGCTGAACATCTCACCGTAGGTGGCCAGGCGGATTTTTTCGCCACGGTCATTGGTGGTGATGTACTTGTATTCAGCCCCTGGGCGAACTTCACGCAGACTCGGGAACGCACCCATGCCGACCCGGGATGCCACCTTGAAGTCACTCAAGCGGCCCTTTTTGGTCCACAGGTGATAGGTCTCCGGCGCCTCGTCCCAGCCGAGCAGGACCGACTTGGCGGCGCTGTCCACCAGGATGTTGCCGAAGTCGCTGGAGTCATGGGTGAACGCCAAGCCGACCATGGCCATCGGATCAAGGGTGGCCACCAGAATGCCGCGATCATGCAACGAGGCGCGGGCCAATTCACGCAGGCTCATGTGGTTATAGGCGTTGTCTTTCTGGTTTTCCGCCTGCCCCAAACGACCGGCCAGCGAGGCGCGCACCGAATCGCCAACCAAGTTGCCGTTGCTAATGTGGCCATGGTGGTGAGGTCCTCCCGTTGGGGTGGTGGTCGAGCCCAGCGCAACCAGCAGTTTTTCCCGCGCCATCTCAGCCGTACAGCTCAGGTCATTGAGGCAGGTATTGAGCAGCTCGGTGTGGCTGGTGACCAGCGAGCCACAGAACGCGGCATTGATCGCCGTACGGCGAGCACCGTCCGCCGCCATGACCTGGGCGCGCATTTGATCCAGGGTCAGCGCGACCGGCGCTGGATCGACCGCCGGTGCCGGAGTTGGCGCTGGGGTTGGGGTCGGTGCTGGGGTTGGAGCGGAAGCCCGCGGATCGAACAGATTTTTTGCCGAGGTAGGCATATTGGTGAACTCCTGCATTCGTTTTGAAGTGAGTTGAGCAGCCGCCTTGAACGGATCAAGCACCTTGTCAGCGAAACCGGCGGCCACCGCTTCGTTGCCATCCATCCAGGTTTCAGCCTTGAGCAGTACCTGGATGTCCTCGATCGATTTGCCTGACTTGCGCATGTACGCCTGAATCAGCGTGCTCTCGACTTTGTCGAGTAAATCGGCGTACTCGCGCATGGCATCGGCATCACCGACCTGACCACCCCACGGCTTGTGAATCATCATCATTGCGTTGGCCGGCATGTTGATTTCATCGCCGGCCATGGCGACCACGCTGGCCATCGAAGCGGCGAGACCGTCGATGTACACCACGACCCGGGCCGAATGGCCGCGCAGCAGGTTGTACATGGTGGTCCCTTCAAACACGTCACCACCCGGCGAGTGGATGTGCAGGTTGATCTGAGACACATCGCCCATGGCGGCCAGATCGCGGGCGAACTGTTTGGCCGTAATGCCCCACGCGCCAATTTCGTCATACAGCATCACCTCAACCACCCCACGTTGCAGCGCGGCGCTCAGTGAGTACCAGCTTTCGCCGGGCTTATTCGTCGGGGTTATCGAGGCTCTCGGCCTCATCAACGACAGGTTTTTTTGGCTGTTCATCGGTTTGCGTTTTTCCATAAATCTCGTGATAGAAGTCCGAACTGAAGACCAGTCCCTGCTCCCGGTTGGTTTTGATTTCCGAAGCCCGGGAACGCTTGAGTTCCTGCGGATTGCGCTGCCGCGCCCGCGCCACTTCCGACTCATCGGCAAAGCCGGCCTCGACCAGGATCTTCCAGGCATTGGCCTCATGGATCGGGTTGATCCAAGGCATTACCGGCCCTTGGTAAATCGCGCCAAACACCGTGTCCGGATCGACGTCGACCGGCACTTGGATCACCCCACTGGCGATCGCCATGTGCAGCCATTCGCGATAGACCGGGCGACTCCAGTAGTCGATAAATTCGTGCTGCAGCAGGTCATAACCCGCCTGCCCCTCGACGAGCTCCTGACGCTGTGCGGAATAGGTGCCGTCGTAACTGCGCGCCACACTGGAGTAGGTGCCCCGGGTGCCAGCGGCCACGGCCTTGAGCTGACCGTTGCGAAAGCCTTCCAGAAAGGGGTTGGGCCGATTACTTTCGATCATGCCGACGTCTTCGCCGGGCAGCAGGCCGTCGAACACCATGCCCGGACCGATGGGAATGCTGCGGGCGCTGACGCTCTGACCATTCACGGCAGACGGTGCGGTGTAGTCGTCCGGCGTCCCTTTCTTGATGTACATGGCCAGCGCCGCGCTGATGCGGGCGGCGACTCGTTCGCTTTCCTCGTAATCCTTGATGTCCGCCAGGCGGACTAGCACGGCATGTAGCAGCGGCTGCCCGCGGTTCTGACCGATGCGTTTTCGGTGCGCGATGTGAATCATCTGCTCGGCTGGCACACGCTTGGTGGCCAGGGTCAGCTGGTAACCGGCGGCGTGCCCGGGGTGATGCTTGACCAGGTGATAGGCACGGACCCGGCGCCACTGATTGCGCTCGATCCCCTGCACAATGCCCTTGGCTTCATCGTTGTATTCCCACGGCAGGTAATCCGGCTCCAGCAACTCCAAAGCGAAGGGCACCACGCTCAAATGTTCATAGCTGGGCACCCGCCCCTTGAGCTTCTGCGCCAAGGCTTCGCCGTCGCGCAGCCAGGTTCGGCACACTTGCCGCTCCATCTGCGGGCGGGACAGCTCGCCCGACGTTTCCGGGCGCAACGACCATTCGGCCCAGCGGGCCTTAATCTGCGCCGCAAACTCCAGATGCACTTCCCCGGCGTAGCTCAAGGGAAAAGGCTCGACAGCGATGCCCATGCCGCCCACCACGCGCTCTTCCAGGCGATCGAACAAACCAGTAACGATGTCGTGGTCTTCGTCCAACTTGCGGCATTGCTCGCGCAGGGAACGCGCCGAACGCTGCAGCGAGCGGTCCGCGCTAGCAGATTGTTTCTTGGCCTGATGCGTGCGAGTCATCTGCGCGGCTTCA
The DNA here is from genome assembly GCF_019218985.1 of Pseudomonas sp. PDM30. Taxonomy (NCBI): domain Bacteria; kingdom Pseudomonadati; phylum Pseudomonadota; class Gammaproteobacteria; order Pseudomonadales; family Pseudomonadaceae; genus Pseudomonas; species Pseudomonas sp. PDM30. Next base: position 61,909 of record NZ_JAHUWM010000009.1, read on the forward strand.
AAGGCCATGATCTTGTGACGGGCATGCAGACGTTCAGCCACCAGCCCCGGAAAAACCGGGGCCAGCACGCGATCCAGCAGGTTCATCGGAATGTCGCCAGAGCGTACGGCGGCTGCCCCGCCGCCGCAGCCTGTTGCGCTCGCGCCCGACGCTCCCATTCCAGTCGGCCGGCACGGATTTCCTCCAGGTCATCCATGATCAGCTTGCGACCGTTAAAGAGGATTTCCTTGCCCTGCAGGATGGCCAGCTCGGCCTCCAGATAACGGTCCACCATGTCTTGAGCGGTTATAGCCATGCGCCTTGTCCTGTATTAAGCCAGCCACCCGACTCGGCGGGCTGGTCGGATGATTGTTCAGGTACTACCTCAGACACCGACACCGTGGCCGGTTTCGGTGCGGCAACGGTGGCCCGTTTGCTTTCCTGCTCGTGACTCATCGGCACCGCCCAAGTGCCTGACGGCAACTGCTGTGCGAGCAGGTCGAGATTCATGCCAAAACGCTGTTGCGTTATGCGTAGCGCCGCCAAGGCGTACACCAGACAATCGAGCGCTTCGTTTCTACGTCCGCCGGCGTCCCAGCGCTGGACGCGCTGGTGTTTGACGATCACCCATTTGCGGCGCTCGGCAGTCAGTTGCCGCAACTCGTCTTCGCCGCAAATCATCTCGTTGGCAGGCAGGTGGATACAGCCAGGCACAGGCGCACCCGAACCGTCCGGCTGCATCTTGAGCCGGCCATAGATCAGCTCTTTGGCATTGTCGGTACCCACTTCGACCAGATACGCACGTCCGCCTTTGACCTTGGTTTTCTTACGCGGCCAAGTCGCTATTGGCTTACCGTAGGTCGAGGCACCGAACACAGGGATTACCCACTGGGTGCCGTGCTTGATGCATTCCTCACGCACTTCATCGCAGTAGTGACCACCTTGGTCCCAACACCAACGCTCGACGCCAATCACCGTGCCATCCGCTCGGGTGTAGGTCTTGTGGATCTCGATACCGACCTTGGCCCGTAACTCAATGCTGCCCGGGTCACCTTGCAGCACGAACTTATGGACCAGCCATGCTTCCTCACCTGCGCCAAACGCCCAGACCCGGCCTTCGTAGCGGTCATCTTGGGTATCAATACCGCCGAACAGGGCAACCGCTTTAGCCGGCACTTGCGGGTAAATCTCCCGACGCGCATGCAACTGCTGCCATTCCAACTGCTCGCCTTGGTCCTCTTCCCACGCTTCGCCCAAGGTGGTGTTGACGAAGGTCTTGAGCTTGCCCCGATCCTTCTTGATCTTGAGCCATTCCGTGACTACTTCGGCCCAGGTCACAAACTCCGAATACACCGTCCAGATATGGAAAGTCACCGAACGCGGCGACGGTATTGAAGTGTCCACATCGGTGAACCAGTCCATGCCGTCACGCGTCCAGATACCAGTCCGCTCGCAGATGTAACGACCGTTCACCGATGCCGCGACCATTTCGTGGTATTCGAAGGTGCAGCCATGGCCGGACTCGCACAGATACCAGGCCTTGATCACCTGCCCCAGCTCATCCACGGCCCACTTGATACCGAACGGCGTAGCCGGGTCGCCCCACTTCAGGTGCTGCTCGGTCCCACAGCACGGGCACTTGATGTTGAAGCGTAGAAAGTGCGGGGAATCATTGGCCGCCCGCGTGATCTGGCAACCTTCCCCCGAGGTTTCCTCATTGTCGTCAGCGACAACCACTGTCGTCGGGGTCGATCCGCGTATGGACTTTTTGAACGTGGCACCTTCCAGGCGTTTGTCGCCAAGAATGGTCGGAGCCCCCTCGCCCTCGATGTCCGCATTGAACTTCGACAGCTCGTCATAGATCACTTCATCCGGGCTTTTCTCCCGGTAGTTTTTTGCCGCCGTACCACCCAGGCACCACAGCATCTTGGCGTTATCGAAGCGCTTTTCATCCAGCGTGTTATCGCGATGCTTCACCCCATACCAAGGCGCCAAAGCGCGCACCACAGGACTGTCACGAATCATCGTTTCGATGTGCCGCTTCATCATCCCGTCAGCGTCGCCATCGGTTGGGCACCAGACGATGACGTTGCGTTTCTTGTGCTGGACCTTGTAGCCCATGTTGGCTACCAGCATTTTGGTGTAGCCAACCCGCGCCGATTTCAGCACGTTCACTTCACGGATCAGGTCGTTGCCCATCGCGTTGAGAATCGCGACCTGAAAAGGCGCCGTCGTCCAATCGCCCTCTTGATAGGACGACTCGGACGACAGATAGAAATGCTCATCAGCCCACTCAACCGCCGTGCGCGGCGGCTCTTTGTAAAGCCCGGCGAGTCCCTTGCGGACACCCTCAACCAGCGCCCTCATCCAAGGTGTCGACAAACTCATCAAGCAACTCCGGCAAAAGATCAGCCAAGCCGACCGCATCATTGCGCGTCACGGCGACTTCGCGCTGGATCGCCTCAAGGTGGCGCACCTCGATGTCGGGGCACTTGCGTTTAACTTTCAAATGCACGGTGTCGAGGGTTGACCCGAGCTTTGCGCTCAGACGCGACAATGCGAACAAGCAAAAATCAACCGGTACCAGCTTCTTGGCCTTCACCTTGTTGCGCATTTCCTGAGCGTCCGCCTGCTCAGTTGTCAGCCGCAATTTTTGCTGCGCCTGTTTGTATTCAATGAGCGGATCAATCGGATCACCGTTGTCGTCGACAGGTTGGTCTTTTGTCATCTGATGCTTGAGCCGGTTATCCAGCACCGACCGGACGTCGTAGAAGACGTCGCGGCCGATCTTCGCAACAGGCTGCACGCCCCATTTATCAAAGGCCTGAGTCGTGATGCCGAGGCTCGTAGCCATGCGCGACTTGTTCAGCCAATGAGGCTCGCGGGAGATGGTCGGATTGGCCATGGACTAAACAACAACCTCGATTCAAAAATGGGTCATATATAGCGAAGCAGCGGGGCCCGAATTACCCCCTAGGCCTCCCCCCTCGGGAGGACCCGTTGAATTCACGCCAAACTCAGCAGGTCAAGTAATAACGGTACAGAAACAGCTTTTTCCTGCTGTCTGTCAGAGCTTGGCGGTGGTCATAGCATCGGCAAATGCACCGCGGAACTCCGCGCTGTAGTTAGCCTTGACGATGTTGTTCGCGATCTTGAAGAACGGGAAGATCGTGCGGTACATCGGCGCGCTCCGGCTGAAGACAAACATCGGCCTGACAACATCGCCGAACGCCGTCTCTTTGCGCTCCCACACACCAGCCGTTCCCCCGACAACGCCCGAGAAATAACTCCTGGCATTGCCCTTGCGCTGACTGCGCTTGCTGTTGGAGGCGTTGGCCTGATAGCCACGCGAGGTTTCGGCAGCCCCCAAGCCCGACAAGATCCGAGTCATCGTTCCTCGGGAAACGTTGCCATGCTTGTCGAGCACGTTGGGATTAGGGATTGCGAACTGGCTGGACTTCATAAAGCCGCGCACGATCAGGGCTTTTTCAAAGCGCTTATGCGGTCGTGGCCCGCCCCTGACAGTCTGCTGAAGGTAGGTATCAGCGGGAATGCCCGAGGTCCAAGAGTCCTTGAAAAAGACTTCGGCCGGCTTACTTTTGGTGGCCATTCTGACAAACAAGCTGTTCATCGTAGTCCGAGTTGGCCGATCCAGACGCTGCGCCATGACAGTCAGTTCGCCCTTCTTGACCCGCTGGGCCAAGCGGGTCGCGGTCAGGGCAAGCACATGCGGAATGTGCTTTTTCTCCAGCTCCAGCAGCGCCTCGGACACGGGCAGCAAGTCGGGTGTGATTTTGACTTTGACCATTTAGTTTTCCGCGATAGCCGAGCCGTAGCTGTCTGGCTGCCCGTTGAGCGAGTCATAGCAGGCCATCACTGCTTTACCTCGCTATGAATTACGGGAGTTGATACCAGCTTTCCTGGCCAGAAACTGGGTGTACAAACCGCCGGTTACATCAGCACCGATGACCGCGATTACGATGCCCAGGCCGGCGGCAAGATAAAAGTTGCTCCACAGCGCCATCGCGAGCAGCAGCGTGGCCATGCCCAACAGGCCAGACGCAAGAAAACGCAGCGCTACACGCTGGAGGATCTGCCGAAGACCAAGGTCAGTACCTGATGCTCTCAACATCTCCCCAGATAAACCGGCCATGCTTAACAATACCAACAGCCAAAGAGGCACGTCGGCGAGAGCCTGATGCTCTGTGTTCATCTGTAGTCCTCGAATAGGTCCGGCCTCCATGTCACTGTCATCCGCTCGGAGCAAAGAGCCAGGCATAGGGCCGAAAACGAAAAAGCCCCGCTCGATGGCAGGGCTTATAAAAGGGTACAAAAAACCCGACTCAATGGTCGGGCTCTTGAAAGGCGTCTCGCTGCGTTCACAGCAACACACGCTGCTATAAAAGCAGGTCTATTCCGCGCGGAAAAGGTTTTTCCGCAGCGTATGCGAAATTGCACCCAACTTGACCACACGTTTGCATTCGACCTAACCATCAGATGCATGGAATTTGCCCATCATGTTTTAACCATGATGGACAGAAAACAACGCACGTTAGTCCTGTGCGACAGGCGGCAATCGGCCCAGAGTGTGTAAAAACGCTTCACCAAAATTGAAGTATGCGCATCTACGTTAAATCTAAAATTTATCGGCACGTCAGCATATGTGAATTTCGCGTAGAAACGCGATTTCCAGTCCGATTTTGAGTACCTGTCGCGCTCAAAAACGTTTTTACACAGTCTCGGCCATAAGCAGTCGGTAGACAGGCTAGTGGCAAATTGGTAGCGTCTCGTTGCTGCGCTGAATCTTTACCGCGGCCGAACTCGCCGTCATCCATGTCGCTTTTCTCTTTGGGCTATGTCGCGTTTGCTGCGACTCCCTCCCAGCTAAGCCAAGGTTTACGGGACGACAAGGAACGTATACGACATTACTGTCGTGTCTCAATGCGACAGTAATGTCGCCCAATAGTAGTTAGGCGTCATTATGAAGAGCTTTCTTCTCGCTGCAGCGAAACTCGCCACAGGCCTCTTCTTTGCAGGTTTGGCTCTCGCGATTTCGATTGCGCTTTTCTCTTGGGCAACCGATAGCTACAGGAGTAGCCAGGCCAAGCAGTACGAGACCATTAAGGAGTGGTCAGCAGACCTCAGCACGAATCTCGGTTTACAACTTCAGGCTAAGACAAAGGTTGTGTCCGGGAAGCTCTTGTTATCCGTAGATGTCGTCGGATATCCGGCCTACCTATCGGACCCTCGCCTGGCTGAACGAAACCAGAAAGCACAACTCATCATCTACTTCGTCGACCAGGATGGCTTCAGAGTCTTCAGCAAACCAATTGAGCTTTCCGAATTTAGTGGCATCTTAGGCGCGAAGGGCGAGAAAATTGGCCTTCGAACCCAACTGCAAGAATATGTCTCAATCGAGGACTACAAGAGGTTTCAGCATCTTCAGGTCGAATGGACCCTGGAAACCAAGGTACCGCCAGATCTTGCCCTCGATGTAAAGGAAGATCAGAGTCGCCTTGATCACTGCGCTCCCAACATATCGCAAGCAGAACGGCTCAAACGCCTATCAAGACACGGAGAGTTACGACAAACAAGCTCCGGCTCTTATTCTGCAGGCTCTCGATCCGTGCACTTTTTCCACGATGGAACACTACTGAATTGCCAATAAAGAGCTTCTCGCGCTGGCCCAGCGATGGGCAACTATCGGCCACAAGCAGTCACTCGCTACCGATGCTTTGCACATCCTCCTATCCGATGCGTTTCGAGATGTGTGTTAGCCTGCTCAGCCAAAGAATAATGCCCGAACGGCCCCCATTGGTGTCTGGGTTACGGTCGCAGGCATTTTAACGATTTAGGTCAACACAGGGATGTCGTCGTGACTATCGCAGCCACCCAAGCGAAACTTCATTGGAATTATTTCTTGGCTTTGGAGCGTGACATGGATGTGCTCTCACGCTATGTCGAGTTCTGCGAAGAAAATTTTGCAGTTTATTCAGTGGAGCTCGCTCATCTTCTTTTCGCAGCTGCTTCCGAAGTCGACGTTGTGTGTAAGCTAATCTGCGAACAGGTGTCCCCTGGAGCACCAAGAGCAAACATCAACGACTACAAGGCCGTTCTCTTGCAGGTGCTACCAGACCTTCCTAATACCGAAGTTTTTGTCCCTCGTTATGGGTTGTCATACCGTCCATGGTCTAACTGGGAGGGCGATAAAAATCCAGCCTGGTGGCGAAGTTACAACAACGTGAAACATGAGCGAGACGCGTACTTTAACGAAGCAACACTCAAAAACTCGCTGAATGCTCTTGGTGCCTTGCTCGTACTTACCGTCCACTATTACTCTCGAAAGTTGGCTCCAGAGCATGGACAGGTATTGAGGCCGAAGGACACAACGCGGCAGCTAATGCCAGAATCGACGCTGCTTCGCCTTCAAGAAAACAACTACTTTTCACACCTCATTGTGTGAATTCTCGGGAGCGGAGCGGTTACTGGGGTCTATTTCGAGTTGGCCAAGGGAGACTTCATGAAAAAAGTGTTGATTTTAATGCTCGCGACTCTGATCGCTGGATGCTCTACGTCAGGAACATCCATTTTGATCGGTGAGGGTGGTGCGCTTCCACCCACAGACCCAAGCTCGATCTCACTGCTCTTGGAGCCACCGCAGAAAAAGCACACGGTAGTTGCCCTGGTTGAGGGAGTCGCGGCAACAGACGATTACTTCACGAAAGCAAAGACTGAAGCCGCTGCGATCACGGCCATGAAGGAAGAAGCCGCAAGGATTGGCGCAAACGCCATTGTGCTAACCGGTAAAGGCACCCAGCCTTATGGCCAAGTAACGGTTGGGAACAGCACTGGCTCGGCGTACGGTTCCGCAACGGCTACTGGCTCCAACGCCAACGCTTATGCCACAACTGTCAGCTCTGCTATAGGCTGGGAAAAGATTACCTTTAGCGGCACAGCAATCCGATACACGGATGAGGGTGAGTAGGCTGCTTTTCGCACTTCGTGCGCAAAACGCACCGGCCTCCGGTTATCAAAGGCGCTAGGGGATTTCATGAGAAAGCTGCTGGCTGTTTTCACAATTGTGCTTTGTGGGTGTTCAGGCTCGAGCTCGGACTGGACCGCCTTCGTATACCCCGATATAGAAAGCATTCCTGGCCCTGACCAAGCCCAGAATTACACCATAGGAAAATACAGCTCCTTTGAGGAATGTCATGTTGCAGCCATTGATCGCTTGCGAAGAAATGATGCACAAAGCGGGAAGAGTGGTGATTACATGTGTGGCTATGAATGTAGCCACAGAGAAAACCTTGGTGGGTTGCTGGTTTGCAAAGAAAAGCGCAAATGATCCGCCCCTAACAACTCGTTCAAGGCGGACGCGCTCCGCGCGCCGCCTGAATGTCTGCAACGGGTCGACTTCAGCCCGTCGCGACAGGCAGAAATCGGCCAATAGCAGCCCTTGATGATTGGCTGCTATTGGCAAAAAAGGCACCACAAGCCGACACCGACCTACGGCGAGTGTCAGCAATGGGCCGCAAGATTTACTTCGTGACCACCAGCGCCGGTGGCTGCCAGCTGCCGTCGCCAGCGGGAAGAATCGAAGGCGGTGCGGTCTTCGGCCAGTAGAGGCGCATTACCAGAAAGACCGTGTCGTCAGGCGCGGGCAACCAGTTTGCCTCCTTAGCCTTACCGGGGGAGTCTTTCTGGATGTACAGCGTCAGTGAACCATCCGTGTTTTTCTTCATTGCCGACAGCATCGGCGAATTGATCAGGTAACGGTTGAGCGGATTCTTGACCAGCAGTTGGCTCTTGCCGTCGTACATGGTCACCGACCAGAAGGCATTGACTGGCGGCAGTTTGCCGGCTGGGAAAGTCAGCGTGTACTTGCGCTTGCTGGTATCGAGAGTCTGGCCGGTGCCGTCGGTGCGCGTGTTGGGATACATCGCCTCGACGGCGTCGTTGCCGTAGAGGCCGCCTTTCGCGGCACCAGCACGCTTTAGCCAGTCGGCCTTGTAGAACGTTTGGTCGCCGAAGTACGCGCCGACGTTCCAGCCGTTGATTATCTTCGTCCCGCTCGCGAGGAACTTGTCGACCTTCTCGTCACCGGCCTTCATCCCGAGCAGGACCGCGGCCTTGTGCTCGAGCGAGAGGTCCTTAAATTCGAAGGTGCGACCAGGGCCTACGCCGATGCTGGCCAGCTTGGCCCGGATCTCCTGGTCGTCAGCCGATGGCGGCACATACTCCATCGCGGCCGACAAGTACTCGAAGAAGTTGGCCTTGATGCCTTCCGTCGTAGCGGGCACGAAATCAATCTTCGGCGCAGTGGGCGGCGCGGGTTGATGGAGGAAGGCGGACAGCGGCTGGACCTTGTAGCCTGCTTGCACCTTCTCGACATTCGGCATGTCCTTGGCATTGTAGAGCTGAGTCCGAATGGCACTCACGGCGAAGGGAGTGGTCGAGGTGAAGACTTTTTTGATACCGGGAGGGGGCGCGCCTTTCCAATCGGGACCGACCACCATGTAGTGGCCTGGCTCGTTGCCGGTAGCACGGCTGCCGATGTAACCGTAGTTGTAAGTGTTGCCGTCGATCATCTGCACCGAGTAGTAACGCTGCTTGTCCACTGCCGGCACCGAGATCACCATCGGCTCCGCGCGCAGGTCCAGCCAGACAAACGAATACGGGGTGTCGCTGTTCGGAGTGATGATGGCCGTGTCTTGGTAGGTGAAGACGCGAGGCTCGTTCTTGATCTGGTTGAACGGCGCCTTGTATTGCGGGCCACCCTTGTCCACAGCATATTCGTGCATAACGGCGTAGTTCATGACCAGCGGTAAGCCGTAAATAAAGCCTTCCTCGGCGATCGCCTTGGTCTGCTCGAGACTCGGCGCGGGTACGCCCTTGGTCACATCCGTCTTGTCTGCCTGCGTGATCGGATCGTTCTTGCTCGCACACCCTGCAAAAAGCGTTGAACCCACTACGACGAGTGCCGCAGCCATTGTCCAGCCCCGGTTAGACTTCCTGTTCATTTCTACCTCGTTAGTTTTGAGCAAGCTGGCACCGTGAGCCTTCATGGCCACGGTGAAATAATTCGAATGCTTGAAACCCTCCCGACTTTTTTCAGTAGTGCCAGGTCATGTGGGCGATCAGGGCTTCAATCCAGGCGTTGTCGAACTCGCCTGATACTCGATTGCCAGACAAGGTTTTTTGCTGTTCGACTGGCATGCCCCCCACCCAGACCGCGACCCACTGAAATTCAGGTCTGTCTCTTTACTTAGCGACTGAGTAAATCCTGTGGCGAAGCGCCAACTCACACGCCCAGGGAGTGTAGATCACAATAAATGGACTTACCCCTACAAAACCGGACACCAGCTCCCCGTTATTTGTACGTCTGATCGCCACGATGAATACGAGATGCAGCTCAGATTCAGTTCCGTAACATTCACTCGCCGCCGTTAAGGACCATTTGGCTTCGAGAACAGCCAATCTGTTGCATCGACCGGTTGAATCCACAGTCGATTGCTGCCTTTCGCGACAGGCAGCAATCGGCTAATAGATTAAGCAGCTTGCCGCATTGCATCGACAGCACAATCGATCCACGCGATGCCTGCTCTCGCCAATTCCCGCGCCTTCCCTTCACTTATGCCGTAGTGCTTACCAACCCGAACCATGGGCCATTTAGCACCGTAGTAAAGCCAAATAATATCGCCCATTTGTCGATCACGGTGTGAGAGCCGCGCAACTGCGCTATCAATAGCTCCAGCCCATTCATCAGTAATGCAATAGCTTTTGCTCGCCGACACTTGCGGCATTGCCTGGCGCATTAGCGCCAAAGTCGGTGAGATGTAGATGGGGACGCCAGCCCCATCCATCCGCCACCAGCCCCACTGCTCCAGCAGGTATTCGGTATCGCCCAAAGGTCGGCCTGCCGGCTTTCGAATCATCATGTTCTCAATCCCCTGTGTAATTCGTTCCGCCGGCACCGCGACGGTTGTTCTGTTGGTAGTACGCGGCCGGGCCAGTTATCGACGAGCCCTGCTGGAGCACTTCAATTTCGCGCTGCGCCTGCTGCAATTTGAAGCTCAGCTGGGTAACTAATTCGTCGGAAGAAAGCACCAACCTACTACCCAGAACAACCCAACCTGAGCCGTTGCAAGCAGTACAAATCCGCTCATAACACACCCCTTCTACTACCGCTTTGCCCTTGCAGATCGAGCAAGGCTCCAGCTCGATCCGCTCCCTCTTAATGCCAAGCCCCTGCCCTTTCTGCATGTTTAAATCCTCTTGTAAGATTAATTTCTGTTTTCGGCTTCAGGCCAACCAGCCCGAGGGGTCCAGGGCAACCGGCTTACTCGCGCGTCTTGCTCCTGTCTTGTCCTGCAATGCATCAAAACCCTGTGCGTCCAGCCAGCCGTGCCACCGCTCCAGGGCGTTGCGCTTTACCACCTCGCCCATCGCCTGAAAGTAGGTGCGCTCCAGTTCGGTCAGGGCGTGGTTGAGTAGTAGTTTTCCCACCAGTGAATCGACACCGAGGTTGGCCCAGATGGAAGGCGCCAGTTTGCGCAGGTCGTGACTGGTCCACTCGCCCGCTCCCAATCGGGCAAAAATGGCAAAGGCCTGGCTGCGTGACATCGGGCGCCCCGCACGTGAAGTCGCCGGAAACAGGTACGCCCCGTCGTAACCCTGGGCCCGCTGCTGCGCACGGTAACGTTCCAGAAAAGCCACAGCCTGCGTGGTCAACGGCAACAGGTGGTCGCGCTTGGATTTAGTGTCATCAGCCGGGATGAACCACTCCCCCGCATCCAGGTGGATGTTTTTCCACTTGGCCAGACGGGTTTCGGTGATTCGCGTGGCATGGGTCAGCATCAACACCAGCAGCGTCACGGCCGTCGGTTCCGTGGTGAACGCTTCACTCCACTCGGCCAGCAGGTCCACCACGGCGACGTGTCGCAAGCGCGCACCCTTGGGCTTGATTTTGGCCTTGGTGAAGTGACTGAACGACACCCCGAGCAGTGGATTCACGGTGATTTTTTTCAGCGTCAAGGCGGCGCCGAAGACCACCTTCAGAACGTCCAAAACCGACTTGACGTAGGACAGGCTGTACTCGGCCTGCATGTGCCAGACCAAGTGTCGATCCAAGGTATCGGCATTGAGTTTGCACAAGGGCAAATCCCCTAGAGCGGGAAACAACTGGCAGCGGATCGCCGACAACGACGATCCTCGGCGGCTTTTGGACAAACTGTTATCGGTGTTCAGGCGCGCGGCATACCACTCCAACACCTGCCCGACCCGCTCCCAACCATCCACCGTGGCAGCAGCCGATGGATCGGCCAACAACCGGGCCTGCACTACCGGCAAGCTGTCGAGCATTACCCGCGCTGGCACGTCGGGCCAGTTGGCAGCCTTTTTCCATTTGGCGCCCTTGTCGAAACGCACCAGGTGCCAACTACCTTTACTGCGGTCGTGACGGTAACGAAAGCGTAGCGGGTGCCGCGGATCCTTCAGCTCGGTAACGGTCAGGTCGTTGGCATGCTGTTTGATAACAGCATCAGACAGTTTCACTGTCAGGGTTTTCAAAGGAGCGGTCATTACTCATCGCCCCTTTTGCTACGCAAGTCGACCACTTCAAATGTCGAAGGCCACATCCAAGCGCCGTAACGCTCGGCCATTGCCTGGTCAACGAACAGCGCCAACGCGTGATCGGGGGTGCTGCCCATGTCCCATTTGAAGGAGCAGCAAAACACGGCGAATCGATAGCTCGCAGCATCAGGAACAGCCAGCCGGCGATCAACCATGGGTGAAACCCTCGGTAGGAGTTGGCTTGCAAAGGCCAAGCCGTGAAAGGAGTTGTGCACGAGCAGTTTGGCCATCTGCCGGAATAGCCTGGTGAGCCATTGTTTTCAGTAGCCGCGCATCGCCGTACTCTTCCGCCAGTTGTGTTTCGGGCTTTTGCGAGTCGTGGCCGATGCCCAGCGCGATTTCTTCAAGCGGCAGTCCGCTGACCAACATCCGGATGGTGATGTCATAGGCGCGATCAAAGACCTTGCTGGCCTTCTCCGACACCAGACCGGTCAGGTTATGCATCTCACATTGAAGCGCAGCATGACGTACCGCCGGGTGCGACCACACGCGGGAAAATGCTCGGCTCGGGGCCAAATTGACCAGCGCTTCACGGAAGGCCTTATCGTGGGAAGGAATGCCCAGCATTTCAGGCGTTGGCTGACACCACTTCACAAACTTGCCGACGCTCGGTGCGAAATCGCCGCCGTGTTGTCGGCAGTTTCTCAAGCCGTACCGAATCTGCTCGAGGGTATTGATCCTGGCGACGATGAAAGCCTTGATCCAGCTGCGCTTCGCAGCCCGTAGGGCTTCATCATCGGGCCAAGCCTGTTTCCACGCGGGGAAGATCGCCTGCAACTCTTTGAACAGTGCGTTGACGACATCGGTGGTACCAGGCGGCAGCTGTTTCGGTTGAACCAGGGTAACGGGCGGCAGGTTGCCCATCTTGCTCAGCAGCTGAGTGGCGCTACGCGGTGCTTTCAGCTCCATCACAAATCCCCCAGATCATCAGCCCAGCTGGAGTCATCGAAATCAGGGGACACCGATGGGCTGGTAGCCAACTTGACCTGCTCACGCTTGATCCAACGAATCAGGCGAAAACACCAACCGGATGCGCTGTCGACGGTCGCGGGTTTGGCGACGAAAAAGCCCTTGAAGCCAGCAAGCAGGTCACTGGTGAGCGAGTCAACGGGCAGACCCGCAATCGTGAGCTGCTCAGCCAGCGCCTTCTCGCTCGGCACCCAGTTGGCGAACATGGCAAAGCGCTGACGGTCATCCGGTGAAGTGATGGCCGCCTCGTCCTGCTCGGCCATCTCATCGGAAATCTCGCGCTGCAGCTGCTGTTCGGTTACTTGATGGTTAAGTGACGTATTGGGTGCAGATTCTGCACCCCGTTCTGCCTCCGGCTGCACCCCGTTCTGTTGTGATTTGCACCCCGTGGTTTCATTTGCACCCCGTTTTGTACGGGGTGCAGGATTTGCACCCCGCGATAATTGAAGGTCATAAACTACTGGACGGCGGTCGTGGCGATCAATGTGTACGGCGGCGATGGCTTGGTTGCCCTCCTGGATCAGCCCGGCCTCCTCCAGGTCGTCCAGCTTGTAGCGGACGGTACGCTCAGACAAACCGGTGTCCTGAGCCAGAGTGGCGGCCGATGGAAAGGCACCCGCACCGTTCGAGCCGGCATAGTTGGCCAGGCACAGCAGCACATGCCGCGCGCTTGAATCTTTCAGGGAATCGATGGGCAAAGAGAGCGCCCAGGACATTGCTTGAACACTCACTGCGAGGCTCCGATATTAAATTCAGCCAAACGGGCAAGGCCTTTGGGAGTGACCACTGGATCAAATGCTGCGCGCTCGATGCCGGTCTCTGGGTCGGGCTTCAAAGCCGTAACCTTATGGGTCATGTAGCCGGCGGTAATGCGTGGCTGATTGGCAACCCAACGTTTGGATCCCTTGCGACGGAATATCCAGCGATGCTGTTCAAGCCAGGCGAACAACTTCGCGGGCTGGATCTGCAACTGTTTGGCGGTGTGACATGACGCGTTTTGCGATTGACCAAGACGTGTCACGACATCGAGGGTATTGCTCGGGGCAATATGGCTGTGCATAATCAACGCTCTCTAGTTTTGCGAATCAGCCGACCTTCTCCGTCGGCTTTTTTGTGTCTGCGACTCAGGCGATCGACTTCAGCACTGGGCGAGACTTTTCGATCATCTCTTCGGCTTTCCGGCCAAGCTCCCCTGCCCTTGCTTCAACTTGCCGACATTCCTTGGCGAACGCCGGTAGGTGCGGCATGTCCTTTTCGCTCATCACTTGGTCGTCGAACACCTCGCTTCCGGTGTCAATCACATCACCCAGGGCGCGGATCAACGCACTGAAGCTTTTGCTCCCGCATTGTTCGGTCGCAATCTGGCGGGCACCAATCAAACCGTGACGGCAGGCCAGTTCATTGACGCAGTGATCACGGAACTCCGGCTCGAGTGCATTCACCCACGACTCTTCCAGCCAAGATGGCATCTCCTGTTCGCCCGACAGCCAGCGTTGAACGCGCTTGAGCCAGCGACCGGTTGCCTTCACGAACTCGCTGACATCGTTCAGCCGCGCCAACTCATCAAAATCAGGAACCTTCGCCAGCTCGATCTTCGCAGCAGGAACTATTAGGTAAACTTCCCGGCTCAGCGCCTGAGCAAAGTCGTCCTGGCTCAAGTTAGTGCGGGCGATCTGATTTGCCGCATGCGCTACCAGCACCTGATCACGGGTTTGTACGCCATGTCTTGAATTGGACGTTTCCATGGGAACTGCTCTCCTCTAATCTGGTTTGAATGGATCGACGTACCGGCATGACAATTCCTCAGCCGATTCAGCGCGCTTTGGGCGCATGCAAAGCTCGCGGGCCGTCACCTTCCCACCGGTCAGCTCCTCCGCTTTGAATGCCTTTTCGGCGCCCATTGGGTGGATCCCCGCTACCCAGTACGAAACTGCGGCTTGAGAAACGTCGAGAGCTAAAGCTGTTTTGGTTTGCCCGCCGAAGTAATCGACGAGTTTTTCGATTGGGGTCACATGAAAGCCCTGTCAATAAGCATGCTTATACTTTAAGAAGAAGTACGCTTATTTGCAAGCTGATAAGGGAACTTATAAATTCAAGCGTATGAACACACTCGCCGAACGAATCAAATCCGCCCGAAATCACGCCAAGCTGACGCAGAAGGCTCTCGCCCTTAAGGTGGGAGTAGAACAGCCGGTGATATCTCAGCTGGAGACAGGAAAAAACCTTCAAAGCGCTCACTTGCCAAAAATTGCGCATGTGTGCGGTGTGAATGCTATTTGGTTATCTGAAAACATTGGCCCTATGACGGGCGCACTTTTAAGCCAATCCAACGTCGGCTCCACTCGCCAACCCATCGAATCCTTCCGTTACCCAGTAATCAGTTGGGTTGCAGCAGGTGCATGGGCCGAAGCAATCGAGCCCTTCCCGCCTGGATTCTCAGATCGGTACGAGCTTTCAGACTACAACTCAAAAGGTCCGGCGTTCTGGCTTGAGGTAAAGGGCGACTCGATGACATCGCCAGTAGGGATGAGTATCACTGAAGGAACATTGATTCTGGTTGATACCGAGGCAGATGCTCAGTCAGGAAAGTTGGTAGTGGCAAAACTGGCTGACAGTGACCAAGCCACGTTCAAAAAACTCGTAGATGATGGTGGTAGACGGTACTTGAAGCCCTTGAACCCCGCCTACCCTACAGAGATGTGCGCAGAGAACTGCCGGATTGTCGGTGTAGTGGTAAGGGCGCTACAGAAGCTGTAGACCAATGTTGCCTACGATCGAAAGCTGCATAAGCAAGCTGATCGACTGACTGCTTACGCTCATGAGATGGTCACAGCCACCAAGCACAATGCTGTCAGCAAAAGGGATTTGTCCCCTTGTATAGAGAGCCCGCCATGCGCGGGCTTTTTCGTATCTAGCGCCAGTCCTTTCTCGCCTCCTTAAGCCCGCGCGCGCACTCACTTTTTTTCCACATAAAAACTTAGAAATTTTTTCTTGTCAGCATGAGATGACCTATCTTAATTCGTCAATTATTTGACAGCATATGGTATAGCTCCCAAACGATAAAACTAAGGATCATTGCATGCCACGCCGTCCTCCACTGAGCTCAGCTGAGACCTCATGCGAGCTTATTCGCCGACGAATCCAACGCCTGATTTCTGCACCGCATGCGCAGAAAATACAATCTGTAGTCCTCACCAAGTCAGAGGAAGAAGCCGATGATGCGTGGCTGCAAGTCCTCCTTGAGATTGAAGAAACTGATGGGATTCGTATGGATCGGCTTGAGAATGGGTCCATCAGGGTCGGGTGGCGAGAGTACTGCGAAGCGTGATGTGAGCCCGCCTTTGAGCGGGTTTTTCACGTCCCCACAAAAATATATAAGCATGCTTATTGACTATAAAAATAAGTCACCTTATATTCATGCCCACACCAACACCTTGTTGGCCCAGCAGCGAAAGCCGCTCCCGCTCTTTAACAGTTAGCGAAACAAACAACAGACCGCATTGCCTCTACCGGCGACCGGCGACCGGCGAGCAGACAGGCCCGAAAGCCTGCCCACGACAGGAACAACTTGGAGGCTGCTCGATGGTGAAATGCCAGAACCGTGTAAGCCCAATAGGCACGAATGACCTGGCAAGCAATGTACCCCGCTCCTCCGGCGGCAATAGGACGGACAGCATCACTGCTGCACCTTGGCGACAGGGTGCATCGGGATGTAATCCCACCAAAGGAAACACCATGTTCGGAATGAAAAAACTCTTCGGAAAACAAGTCGGCAACGCCCAGGCCGAAATGAAGAAGGTCGTTAACCTCGACTTGATGCAGGCCATTGTCGGTGGCGGCCTATTGGTCGCTGCGGCTGATGGTGAGATTGAAGCCAGCGAGGTTTCCAAGCTGGATGAGCTGATTCGCTCCAACCCGAATTTGACGCACTTCGGCAGCGAGATCACCGAAACCATCAATCGTTTTACAGGCCAGTTGAACGCCAACTTTCAAGTAGGTCGATTGGCGATCAAGCGGGAACTGGCCGACATCAAAAACTTTCCGGCCGACGCGGAGGAAGCCTTCGTCAACATTCTTGCCGTTGCCCAGGCTGACGGCCAGATCGAGCCAGCAGAGTTGGTAGTGTTGAAGGAAATAGGCATGCACTTCGGTTTACGCTTGGCTGACTACGGTATCGAGGCGTGAAGTACGCGACAAAGGTTCTGCTAATCCTGCTGACACTGATCGTGGGCTGCATGTTGCTGAGCGGTCTTGCCTCGCGGGCCACTTGCTCTTACTACGGCTTCCAGACAGATCGAGAGACTCGCTACGCCGCCTTTGTTGGCTGCATGGTGAAGCTCGACGGTGCGTGGTTCCCTCGTAATGAAATCCGCGTAATGCAGTGATGTTTCACTGATGCCGCTTCTTGCAAGGCGGCATTGGGAAACCCACTCACGCAAGGAAATGGACAATGCTGATTTTGACTCGCAAAGAAGGCGAAAGCATCAACATAGGCAACAACATCACGATCACCGTGCTGGGTGTGAGCGGCAAACAGGTACGTATCGGAACTAGCGCACCCAAGGATGTCCCGGTGCATCGAGAAGAAATCACGCAGCGCATTCAGGCGGGCTCGTCGAAGCCCGCGATGGGAACACTTGCGATCACTTAAGCAGGTCTTTTTGACACAAACAATGGCCCGGCTCCAATCGGGCTTTTTTACGCCTGCAATTTATCAATCAGCTCCCTTCCCGGCCAAATGGCCACCAGCAGGTGGTCGGAGTGCTGATGAATACACCTAACCTACCCCGAGGGATCAACAATGCATCCATCATTTCAAGCGCGCGCCGATGAAGTCGGTGAACTGCTGCAACGAACAAAGGCCGCCCGCTCCGGGTTCTACAGTCGTATTGATCGACGAGCCCCAGCCAAACCGGTGCGCTACCAAGTCGCCGGCGGAAGCTTCGGCATGTATCAGATTAAAGACCTCACCACCGACAAGACTCGCGCCTTCCGTAACGACTACAAGGCCGCTCACGACCTTGCCATGCAGTTTGAAGCCAAGGCCAATCGCCAGATTACGGTGGCGCTATGAAAAAGCGAAAGCCCAACAACATGCGTACCCGGATAGAGCGATCGAGCCGAGCCCTGCTCAGCGCCAATTACGTCGCGGTGGTCCACATCGACCCCAGCGGACGGCAAGGGATGATCAACAGGAAGAGCTGCAAGAACATCCCGCCAGGACAGCGCATGGCCGAAGCAGTCTGCGACGTTGCTCATCGTTGGACGATCTATGTCAGCGTCCAGTGTCGAGATCAGCACGGGCACCGCTACACGAAATCGGTAGAGGTCGCCCCTCAAGGCAACTATCTGGCCGCGCACCTCGAAGACGTGATAGAGGACACTTACAAAACCCTGGTCGCCGAGAGCAATCCGAATCATCGGGTCGCGTCGGGCTGGATCGCCATTCCCGCTGCAATATTGCTGACTGAAGAGCAGGCGGCCCGAGTGTTCGACGCCGTAGGTGTCTGGAATCAGCAGGGGGCAGCATGAGGCGCATCAACAACCAAGTGCGCCAGCGCCGACGACAGATATGGCTGGATCTACCAGCCCACGGAATTGAAGAGGTAGGCCATGGCAGCAGATCAGAAGGCCCGCTCAACGAAGAGCGGCGGCGAGGAAGAGTTGCGAATGCATGCCATATAGCCGACACCCAACAAGCGCTGGCTGACTTGATGGCCTGGTACGGCATCGAGGAACAGGGCGAGGAAATGACACTGATGATTCATCATCTTCATGCGTTAGGGCCTCAAAAGTCCGCCCCGATGTTGACACCGCCCGTGCTCCTTGACTATCGATTGGCCCACGCATCTGAGCAAGCGACACGGAGCCGATCTACAACTTCAGGATCATAGGGTTCATCGACCTCAACGAGTAGCTGTCGATGAACCTTAAGCTCGGCCGGGATCAATGATGAGTACATAGTGGCGATTTCCCGAGCGTGCCAAATCTCTACGTCTTCACTGTACTCACCCACACGAACGGCAAACACCTCGTCGTACTGCCAAATTTCGGCACTAGCAATTTGATCTTCTTTGATCACAGTTATCACAAACCCCCTCCTTGATCCGGCTCCATGCCGGGCCGAATACATATACCCCCACTACAACGAATCATGTTAGCCGGCGAGGATCACCTATGCCCGAGAATCACATCGACGAAAAGAAACTTGAGCGGGCGCTCCGTAAAATCAAGCACTGCTTGGCCCTATCCACGAGTGCCAATGAGAACGAAGCGGCCACGGCACTTCGGCAAGCACAAGCGCTGATGCGTGAACATCGATTGACCGAAATGGACGTGAAGCTCAGTGACGTAGGAGAGATCGAATCTCAATTCTCGCGCAACGAGCGCAGGCCTATGTGGGATCAGCAGTTGAGCGGGGCTGTTGCCGAAGTGTTCAGTTGCACCGCACTGCGCAACAGACAATGGTGCAAAACCAAGCAGAGAGTAGTTGAGTGCGCATCATTCGTCGGAGTTACACCGGTCCAGAATATTGCGCTATATGCCTACGAGACACTCCTGACCAAGCTATCCATGGCGCGCAAGGAGTACGCCGCTGGTGTTCGGTCGGGCAAACATCGCAGTTCGTATTCTGCCGAAACGGCTGGTGACCACTTCGCCCTTGCTTGGGTCGGTCAGGTCCATGGAAAGCTTCGGGCTTTGATCCCGCAAGGCGAGGACGACAGTATCGCCACGTCAAGCGATGGTCGTGATCTAGTGGCTCTGCAATCACAGGACAAGGCGCTGATCGCCGAGTACCTAGCTAAAAACCGCGTGGGTAAAGCCCGTAAGGCGCGTGAGACCGAGCTCGATTTGAACGCCCAAATTGCGGGCATGCTCGCGGGACGAGATGTAGACCTGCACGCCGGTATTGCGCACGGCGGCGATGCCGTTCTCGCGCTATGTGCGATTGCCTGACCACCGATTCACCACCCTCCACCTCCCGGGGAGCCCCGGCATACATACCAATCCTCGCCTCACTGCCTCCGTTTAAAACGCGAGCAAGTTTAACCACCTTCTGCCGCCACGCGCAGCATGGAGCATCACATGGAATCCGAAATTCTTTCGGACGAAGAATTGGCGATTATCACCGGCTACAAGGCCAGGGCTTCCCAGCGACGCTGGCTGATCGACCACCAATGGGTCTTCATCGAAAGCCGAGGCAAGCGCCCGTTGGTTGGTCGGCACTATGTCCGCATGAAGTTGGGCATGGTGTCACCTACCGCTCTCAACCCGCCCTCCACTCCCGCGGCGCCAGCATGGACGCCAGACTTCTCACGAGTGAACTGATATGCGTCCCCGCAATGCCGAAACACGCAACTTACCGCCAAGGATGTATCAGTGGACACGTCCCCGAAAAAGCGGAAAAACATGGATTGCTTACTACTACTTGGATATGTCGGGAAAGGCGATACCGCTAGGCAAAGACTTGGACAAGGCCAGGGTCAAATGGGCTGAACTCGAAGCCAAGGAGGCGCCTCTCGATCTTCGAACCATGAAGGGCATCTTTGATAGGTATATTCGCGATATTGTCCCCAAAAAAGCAGCACGCACCCAGAAGGACAACCTGTCAGAGATTAAGCAACTGCGACCAATGTTCGATAGCGCACCTATCGATGCCATAACACCTGCAGCAATTGCCGGTTACAGGGATGCACGCTCGGCAAAAGTGCGGGCAAATCGCGAAATCGCCACCCTCTCCCACGTATTCAACATGGCACGAGAATGGGGTCTAACCACAAAGGAAAACCCGTGCCAAGGAGTCCGTAAAAACAAGGAAACCCCACGCGATTACTACGCAAACGATGCGGTCTGGAATGCGGTGTACCAGAAGGCAGGTCAAGAGCTGAAAGATGCCATGGACCTGGCTTACCTGACCGGTCAACGGCCAGCGGACGTACTAGTAATGCGCAAGGATGACATCGAGGGAGGATTCCTGATGGTTCAGCAAAACAAAACCAGCAAAAAACTTCGAATACAGACGACCACTGACGGCTCTGCAAACAGCCTGGGCTTGCTGATCGCCCAGATCGCCAAGCGTAATGCGCAGCATCTGTCGAGTTATCTGATAGTTAGTCAAAGAGGAAAACGGATGACGGCTACGATGCTGCGTAAACGATGGGATGAGGCAAGAGAGAAGGCGAAGCAGGCGGCACTTGATAATAGTGACACGATCTTGGCGAGCCGGATTGCAGAGTTTCAATTCCGAGACATCCGTCCTAAAGCGGCATCAGAGATCACGGATATTGGTGAGGCCAGCTTGCTGCTAGGACATACCAAAGGCGACATTACCGAGCGCGTTTACCGTCGTGTCGGCGCCATTGCTAAGCCGTCAAAATAGCCAAAAAAGTGTTACAAAACCCTAATACCACCCCTTGTAGAATGCGGCCTGTAGAGGTGGCAAAAAAAAATCGTATTAGAACGAAAATGAGCTGCACACCGCAGAATAAAGGGACTTGCATATCGGACTTGAAAACCGTCGACTGTAACAGGTCCATGAGTTCGAATCCCATCGCCTCCGCCATATTTGTACCGACAAAGCCCTGATTATTCAGGGCTTTGTCGTTTCTGGGGTTTGGGAATCGGTGCTGCTTTTCAGAGCCGTTACAAAACCATTTGGTAACCCCTCGACCAAGCTGAAAGCGCCGCTATAGGGAAAAGGTCGCCAGCTGACCTTCTTGACCGGCAGTAAACGGCTGTGGATTCAGCCGGTCGCGACAGGCAGTAATCATCCGATCCGCTCTTCCCGCAGAGATCTCGCGGCCCTCGGCCCGAAACCTTCTCGGCCGCTTAAACCTTCCAGGCAATCCCCATTCGTTGCTGCTTTAGCAGAATCCTCAAAAAAACAAAACGATTCCACCTGGCCAATTCGTGACCGATTGGTATTCGCTGTGAACGCTAAGTTGGCACGTGTCGATATCAGGCAAGGAGGTGGCGTGAACAGGTAACTGAATTATCGAACAAGCCGGGTAAGGTGGCGCCTCTTTTCATGGAAAAAACCACATCGCGACGATGGGTTTGATAAGTACGGCAGCGTTTGAAGGGTGCCACTTTCAGGAAGCGGCAGCAGGAAACGATGATGATCCGTTGCCCCCATCAATTCGCTTAAATGTCGATCAGCAGAGAAAAAAACCCGATGATTAGCCCGAGCTCCAAGGATTCGAATGGCCAATTGGCACAGGGCTTCAAGCCTCGTCACGTAACAATGCTGTCAATCGCCGGGATTATCGGCGCCGGTTTATTCGTTGGCTCAGGACATGCCATTGCAGCTGCTGGCCCGGCCGTCCTGCTGGCCTACCTATTCTCAGGCCTGCTTGTCGTTCTGGTCATGCGCATGCTCGGTGAAATGGCGGTGGCCAACCCGGACACAGGCTCGTTCTCCACCTATGCCGACCAGGCAATAGGTCGTTGGGCAGGCTTCACCATCGGTTGGCTGTACTGGTGGTTCTGGGTACTGGTGATCCCTATCGAAGCACTGGCCGCCGGCCATGTGTTGAACCAGTGGTTTCCCCAGATCGATGCCTGGCTGTTCGCCCTGGTATCGATCATTGCGTTGGTGATCACCAATCTGTTCAGTGTCTCCAAGTACGGCGAATTCGAATTCTGGTTCGCCATGGCCAAGGTGGTGGCGATCATCGGTTTCATCGGCGTGGGTTTTGCCGTGCTGATGGGCTGGATTCCCGATCGGGAAGTCAGCGGATTGAGTGGACTGATGGCCGAGCATGGCGGATTTGCCCCCAACGGCCTGTCGGCGGTAGTCGGTGCTTTCATCACCATCATGTTCAGCTTCATTGGTACTGAAGCGGTCACCATCGCCGCCGCCGAATCCGACAATCCCTCGCAGAACATTGCCAAGGCCACGCGTTCGGTGATTTGGCGCATCGGCGTGTTCTACCTGTTGTCGATTTTCGTGGTCATCTCCGTGGTGCCCTGGAACGATCCGCTGCTCGCCCAGGTAGGCTCCTACCAGCGTGCACTGGAAATCATGAACATTCCCCACGCCAAGTTCATGGTGGACGTGGTGGTGCTGATCGCCGTGGCCAGTTGCATGAACTCCTCGATCTACATTGCTTCGCGCATGCTGTACTCGCTAGGTCGTCGTGGCGATGCGCCGAAGTCGCTGAAGGCGACCTCCTCCGAGGGCGTGCCGCGTGCAGCAGTCATCGCCAGCACCGTGCTGGGCGCGGCGATCACCGTGTGGAGCTACTTCATGCCCGCCGGGCTGTTTAACTTCCTGCTGGCCAGCTCCGGCGCGATTGCCTTGCTGGTGTACCTGGCCATTGCGGTGTCGCAACTGCGCATGCGCCGGATGTTGCGTCGGCAGAACGTTGAGCTGACCTTTCGCATGTGGCTGTTTCCATGGCTGACGTGGCTGGTGATTGCGTTCATTTGCGCAGCGCTGGCAGTCATGATGATCACCCCGGAGCACCGTACCGAAGTCAGCACAACCATTGGCCTGGCGCTGGCGATTTCCTTTATCGGCCTTGTTACGTCCCGTCACCCTGCGCAGGCTGCCAGGGTGACGTCAGTGGGATAAACCAAGGAGGCATTTGCGCCAAACCTACTCCCTGCGCCAAGGCTGGGGAGTATTACCAGCTCCTGCGTCTCAGGCCGTAATCGCTCTCTGTGAGGACATGACCACGATGTCATCGAACTCCACCGTGTCCGACGGTACGACTCAATCCGTTGGTTTTCTGCTGCTGGATAAATTCACACTTATTTCCCTGGCGTCCGCAGTAGAGCCACTGCGCATGGCCAATCAGTTGTCGGGACGAGAGCTATATCGCTGGCATACGTTCAGCCCCGATGGAGAGCCTGTCTGGGCCAGTGACGGCGTGCCGATCACTCCGGATGCTTCGTGGAACAATCCATTAGTGGCGGACACTGTAATCGTGTGCGGTGGTGTTGGAATCCAGAACGTGATTACCCGCGAGCACATTACCTGGCTGCAAGCCTTGGCGCGTCAATCCAGACGGTTGGGAGGTGTGTGCACCGGCAGCTGGGCGCTCGCCAAAGCCGGGCTGCTCGACGGCTACGAGTGCAGCGTGCATTGGGAATTCTTGGCCGCCATGCAGGAAGCTTTCCCGCGAGTCAGCATCAGCGCGAGTCTCTTCACCCTGGACCGAAACCGTTTCACCAGCTCGGGCGGCACCGCGCCGCTGGACATGATGCTGCACCTGATTGGTCGCGATCATGGTCGTGAATTATCCGCAGCCATCTCTGAGATGTTTGTTTACGAGCGCATACGCAACGAACAGGACCATCAGCGGGTTCCGCTCAGGCATGTGCTGGGAACTCATCAGCCTAAGCTGCAGGAGATCGTCGCGTTGATGGAAGCCAATCTCGAGGAACCGATCGACCTGGATAACCTTGCAGAATACGTTGATCTGTCACGTCGACAGCTGGAACGGCTATTTCAGAAATACCTTCACTGTACGCCGTCACGCTACTACTTAAGGTTACGTCTTATTCGAGCGCGACAACTGCTTAAGCAAACATCATTGTCGATCATTGAGCTGGCGTATGTATGCGGTTTCGTGTCCACACCACACTTTTCCAAGTGCTATCGCGAGTACTTTGGTGTTCCACCTAGCGACGAGCGTTCCGGCTCTGAAATTCGTCGAAAACCGGCAACGCTCGCGACTACACAGCAGTCATCAACTAAACCACTGACAGCGCTCGACCAGGCACGAAACGAATCGACTTTTGCCAGTGTTCGAATGATTGATCGTTTCGACTTGGCGCAATCGTGCTGACAGGACGTCCCTGCCACCCCATTCATCCGTAGTGCATGGGTTTACTCAATAAGATCACGCAGGAGATTTGACGTGCACATTGGTGTTCCTCTCGAAACCCAGACCGGTGAAACACGGGTTGCTGCAACCCCGGAAACCATCAAGAAGCTGATCGGCCAGGGCCATAAGGTCACTGTACAAAGCGGCGCCGGCATTAATGCCAGCGTTGTCGACAGTGCCTATGAAGCGGCAGGCGCAAGCATTGGCAGCGCCAACGATGCGTTTGCTGCCGAGCTGATTCTCAAAGTCGTCGCCCCCAGCGACAGCGAGCTCGCCCTGATCAAGAGCGGCACCGTAGTGGTGGGCATGCTCAATCCGTTCAGCAATGAAACCATCGCCAAAATGGCCGAATGCGGCATTACCGCCTTTGCCCTGGAAGCCGCGCCGCGCACCTCCCGCGCCCAGAGCCTGGACGTACTGTCGTCGCAAGCCAACATCGCCGGCTACAAGGCTGTGTTGCTGGCCGCTCACTACTACCCGCGTTTCATGCCAATGCTGATGACCGCTGCGGGCACCGTGAAAGCGGCCCGCGTGCTGATCCTCGGTGCCGGCGTGGCCGGCTTGCAGGCCATCGCTACCGCCAAGCGCCTGGGGGCGGTGATCGAAGCGTCTGACGTGCGTCCTGCGGTAAAAGAACAGATCGAATCCCTCGGCGCCAAGTTCGTCGACGTGCCTTACGAGACCGATGAAGAGCGCGAATGCGCCGTCGGTGTCGGCGGTTACGCCCGCCCGATGCCGGCCAGCTGGATGCAGCGCCAGGCCGCGGCCGTGCACGAACGCGCCAAGCAGGCGGACATCGTTATCACCACCGCGCTGATTCCGGGCCGCAAGGCGCCGACGCTGCTCAGCGCGCAAACCGTGGCCCAGATGAAACCGGGTTCGGTGGTCATCGATCTCGCGGCCGCCCAGGGCGGCAACTGCCCGCTGACCGTGGCCGACCAGGTGGTCGTCGAAAATGGCGTGACCATCGTGGGCCCGACCAACCTGGCCAGCGCCGTGGCGGCTGACGCTTCGGCGCTGTACGCCCGCAACCTGCTGGACTTCATGAAACTGTTGTTCGATAAAGAAGGACAACTGGTGATCAACCTTGAAGACGATATCGTCGCCGCGTGCCTGATGTGCCGCGACGGCCAGATCGTGCGCAAGAACGGCTGAGGATAAAAACAATGGAAGACATGCTGATCTCTGACGGTATCTACAACCTGATCATCTTCGTGCTGGCGATCTATGTCGGTTACCACGTGGTCTGGAACGTCACGCCTGCGCTGCACACCCCGTTGATGGCGGTGACCAACGCGATCTCGGCGATCGTGATCGTCGGCGCCATGCTGGCAGCGGCTTTGACCGTGACGCCACTGGGCAAGACCATGGGCACCCTGGCCGTGGCCCTGGCCGCGGTCAACGTATTCGGTGGCTTTTTGGTCACCCGCCGCATGCTGGAAATGTTCAAGAAGAAAGCGCCGGCAAAAGCTCCGGCCGCCAAAGCTGAAGCAGTCAAGGCTGAGGTGCAGCAAGCATGAGCATGAACCTGGTTACGTCCCTGTATTTGATCGCCTCGGTCTGCTTCATCCAGGCGCTCAAGGGCCTCTCGCACCCCACCACGTCGCGCCGTGGCAACCTGTTCGGCATGCTCGGCATGGGCCTGGCGATCCTCACCACGGTCGGCCTGATCTACAAGCTGGCTGCGCTCTCTTTTGAACAAGGCGGGGCCCAGGCCGGTATCGTCTACGTGATCGTCGGCCTGCTGATCGGCGGCACCGCCGGTTCGATCATGGCCAAACGCGTTGAAATGACCAAGATGCCGGAGCTGGTCGCCTTCATGCACAGCATGATCGGTCTGGCCGCGGTGTTCATCGCCGTGGCTGCCGTGGTCGAGCCGCAGTCGCTGGGCATCGTCAAGCAACTCGGTGACGCGATCCCGGCCGGTAACCGCCTGGAACTGTTCCTCGGTGCCGCCATCGGTGCAATCACCTTCTCCGGCTCGGTGATCGCCTTCGGCAAGCTGTCGGGCAAGTACAAGTTCCGCCTGTTCCAGGGCGCACCGGTACAGTTCAGTGGCCAGCACAAGCTGAACCTGCTGCTGGGCCTGGCCACACTGGGCCTGGGCGTGACGTTCATGCTCACCGGCGACTACACCGCTTTCGGCGTGATGCTGGCGTTGGCCTTCGTGCTCGGCGTGCTGATCATCATCCCGATCGGCGGCGCGGACATGCCCGTGGTCGTGTCGATGCTCAACAGCTACTCCGGCTGGGCAGCGGCAGGCATCGGCTTCTCGCTGAACAACTCGATGCTGATCATCGCGGGCTCGCTGGTAGGTTCGTCCGGTGCAATCCTCTCGTACATCATGTGCAAGGCGATGAACCGCTCCTTCTTTAATGTGCTGCTCGGGGGCTTCGGCAATACGGCGGACGCGGCCGGCCCGGCGGGTTCGAAAGAAGCCCGTCCGGTGAAGTCCGGCTCGGCCGACGACGCGACCTTCCTGCTGACCAACGCCGATACCGTGATCATCGTGCCGGGCTACGGTCTGGCGGTGGCACGTGCGCAGCACGCGCTGAAAGAGCTGACCGAGAAGCTGACCCATCGCGGCGTGACCGTGAAGTATGCGATCCACCCGGTTGCCGGCCGTATGCCCGGCCACATGAACGTGTTGCTGGCCGAGGCCGAAGTGCCTTACGACCAGGTGTTCGAGATGGACGACATCAACTCCGAGTTCGGCCAGGCCGACGTGGTACTGGTGCTGGGCGCCAACGACGTGGTCAACCCGGCCGCGAAGAACGATCCGAAATCGCCGATTGCCGGCATGCCGATCCTCGAAGCGTTCAAGGCCAAGACCATCATCGTCAACAAGCGCTCGATGGCCAGCGGCTACGCCGGCCTGGACAACGAACTGTTCTACCTGGACAAGACCATGATGGTGTTCGGCGACGCTAAAAAGGTCATCGAAGACATGGTCAAAGCCGTCGAGTAACCCTCTGCGCAACACTGAAATGACGCGCCCTCCCCTATCCTGCGAACGTTATGCTTTCGCAGGACAGGGGTGAAGATTTATAGACGAACGCTGGCAAAGGTTGACTCGTTACGTGCCTGGCTCAACGCTGACATCGAACCGGCCAGCGGCGACAGCACCAATGCTTGCGGCAGCGGTATCATCGCCACCTGCTGCGTGGTATTGGAGCCGACGCGCTCGTCACGCGGCGGAATGCCGAAGTACTCGCGGTAGCACTTGGAGAAGTGCGGCGTGGACACAAAGCCACAGATCGACGCCACTTCGATGATCGACATCGGCGTTTGCTTGAGCAACTGGCGCGCACGGACCAGGCGCAGTTTCAGGTAGTAACGCGACGGCGAGCAGTGCAGGTACTTCTGGAACAGCCGCTCCAGCTGGCGACGGGACACCGCGACATACACCGCCAGTTCGTCCAGGTCGATCGGTTCTTCGAGGTTGGCCTCCATCAACGCGACGATTTCCTGCAACTTCGGTTGATTGGTACCGAGCATGTGCTTGAGCGGCACGCGCTGGTGATCCTGTTCGTTGCGGATGCGCTCGTAGACAAACATTTCCGAGATCGCGGCGGACAGTTCACGCCCGTGATCACGGCTGATCAGGTGCAGCATCATGTCCAGCGGCGCAGTACCGCCGGAGCTGGTGAAGCGGTTACGGTCGAGGGTGAACAAACGAGTACTCATTACTATCCGCGGGAAAGCTTCCTGCATCGCCGCCAGGCACTCCCAGTGCACACTGCAATCGAAACCATCGAGCAGTCCGGCGCAAGCCAGGGCCCAACTGCCGGTGCAGACCGCACCGAGTCGGCAGGCCTTGCGGGCCTGGCCTTGCAGCCAGGATACGTGTTCACGGGTAACGGTGCGCTGGATGCCGATACCACCGCAAACGATGACGGTGTCCATCGGCGGGGCTTTGTGCATGGAGGCGTCAGGGGTGATTTGCAGGCCATCACTGGCCCAGACCTGGCCGCCATCGACGGTGAGGGTGGTCCAGCGATAGAGCTCGCGACCGGACAACTGGTTGGCCATCCGCAGCGGTTCTACAGCGGACGCCAGAGAAATCAGCGTGAAATTGTCCAGCAACAGAAAGCCGATGGATTGAGGCGCACGGTTCTGGGGTTGGGCCCCGGAGTTGAACGTCGTCATCGCGGTATCTCCTCACACAAAGCGGGTGATTGGCCTCAGGCAAAGGCTCTTTTTATACCCCCATCCAAAAGTGGGTGGGTTTGTCCCTATTCAACCTGCAAAGGTCATACCCAATTACCTATGTTTGAACGGATCCAAAAACGACATCACCCAATGTCTCTACGCTGAGGGTTTGCAGGGCGGGAGCCATAAGGAAAACGCTTGATTTTGAGCCCGCGCTTATCAACCTTGTGCACATTCGTAGCACATACGCGAGAGATGCCTATAAACGACGACTTATTTGTCACCGACACTCACATGTCGGTTTTTGAAAACAATAATGACCAATGCCCGATTTTGGGCTGGCACAAGCGTCATGCGCTATAAAAGTGATCTGCGACCGGTTGAATCCACAACCCATAGCTGCCTTTCAAAAGTGGTTGAAGTTCGGCCATCAGGATGACCGTTCAGCCTTGCAGATAAGCCGGCAAGCCTTACCTGCCCGATTGCCGGGTAAGCAAGTGGATTAGCACATCATCGTCGATTTCGAAGACCACTGATTTTGCGTCGATTTCCGTTAGGAACTCACGACTACTCACTAACGTCAAATGGCGACCTCTGATGAGGCCGCCATTTTTCAGCTGATTTGATCAGTTGCCGTTTGGCATCGACAAGTTGATGCCTTCTTTTTTCAGGGCATCACGCACGGTTTGGAATTTCTGGTACTGCGACAGCTCGATCGGCCCGTCATAACCCATGCTTTGCAATTTGCGTGGCGGGTAATCGACGTAGGTTTTCATTAGCTTCATGATCGCCGCCGAGATCGGCACCATAGTCCAGGTACGCTCAGTAAAGTTGTTCATGAAGAGGTCATAGCGCTCTTGCGGGTCTTGCCACAAATCAAAGACTTGCGGCACGGTGGCCACGTATTTTATTGCGCCTTTCCATCCTAGATTAGTGTCCACGGCCAGACCACCGGTTGCCGCGCCATCATCGCCGCGCAGGTTGAATACGGCCTTATAGTTTCCGACACGGGCCGCCCCCGGGGACAATTCGTTCTCAGTGAAATAGAACCACTCCTTGCGCGGTGAAGGGCCGTTGCCAGTGAGTACTGGCGTCATATCATAGCTGTCGAAGAGGATTGGCTGACCCTCGCGATCTTTCTCGGGCAACTTCACGCCAGCCACAGAGGCGAACGTCGCCATCAAATCCAGGCCACCGAGAATCTCGTGGTTTTTCGTGTCCGGCTTGATCTTGTCTGGCCAGACGGCAATGGCTGGTACCCGATTACCCCCCTCACGCACTGTACCCTTGGTCCCGCGAAATGGGGTGTAGCCGGCATCCGGATAAACATCCTGCCAGGCCCCGTTGTCAGTGGTGTAAACCACCAGCGTGTTTTTATCCAGGCCGAGTGCCTTGAGCTTGTCCATGATGCGGCCGATGTGAGTATCGAGTTCGACGACAGAGTCGGCGTACTTGGACTTGGACATGGACTTATGAATGAACTCCGGTGCTGGCATGTTCGGCTGGTGCACTTTCATGAAGTTGACGTTGATGAAAAACGGCTTGTCCGATTTGGCCGCGGTGTCTAGAAACTCCAACGCAGCTTTTTCGACATAGTTGTCAAAGAACGGTATGCCGACCACGCCAGGTTTGCCGTCCACCACAGGTGTGTCCACGTACTGACCATTGACCTTGAACTCTTCGACCGGCTTTTCACCTGCCTTGCCGGACAACGCGCCTTTGGTGACCTTTTCAAACATCGCACGGGTTTCCGGATCCATGTCGGGGAACCATGTCGGGTCTGCGTAGGTGTAGGCATTGAGGTGATACAGGCCGACGTATTTCATCACGTCATAACCTTGAGCATTGGGAAGGGCATAGTCGGCTTCACCCAAATGCCATTTGCCAGTGAAATAAGTGTCGTAGCCACCGGTTTTCAGCACCGATGCCAGCGTCCATTCGGCGGCGGGCAAGCCACCGCCCTGGCCCTGGAAGGCCACGGTGGTCATGCCGCTACGATTGGGGATGCGCCCGGTTTGCATGGCCGCCCGACCAGGCGTGCAGCTTGGTTGCGCATAAAAAGAGTAAAAAGTAACACCTTCTGCCGCCAGCTCATCAATACTGGGCGTAGGCATGCCGCGACCAACCCCACCGCCGTAGGGACCCAAGTCGCCATAGCCGGTGTCGTCGGAGACGATAAACAGGATATTGGTTTTTTCCGTTTGAGCGGCGTGAGCAAGCCCGTTCAATGACAATAGTGCAGCAAACACGACAGACAGCTTGAAACGATCCGATAGCTTGTCCATACCAGCAATCCTCGTTGTTTCATTGTGTTGGCAACCTGGTGATGAGTGCACAACTACATTGACACTTGGTGCGTTGACCACCGAGTAATTAGCCTAGGTATTGAGTACAGAATCATTTCCCCCTTGCTACATGACCATGCACAAGTTAAGGCGCAGGATAGAGTTTAGTGCGGTTTTTCAGATGTACGTGATGAGTGCTCTGGCTGTATCAATAGAAGTTTTCTGAAGAAACCTTCTTCTGTTTCGGTCTAATAAAGTTTAGGGACACTCCTTTCAATGGAGAATGTTTCGCCCCGTTGTAGAGGGGGACGACTGATCGATGGCTCAAGGGAACATTAGTTGATACGAGTTAATCCGACTGGCCGGAGACAGTATTTTTCCCCGTCGAACATAGTTCAGATACCTGATCTAAGCTCATTGGCGGCAGGGTCATCCTCAGCCTTGTAACCGCGACACAACAACCCAAGCTCTCAATTTCGAGAAAGGAGTTGGTAGTGAACAATGGCGTTCGACTTGTTCCTTTCATTACCTTTGCGGTGGCATGGCCCGAAATTAGCCTCGCTGCCGATAGTCAGGCCGAGCTGGCCAAGCAAACGCTGAATCCCGTCGCCGCACTCTACAGCGTACCTATTCAGTACAACTGGAACCAAAAACTCGGCCCGAGCGGTGAGGGCTACCAAAGTGTCACCAACATCCAGCCAGTGCTGCCATTCAGTATTAATGACGAGTGGAACCTGATCTCCCGAACCATCCTGCCGATCATTGATCAGCATGGTCTGGTACCTGGCGGGCAGGCGGACAAATCCGGTATGGGAGATGTGACCCAGAGCTTCTTTTTTTCACCCAAGCAGCCGACTTCCAGTGGCTGGATTTGGGGGGCAGGACCGGCCATTCTGGTTCCGACCGGCAGCGATGAGCTTTTGAGCAGTGAGCAATGGGGGTTGGGGCCCACAGTGGTGGCCCTCAAACAGAGCAATGGTTGGACCCGCGGCATTCTGGCCAATCACATCTGGTCGCTGGAAAACAGCCCGCCCGATGACAAGGACAAGGTCAACGCGACTTTCCTGCAACCTTTCTTCAGCTACACCACTCACACCTACACCACCTTCGGCATCAACACCGAATCCACCTATGACTGGCAGACCCGCGAATGGTCAGTGCCAATCAACCTGTTCGTCACCCAGTTGTTCAAAGTGGGGCATCAACCCATGACCCTGCAAGCAGGACCACGCTATTGGGCAGACAGTCCGAAAGATGGTGCCGAGGGTTGGGGATTCCGGGTGGCGTTTACACTGTTGTTTCCCAAGTGAGTGCCAAAGCTCAATGGAGCATGTTAAGCGTCTGCTTTTGGCCGGTTTCTGCCTGTCGCCGCCCGCAGCAACAGGTATCTGTCCAGGCACCTTTTACACACCGCCATATTGATACACCGTCGCACTCCAATACTGGCTGCCGTTACGTTTTTGGCGAACCCATCCATCTGCCACCAGTTGTTTGGCGATCATTCGATTCATAAAGCCATGACCGAGCAGCAGAACCGGTCCTTCGCTGGCAAGGGACTGAAGTCGTCGAGCTGCCGTGCTGGCGCGCATCCTCGCAGTGCCGGCGGATTCGACTCTGCGTGAGTAACCGCACAACCATAAGACTCGAAGGATAAATGCCCATGTAAACGGCGATAGCCGTGGCAGTTTCCAGTGACCATAAGGCAGTTGCGCTTCACAGAAAAGCGCGTCGACAAGGGCGGGCTTCAGGCCAAGAGCCTGGACGGAGGTCAGCGCACGAGGCGCGCTGCTTGAGACAATCACCGTGGCGGTTGCGGCGAGCTGCATGCTGGCATCCGGAACGGGTTGGTCGGTTA
The DNA here is from genome assembly GCF_019218985.1 of Pseudomonas sp. PDM30. Lineage (NCBI taxonomy): Bacteria > Pseudomonadati > Pseudomonadota > Gammaproteobacteria > Pseudomonadales > Pseudomonadaceae > Pseudomonas > Pseudomonas sp. PDM30. The sequence goes on from NZ_JAHUWM010000009.1 coordinate 94,614, forward strand.
TTTCGGACTGGTTGTATTGCTCGATCCAGTCTTTCATATCGAGCGCTGACATCTTGTCGGTTGCGACCAGCTTTGGCTGGCCGTGACGCATCAGGATTATTTCCCTACTCACAGTATGTTTACGTCCTTGTTCAGGTGTGCGGTCAATGTGGAAGAAGTGCGGTTCCGGGAACTTAAGGTTTGACTCTCGAACCAATCGTGATCGCGGTACCACGCCACCGTGTCGGTGATTGCCAGCCTTAGCGCCCGGAATCTCAGGCCAAGCTCTTGTTCACTTTTGCTGTGGTTGAAGCAGGTGCGGTCCTTCTCCCCTACTATCGCCATAAATGGGGGACTACACCCACTCAACCGGGTGTTTACCACCAAACTTGAGGAATATTCCCCACTTCCCCCTTCTCTGGCTTAAAACACTCAGAAACAGCTTGTTAATTAGATTGAACTTTTTCTTCGTCTCGTGGTAGTGGCTCATTAGTTGCACACCCCTTGGTACCCGTAACAGCTGTCGCCCCGGATTTGGAGACGACGGGGCATCACGCGTGGGGTGAAAAATGAAACGCACTACTCCATCTTGCGACTCTTTCGGCTTGCTGCGCAAATCAAGCCTGCATTGTGCGATGTTCCTTACCTTGGCCACGGCAGAAGCCGCGCCGCTGGATGATTTCGGCCCGCCACCACCGACGGACCCCTCGGCGTTTACCAATCCGCCGGCCGACCCCAAGGCTGCGCTGGATGCCATAGAGGCCATGCCACCCGCCAACAAGGGCGCCTACGCCCTGCCCAACGGCGTGTTCGGCACTCGCACCACGCCAACGGTCGACAACGTGCTGCCGCCAAACTTGCAAACTTCCTTCAAAATCCCCACCAACGGCAAGCCCAGCCCGTTGTTCGGGGCCCAACCGTACACTCAGCAACTGCTGCTGTTCGAAGAATTCGGCACGGAAAAACTCGACCCGACACTGCCGGCACCGCCCCTGACCTTCCCGGTTCCGATCGTCGGCCCGGCGCCCACGCAGGACCCGAACAACATCGCCCGCAGCGGCCCTTCGGCCGCGGCGCTGGAAGCCTTCATGCGCCAGCCGGGGCTGTACCCGTTTCCGTCGCAGTTTTCCAACGTGCTGGACCGCAACCCGTGGAAAGCGCAGATCGAAGCCTTCCTCAACCGCCATCCGGTCGGCTCGCCGGCCGAAGGTCGTCCGCCAGGAAAAGGCTGGTCGCACCAGCGCTGGAACGAGTTCTACCCACAGGTCGCCTTCAAGACCGCTCAAGCCGGCGCCAAGCTCAACGGCGGCATGCGCGACCGCCGCCAGTTGCACAACTACGCCGTCGGTGAGTTCGGGCCGGGCGGGCTCTACAACCAGACCTCGGACAACCCGATCATCGCGGGCACCACCAAAGGCATCGACACCCGCTTTCACCCCAACATGCCGATTCAGAACCACAAGGCGCTCTGGACTTTCGACGGCACCTTTCCACCAAAACTGCTGATGGTGCGGTACGGCCAACCCGTGCTGATGCGCCACTACAACGCCCTGCCGATCGATCCGTCGGCCAACATGGGGTTCGGCCTGCACACCCTCAGCACCCACGAACACAATGGCCACTCCCCGGCCGAAAGCGATGGCTTTGCCAATGCGTTTTTCTTTCCGGGGCAGTACTACGACTATCGCTGGCCGATCCAGCTGGCCGGTTACGACAGCATCAACACCAGCGCTCAGGATCCGCGCGCGGCGTTCCCCTGCGCGCCGGGTGAAACCCTGTTCGTCAACGATGCCACGCCGGGCCTCAAGACTTGCAACAACGGCAGCATCAAGATCCGTGGCGACTGGCGCGAAACCATGAGCACCCACTGGTTCCATGACCACATGCTCGATTTCACCGCGCAGAACGTCTACAAGGGCAACGCGACGATGATGAACTACTACAGCGCCCTGGATCGCGGTAACGAAGCGTTTGTAGACGGCGTCAACCTGCGCCTGCCCAGCGGTTCGGCATTGCCCTGGGGCAACCGCGACTACGATGTGAACCTGACGGTGGCCGACAAGGCCTGGGATACCAATGGCCAGCTGTGGTTCAACCCGTTCAACACCGATGGTTTTCTCGGCGACCAGATCCTGGTCAACTGGCAGTACCAACCGCGCCTGAACGTGCGGGCGCGCAGCTATCGTTTCCGCATCCTCAACGGCTCGGTGTCGCGCTTCTTCAGGATCGCGCTGGTGCGTGAAATCGTCGGCACCGGTGGCGAATTCCCCGGCCCGACAGGTTCCGGCCTGTCCTATACCCGCGTGCCGTTCCACTTGATCGCCAACGACGGCAACATAATGGAACACGCCGTGCCATTCGACGGCAGCATGGACCTGGACGCCGACGGCGATGTGCAGGACCACAACGCCATCCTGCCCAGCATGGGCATCGCCGAACGTTTCGACATCATCATCAATTTCTCGAAACACGGGATCAGGACCGGCGACAAGCTGTACTTCGTCAACCTGATGGAGCACCACGACGGCAAGGGGCCGGAGGCATTACCGCTGAGTCTGGCCGATGTCCTGTCCGGCAGGTACAAGGCGGTGCTCAAGCTGGGCAGCAAAGGGCTGGAGTGGGACGCCGGCGATCCGGTGGTGGGCAAGTTCATGCAGATGGTGGTCCAGCCTTATGCCGGCCAGGACGTGAGCATGAACCCCGCCGACTTCGAACCCGCCAAGCCGGGCAAGCCGGTGGGTAAAAGCATGATCACGCTGCCCCTCAACCGTGACGACCCGGCGGTGCAGGCCAAGCTCAACGCGGCGCGGCATCGCGAGTTCATCTTCGGCCGCTCCGACGGCACCGACGAAGAACCCTGGACCATCAAGACCGACGGCGGTTTCGGCTTCCAGATGGACCCTCGAATCATCAGCGCCGCTCCGCAACTGGCCACCGGCCCGACCCCTGCCGGGTTCTCCGGCGACGGCACCCTGGAAGTGTGGAAAATCAGGAACGGCGGCAACGGCTGGAGCCACCCGGTGCACGTGCATTTCGAAGAAGGCATCGTCCTCAACCGTGACGGCAAGGCGCCGCCGGAATGGGAAAAATGGGCACGCAAAGACGTCTATAACATCGGCGAAGGCATCGACAGCTCGCAGGACGTGGACATTGCGATCCGCTTCCGCGAGTTTGCCGGGACCTACCTGGAGCATTGCCACAACACCCAGCACGAGGACACCTCCATGCTGCTGCGCTGGGATGTCGAGCACCCCGGCCAGTTCCAGTTGATGCCAACCCCCCTGCCCGGCTGGGACGGCGTCACCTACGTCAATTCCGCCGCGCTGCCGACCTTCCGCACTGGCGATAGACGTGAAGAGGACGGCGATAACCAAAAACCGATTGCCAACCCCGACAGCGCCATCAGTAACACCGGCCAACCGGTGATCATCAACGTGCTGGCCAACGACAGCGACCCTGACGGTAACGTGCCACTTAAAGTGGTAGGTCTGGAGCAACCGGACTCCGGCAAGGGCGTGGTCAGCACCGATGGCCTGCGTGTGACCTATACACCACCGGCCACGGTCCCCGCGCCGTTCACCGCGACCTTTTCCTATAGCGCCAGCGATGCCAGGAACGCGGAGTCGGAACCGGCGATGGTGTCCGTGGCGGTCTCGGCAGCGATCAACGAGAACCTGATCGTCACCAGCGCGACCGTCACCGCCCGCAGCAACAGCCGCTGGTATTGGGTCCTGTCCGGCACCACCTCCCGTGGCACGGGCAATACCATCACGGCAACGGCCACGACCACGACCGGTACGGTGAACCTTGGCGCCGCCGTCCTGACGCAGACACCGACAGGCGCGCGCTGGAACATAGCGGTGACCACCGCCGGCAGTGGCCCCTCGCCTAGCCCGACGGCGACCATCAAATCGGCCTTCGGCAAAACCGTGACGGTGCCGATAAAAGCGAACTGAGTACAACCTGGCTTTAGCGATGAGGGCCTCCTTGAGGCCCTCTTGCTACAAGCAAAACGAATCTGCCTAGATTTTAAAGCGCGCCACCGTCTGGTGCAGCGCTCCAGCCATCTGCGCCAGCTCCTGACCGGCTGCGTGGGTATGTCGGGCACCCAGTACGATCTGCTCGGACAAGTCACGAATGCCCACCAGGTTGCGGTCCACCTCACGCGCCACCAGGGCCTGCTCCTCCGTGGCACTGGCGATCAGCAGGTTGCGTTCATTGATCTGCGAAATCGACCGGGTGATCTCCTCCAGTGCCTCGCCGGAGCGTTGCGCGACTTCCAGGGTCGTCTGCACCAGGTGACCGCTGCTTTGCATTGCGGTCACCGCGTGCCCGGTATCGAGCCGAATATTGCCAATCATCTGCTCGACTTCCTGGGTCGACACATGAGTGCGATGAGCCAGCGCCCGCACCTCATCGGCGACTACCGCAAAACCACGCCCGGCATCACCGGCACGAGCCGCTTCAATCGCTGCGTTGAGGGCCAGCAAATTGGTTTGCTCGGCAATGCTGCGAATCACGTCCAGCACCGCACTAATGTCTTGCACACGTCCGGCCAATTGCTGAACACGTTCGGAGGTATCCATCATGCCGTCCGCCAGCGCACCTATCGAGGCCACCGTTTCCTGAACTTGCTCACGGCCGCGTTGTGCCGTTTGCTCGCAAACCCGGGACGCCTCGCTGGTGCTGACGGCATTGCGTGCGACCTCGTCGACGGCCGCCGTCATCTGATTGACCGCCGCCGCAGCCTGTTCGATCTCCAGGCCCTGAAGTTGCAAACTGCTGCTGGTCTGACTGCTGACCGTGCTCAGCTCTTCGGACGAACTGGCCACCTGATCGACCGACACGGCGATGTGCTTGACCATCGCGTTCAAGCTTTGCTGCATCTGGTGCATGTTCATCATCACGCTACCGTCGGCATTTGCATTCACCGGCACTTGAATCGTCAGGTCGCCCTGCGCGATTTGACTCAAGACCCGCGCGGCATCATCGGGCTCGCCACCCAAGGGCCGGGTGACACTGCGCGTCACGATGACCGCCGCGGCGATGACCGAGGCCAGGCAGAATACAAGCAGCCCCAACATGTTCAGATACGCTTCTTCGTACAGGGCCTGCGCCGATCTTTCACGATCGGCGAAGATCTGCCCCTGCAGCGCCATCAAGGCGTCCAGGCTTTTATAAACCTGCTGTTCGGCGGGAACGACGTGCTGTTTCAACTGCGCCATCGCGGCATCAAAAGCGCCTTGCCGGATCAACACCTGCACCTGGGTGAATGCGTCGACGTAAGCCTCGCGATTCTTTTTCAGGGCAGCATAGGCGGTCTTGCCTTCCGGCAGATCGAACAGCGGCTCGAGGGTTTTCAGTGCCAGGCTGATACGCTTTTTGGTGGCATCGATGGCCTCTTGCACTTGCTGATTGTCCTTGTCGATCAGCAAGTCCCGGGTGTTCCTGGCGTTGTCCCGTACACCTGTGGCAATGACCATGATCGGATCGATTTTCGGCCAGTCCCGTTTGACGATCAGCATGGCCTGTTCCTTTAGCGTTGCCAGATCGTGCAACGCATACAACACCAAACCTGTCAGTACCAACGGCGCAATTGCAAAGCCGATGACGATACGTTGTGCCGTGCTCAACCTGGCCATGTCATATGCTCCCTGATTAATTCCCGCCCGACCCCCGGCACATCTGAAAACAGCATGTACTCACAAGCCTTCGATTCACCCTGCCCCGGTCGCTTTAATGTCCGCGAATATAGTGTTCCAGTTGCCGGATCAGTTCGGCCTGCTCGACGATGGCTTCTTTAACCAGATCACCAATCGACAACAGGCCAATCAGTTGGTCGCCCTCCACCACCGGTAGATGGCGCAGGTGACTGTCGGTCATGACCGCCATGCAACGCTCAATACTCTGCTGACTGTCTGCTGTCACCACGGGCGCGCTCATGATGGCCCGGACCGGCGTACCGACCGAAGAGCGCCCCTGCAGAACGACCTTGCGCGCATAGTCGCGTTCGCTGATAACGCCGACCACCTGCCCCTGCTCCATGACAGGTAACGCACCGACATTTTTTTCGGCCATCATCTTCAACGCTTCAAGCACCGTCTGGTCTGGCGCGATGCTATGCACCCGTCGGTTCTGCACGGCCTTGAGCTTGAGCAGTTGTGCGGCTGTTTTCATACGAGCCTCCGATACTGTTTGTCATTGATCATCGACTCCGCCGGAGCCAGGCATGAATCATTAATTGAGTGAGCGTTCAGACCGCGTCGAAATCCATGTGGTCAGGCCACCGCGACCTCCACCTGGCCTCCGTTGAGGCGCACAGGCCAGACCCGCAAGCGCTGCTGCGGGTACTCCAGACAACTGCCGTCCTCAAGGCGGAAATGCTGTTTGTAGAGTGGCGAGGCAATTACCAGATCGCCCTTGATGCTGCCGATCAGCCCGCGACCGATGACATTCGCCCCGGATTGCGGGTCATGATTATCGATGGCATAGAGGGTCTTGCCTTCGGCAGCCGGCAGGTAGAACAGCGCCACTTGTGCACCGTCCAGCCAGACGACGACGCCGGAGTTACTCACCAGATCATCCTGGCTGCACACCGCTTGCCAGACATCGGGATGGACCAGGGAGGAACTGGAATAGGCTCGCTGGGTATCGGACTGGCTCATCAGACAATCTCCTCAATGACAGGGATAAGGTGGAGTTCAGCGGCCATGATCGGCCGGCGCTGACCGCGTTCCTGGACAAAATGGATGTCCGGGTCCGGGCGTTGATCGTTGACGAAGGTGCGGAAGCGCTTGAGCTTTTCCGGGTCTTTAAGGGCATTGGCCCATTCGCACTCGTAGCGGTTGACCACCAGCTGCATCTGCGACTCGAGCTCCTCACCCAGCCCGAGGCTGTCGTTGATGATCACGTCCTTGAGGTAGTCGAGGCCGCCTTCCAGGCTCTCGCGCCAGACCGAGGTACGCTGCAACTTGTCGGCGGTGCGGATGTAGAACATCAGGAAGCGGTCGATGTAACGAATCAGGGTCGCGTCATCGAGGTCGGTGGCAAACAGCTCGGCGTGGCGCGGACGCATGCCGCCGTTACCGGCCACGTAGAGGTTCCAGCCTTTCTCGGTGGCGATTACGCCCACGTCCTTGCTCTGCGCCTCGGCACATTCACGGGTGCATCCGGAGACGGCGAACTTGAGCTTGTGCGGCGAGCGCAGGCCCTTGTAGCGGTCTTCGATGGTCAGGGCCATTTGTACGCTGTCCTGTACGCCATAACGGCACCAGGTACTGCCGACACAGGACTTCACCGTCCGGGTCGATTTGCCATAGGCGTGCCCGGTCTCAAAACCCGCTTCAATCAGCTCGGCCCAGATGTCCGGCAACTGATGCAACTGAGCGCCGAACAGATCGATGCGCTGCCCGCCGGTGATTTTGGTGTAGAGGTCGTATTTCTTCGCCACCACGCCAATCGCTATCAGCTTGTCGGCGGTGATCTCGCCGCCGGGAATACGCGGCACCACCGAGTACGTACCGTTTTTCTGCATGTTGGCCATGAAGGTGTCGTTGGTGTCCTGCAACGGCACCAGCGACGTGTCCATGATCGGCTGGTTCCAGCACGAGGCGAGGATCGAGCCCACCGCCGGTTTGCAGACGTCGCAACCGGTGTGGCCACGGCCATGTTTGGCCAACAGTTCTTCGAAGGTGATCACTCCCTCTACCCGTACCAGCGCATAAAGCTCCTGACGGGTATAGGCGAAGTGTTCGCACAGGCTCTTGTCGACACTGACGCCGCGGGCAATCAGCTCATGCTCGAACACTTGCTTGAGCAGGCCGGCGCAACCGCCGCAGCCGGTGCAAGCCTTGGTCTGCGACTTGAGGTGGCCCAGGTCCGTACAGCCGCCGTCGATGGCCGAACAAATGGAGCCCTTGGTGACGTTATGACATGAGCACACCGTGGCCGACTCGGGCAGCGCACCCGGGCCCAGGGTCGGCGCGCCTTCGGAGGACGGCAGAATCAGGCTGGCCGGTTCCGACGGCAAGGCGATGGCGTTCTGCATGTATTGCAGCAGGGTGTCGTAATAGCTGTTGTCACCGACCAGCACTGCACCGAGGACGTGTTTGCCACTCGCATCCACCACCAGGCGGCGATAGCTGGCGCTGGTTTCGTCGATGAATTGATAGCTGCGCGCGCCCGGGGTGTTGCCGTGGGCGTCGCCGATGGAGCCGACATCCACCCCCAGCAGCTTGAGCTTGGTCGACATGTCAGCACCGGTGAACGACTCGGCGACTTCGTTGCACAGACGGGCCGCGACGCTGCGCGCCATCTGGTAGCCCGGTGCGACCAGGCCGAACAGGCTGCCGTTCCATGAAGCGCATTCACCGATGGCGTAGATGTTCGGGTCGCAACTTAGGCACGTGTCGTCGATCACCACACCACCGCGCGGACCGATCTCCAGCGCGCATCGACGAGCCAGCGCGTCTTGAGCGCGGATACCGGCGGAAAACACGATCAGGTCGGTTTCGAGGAACTCGTCATTGGCGAAATTCATGCGATAGCGGTACTGCTCGCCCGCACTGATCGATTGCGTGGCGCGGGACAGGTGTACACCGACGCCCAATCGTTCGATCTGCGCCTTGAGCGCCTGGCCACCGAGGTCATCCAGCTGTACCGGCATCAAGCGCGGCGCGAATTCCACCACGTGGGCTTCAAGGCCCAGGCTCTTCAACGCGTTCGCGGCTTCCAGCCCCAGCAAGCCACCGCCGACCACCACGCCGCGCCGGGCATTGGCCGCCGCAGCCCGAATGGCATCGAGGTCTTCCAGGGTGCGATAGACCAGGCGCGATTCACCTTCGGCGCCTTCGATTGGCGGAACGAACGGATAAGAACCGGTGGCCAGAACCAATTTGTCATACGAGACGCAACCTTGCGAGGTGACCACCTGGCGACGGACGCGGTCGATTTCCAATACCGGCACACCCAAATGCAGCGTAACGCCGGGCGTCTGGTAAAGCGACGCATCGGACAGCGCCAGCGACTCGGCATCACGACCGGAGAAGTACTCGGAAAGATGCACACGGTCATAGGCGCGCATCGGCTCCTCACTGAAGACGTGCAGCCGGTAATGGTCAAGCGCTCCCCGCTCGATCAGCTGTTCGACACAATGATGTCCGACCATGCCATTACCGATCACGATCAGCGTTTGCATCTTGTTCAACGTGGCAACATTGGAATTCATAGAAAGCACCCAGCCCGAGCCAATCACGGTTTTAAAAGCAAAAAAAAACGCCTGAAACCTTTCGGTTCCAGGCGTCTTTGCCTGTTCTTTTGCGGTGTTCAAACCAGGCATCTATGCCTGATCCACCGATGCTGCCCACGACCTGTTCGGCCAATCGATCGTCGTTGACCGAGGGGGCTGTCCACACGAATGCGTTCCAGGTGGACCTGAAGTCAGCCTTGCAGCCTTTGTGCCAGCCAGCGACACAGAGACTTCAACTATCTGGAAACACTGACTTTTGAGCCTGAGGGGATTGTCACGACGCTGGAGCTACCGCAGGCGATAGCGCTTTGCGGCGCTTCCGACTGGTGCACGTTGTTAGGCATGGCGCTTTATAAAAGTGCATGCACTGGCTTCTCACTCCACGTGGTCTGCCAACCGTGAAAGTCCTTCATGGCAGAATTACACCGCGATTTCAAAGAGATAAGAAACAGCACGAGAACCAATGGAAACGGGCACCTCCTCACTTTTCACCACCCGACCTCACCACCCTCCAACGTCATGATGATTTTCAGTAATCTGCGGAAATCAAAGTGATGGCCAATTGTATGCTTTGTATCAAAGCTGTGATTTAATCGCCGCCCTCCCGACAGGCTCGACCTGCCAGACAATCGCATTGGAGTGCTTGATGCGCGCCGCACACATACAAAACCTGACTGGGCTACGGGGATTCGCTGCCTTGTCGGTCCTGCTGCTTCACATTCGATACGGTGATCTCGCCAATGCCTACGGTAGCCTGGCATTTCTCTTCCAGACGAGAGGCCTCGGAGTAGATATATTTTTTATCCTGTCTGGATTCATTCTGGCCTACGTCCACGGGAAAGACTTTGCAGACGGAGTTCGTCCAAGTGGGGCTATCAAGTTCTGGGTGGCCAGGCTTGCACGGATCTATCCTGTGCACTTGTTTATGCTGGTTATAACCGCGTTCATTCTGCCGATGCACCGACTCTATGAGTGGTCCCCAGTCGATAGCGCCTACACCTTCTACGCGAACCTGTTTCTGGTGCATGCGTGGGGCATAACTCCCGACCTGACATTCAATCAGCCTTCATGGTCAATCAGTTGCGAGTGGGCGGCATACCTGACCTTTCCATTCATCGCCTACTTCACAAGAAAGTGGGGAAAGATTTCGTTCTCACTCCTATTGATCGGTCTGGCACTCTATGCGCCCTACCTGCAACCGAAGTTGCTTGCCAATGGCACTTGGACCATCAAGTGCATCGTCTACTTCGTAGCCGGGTACTGCACATACCAGGTATGCCATGACCTGCCGGACTCCAAACTCTGGAGAGTCATCGCAATCGCAATGGCCCCACTGATCCTGCTGATGCTCTGGGCAACCAGCATCCAGTATTACTTCAACATGGTTTTCCCGTTCCTCGTGGTCGTGATGATTGCAAGTCTGTTCCGTGCAGGACCGATTTGGGCTTATTCCAACCCGGTGTCGGTGTACTTCGGGAAGATCAGTTTCAGCCTCTACATGTGTCACATCATGGTGCTGTTTGTTGAGCGCAAGCTGTTTGGCATGATGGATCTGAAGTTTGAGATTCCCATCATCGTGGCCTTCTCGATGTTCCTGTACCACTGCATTGAAGAGCCTGCGCGGAAAGTTATCCGGATGGTGTCCGAAGGTGGTCACCGCGAGCGTCCCCAGAAAAACTTCGCCGATAGCTTCGCATTGCCAACTCCAGCATCGGAGCCGGAACCGCAGAAAGAGCGCCCAACGCTGGCGTAGTAGAAGAAGGCCCATCAAGGATGCATTGGCCTTCCTTATTCAACAAAGCCCTGATTATTCGGGGCTTTGTCGTTTTCGGGGTCTGGAAAACCCTCCCCCCCCCAACTTCAGCCCACACCCTGGCCTGGATAAACCCTGGCAACGGGAAACAATCGGCCAGAAGCAGAACTGACAGCGAACCCGGCCGATACGCAACGGTCATAACAGCTGATGGCAGCGCAAATGATCAGTGGCCCCCGGGCCGGCTTCATTCACGAGCGAGGCCTGCAATTCACACATTTCAGGGCGCGCCGGATAACCTCAGTGGATTCGGTTCCTGCATGACGCAGGCACTTGCCGCTGCTCTCATCCCCCTGCTCCCTCAGCGGAGTACGCAAATGACTCAATCAATGCGGTTCTTCCTGTCGTTCTTCCTCGCGATTGCAACATTGGCATCGGCCGGTTTCCTGAACAATGCCGCAGCGGCCACCGCCGAGGATCTGAATGCCGACGCTCGACAAGCGTTGCAGACGCTCTACAAGACCAATCCATTCTCCGAAACCATCTCGCACCAAGCCAAGGCTGTGCTGGTCTTCCCGAACATCATCAAGGCGGGACTTGTATTCGGCGGCAGTTATGGCGAAGGCGTTTTAATGAAGGGCACGAAAGTCGAGAACTACTACAACTCCGTCAGCGGTTCATGGGGACTGCAGGCCGGTGCCCAGTCGTACGGCTATGTGGTTTTCCTGATGACCGATAAAGCCGTGGACTATGTAGCCAAAACCAAGGGCTGGGAAATCGGTGTAGGGCCAACAGTTGTGTTTGTGGATGAAGGAGTTGCGAAGAACCTGTCCAGCTCGACGCTCAAAGACGACGCCTACGCGTTTATCTTCGACCAGCAAGGGTTAATGGCGGGGGTCAGTATCGAGGGAACGAAGATTTCTCTGATCAAGCGCTGAAGTCACCGTCTGACTGGTCATCGGGAGCGTGATGGCGGCCTATGCCAACCCGGATGGGGGTTCCCCTTTAGGCTAGGCTGTCCTCACTCCTGGCGCACAGACGCACCTGATGATTGGGAAGCCATCTGGACGAGCAAGGCTGTTTCGACCGTTCATTGATCCAGGTCTAAACATTGAATGACCGAATCCTGATAATGACTTTTCAGTTTTAGGTAGGCCTTAAATGACTTCACAGCTCTTCCAGGTTCACGGCCTCGTGAGTTTTACCCTTGCCATCCTCCTGCTTTTCCTTGGCAAAACCCTCGTCCAGCACAACGCCTTTCTCCGTCAATACTGTATCCCCGAATCGGTCGTCGGCGGCTTCGTCTGTGCGGCGGTTACGTCCTTGCTTTACTTTGGCCTGAATATCCAGATCGAATTCGATCTGCAAATTCGCGACACCCTGCTGCTCTATTTCTTTGCCGGCATCGGCTTGAAGTCGGACATGCGCCAACTGCTCAAGGGCGGGCGCCCGCTGCTGATCCTGCTGTTACTCGCCGCTGTGTTCATTCTGCTGCAGAACTCGCTGGGCATGGGCGTGGCCGAGGCTTTTGGGCTTGATCCCAAGGCGGGCTTGATGGTGGGCTCCATTTCCCTCACGGGTGGGGTGGGCACGACCCTGGCCTGGGCACCGCTCTTCGTCGAAAAACTGGGCATCAGCAACGCCCACGAACTGGGCATCGCCAGCAACACTGTCGGCCTGATTGCTGCTTGCGTCATCGGCGGCCCTATCGCCAACCAGCTGATACGCCGTTATCAACTGACGCCGTCCAGGGATGCGGAGCTGGAAGTCGGCATTCTCGAGCAACAACCGAGCAAGGCGCTGGACTACTACGACGTGCTCTGGGCCTGGATGTGGCTCAACCTGACCCTGATGCTCGGCTATGGACTCAACCTGTTGCTGGTCGATGCCGGCATCACCCTGCCCAAGTTTGTCAGCTGCCTGTTCGCCGGCATCGTCATTCACCACCTCGTTCTGGCCTTTGTCGGTGACCAGCGACTGAAAACCTGGAGCGGTGCCAGTCTGGGCCTGTCGCTGATCTCCGATATCTGTCTGGGCATGTTTTTGACCATGGCCCTGATGGGGCTTCAGCTATGGCAACTCAGCGGCGCGTTGATGTTCATTCTTTGCGCATTGACCCTGCAAATCCTGCTGACGGTCGCCTATACGTATTTTGTGGTCTTCCGTTTTATGGGGCGCAATTACGAAGCCAGCGTGATCGCTTCCGGGTTCGGCGGGATTGCCCTCGGTTCCACGGCAACGGCCATCGTCAACATGTCGACCGTGACGCAAAAGTACGGCGCGGCGCACCAGGCCTTCCTGATCGTGCCGCTGGTGTGTGGTTTTTTCATTGACCTGGTCAATGCCGTGATCATCAGCATGTTCAGTGGTCTGTAGCGACCTCGGCCCGGCTCTCGGACGGCCGGACACACCGAACTTGGGAAAGCGGACGAAAGGAGCAGCAGGATCGATGCCGCAAGGATAGGCTCAAGTAAGAGAGTGCCCCAGCCCTGATCCGGCCAGGTACGATCTCAAATGCGCCTCTTGCTACAGGGGAACCGGGATGACGGGACACACTGTGCGCCAATGCTCGTCATGGATCCTGCTATCCCTGCTCGCCGTCGATCTGGCGCTGATAGCCGGCTGTTCAGGCAAAGCCAGTACGGCTCAATATTCAGCCCCCAGCGTCGGCTCGACCTGCTATGCAAAAGCCCTCCCCACTGTCGGCGAAGGAGGCCTCGCCTGGGGCGACACCCTGGACATGGCTCGCCAGAAATCCCTGAGTAATTGCATACGCTATTCCGGCCGGTCCGGCGGCACGCCAAGTACCTGCAAAGTGGTGATGGCGGAATGTAAGCATTGATAGAGCGGTTTTTCATTTCTGCGCCGCTTTTGCATTTCTGTGCGACAGATCCCACTTCAGGGTCTCCCGTTTCACACGCTCGCGGTGTTAGCTTTGAGATGTTTCTGATCAGTCGATCAGATACTTCCTACGAACCGCCTGCAAAGGAATGCCCCCAGCAATGGATTTCTCCCTCAAGCACCTGGCTGCGACCACCCTCATGCTCGCCAGCCTTTCGTCGTTCACCACCGCTGCCCACGCCAACATCACCCCGCAACAGAACGCGATCATCCTCAAGACCTTCAGTGATGCATCGGTCAAGGATTTCAGGCAGTTCCTGGGAAGCCTGGCCAAGAGCGATATCGCCAAGACCGACGACCTCGGCCCGGCCATCCGTGCCTTCCTCGACAACAAGACGCTTACCGCCGGGCAACAAAACGAAATCCATCGTTTGCTCGGCCTCTATGCCCGGGTGAAATACGGCAGCGCGGCCACCGAAACCCTGAAGGAACTGGTGGCCATTCCGACCGTGCGCGTGGACGGTGTCGACCAGCACGACAATCCCGAATTCCTCAAGATTGCCGAGAAGATCAAGGGCCTGGCCCAGGCGTTCAACCTGAACTTTCGCAACATCGACAACCGCGTCTACGAGATCTCCCTGGAAGGCACTGGCGATGAAGTCGTGGGCATTCACGCCCATGCCGATGTGGTGCCGGTGACGCCGGAAAACTGGGTGCTGCAGGACGGCACCCGCCTTGATCCGTTCAAGGTCACCCTGATCGGCGATCGCATGTATGGCCGCGGCACCGAGGATGACAAGAACGGCATCGTGGTGGCGCTCTACGCCATGAAGATCATCAAGGAGGAGAAGCTGCCGCTGGCCCGCAACTTCAAGCTGCTGGTGGATACCACCGAAGAGACCACGGGCGACGCCATCCCCTACTACTTCGAACGCAACCCCACACCCAACTACAACCTGGCGCTGGATGGCGGCTACCCGGTGGTGATCGCCGAGAAAGGCTACGGCACGGTCATGGCCAGCTTCGCCAAGCGCACCGCGCAAGGCAAGGGCGCAGAGATCACCTCGATGACCGGCGGCCTGGCCACCAACCAGATTCCATCGACATCGGTTGCGACCCTGGTGACCGACAAGCCCGCCGAACTGGCCGCCAGCCTGCAAAAGGCCGGCACCGAGTATGCCAAGCGCAACGGCGGCAACTTCGCGGTCGCCGCCAAGGTCGACGGCAAGGACGTCAAACTGACGGTCACCGGTGTGTCCGCCCACTCCTCCGAGCCCGAGTCCGGCGTCAACCCGGTGGCCAGGATGCTCGACTTCATCAATGGTCTCGACGGCAAGGTCGCGCTCAAGCACAACCAGATCACCGACGCCGCGCGCTACGCTGCCGATAACTGGGGGCTGGACTACCTGGGTGGCAAGTTGGGAGTCGGTTTTTCCGATGAATTCATGGGCCCGCTGACCACCTCCCTGACCTATGTCGGGATGGATGACAAAGCCTTCAAACTCGCGGTCAACCTGCGCGTGCCGAAGGGCAAGACGCCGGATGTGCTCAAGTCCGAAATCGCCGCAAAGCTGGACGCCTGGAGCAAGAAGACCAGCATCGCACCAACCTTCGACCTGTCGATCGCCGAACCGATGTACCGCAACCCCGAGGGTGAATGGGTCAAGGCCTTGCTCGCAGTGACCAGCGAAAACCTCGGCATGGAACACAAGTTCGGCACCTCCGCCGGCGCCACCTCCGTGCATGAACTGCCCAACGGCGTGCAATTCGGCCTGGCCATGCCGGACGTCAAATACACCGGTCACAACGATAACGAGTTCAAGACCACCGAGCAGTTCCTGCTGGACTTGCAGATCGTGACCGAAATGATGGGCCGCATCGGGCAATTGCCGAAGCTTTGATCCCCCCTTCGGACCCGCCACCCTGGCGGGTCCATTGCTTTCACTTCCAAATCACATGCTGCCCCCTGTAGGAGCGAGCCTGCTCGCGAAAAACCCAAGGGCGCCACGGTCCGTCTGGTTTCCCGCGTCATCGTTACCCCCCATCGCGAGCAAGCTCGCTCCTACGGGTCGATTTGATCCAGCACCCGGTTCGCCGTGATCTCCGCCAGCATCACGCTGTTGGAAATGCCCAGCAACGCATTGCGCGCCCCACCGTCCAGGTGATCCACCAACTGGTGGACCATCACATCGACCGACGCGAGGGTTTCGACCAGATAAACCATCAAGGTTTCGGGACTCGCCTGTGGGTCCACGGTGAACAAGGTACCGGGTGTGCGCGGTGTGGCTTTGATATCGGCAATCGAGGGGATGTGAAAATCGGGGGCGGCTTCGTTGAGCCTGGTTGAGTCGGGTTCATTTGGGGAGACCGGATCGGCCTCCGGTGGGTTTGGCGTTACCTTGAACATATTTCTGTCTCCAAAAAATGGAGCCATCACCGACTTGCGACTAAACAAGGGGGTGGCAGCTGTACGCAGGTTAGTCGACCGGGGAGACACGAAACCGGCGCGCCCGAAGGCGCCCTGCGCACAGCTACCATGAAGTGCAGGCATGCAATGACCTGACTGTCTGAATGGAAATACGCTTCGTGAAACCACCAGGCGACTAAACCCGATCACTGATGGGCAGTGACGCGAATCAAGTTACCGATGGCCCCCAAGGCGCACAAGCCGGCGGATTCTGGCGTAACCGTAGGCAACGGCGCAAGGTCTTGTAGCTTGCATGAAGTAACCTTAAACACCTTTAAACAAACACTCTCCGGCGATGTTGAGTGACATGGTGCACTTGCCCGGATTGATGAATAAACCTCATGAACCCTTGCCGATTTACCCGTCTAGTGCTCATCCGTTAGCTCGCTTACTGTTTCCCCAGCGGTCCTGCACCCAGCCGATACCACTGACGTGCAGCCTGACCATCAAAAGCGGGAATTTGGGGTGAAACCACCCCGCCCGTTGTGCGCTCGTTCCTGACGGCCCACGACCTGAGAGGGAAAACCATCATCCCATTCAACACCCACGGCGGCTGCCTCGCAGTTGGCTGACCCGCCTTTAGGAGCAACATTGATGAATCCCTTGATCGCCCCATTGGTGGCCTTATCGCTCATGGCCGGGGAAGCCTGCGCCCAGTCCTCCAACGAGATCCGCATCACCCACGCCGGCTCCCAGCCCTCCGTCAAGGGCGCTGCGGAAAACTTCACCGGCACGGTTCGGGTTGATGGCCTGTTCAAGGGGGACTCCCCTGCCCGCATCGGCGGTGGCACGGTGACCTTCGAACCCGCCGCCCGCACGGCCTGGCATACCCATCCGCTGGGGCAAACGCTGATCGTCACCGCCGGAGTCGGCTACGTGCAGCAAGAGGGCGGCCCACGTCAGGAAATCCGTCCGGGCGACATTGTCTGGATCCCGCCGCAAACACGTCACTGGCATGGCGCGACGGCCACCAACGGAATGACTCACATCGCCATCGCCGAAGCCGAGGACGGCAAGGCTGTCACTTGGGCGGAAAAAGTCTCGGATGCGCAGTACGAAGGTCAATCGCCCGCGCAGGGCTTGTAGCTGTTTGTTGTAAATCAACCTCACTCGAGCACCGCCTGCCAGGCAGTGATGAGCAATGGATGGAGCTTTCACGATGACCACTGACACACCGATTGCACATCGCAAGACCGGTCCCCTCCCCGCGCTGATAGCCCTGTGTCTGGGCCTTGGCTTGATGTCGGGTGTGGCCACTCAGAACGCCGAGGCATCGCAACCCATGACCAGCACACAACCTGCGGCACAAACGCTGTCGGCCAGGCAACAGGCCATTCCACTGATCGCAGCGTTCATGGCGACCAGTGACATGCCCAGGCTCAACGCTGCCTTGAACCAAGGCCTGGATGCCGGCCTGACGGTCAGCGAGACCAAGGAAATCCTGGTGCAGCTCTACGCCTATGTCGGCTTCCCCCGCAGCCTCAATGCGTTGAATGAACTGATGACGGTGGTGCAAGCGCGCCAACAACGCGGCATCCAGGATGCGCCTGGACGCGAACCCAGCCGCGCCATTGCAACCGGTGAGGCATTGCTCGCGGCAGGAACGGCCAATCAAACCCGAATTTCCGGTGGCCCGGTCAAGGGGCCGGTGTTCGATTTCGCCCCGGTCATCAACCGGTTTCTGCAAACCCACCTGTTCGGCGACATCTTCGAGCGCGACAACCTCGACTGGCAAAGCCGCGAGCTGGCGACCGTCGGCGCTCTGGCCGCAACGCCGGGTGTGGAGTCGCAGTTGCGCTCGCACATGCGGGCGAGCCTGCGGGTGGGGTTGAGCGTGGAGCAATTGCGCCAAGTCATCGAGGTACTGGCCGAGCACGGCGATGGACAATCCGCCAAACGTGCAGGCACAGCCCTGACACAGGCACTTGCTGCCTCGGGAGGTTGAACATGAAGACTGGAAAAAACCTGCTGAACATCACCCTGCTGAGCGTGCTTGCCGCCTATGCAAACCATGCCAATGCCGCCGCCCCCTTGATGATTCAGGAGCAAGGCAGCTTCGCCGCTGGCGGGACGATGATCACCGCACCGGGCTCGTTCAATCCGCGCAAACCCATGACCCCTGATGGCCAGACTTACCACGGCGACCATGCCTACACCTTCTACCAAATCCCGGTCGATGCGCGAAAACTGCCCATCGTCATGTGGCACGGCGCAGGCCAGTTTTCCAAGACCTGGGAAACCACCGCGGATGGCCGCGAAGGCTTCCAGAATATTTTTCTGCGGCGCCAGTTCGGCGTGTATTTGATCGACCAGCCGCGTCGTGGCGATGCCGGCCGCAGCATGGTCGAAGCAACGGTCAAGCCTGTCCCGGACGAGCAGCTCTGGTTCAACCAGTTCCGTATAGGTCTGTGGCCCAACTATTTCGAAGGTGTGCAGGTTGCCCGGGATGCGCAAACGCGCGATCAGTTTTTCCGCGCGATGACGCCGAATACCGGTCCGTTCGACATGGGCGTGGCCTCCAATGGCGTGTCGGCGGTCTTCGACAAAATCGGCCCCGGCATCCTGTTCACGCACTCTCAGGGTGGCGGGCCTGGTTGGTTGACGGCGATCAAGAACAACAAGGTCAAGGCCATCGTGGCTTTCGAGCCAGGCAGCAGCTTCGTCTTCGCGCAGGGTGAAGTACCCGCGCCGATTCCCAGCGCGTTCGACACGGTACAAGGCGCAGCGGTGCCGATGGATCAGTTCATGGCGCTCACGCGCATTCCGGTCCTGATCCTCTACGGCGACAACATCCCGGAGCAAGCCGTCGACCTGCCCGCTCAGGACAGC
The DNA here is from genome assembly GCF_019218985.1 of Pseudomonas sp. PDM30. Lineage (NCBI taxonomy): Bacteria > Pseudomonadati > Pseudomonadota > Gammaproteobacteria > Pseudomonadales > Pseudomonadaceae > Pseudomonas > Pseudomonas sp. PDM30. The sequence goes on from NZ_JAHUWM010000009.1 coordinate 113,730, forward strand.
TGGCGCGCCCGACTCACCATGGCCCGACTTTGGCGCGATGCCGTCAACAAACACGGCGGTGACGTGAGGCTGATCCACTTGCCGGATATTGGCATCAAGGGCAATACCCACTTCCCCATGTCGGATCTGAACAACGTGCAGATCGCGGACCTGGTGTCCGGGTTTCTGACAGAAAAGCATCTGGATTGACGACTTCAGCACATTTTTAACGCGCCTTTTAATGCTCCGGAGACACTTATGAGAAACACAATTTTGAAAGCCTCGCTGATGGCCGCCATGGTCGGTATTTCTGCTGGCGAAGCCGGCGCCGCCGACTACAAAAAGAACCCATTCACCCTGGCTTACGACGGTGCAATTACCAAGAATGAACCCGGCAAGGTCAACATCCATCCGGTCACCTACAAGCTCAATGGCCTGGACATCGCTGCCAACGTCTACACCCCTGCCAACTACGATGCGAAGAAGGCTTATCCGACGGTGGTGGTGGCGCACCCCAATGGCGGCGTGAAAGAGCAAGTCGCCGGTTTGTATGCCCAGCGACTGGCTGAACAAGGCTACATCACGATTACCGCCGATGCCGCGTATCAGGGCGCAAGTGGCGGACAACCGCGCAGCATCGACAAGCCCGCGTACCGCATCGAGGATATCCACGGCATGGCGGACTTCATCACCCAGTATGCTGGCGTCGACGGCAAGCGTCTGGGCCTGCTCGGCATCTGCGGTGGCGGTGGCTACTCGTTGGCCGCCGCGCAAACCGACAAGCGATTCAAGTCGGTGGCGACCGTGAGCATGTTCAACTCTGGCCGGGTGCGTCGCAATGGCTACAACGACTCGCAACTGGGCACCATCGAGCAACGCCTGCAACAGGCTTCCGCTGCCCGCGCCCAGGAAGCGGCCGGAGGTGAAGTGCTCTATTCGGGCGATGCCAACCTCACCGATGAGCAGATCGCCAAACTGCCGTTCGAGCTGTATCGCCAGGGTTATGAGTACTACTGGAAGACCCATGCCCACCCAGACTCGACCTTCAAGTACACCACGAGCAGCTTGCTGGACCTGATGCGCTTCGACGCCACCAACCAGATCGAACTGATCAATCAGCCATTGCTGATGATCGCCGGTAGCAAGGCCGACAGCCTGTACATGACCCAGGATGCGTTCCCCAAGGCCACCGGTACGAAAGACAAAGAGTTGTTCATCATCGACGGCGCAACGCACATCGAAACCTACTGGGTTCCCAAGTATGTGGACGCTGCACTCGACAAGTTGACGCCGTTCTACGCAAGAACCTTGTGACTGGCTCGTTGGGGTCGCGCATCCATGCGGAACCTGATTACATGGAATAATCCCGCGCTCCGCATGAGAGGCTCTCATCAATGTCCCGCGCCAATCTCAACGATCTGCAAGCCTTCGTGGTCATTACCCGCGAAGGCAGCTTCACTCGCGCCGCCGCACAGCTGGGCGTCTCGCAGTCCGCGCTGAGCCACACCATGCGCGCTCTCGAAACCAGGCTCGGCGTTCGCCTGCTGACCCGAACCACGCGCAGCGTATCCCCCACAGAGGCTGGCCAGCGGCTGTATCAGTCCATGGCGCCGCGCTTCGACGAAATTGAACTTGAACTGGCTGCGGTCAGCGAGTTTCGCGATACCCCGGCAGGCAACGTGCGGATTTCAGCCTCCGAACATGCGGCGAACAACATCCTTTGGCCCAAGCTGTTGAAGGTGCTTCCCGACTACCCGGACATCAAGGTCGAAATCACCGTCGACTACGCCCTCTGCGACATCGTCGCGCAGCGCTACGACGCGGGCGTGCGTCTGGGCGATCAGGTGGCCAAGGACATGATCGCCGTCCCGATCGGCCCCCCGTTGCGCATCGCCGTAGTGGGGTCTGCCGACTACTTCAAACAGCGGCCGTATCCGAAAGAGCCAAGGGATTTGGCCGCACATAATTGCATCAATTTGCGCCTGCCCACCCACGGGAACCTGATGCAATGGGATTTTGAGAAGGACGGTCACGAACTCAAGGCACGTGTCGAAGGACAATGGACGTTCAACAGCAGCGTGCCGATCCTGCGCGCTGCTGTCGCCGGATGCGGGCTGGGGTTCCTGCCAGAAGATATGGTAGCCAGGGAGCTTGCCGACGGAAGCCTTGTGCGGGTACTCGAAGACTGGTGCCAGCCTTTTGCCGGTTACCACCTTTACTACCCCAATCGCCGTGAGCATTCGTCAGCGTTCGGCGTAGTGGTGGACGCGCTGCGTTACAAGCGCTGAGTCGTCCATGGTCAACATGCCTGGATGGCACGGATGAGATACGTGAGTGGTTCCAGTTTCAAATAAACACTGGGAGATACTCGGGTTGATCTAGGCTTGAATGAAATCACGCGGGAAAAAAACCATGTCCCTCGCCCCCGGAAATCTATTGGCCCTGGCTTTGGGTGTCTTCTTTTGCACAGCCGTGTACGGACAAGGGGTAGCAGACACCGATTCCCCACCGGCAATACTTCCATTGGCATCCGAGACTGCGCCAAAACTCATTGCCTACCCGCCGCTTGCCGAGCCACTCGCCCGCGGTGTTGTCATTATCCAGTATCGAACAGAACACGCCAGGATCATGCCGGTATTTGGCAAGGCAGCTGTTGAAGTATCACCACGTCTCGGTCACCTCCACGTGACCGTCGACGACTGGAAAGGCACATGGGCGCACACCAGCGAAGACCCGATCATCCTGGTTGGACTGCCGCCCGGCACTCACAAGGTTCTTCTTGAAGTGGCCGACCCGACTCACAAAATCCTCACCAGTACGACAGTGAGTTTTATCGTTCCGCAGAAGAAACCGGCGGACGCTCCCCACATTGACAGTGATCACGCAGTAAAACCATGACGATTGAGTGTTCATAGCTGACTGCGGTGGTGTGAGTAGCCTCTGATTTCGAAAACACATCTGACCAACTACTTCGCTTTACTTCTGGCTGCACAACTCCACCCTCAGGGTGACGGTAGATAGCCCATCACACGTGACTCGCCCATCAGCAGCGGGCGATTCAGTTCCGCACAAGCACGCAAGTACTCGGCCACCAGAGTGACCCGCTTCAGCTTGCGCAGGTCCTCGCTGTAATACATCCAGAACTGCCGCGTGATCTCCACTTCACCGGGCAGCACTTCGCACAGGCGGGGATCGGGGCCGGCGAGGAAGCAAGGCAGGATCGCCAGCGCCCGCCCCTCCAGGGCTGCGTGGTAATGAGCCACCACGCTGGTGCTGCGCAGGCGACTGTTGGCGCCGGGCATCAGGTCGTTCAGGTAGAGCAGCTTGAAGCTGAAGGCCAGATCCTCGACGTAGGTCACGAACGGGTGAACGGCCAGGTCCTCGCGACAGCCGATCGTCGGATGACTGGCCAGGTACTCCGGCGTCGCATACAGACGCAGGCGGTAGTCGCACAATCGCGAGCACACATAGGGACCGCGCTCGGGCCGTTCCAGGGTGATGGCGATGTCCGCCTCGCGCCGTGACAGGTTGATGAAATGCGGGACCGGCAAAATGTCCGCCGAGATATGCGGGTAGTGCTCAAGGAAGTGGCTCATCTGCGCAGTGATGAAACAGGTCCCGAAGGCTTCGGTACAGCCGATGCGCAGGTGCCCGGCGAGCCCCCCGGTGGTGCCGAAAACCTGCTCGCAGGCTACCAGCAGCGTACTTTCCAGGGATTCGGCATGGCTGACCAGGCGCTGCCCCTCCACGGTCAGGACAAAACCTGCGGTTCGCGACTTCTCGAACAGCAGAGCACCCAGGCACTGCTCCAGGGCGCGGATGCGCCGCGACACCGTGGTGTAGTCCACCCCCAGGCGGCGAGCTGCACCGCTGGCGGTGCGGGCACGGGCGACCTCGAGGAAGAAACGCATGTCGTCCCAGTTCAGTGGGTTCTGCGTTGTGCTTTTTTGCATATCCATCGGGCTTTTCTGCCAATACATATGGGAAATATGCACTTATATACTCGCATCTCACCCAACTTGGCCAGCGTCGTTTTCAGGCCAGGAAAGCCCCCCACCCCAATAATAAATACCGAGGGCTGACAGCATGAGCGCATGGATAAACACCGGCTTGCACGCCGGACTCAAACAGCTGCGCAACAGCGCAATCGCGGCCACGGTTCTCGTCTGCCGTTGGCCCGATCCGCTGCTCGCCGCGCAGAGGATCGGGCTCGCCCTCCTGCACCGCCCTCTCTCCACCGCAAGGTCATCCGGGCGGCAATAACTCCAGCACATCAGCATTCAGGTGGCGTCCCGCATGGGGTCGCTGCCCGGGTACCCGTACGCCCCTCAAAAGGCCGAACAACAAAAACAACTAGAAATGCGGAGCCGCACCATGACGACCGACCATCCGAACCACGTCCAGACCTGTGCACTGGTCAGGGCCAACCCCAAGTTCCACCGCCTCGCGCGCCAGCGTGCACTGCTGGCCTGGACGCTGAGCGGCGCGGTCCTGGCTATCTATTACAGCTTCATCATGGTGGTGGCTTTCGCCCCTGCCTGGCTGCACCTGCCGCTCTACGACGGCAGCCACCTCAGCCTCGGCATGCCAATCGGCGTGACGATCATCCTGTTGTCCTGGCTACTCACCGCCTGGTACGTGCACAGCGCCAACACCCGCTTCGACGTACTCAGCTCGCAGATCCTGCAGGAGTCCCGCGCATGAAACGCCTGTTCGCCCTTCTCGCCCTCAGCCCTGTGCTGGCCCATGCCGAGCCCATCATTGCGCAGAAGCAACCGCTCAACCTGCACGCCATCGGCATGTTTTTCGTCTTCGTCCTCGCCACCCTGCTGATCACCTGGTGGGCGGCACGACGCACCCGCTCCGCCGCCGACTTCTACAGCGCCGGTGGCGGCATCACCGGCTTCCAGAATGGCCTGGCAATCGCCGGTGACTACATGTCGGCGGCAACTCTGCTGGGCCTGTCGAGCCTGGTCTTCGCCAAGGGCTACGACGGCTTCGTCTACATCATCGGCTTCTTCGTCGGCTGGCCCATCGTCACCTTCCTGATGGCCGAACGCTTGCGCAACCTGGGGCGCTACACTTTCGCCGACATCGTCTCCTACCGCCTCGATCAAACCCGCGTGCGCAGCTTCGCCGCCCTCGGATCGCTGACCGTGGTGTGCTGCTATCTGGTGGTGCAGATGGTCGGTGCCGGTCAACTGATCAAACTGCTGTTCGGTCTCGATTACCGCACGGCGGTGGTGGTAGTCGGACTGCTGATGCTGGTCTATGTCATCTTCGGCGGCATGCTCGCCACCACATGGGTACAGATCACCAAGGCGGTCCTGCTCCTGGCGGGCGGCACGACCCTGGTGCTGATGGCCCTGAGTCGCTTCGATTTCAGCTTCGAGACGCTGGCCGCCCAGGCTGTGGCCGTGCATGCCAGCGGCGTGCAGATCATGGGCCCGGGCACCTTGCTGGCCGACCCGATCAACGCGGTGTCCTTATCCCTTGGGCTGGTCTTCGGCATTGCCGGCCTGCCGCACATCCTGATGCGCTTCTTCACGGTGCCCAATGCCAAGGAAGCGCGTAAATCCGTACTGTTCGCCACGGTGTTTATCGGTTTCTTCTTCCTGGTGGTCTGCGTCCTGGGCTATACCGCCATCGTCATCGTCGGCACCGATCCTCAGTACTACGTCGATGGCAAGCTCGGAGGGGCCATGATTGGCGGCAGCAATATGGTAGCCATGCACCTGGCAAAGGCAGTGGGTGGCAACCTGTTTCTCGGTTTCCTCTCCGCCGTGGCTTTCGCCACCATTCTCGCAGTGGTGGCTGGCCTGGCCCTGGCCGGTGCCTCGGCCATCTCCCATGACCTTTACGCTTCGGTATTGAAGAAGGGCTGCGCCGACGAGAAACAGGAAATGCGCGTGTCGCGTATCGCCACCATCTGCCTGGGCATCGTTGCGATCGCCCTCGGCATTCTGTTCGAGGGGCAGAACATCGCCTTCCTGGTCGGCCTGACGTTCGGCATCGCCGCTTCGGCGAATTTCCCGGTACTGATCATGGCCATGTACTGGGGCGGCCTGACCACCCGCGGCGCCCTCTATGGCGGCCTGACCGGCCTGGTCAGCGCGCTGGCCCTGGTGATCGGCTCGCCGTCGGTGTGGGTCGGCGTACTGGGGCATGCCCAGGCGCTCTTCCCTTACGACCAGCCGGCGCTGTTCTCCATGCCACTGGCCTTCCTGGTCATAGTGGTCGCTTCCAGGCTTGACCGCAGCGAACGCGCCGACCGCGAGCGCGCCGCCTATGCCGACCAGTTCGTTCGTGCCCAGACCGGCCTTGGAGCTGCCATGGCCAGCAGTCACTGACGCTGCTTTTTCCGGGGTTGACGCCCCGAGCGCGAGTCCGCTCCTTTGCTTCGCGCTTTTTTACGCCCGACCTGCGCCGCTCGGCGCAGGACACCCCAGAGGCGCCCCTCCCTCGCCAACGCCAAGCGGCGCGGGAGCGGCTCGTCGACAACAAAAACAACAAAAGGCAACCAATGAAACCCACCACCCTCACTCTGTTCCTGGCCGGCACCGGCCTCGCCGCACAGGCTCACGCCGATTTCTTCGCAGACAGCACGGCCAGGCTGGAAACGCGCAACTTCTATTTCAACCGCGACTTCCGCCAGGCCAATGCCGCCCAGTCCAAGCAAGAAGAATGGGCCCAGGGTTTCCTTCTGCGCTACGAATCCGGCTATACCGACGGCATGATTGGCGTCGGTATCGACGCTCTTGGCCAGCTCGGCGTCAAGCTCGATTCCAGTCCCGATCGCTCCGGCTCTGGCCTGCTCAAGCGCGATAACGAGCCGCCCAAACGCGCCAAGGACGAGTATGGCGAACTGGGCCTGACGGCCAAGTTCAAAGCGTCCAACAGCGTGCTCAAGCTTGGCACCCTGACCCCGAAGTTGCCGGTGCTGTTGGCCAATGACTCGCGCCTGTTGCCGCAAACATTTCGCGGTGGGCAGTTGAACGTCCAGGAGATCAAAGGCCTGAGCGTTGATGCCGGGCGCGTGGATCGGGTCAACCAGCGCGACTCCTCGGACTACGAGAAAATGGCGATCACCACCACCGGCGCCAAGGGCATTGTCAGTGGCCAGGCCCGCAGTGACGCCTTCAATTTCGCCGGCCTTGCCTACCAGTGGAACGACCGGCTGAACACGGGCTACAACTACGGCGGCCTGGACGACTTCTACCACCAACACCAGTTCAGTCTGGTCCACGTGCTGCCGCTGGGCGCAGGCCAGACGCTCAAGAGCGACCTGCGCTACGCCCGCTCCACCGACGACGGCAACAGCAACATCGACAACAACGCCTTCGGCGCCATGTTCACCTATGCCCTCGGCGGCCATGCCTTCGGTCTGGGCTACCAACGCATGAGTGGCGACACCGGCTTTGCCTACGTCAATGGCAGCGACGCCTACCTGGTCAACTTCGTGCAGATCAACGACTTCGCCAACAAGGACGAGCGTTCCTGGCAGGCGCGCTACGACTACAACTTCGCGGCGCTCGGCATTCCCGGCCTGACCTTCATGACCCGCTACCTGGCCGGCGACAGCATCGATCTGGGCGCCCGCAGGCCTGAGGGTCGCGAATGGGAGCGCGACACCGACATCGGCTACGTGGTGCAGAGCGGCTCGCTGAAAAACCTCGGTCTCAAGTGGCGCAACGCTACGGTGCGCACCGCCCACTTCGGTAACGATCTCAACGAGAACCGCCTGATCCTCAGCTATACCCTGGCGCTCTGGTAAGTACCCGCACAAGGCGGGCGCTGTTTGCATCGTTTGACGGTGCGGGCAGCGCCCGCCTTGTGCATTTCTGGCGTATCAGGGATGCCGCAAGCCTGTGCTTTTTTGCACAACGCACGGGACTTTTTGAGCATTCTTATTTGATTTATGCCTGCCTATACTCGATTCAACCGCCTGGCCATGAACCAGGTCAGTCCCAATAAAAATAAACAGGGCACCCACCGTGAAGCTATCTTTGCTTGCCGTCGTCTCCCCACTTTCAGGTACCCGCGCGCGTCTCGGGAGACTCCAATGAACAACAACTGCCAACCCTTCCTGGCCGCTCGTGACTTCCTGCTGGCCCACCGTACCGACTACGCCACCGCCGTGCGTGACTTCCGCTGGCCGCAGCTGAGCGAATTCAACTGGGCGCTGGATTACTTTGACGCCATGGCCGAGGGCAATCAGGCCAATGCCCTGTGGATCGTCGAAGAGGACGGCAGCGAACAACGCTACAGCTTCCAGCAACTGGCCGCGCGTTCCAACCAGGTGGCCAATCACCTGCGTGCCCTCGGCGTGCGCCGTGGCGAACGCATCCTGCTGATGCTCGGTAACGACGTCGCCCTGTGGGAAACCATGCTGGCCGCCTTCAAACTCGGCGCCGTGGTCATTCCCGCCACCGCCCTGCTGACCCCCGATGACCTGCGCGACCGCATCGAGCGTGGCCAGGTTCGCCACCTGGTAGTCGGTAGCGCCCATGTCGACAAGTTCGTCGGGCTGGGTGAAGACTGCAGCCGCATCTGCGTTGGTCCGTCCCCCGCCGGCTGGACCCCGCACAGCGCCGCCAGCGAACATTCTGAGCAGTTCGAAACCGAGGGCCGCACGCTGGCCACCGACCCGATGCTGCTGTACTTCACCTCCGGCACCACCTCCAAGCCGAAGATGGTGCTGCACAGTCACCAGAGTTACCCGGTCGGCCACCTATCGACCATGTACTGGATCGGCCTGCAGCCGGGCGACCTGCACCTGAACATTTCGTCCCCGGGCTGGGCCAAGCACGCCTGGAGTTGCCTCTTCGCACCATGGAATGCCGGCGCCTGCATCTTTATCCACAACACCGCACGCTTCAGCGCGCAAGCCCTGCTCGGCGTGCTGGAACGCTACGGCGTCACCAGCCTGTGCGCGCCGCCTACCGTGTGGCGCATGCTGATCCAGGAAGACCTGGCCAGCTACAAGACACGCCTGCGCCTGCGCGAACTGGTGGGCGCCGGTGAGCCGCTCAACCCGGAGATCATCGAGCAGATCCTGCACGCCTGGGGCCTGTTGCTGCGCGACGGTTTCGGCCAGTCGGAAACCACCGCCCTGGTCGGCAACACGCCTGGCCAGCGGCTCAAGCCGGGGTCCATGGGCCGTCCGCTGCCGGGCTACCGGGTGACCATGCTCGACCCTGATGGCGTGCCGGGTAACGAAGGCGAAGTGGCCCTGCCGCTGGATGTGCGCCCGCTCGGCCTGATGCTGTGCTACGAGGACAGCCCGGAAAAGACCGCCGAAGTGATGCGCGACGGCTACTACCGCACCGGCGACACCGCGCAGATCGACGAAGAGGGCTACATCACCTTCGTCGGCCGCGCCGACGACGTGTTCAAGGCTTCCGACTACCGCATCAGCCCCTTCGAGCTGGAAAGCGCGCTGATCGAGCACCCGGCGGTGATGGAAGTGGCCGTGGTCCCAAGCCCCGACCCGGTGCGCCTGGCAGTGCCCAAGGCCTATCTGATCCTGGCCCATGAAGCCCAGGGCAGCCTCGAACTGGCCGGCAGCATCTTCGCTTTCGCCCGCGAGCACCTGGCGCCCTACAAGCGGGTGCGGCGCATCGAATTTGTCAGCGAGCTGCCCAAGACCATCTCCGGGAAGATCCGCCGGGTGGAACTGCGGCAAATGGAAACGCAGCGCCGTCAGGGCGACGCACGTGGCCCGCAGGAATACTTCGAAGAAGACTTCCCGCAACTCAAGGGCTGAACCCAGGCTGGTACGCCGGCCCTTCTGAATCCAAATCCGACCGCTCGGCCATCCAGGCCGAGTGGCTTAACTCGACCCAAAGAAAGTAGGCAGAACTAAAAATGACCTCTTCCAGCATTCCAAGCGTCAAGCTTCTCATCAACGGCGAATTCGTCGAATCGCGCAGCACTCAGTGGCGCGACGTAGTCAACCCGGCCACCCAGGAAGTCCTGGCCCGCGTCCCCTTCGCCACCGCCGAGGAAATGAACGCCGCCGTTGCCAGCGCCAAGCAAGCCTTCAAGACCTGGCGCAAGACCCCGATCGGTACCCGTTCCCGTGTCTTCCTCAAGTACCAGCAGCTGATCCGCGAGAACATCAAGGAACTGGCCGCCCTGCTGACCGCCGAGCAAGGCAAGACCCTGCCGGATGCCGAAGGTGACGTGTTCCGCGGCCTGGAAGTGGTCGAGCACGCCGCCAGCATCGGCAACCTGCAGATGGGCGAGTTGGCCAACAACGTGGCCAACGGCGTCGACACCTACACCCTGCTGCAACCGCTGGGCGTGTGCGCCGGCATCACCCCGTTCAACTTCCCGGCGATGATCCCGCTTTGGATGTTCCCGATGGCCATTGCCACCGGCAACACCTTCGTCCTCAAGCCGTCCGAGCAGGACCCGCTGGTGACCATGCGCCTGGTGGAACTGGCGCTGGAGGCCGGTGTACCCAAGGGTGTACTCAACGTCATCCACGGTGGCGTCGACGCGGTGAACCTGATCTGCGACCACCCGGATATCAAGGCCGTGTCCTTCGTCGGCTCGACCAAGGTCGGCACCCACGTCTACAACCGCGCCACCCAGAACGGCAAGCGCGCGCAATGCATGATGGGCGCGAAAAACCATGCCATCGTCCTGCCCGATGCCAACCGGCAGCAGACCCTGAACAACCTGCTGGGCGCCTCCTTCGGCGCCGCCGGCCAGCGCTGCATGGCTCTGCCCGTGGTGATCCTGGTCGGTGAAGCGCAGGCTTGGCTACCGGACCTGATTGAGCGAACCAAGACCCTCAAGATCAACGGTGGCACCGAGCCGGGCACCGACATCGGCCCGGTGATTTCCTGCGCCGCCCTGGACCGCGTCAACGGCCTGATCGCCAGCGGCATCGAAGAAGGTGCAAAGCTTGAACTGGATGGGCGCAACCCGAGCGTGCCGGGCTACCAGGACGGTAACTTCGTCGGCCCGACCATTTTCTCCGGCGTCACGGCGCAAATGTCCGTGTACCGCGAAGAGATCTTCGGCCCGGTACTGTGCGTCATGCACGCCGCCAACCTGGATGAGGCAATCGAGATCATCAACGCCAACCCGAACGGCAACGGCACTGCCCTGTTCACCCGTTCCGGCGCTGCGGCGCGTCACTTCCAGGAAGAGATCGACGTCGGCCAGGTCGGCATCAACGTGCCAATCCCGGTACCGGTCCCGCTGTTCTCCTTCTCCGGTTCGCGCGCCTCCAAGCTGGGCGACCTGGGTCCCTACGGCAAGCAAGTGGTGACCTTCTACACCCAGACCAAGACGATCACCCAGCGCTGGTTCGACGAGGACGACACCAGCGGCGCGGTGAACACCACCATCACCCTGAAATGACCTTTGCCGGCCGGCGCCTTGCGTCGGCCGACGACAAGCGCGCGCAGGATTTCCTGCGCCACTGCCCCCTATCGTAAAAGGTAGCCAACATGCATATCGGATTTCTCGGCCTCGGCAACATGGGCGGCCCAATGGCCCGTAACCTGCTCAAGGCTGGCCACAGCCTGACCGTCTTTGATCCCTTCCCCCAGGCGGTCGCCGCCCTGGTGGAGGCCGGCGCCAGCGCCGCCGACTCGCCCGCCGCCGTGGCCAAGGCCAGGGTCGAGGTGATCATCACCATGCTGCCGACCGCCGAACACGTGAAGCAGGTCTATCGCGGCAAGGACGGCCTGCTGGCCAATATCGGCCCAGGCGTGTTGCTTATCGACAGTTCGACCATCGACCCGCTGAGCACCCGCGAGGTGGCCAAGTACGCCCTTGCCCAAGGCAACCCAATGCTTGACGCGCCGGTATCCGGCGGCACCGGCGGCGCGGCGGCAGGCACCCTGACCTTTATGGTCGGTGGCCCGGACAGTGTGTTCGACCAGGCCCTGCCGATCCTCTCGGTCATGGGCAAGAACATCGTGCACTGCGGCGCAGCCGGCAACGGCCAAGTGGCCAAGATCGCCAACAACATGCTGCTCGGCATCTCCATGGTCGGCGTCGCCGAAGCCATGGCCCTGGGTGTGGCCCTGGGCATGGAAGCCAAGGTGCTGGCCGGGATCATCAATACCTCCAGCGGTCGCTGCTGGAGCTCGGAGGTCAACAATCCGTTCCCGGGTGTACTGGAAAACGCGCCGGCCTCACGCGGCTACAGCGGCGGCTTTGGCAGCGACCTGATGCTCAAGGATCTGGGCCTGGCCACCGAAGCGGCCAGACACGCGCGTCAACCGGTCGCGCTCGGTGCTGTAGCCCAGCAGCTGTACCAGACCTTCAGCCTGCAAGGTAATGGCGGCCTGGACTTCTCCGCCATCATCCAACTGTTCCGCGGAGAAGCCTGAGCATGAGCGAGCAGCAAGCCCCGGTGCTGGCCAGCGTACGCAACCGCGTCGGCCACCTGACACTGAATCGGCCAAGCGCGTTGAACACCCTGGACCTGCCCATGGTGCGCCTGCTATGCCGGCACCTGTGGGCTTGGGAACAGGACCCGCAGATCGTCGCCGTGACCATTCGCGGCGCCGGTGAAAAGGCCTTCTGCGCCGGTGGCGACATTCGCATGCTGTACGACAGCTACATTGCCGGCGACAACCAGCACGAGCTGTTCCTCGAGGAAGAGTATGCCCTCGACGAATACCTGCATGGTTACACCAAGCCCGTGCTGGCGCTGCTCGATGGTTTCGTCCTCGGCGGCGGCATGGGCCTGGCCCAGGCCGCCTCGCTACGGGTGATCACCGAGCGCACGCGGATGGGCATGCCGGAAGTCGGCATCGGCTTTTTCCCCGATGTCGGTGGCAGCTATTTCCTGCCGCGCCTGCCGGGGGAACTGGGAACCTATCTGGGCATCACCGGCTGCCAGGTGCGTGCCGCCGATACCCTCTATGCGAACCTTGCCGACTACTACCTGCCCAGCGAACGGCTGGCCGAGCTGGATGCCTGTCTCGACCACCTGAACTGGACCGCTGCGCCCGACGAAGACTTGCAGGACCTGCTTGCCGACATGGCTACAGAGCGTCTTGCCGGGTCCGAGCTCAAGGCCTGTCGCCAGGCGATCGACGAGTACTTCGCCTTGCCCGATGTCCCGGCCATTCGTACCGCGCTGCAGCGAGAACAACGCCCTGAGCTGCAAGACTGGGCCGAACAGACGGTGAAACTGCTCGACAGCCGCTCGCCACTGGCGATGGCCACGACGCTTGAGTTGTTGCGCCGTGGTCGTTACCTGAGCCTGGCCGAGTGCTTCGCTCTGGAGTTGCACCTGGACTACCAGTGGTTCGACAAGGGCGACCTGATGGAGGGTGTGCGCGCCCTGATCATCGACAAGGACAAGCGCCCACGCTGGAACCCGCCAACCCTGGCAGAGCTGGAACCTGCCCGGGTGCAGGCCTTCTTCAACGAGTTTCAACGCGCCTGCGGCAAGCCCGTACGCACCGCCTGATCGGCAGGAGACTTTGCAATGCACGATATCGAATTGACCGAAGAACAACGCATGATCCGCGACATGGCGCGCGACTTCGCCCGCAGCGAAGTCGCGCCGCATGCCCAGGCCTGGGAGAAGGCCGGCTGGATCGATGACGCCGTGGTGGCGCAGATGGGCGAGTTGGGCCTGCTGGGCATGGTCGTGCCGGACACCTGGGGCGGCAGCTACACCGACTATGTGGCCTACGCCCTGGCCGTGGAAGAAATCTCGGCCGGCGACGGTGCCCTCGGCGCGCTGATGAGCATCCACAACTCGGTAGGCTGCGGCCCCCTGCTGAAATACGGCACCCCCGCGCAGCAGGACAGTTGGCTGCCGCTGCTGGTCAGTGGTCAAGCGATCGGCTGCTTCTGCCTGACCGAGCCACAGGCTGGCTCCGAGGCGCACAACCTGCGCACTCGTGCCGAACTGCGCGACGGTCAATGGGTACTCAATGGCGCCAAGCAGTTCGTCAGCAACGGCAAGCGCGCCAGGCTGGCCATCGTCTTCGCCGTGACCGATGCGCAACTGGGCAAGAAGGGGCTGTCGGCCTTCCTGGTACCGACCGACAACCCCGGCTTCGTGGTCGACCGCAGCGAACACAAGATGGGCATCAAGGCCTCCGATACCTGCGCGGTGACCCTGAACAACTGCACCATCCCCGAGGCCAACCTGCTGGGAGAACGCGGCAAGGGCCTGGCCATTGCCCTGTCCAACCTGGAAGGCGGCCGCATCGGCATCGCCGCCCAGGCCTTGGGCATCGCCCGCGCCGCCTTCGAGGCAGCCCTGGGCTATGCCCGCGAACGCGTCCAGTTCGGCAAGCCGATCATCGAGCACCAGAGCGTGTCCAACCTGCTCGCCGACATGCACACCCGGCTCAACGCCACCCGCCTGCTGGTACTGCATGCGGCGCGCCTGAAAAGCGCCGGGCAACCGTGCCTTTCCGAAGCCTCCCAGGCCAAGCTGTTCGCCTCGGAAATGGCCGAGCGCGTGTGCTCCAGCGCCATGCAGATCCATGGCGGCTACGGTTACCTGGAAGACTACCCGGTAGAGCGCTACTACCGCGACGCGCGCATCACCCAGATCTACGAAGGCACCAGCGAAGTCCAGCGCCTGCTGATCGCCCGCGAACTGAGCCACTACGCGCTCTGAGCTCCTCCAGCCGGACGCGACTGCCGCGTCCGGCTTTTCCCTGTCTTGCCCCTTGTGGAGCTGCCCATGCCCGGCTTGCGCAATATTTCCATTAGCCGCCGTCTGTGGCTGATTTTGCTGACATCCATCCTGATGCTGCTGATACTCGCCGGCCTGATGCTCAAGCAGAGCTATAACGACCTTTATACCGCCAAGGCGCTGAAAACCCGCCACGTGGTCGAGACCGCCAGCGGCATCCTGCGTCACTTCCAAAGCCTGGAAGGCCAGGGCCTCAGTCGTGAGCAGGCGCAGCAGCAGGCCATCGCGGTCATGCGCGACTTGCGCTACGACCGCGAGGATTACTTCTGGCTCGAAGACCTCGACACGCGAATGGTCATGCACCCCAATGCCGGGCTCGAGGGCAAGCGCATGGCCGGTACACTCGATCCGGACGGCAAGGCGCTGTTCGACGAAATGGTCGCCACGGCCAAACGCGATGGCGCCGGCCTGGTGCACTACCGCTGGCCCAAACCGGGTTCTGACACGCCGGTGGAGAAGGTTTCCTACGTCGAATTGTTCAAGCCCTGGGGCTGGATTGTCGGCTCGGGCATCTACATAGACGACGTGCAAGTCGAGTTCCGCCGCCAGCTGATTCAGGCCTGCGTCATATTGCTGACGATCGCCCTGCTGCTCAGTGCGCTGATCCTGCTGATCGCCCGCAGTATCGCCTCGCCACTGGCGCGGGTGGTCGATGCGATGGAGAACATCGCCAGCGGCGAAGCCGACCTGACCCGCAATCTGGATAACCGCTGGCGCGATGAACTGACAGACTTGAGCGGCCATTTCAACGTGTTCACCAACAAGCTGCGTGGCGTGATCGGTCAGTCCATACAGTCCGCTGACAGCCTGGACCAGGCTTCGAAGTCGCTCGGCGAAATCGCCGCCGATAGCCAGAACCACAGCCAGCAGCAATCGCAGCAGATGGAACTGGTGGCCGCCGCCATCCACGAGGTCTCCTACGCCGTGCAGGAAGTGGCGAAGAACGCCGAGCACGCTGCCAATGAAGTTCGCCAAGCCGAAGAACAGGCGCGTCGGGGCCAGCACAACATCGACATCAGCCTGCTCCAGATCGACCAGTTGTCCGATACCATCGGCCAGGCCGTCGAGGTGATCCAGAGCCTGGCCCGGGAAAGCACCCAGATCGGCAGCGTGCTGGAAGTGATCCGCGCCATCGCCGAGCAGACCAATCTGCTCGCGCTGAACGCCGCCACCGAGGCGGCGCGCGCTGGCGAACAGGGTCGCGGCTTCGCGGTAGTAGCAGACGAAGTGCGCCTGCTGGCCCAGCGCACCCAGCAGTCCACCGCGCAAATACAGGACATGATCGAGCGTCTGCACGGCAATTCGGAAGCTGCAGTAGATGTCATCAATGCCAGCAGCCAAGCCGCTCGACAAACCGTGGAACAGGCTCACCAAACGGCTGAAAGCCTGCACCAGGTACTCGGCGCACTGCGCAATGTCACTGAACTGAACGCCTCGATCGCCAGCGCCACCCTGGAGCAGTCACACGTGGTCGAGGACATCAACCAGAACGTGACCCGCGCAGCCTCCCTGGCCCACGAAAGTGCCCAGGCAGCAGACCGGTCCAACGAGGCGAGCCAGGAACTGGGCCAACTTGCGGGTCAGCTCAATCGGCTATTGGGACAGTTTCGCGTATGAGGTCGATGAGTCACATGCAGCCCTCCAAAACCCTTTTTGCCGTGCCTGTCGACGAAGAACGCAACACGCGTTACCTGGAAACCCGGCACAAGGCTGTCGAGCTGTTCGCCACGCATGGTTTCAGCCGAGTCAGCATGCGCGATCTGGCCACTTGCCTGGGGATCACCGCCGGCTCCCTCTACAACCACATCGATAGCAAAGAGGAACTGCTGTTTGAACTGATCGAGGAGCTCTACGAAGCGTTGCTTGACGGCGCCAGCCTGGTGACCCATCGCAAATCCGCCCCCACCGTACGACTGCACGGCCTGCTTGAGGCGCACCTGCGGCTCCACGAGCGTATGGCCGCACATTTCCGCCTGGCTGAGTACGACCTCCATTGTTTGAGCTGCGAACAGCAAGCCTCGATTCTGACCCTGCGCCGACGCTACGAGCAGCATCTGGTGGAGACCATAGACCAACTCACCGGTAAACCGGCTAGCGTCACCCGGCGCGCGACCGTAAGCGGCATCGTGTCCTTGCTCAATCAACTACCGGCCTGGGTTGGGCAGCCCAAGGCCGGCATTGGAGCACGCCGCAAGCTGCTGCATGAGATGGTGATGAGTACCCTGCAGGGTGCATTGCGGGCAACTGAGACGGCAGTCGTTCACGCATCGCCCTCCTCCCAAGCACTTAAATAAGTACCTGATTCCGACACCCTCTGCCGGCAGCCGACAAACCCTCGGATTTTATTTTCTTACTCTCCACTGGCCCCGATGTTCATCGCTTCACGTCGGGCCAATCAGTCCTGCCACTGCACACCCACCATAAGCTCCAGCCCAGCGGGCTATGGGTCGGGTGTAAGGAGAATAAAAATAATGAATCCAGGTTTTACATCATCACTCAACCACTTGCTCGATGCTGCCACGGCTGGATCGCAGCGCGTCCCAGGCGTAGTCGCGGCAATAGTCGGGCGTGACGGTCTGGTCTATGAGGGTGCATCAGGTCAACGGACGCAGGGTCAAGCCCCTGCCATGACGACCGACAGCGTTTTCGCCATGTTTTCCACGACCAAAGCGATAACCGCCACGGCGGTGCTGCAGTTGTTCGAACAGGGCCGACTGGATCTCGATGCGCCTGCCAGGAACTATGTGCCGATGATCGGCGAACTGAAGGTGCTCGAGGGGTTTGATAGCGACGGAACGCCTCGCCTTCGCGCCCCCAGAAAACACATCACCACTCGAATGCTTCTGCTTCATACGGCAGGTCTGGGTTATGAGTTCTTCAACGAAAACTACAACCGACTAGCCCAGGAACAAGGACAACCCAGCATCATCAGCGGGTCGTTGGCGGCGCTTCAAACACCCTTGCTGTTTGAGCCGGGTGAACAGTGGGAATACGGCTCCAACATGGATTGGGCCGGTCTGGTGGTCGAGGCCATCACCGGCAAGCGTCTGGGTGAAGTCATGCAGCAGCGTATTTTCGAGCCGCTGGGCATGACCGATACCGCCTTTACCATGACCCCGTCGATGCTCCAGCGGCGAGCCAGCATGCACCAACGCGCAGAGGATGGATCGCTTTGCGCACTCGAGGATTTCATCCTGCCACAGGCTCCCGAAGTGCACATGGGAGGCCATGGCCTGTATTCGACCGTGAAGGATTACTGTCAGTTTATCCGTGCCTGGCTTAACGATGGACAGGGGGATCACGGACGGATTCTCAAACCGGAAACGATTCGTTTCGCTGAAAAAAATGGTCTCGAAAACCTGAAAGTAAAAGCCCTCCCCGGCGTTATCCCCAGTCTCACCAATACCGCAGAGTTCTTCCCGGGCATGCCCAAGTCGTGGGCGATGAGTTTCATGATCAACGATCAAGATGCCCCCACCGGTCGCCCTGCGGGTTCTTTGGCGTGGGCCGGATTGGCCAATCTTTTCTATTGGATCGACCGCAAGAACGGCATCGGCGGTTTTTGGGCCACTCAGATATTGCCGTTCGCCGATTCCGTTTCGGTCAATGCCTATCTGGATTTCGAAACGGCGGCCTACCGCTATCTGACCCGCTGACCCGGCACTGATTCGATGCAGATCGCATGAGAGCCCCCCGGGGCTCCAGGCGATGCTGCACGAAAAAATTCCTCTCCAAAAACCAACAAAAACAAAACAGGTGACTCATGGAGATCTCCACACGTACCCCTGCGCGCGTTCGGCCCTTGGTGCGCGCACTTGACACTTCAACGATCGGTGCCGGCCTCGTGCTGGCGATTCTGGCGGGCAACGCCCAGGCCATCGATGTGGACGCCGGCGAATACACCGCTGCGCTTCCAGCCGGCAGCAATATCGGTTTGCTTTACCTGCAGCATGCGCAGCGGCGCTCGCTTTACAGTGATGGTCACAAGGTTGCGATCAAAGCGGGGCTCGACTCGGATATCGGCATACTGCGCGCCGCGCATTACCAGCAGTTGGGCGACTACACGATCAATACACAGTTCCTGTTGCCCTTCGGCCGCCTGGAAGGAACACGCGATAACGACTCGCTGGGACAAACCAGTGGCATGGGCGATCTGATTCTGGCGTCCACTCTATGGCTCGTGAATGACCCGGCGAAAAATCGTTACTGGGGTATTGCACCCTACCTGTACGTGCCGACCGGAAACTATGACCGCAACGATGCACTCAACCTTGGCGAAAACCGTTGGAAGATGACATTGCAGACAGGCTATGTGACCGGTCTCACTGAAAAACTTTCCCTGGACCTCACCGCGGATGTGACCTTCTTTGGCAAAAATGACGACCTCACGAGTCAAGACCTGACGTTGCGCCAGAAGCCGCAGTGGCAAACCCAGACCTACCTGAGGTACGCCGTGACACCAAAACTTTCGGTGCATGTCGGTGCGTCTCGACTCTGGGGCGGTGAGACGCGCATTGACGGTCAGGATCAGAACGATGAACCCGACACCAGTAAATACCGTGTCGGCTCGTCATACTGGATAACCCCCTCCTTCCAGGCCCTGCTCAACTACGGCCAGGACGTCTCGGTCGACAACGGTTTCAAGGAAAACCAGCGGGTTAACCTAAGGCTGTTGTGGGTGTTCTGACCCACAGTGAATGGCACCGAGAGCGGGCTGGACACCGCTCTCGGTGCCCTCGTAGCGCCTCCAATCGCTAGCGCAGCCGGCGCTGCAAGGTCTGGGAGGGTAATTCACTGAAACGCTTGCGATAGATCCCCGCAAATTCACCCAGGTTCAGATAACCCCAGCGAAAGGCGATGGCCGAAACGGTGGTTCCCGATTGCGGGTCCGCCGCCAGCAAATCGCGGTGCGCCCCCTGCAATCGCTGCTCACGCAAGAACGCACCGGGCGTCATGCCGCGAAAACGCGCGAAGGCACCACTCAATGTCCGTACACTGGTCCCTACCGCACTGGCAATCTCACCCATCGTCGGCAGGCTCGCAGCATTGGCACTCATGAACTCTTCGGCAGCCCTGACATAACGGGGTGCAATCCGGTTCAGTGGACTATTCAAATCAAGCCCTGCCCGCCCGGCGCGGCCAGCCCATTCTTGCAGCATATGAACGCAAAGACTTTGCTCCAGGTGAGTACCCATTCGCCCTTCAGCCATGTGTGCGGGAGCTTCGGCAATACAACGAACCGTGTACTCCAGCAAACTCAGCCAGCTCGACCCGACTCCGCCGATGACGCACTTGTGTCTCCAGAACTGATCATCGGGCACGAACCCAAACCACTGCTGCGCCATCCGCTCCAATACGGCATGAGGAATGGTCAGATTCAGTTGCAGGTGATCAGGGTCGAGGTCGATCCGGTAATCGACACGACTGCAATCGGCAACGAATGATTCACCCATTGCCGTATCCTCAGTGACGGAACGCCGGGTCCAGTGCCGGGCATTGCCGCGAATAGTGGTAAGCAGTAGCGCATTCCCGGCTTCGGGCGAAAATTCATCGACGCTCACCGGCACGCCATAGGCAAAACGAGTCAGCGTCAACTCGCCAATCCTGGACGAATGCATGGTGGCGTGCGGCTTGATGGCCTGCCCTTTGGGTGCCACACGGTAGGGCATATACATGCGATCCGACCAGTCGCTGATTTCATCCCACTCGGTTGAAAAACTTTTGTGATGCTGGTGAATCGGCTTGCCGCTGGCATCGGTTAACAACGCATGTTCAAGAAGCATAGAGACACCTGATTTTTATTTTTTTAGGGTCCAATCGATGGCCAGACCTGCAACTCAGAGCAACGGCGGGTAGACCATCTGGTGTGATTCGCCCATCAGCAGCGGACGATTGAGCTTCGCGCAAGTGCGCAGGTAGTCGGCCACCAGGGTAATCCTCTTGAGGTTGCGCAGGTCCTCACAGTAGTACATCCAGAACTGTCGCGTGACCTCCACCTGATCCGGCAGCACCTCGCACAGGCGCGGGTCGGGACCGGCGAGGAAGCAAGGCAGGATCGCCAGTGCGCGCCCTTCCAGAGCCGCATGGTACTGGGCGACCACGCTGGTGCTGCGCAGGCGGCTGCGCGCGCCGAGCATCAGGTCGTTCAGGTAGAGCAGCTTGAAGCTGAAGGCCAGATCATCGACGTAGGTCACGAACGGGTGACCGGCCAGATCCTCGCGACAGCCAATCGGCGGATGACTGGCCAGGTACTCCGGCGTCGCATACACACGCAGGCGGTAATCGCACAGCCGCGAGCACACGTACGGACCGCGCTCGGGCCGTTCCAGGGTGATGGCGATGTCCGCCTCGCGCCGTGACAGGTTGACGAAGTGCGGGACTGGCAAAATATCCGCCGAGATATTCGGGTAGTGCTCGAGGAAGTGGCTCATCTGCGCTGCGATGAAACAGGACCCGAAGGCTTCGGTACAGCCGATGCGCAGGTGCCCGGCAAGCCCTCCGGTGGTGCCGAAAACCTGCTCGCAGGCTACCAGCAGTGTACTTTCCAGGGTTTCGGCGTGGCAGACCAGGCGCTGCCCCTCTACGGTCAGCACGAAGCCTGCGGTTCGCGATTTCTCGAACAACATGGCGCCCAGGCTCTGCTCCAGGGCGCGGATGCGTCGCGCTACCGTGGTGTAGTCCACCCCCAGGCGGCGGGCTGCACCGCTTGCGGTGCGGGCACGAGCAACCTCGAGAAAGAAGCGCATGTCGTCCCAGTTCAAGTGACCTTGCGTTGTACTTGTTTGCATATTCATCAGGCTTTCCTGCCGTACTTTGAGAGGGCCAGTGAATAAAAAGCGCGGGCCCGGGGAGTGGCAAGGCACCGCGCAACGCTCAATCGTCAGAACTGTTCGTCAGCAAGGCCGTACAGTGGCGCACTGCCGGCGCGGATGCTGGCTTCCAGGCTCAGCGTCCGTGGCAGCAAGCGGGCGAAGTAGAACTCGGCAGTGGCCAGTTTGGCAGCGTAGAACGGCGGGTCCCGGTCAAGTCTGGACCGGGCCACGGCGGCCATGCGCGACCACATGTAGGCGTAGGCGACATAGCCGAACAGGTGCAGGTACTCCACGGAGGCTGCGCCGACTTCATTGGCGTTGGCTTTGGCCTGCTCCAGCAGCCAGTTGCTGAGGCCCTCCAGGCGCTCCAGGGCCTTCAGCAGTTCGCTGCCATACGCGCTTTCGTGGTGCAGCGCGAAGTGGCGGACTTCCCGAGCGAACAGGCGTAGCGCGACGCCATCATTGGCCAGCACTTTGCGTCCGAGCAGGTCCAATGCCTGGATGCCATTGGTGCCTTCGTAGATCTGTGCAATGCGCACATCACGGACCAATTGTTCCTGACCCCATTCGCGGATGTAGCCATGGCCGCCGAAAACCTGCTGGCCGTTGATGCAGCTTTCCAGGCCGGTGTCGGTAAAAAACGCCTTGGCCACTGGCGTCAGCAGCGCAACCAGGATCTGCGCGCAATCGCGCTCGCTGGCATCGTCGGAAAACTTCGACAGATCCAGCTGTTGCCCGACATAGCAGGCGAATGCGCGACCGCCTTCGGTCATGGCTTTCATGCCCAGCAGCATGCGCCGCACATCCGGGTGAGCGATGATCGGGTCGGCCGGTTTGTCCGGGGCCAAGACACCGGTGGGCGCCCGACCTTGAACGCGTTCGCGAGCATAGGTGACGGCGCTCTGGTAGGACGCCTCGGCGCAGCCGATGCCCTGAATGCCAATCGACAGGCGTTCGTAATTCATCATGGTGAACATCGCCGCCAAGCCTTTGTTCTCTTCACCGACCAGCCAGCCACTGGCGCCGTCGAAGTTCATCACGCAGGTGGCCGAGGCCTTGATGCCCATCTTGTGTTCGATCGAACCGCAACTCACGGCGTTGGCCGCGCCGAGGGAACCGTCGGCATTGACCAGGACTTTAGGTACGACAAACAGCGAAATGCCTTTCGGGCCAGCAGGGGCGTTCGGCAGTTTGGCCAGTACCAGATGAACGATGTTTTCAGTCAGGTCCTGATCGCCCCCGGTGATGAAAATCTTGCTGCCGGTGATCCTGTAGCTGCCGTCAGTCTGAGGTTCGGCGCGGGTGCGGATCAGCCCCAGGTCGGTACCGGCATGGGCCTCGGTGAGGCACATGGAGCCGGCCCAGCGGCCTTCATACATCGGCGGCAGATAGAGGTTTTTCAGGGCGTCGCTGGCGTGGGCGTCCAGCGCCAGGCAGGCACCGGAACTCAATGCGGAATACAGCGCAAAACTTGAGTTGGCGCCGTAGAGCATCTCTTCGAACTGCACGGCCAGCATTTTCGGCATGCCCATGCCACCAAACCCGGGGTTGCCGGACAGTCCCACCCAACCGCCTTCGATGTAGGTTGCGTAAGCCTGTTTGAAACCGATGGGGGTGGTGACCCGGCCTTCATGCCACTGCGCGCCTTCTTCGTCGCCACTGCGATTGAGGGGCGCAATCAGGTGCGAGGTGACTTTTGCCGCCTCCTCAAGAATGGCGTCTGCCGTATCGGTGTCGATGCTGTCGGTCAAGGCCGGCAGGCGCGCCCACATGGCCGGAGCATCGAACACTTCGTGCAGCACAAAGCGCATGTCGCGCAGCGGGACTTTGAATTCGGGCATAACGTAAACCTCGTTGGCACGGTTGTGTCATGGGCAGGGCACAGCCGAATTCGGCCTGCACGAACCCGCAGCAGCAGGTCAAACACCTGCTGCCAGATGGATGCAATGTCGGATCGGGTCAGAGCGCCTTGGCCCGCTCGCGCAACACATACTTCTGGATCTTGCCTGTGGAAGTCTTTGGCAGGAGCGTGAAGATCACTGTGCGCGGTACTTTGAATCCGGCCAGATGCTCACGACAGAAACTGATGATGTCAGCCTCGCGAACGTCCTGGTGATCAGCCTTCAAGGTGACGAAGGCGCAGGGCGTTTCGCCCCATTTCTCATCGGGACGGGCGACCACGGCGGCTTCCATCACGCCCGGGTGGCGATAGAGCACGCCTTCGAGTTCGATGGTGGAAATGTTCTCGCCGCCCGAGATGATGATGTCCTTGAGCCGGTCCTTGATTTCGACGTAACCGTCAGGATGCCAGACGGCCAGGTCACCGGTGTGGAACCAGCCGCCTTCGAACGCTTCGGCAGTGGCGCTCGGGTTCTTCAGGTAGCCCTTCATGACGGTGTTACCGCGTATGAAGATCTCACCGATCGTCTGGCCGTCACGCGGGGTTGGCTCCAGCGTTGTGCTATCGCCGACCATCAAGCCTTCCAGCGTCGGGTAGCGCACGCCCTGTCGCGACTTGATCTGCGCCCTCTCCTCCAGGGAAAACTCATCCCATTCGGCGTGCCAGGCGCAGACCGTCACTGGACCATAGGTTTCGGTCAGGCCAAACACATGGGTGACCTTGATGCCCATCTCTTCGACGGCACCGATGACTTTGGCCGGTGGCGCAGCGCCCGCGACCAAGGCATTGACCGGGTGATCGATGGCCGCTTTCGCTGATTCGGGCATGTTCACCAGTGCATTGAGCACGATCGGCGCACCGCACAGGTGAGTGACCTGATGCTCGCGGATCAGCGTGAGGATTTTCTGTGGGTCGACCCGGCGCAGGAAAACGTGCACACCCGCCAGGGCGGTGATGGTCCATGGATAGCACCAGCCATTGCAATGGAACATCGGCAGGGTCCAGAGGTACACCGGATGGTTGCCTATGGCCCAGGTCATCTGGTTGCCCAATGCGCTCAGGTAAGCGCCGCGATGGTGGTAGACCACGCCCTTGGGGTTGCCGGTGGTGCCTGAAGTGTAATTCAGCGAAATGGCCTGCCACTCGTCGCCCGGCCATTGCCAGTCGAATGCCGGGTCGCCTTCGGCCAACAGCGCTTCGTAGTCAAGGTCGCTCGCGGCCTGACCTTCACCGTATTCCGGGTCATTGACGTCGATCACCAAAGGCGGGTGATCCAGCATGCCAAGCGCCGCCTGGATCACATCATGGAACTCGCGGTCGGTAATCAAAACCTTGGCTTCGCCATGCTGCAGCATGAATGCGATCGCCTCGGCATCGAGGCGCACGTTGAGCGGGTTGAGCACGGCGCCGATCATCGGCACACCGAAATGCACTTCAAGCATCTCGGGAATGTTGGGCAGCATCACCGCCACCGTGTCGTCCTTGCCGATACCGCGACCGGCCAGCGCCGAGGCCAGGCGTCGGCAACGGGTGTAGGTCTGCGCCCAGGTGCGGCGAATCGAACCGTGGATTACGGCGAGGTGATCGGGATAAGTGCTGGCGGTGCGCTCGATGAAACTCAGGGGAGACAAGGCAATGTGGTTGACAGCCGAAGGGCCTAGGCCTTGGTCATAGATAGACATGTGCGGGTACTCGATGGCTGATTGTTAGCTCTATGGTTGACCTTGCAGCGTAGTCGCCGCAGTCACCTTCAAAGTCCGGATGACTTTATATAACACCGCGTCATCGATATGGAAGTAGAACCTACGTCGTATAGTATTAGTACTATATCGATTTCTGTTAACTCCGAATCAATGCCGCCAACGCTCCAAGGCTGGTATATGCTTGGTTTCCCTGAGAAAGTGGACCCGCAATGACCCTGACGCCCGTTCGATTGCACAGTTGGTTGCGCCTGCAGCGCGAGGGTGTGTCTCTGGCCGCCCGGGCCGATGCGCTGTGTCGGGCGCTGCAGGATTGCCCTGAGGTGCAGCGGGCGGTTTACCTGAGCTGGCAGCCCAATGCGCGGATCTACAGCCATGAGGGCGCCGCCCAGCATTTACCGCCGGGACTTGGCGACCCGGCGCTGGCCAGCGACCAGTTGCTCTTCGAGCATCTGGTCGAGGCAGGCCGCCTGGACCTGGCTCAAGTTCGTCAACTCGATTGCTGGTTGTCCGGCCGGTTGCGCCGGGCCGCGATCAGCCATGGCCAGGTATTTGATCTGGCCTTGCAGCCGGGGCGGCCGGGCTTGTTGCTGGTGGAAGTGCGCGAGGGCGTGAGCCTCGATTGGCTGGGCTGGGTGCAGGATTTGCTGACGACGCTGCT
This sequence comes from Pseudomonas sp. PDM30, assembly GCF_019218985.1. Classification (NCBI taxonomy): domain Bacteria; kingdom Pseudomonadati; phylum Pseudomonadota; class Gammaproteobacteria; order Pseudomonadales; family Pseudomonadaceae; genus Pseudomonas; species Pseudomonas sp. PDM30. Next base: position 139,477 of record NZ_JAHUWM010000009.1, read on the forward strand.
GAGCAGCGTCAACGGCCTGCTGCGTGGTTCGCCACTGTTGGGGCACGATCCGCAACCGAGCCTGTTGCTCGATGCGCAAGGTCGACCGCTGGAGTTCAACGCGGCACTGATGGCGCTGCTCGCCGAGAAGTCACTGACCGATGTGTTGGGCTTTTTACCGGTCAATCATCGGGTGCTGGTGCGTGCCTGCCTGGACCAGCAACGCGCCGTCGAAGGTGTCGAGGCTCAGTTTGAAACGCAGATCCTGATCTGGACGTTCATTCCCGATCCCCAGGACAACCGAGTGCTCGCCCGTTGCCGCGACGCCACGGCGCAAGTGCTGGCGGAGCGTGAAGCGTCCACCGCACGACGGCTGTACCGGCTGATCATCGAAAACACGACTGACCTGATATCCCGTCACACCCCCGAAGGTCGCGTTATCGATGCATCACCGGCGTCCTGGACCCTGCTCGGTTACTGGCCTGAAGAGTTGCGCGGGCAAATGGCCCAGGGCCTGTTTCATAGCCAGGACCTGGCCGCTCTGGTGCAGCGCGCGCGCGATGCGCTGGAGCAGGATGGCTATCACACCATGACCTATCGCATTCGCCATCGCGACGGCCACTACCTGTGGTTCGAAACCGCCAGCCGGGCGATCCGCGAAACCTACACCGGGGCGGTGGTCGAAATCGTCAGCATATCCCGGGACATCACGGCCCGGGTGCAGGCCGAGGAGAACAAGCGACGCCTGGCCGAAGTGGTCGAGGCCAACATTGACCCGGTGTTGTTCATCGCTCCCGAGGGCCAGGTCACTTACCTCAATCCAGCCGCGCGACGCATCCTCGGGATTGATGAGCAACAACCCATGCCGGCCCTGGCCACGTTGTTCACAAGCGGCGACCTTGCGCGCCTGCAACGCGATGGCTGGAGGCGCGCCGAGCGCGACGGTGTCTGGAGCACCGATGCGCGTTTGCAACCACCGGGCGGGGGCACATCGGTGCCGGTGTCGCTGGTACTGCTGGCGCACCGTTCCGCCGGCGGTGAGCGTTATTACTCATTGGTCGCGCGCGACATGACCGAGCGCGAGCTGCGGGAAGTGCAACAGCGCCGTCATCAGGACGAACTGGCACACACCGCACGGCTGGTCACTCTCGGTGAACTGGCCTCGGGGATCGCCCACGAAATCAACCAGCCGCTGGCTGCCGTGGTCAACTATGCGAATGCAAGCCAGCGCTATCTACAAACGCTGGATTCCAATCCCCAGGCCGCTGCCAGAGTGACCCAGGGCCTGGAACGCATTACCCATCACGCCACCCACGCCTCCGAAGTGATCCGACGGTTACGCTCCTTTTTGCGCAAGGGACAGCGTCGCATGCAGGCGCTGAACTTGACCGACGTCGCCCGCGAAGCCGTGCGTTTGTGTGCCTGGGAGGCGAGTAATTGCCAAGTGACAATCGAGGATCGACTGCCCGATAATCTGCCCCCCGTTTATGCCGACCGCGTGTTGCTGGAACAGGTGCTGCTCAATTTGTTGCGCAATGCCATCGATGCCAACCGTGAGCAACATCCCGGGCAACCCTCTGTGATCGTGATGGCCGTGGAGCATGGCAGTGGCGCCTGCGTGGAAATCAGTGTGCGAGACCAGGGGCCGGGCGTCAGCGAGCCGGAACTGGAACAGATATTTACCCCGTTTTACACCAGCAAGGCCGATGGCCTGGGGCTCGGTCTGTCCATGAGCCGCAGCATCATCGAAGGTTTCGGTGGCGAATTGAATGCCCGGCGCCAGCCTGTCGGGCTGCTGATGTGTTGCCGCTTGCCGCTTGCCGGCCCAACAAAACAACAATAGGAATCAGGTAATGGCAGGTGTAACGGAGCACGTTGTGTACGTGGTCGATAATGACCAGGGCATGCTCGAATCGACGGTCTGGTTACTGGAGTCGGTTGGGCTCAAGGCCTTGCCGTTTACCAGTGGCGTCGCGTTCCTCGATGCCTGCGATGCAAGCCTCGATGCTTGTGTGCTGCTGGACGTTCGCATGCCCGGTATGGGCGGGTTGAACGTGCAGGAAGAAATGCGTGTGCGCCAACTGAACCTGCCCATCATCTTCGTCAGCGGGCATGCGGATGTGCCGATCGTGGTGCGCGCGTTCAAGGCCGGTGCCCATGACTTTATCGAGAAGCCCTACAACGAACAGCTGTTGCTGGACAGCGTGCAACAGGCGCTCAGCAACTGTGCCGCCAACCGTTCGGGCAACCAGGGCCACGAAGCCTTGCAGGCGCGCTTGTTGACCTTGACCCCGCGCGAGCGCGATATCCTGTTGCCACTGGTGCAGGGTTACACCACCCGCGAAATCGCGGAGCAACTGGGCGTAAGTGCAAAAACCGTTGATCTGTATCGCGCGCGCGTCATGAAACGCATGCAGGCCAACACGCTGCCGGACCTGGTGGGCATGGCCATCGCGGCGCAGATGGTCGATCCGCTGAAGTTGCGTTGATGCCTCAGGACAGGTTTTCAAGCAGCTCCAGCGCCTGATCAAAATCGAAGCACTCCGCTTGCCGCACAACCCGAAGCAATTGCTCGGTCATCCGCGGGTCTGAAGCCAGCCCCTGCAGTTTGAGCAAGGCCGTCAGCGCCTGGGTGTCGCTCTCGGCCAGCAGAGACCGGACGTGGGCCAATTGCGCATGCCATTCGCTGCCCGGTGGCACGCTTGATGAGTCTGCGCACGATGTCGGCTCGCGGAGTACCGATAAACCTTTCAGCACCGTTGTCAGGCAACGCTCGACCTCCACCAGCCGGTCAGCCAGGTCCTGCTCCGCCCCATCGCTCGTCCCATCGTTCAGACACGCCTGCTCCAGTGCGGCGGCTGCATTCGCCACTTCAACGGCACCAATGTTGCCCGCCGTTCCGCGCAGGGTATGGGCCAGCCTGACCGTCGTCGAACGATCGCCCTGGCCTCGGGCAGCCAGGAACTCGGCGCAAAAAGCCTGGTGGCTGGAGCGAAACTTGCGCAGCAGTCGCAGATAGAGCTCGACCTTGCCCATGCAGGTGCCCAGGCCCGCTTTCAAATCAATGCCGGGAAGGCTGGCTGGCAGGCTCGCCGCTGACTCCGTGGTGACCGGCGAAACGTCGGCCGACATCGCGCCACGGTCAGCTCGCGGATGTATCCACTTGGCCAACGTGGCGAACATGTCGTCGACGTTCAAGGGTTTGGAGATGTGGTCGTTCATGCCGCAGGCCAACGCCCGCTCGCGGTCCCCCGCCATGGCATCGGCAGTCATGGCGATCACCGGCAGATTCGCCCAGCGTGGCTGCTCACGTATCTTGCGGGTCGCGGTGTAACCGTCCATCACCGGCATCTGGCAGTCCATCAACACACCATCGAAGTCTGCGTCACGCTCCAGTTGGTCGAGCGCTTCTGCGCCGTGAACGGCCAGGCACAGCTCGATCCCGGCGCTCTCCAGCAGTTCACAGGCCAGCTCGCGGTTCAGCTCATTGTCTTCGACCAACAGCAGTCGCGCGCCACACAGGCTGGCCATGGCGCTGGCACTCTGGCCGAGTCGCGAGCTGGCCCGGGTATCGGCCTGGGGGATCTTGCCGAGCACCGTGCCCAGCGCCTCAAGCAGAGTGGACGGCGTCACCGGTTTGGTCAGTACCACCGGCAAATGAATGCCGTACCGACTGGCCTCTTCGCGGGCTTCCTCGCGACCGAACGCCGTGACCATGATCACCGACGGCGTTTGCGCCAGTTTGGCGGCCTGCATCTGCTGCACCGTTTCCACGCCGTCCATGCCAGGCATGCGCCAATCCATCAGCACCAGATCATAGGGCAGCACCTTCGCTTCGGCGTCCACCAGCATGGCCAGTGCGGCCCGGCCGCTTTGCGCGACGTCCACCTCCACGCCAAAACTGCGCGCCATGCTGGACAGGATCTCCCGCGCGCTGGCGTTGTCATCGACCACCAACACACGGTTGCCCAGCAATTCGTCGGCGGTCACCATGCGCCGTAAATGGCTGTCGCGCTGCACCCCCAGGCTCACCTCGAAATGGAAAGTGGAACCAAGGCCCGGCTCGCTCTCTACCCAAATGCGCCCGCCCATCAATTCCACCAGATGCCGAGAGATGGCCAGGCCCAACCCGGTGCCACCGTATTTGCGGGTGGTGGTGCTATCGGCCTGGCTGAAGGGTTGAAACAGGCGCGAGCATTGCTCGGCGTTCATGCCGATCCCGGTGTCGCGCACCCAGAAATGCAGCTGCGCCTGCTCTCCTGCCGCGCCCCGGTGCTCTACGCCGAGCACGATCTCGCCCTGCTCGGTGAACTTCGTCGCATTGTTGCCCAGGTTGATCAGCACCTGGCCAAGACGCAACGGGTCGCCGATCAAGGCGGTCGGCAGCTCGGCATCGGTGTTGAACAGCAATTCCAGGCCTTTGTCCTCGGCTTTGAGGCCGATCATGCTGGCAAAGCCGTCGAGCACGGCCTCGAGGTGGAAGGGAATGTGCTCCAGGTGCATTTTCCCGGCCTCGATCCTGGAGAAGTCGAGGATGTCGTTGATGATCACCAACAGGTATTCCGCCGAGCGATGGACCTTTTCGATGTAGTTGCGCTGGCGGTGGTCGAGCTCGGTTCGCAATGCCAGGTAGCTCATGCCGATGATGGCGTTCATCGGTGTGCGGATCTCGTGGCTCATGGTGGCCAGGAAGTTGCTCTTGGCCCGGGTCGCCTCTTCTGCGGCCTCCCGCGCGCGCTGCACCTCGGCCTCGGCGGTCTTGCGGTCGGTGATGTCAAAGTACCAGTTGGCCCCCATGCCCCGCTCCCCCAGCGTCATCGTGACGGCCGAAACCAGTACGTCGAAGCGCTCGCCTCCAGCGCGCTGCAGGGTGGTCTCGAAGTTCAGCACTGCACCTTGCGCTGCCGCTTCGAGAAAGCGCTGGTGTGCCTGCGGGTCGACCCAGAACTGCGCCGGATCCGCACCTTCGAGTTCAGCCAGACGAGTCCCGAACAGACTGTCGAACTGCGGATTGCAGTAGGTCGGACGGCCATCGACGTCCCTGATCACCATGGCCACCGGGCTGCTGTCGAGTACTGCGCGCAACTGTGCCTCGCTGGTCTTGAGTGCCGCCTGCAGATGACGCCGTTCGCTCACGTCGCGCACCGAAGCGCACACGCATACGCCGTCCCCTTCCAGGCTCGGCAGATGCGACAGGCTGATCTCCGCCGAGAACAGACTTCCGTCTTTGCGCACGCCTTGCAGGTCGTCCAGGTTGGCCCCCATCTGGCGAGTGGCGCCGTGGGCCATGAAGCCCTTGCGCAGCGCCTCGTGGCGCCCTCTGCTGGCCAACGGCACCAAACGATCGATGGACTCGCCGAGCAGCTCACCGGCGCTATAGCCGAACAGCTGATCCAGTTGGCGATTGGTGCGCAGGATCTGTCCTTGGGCATCGACCACCAGCATGCCGTCCGGCGCCGCTTCGATAATCCCGCGATACCAGGCCTCGGTGGCGCGCAACGCCGATTGCTGGGTTTCCAGTGCCTGCGCCTGCTGCTCCAGTTGCAGCGCCTGTTCCGCCATTTCATTGGCCTGGCGACGGGTTTCCGCCAACAGGGTCTTGACCGCCTGATTGCGCTCCAGAATCGCCATGGCTGCGGCCAAACGTGGGGTGGCTTCCTGCAACAGCAGCAGTTCACGCTCGCCCAGGGGCTCCAGCCCGGCCAGTTCGAGCACCCCCAGCAACCGCTCGCCACGGACAATGGGTTGCAGCAGCAGGCAACGGGCCGGGACCTCGCCAAGGGGCGAGCGCAAACGCCAGTATTGCTCCGGCATCGCCTGAAACTGACGCGGCACGCGATCCACCGCGCACTGCCCCAACAGGCCATCGCCGAACATGACTTGCGCCTCGGGTGGACGCTCGGAATCGGTGGCATAACGACCCATCAACAGCAGCGTGCCGGAATCCTCCTGCGCGCTGTACAGCACCCCCTGGCAGATTCCGTGCAGGCTGGCCATGCATTGCAGGAACACCTGCGCCAGTTCGGCCGGGGTTTCTGCCTGCTGCAGATCGACCTGCAATTGGGCGGTATGCGCCTTGATCCAGCGCTGACGCTCAAGTTGTTGGGATTCGGTCTGCAGTTTGGCGATGGCCCGCGCCAGATCGCCGGTTTCGTTGTTCAGGTCGGTGTGGGGAATCGGTTGATCGAGCTGCCCCGCGGCCAATTGGTCTACCGCCACCCGCACCCGGTTCAGTGGATTGCGGATCGACTGGCTGACGACCCAGGACAACAGCAACGCCAGCGACAAACCACCGAACAACAGTACGTAGGTCAGCCTGGTGCTGTGTTCGGCAAACTCGGCAATGTCCTTGGCCGTGTCGCGAATCGAGGCTTCCTTGATCTGGACGATCGCGTACAAAAGGCCGTCGGCCTGCCGGGCAAGTTGCTGGAATTCACTGCTATTGAGCAGCACCAACGCCTTGTTCTGCTGGCCCTGGTCGATCGATAGAAAGGCCTGGTCGCTATGGCGCTGCAACTGTTGCAGCAGCAGGTCGAGCTCGGCGAGGCGCGCCAGATTGTCCGCTCGCCTTAAGGTCACTTTGGCGCGGGCCACGGCCTGCTGCAGGCCTTCGCGGATATCATGCAGTTGCTGCAGGGATTCGACGCGAATCTGCGCGCTGTCGGTGCCCACCGCACGCTGCAGTGCTTGCATCATATGGGGCAATTGCACACGCGCTTCCTGCAGGTGCTCCATGCCGACCAGTTCCTGCAGATAGAGGTTCTGCATGTCCTGCTTCAGCGATTGCTGGGTGCGCAGGCTTTGCACGCCGAGCACCAGCACCAACAGCAGCAGCGCCGAGAACCCCAGGATCAGTTTGTGAAGCAGCGCGAGGCGCTCGAGCAGGGTACGCAATCCGGCCATGACTATCCTCGTGGACCTGATGAAAACACTGACGAAGGGGCAATTGCGGGTTCACGGAGCCTGGCCGATACGCTCCAGGGCAGCCCGCTTGCCGGCCATATCCTGGTCGGTATCGGCGAAGCGCTCGGCAATGGTCTGGAACTGTTCGAGGCAATCGAGGAAGGCATCGCAGATATCGGGATCGAAGTGCGTACCTCGCCCCTGACGAATAATCTCGACGGCCTGCGCGTGGGGCATCCCCGCTTTATAGACCCGACGGCTGATCAATGCGTCATAGACGTCCGCCACCGCCATCAACCGGGCGCTGACGGGGATGTCGTCACCCGCCAGCCCTTGCGGATACCCACTTCCATCCCATTTTTCCTGGTGACTGTAGGCAATTTCCTTGGCCAGGCTGAGGAACTCGGCGCGAATGCCGAGCTGATCCTCGGCATGCTGGATGGCGTCACGTCCCAGCGTTGTATGAGTCTTCATGATCTCGAATTCTTCCTCGGTATAGCGTCCCGGCTTGAGGAGAATATGGTCGGGGATGCCGATCTTGCCGATGTCGTGCAGCGGCGCCGACTTGAACAATAATTCGATGGTGTCCTCGGTGAGAAAGTGACTGAAGCGCGGATGAGCACGCAGATGCTCGGCCAGCACCTTGATGTAATGCTGGGTCCGCCGGATATGGTTGCCCGTTTCGTTATCGCGAGTCTCGGCCAGTGAAGCCATGGCCTGGATGGCCACATCCTGGATCGCAATCACCTCGCGGGTCCGGCGCGCCACTTCCTTCTCCAGATAGTCGTTGTGATCGCGCAGGAAGTCTGCCGCCGCCTTGAGCTTGAGCTGGGTATCCACCCGCGCCAGGACCAGCGCCGGCCTGATCGGTTTGGTGATGTAGTCGACAGCCCCCAGTTCCAGGCCATGGATCTCGTCTTCGGTGTCGGCCATGGCCGTCAGAAAGATGATGGGAATGTCACGGGTACGCGGGTCGCGCTTGAGCCGCTGCGCCACTTCATGGCCGGACAGCCCGGGCATCATCACGTCCAGCAGGATCAGGTCAGGGAGTGAGTCGCCCTGTAGTACGCGCAAAGCCTTTTCACCGCTATTGGCAGCCTTGACCCGGTAGCGATCCTTGAGCAGATCCGTCATCAGCATCAGGTTGTCGGGCGTGTCATCGACCACCAGCAGGGTCGGCGGACTGTAATGACTCTGTTCGGCACTCATGGCGGGTGGCTCCCATGCCAGACTTTGACATCCCGAGGCAACACTTCCACTGCCGCCCCGGCGCAAGAAAGCTTAGCTGCTGTTCTCCAGGGCTGCCCGGCGCCGAGCCCGAACCAGAAGCATCAGCCGTTGCCCTCATAGTGTGGGTCAGTAGTCTGTTTGAGGTATTACCCAAAGCTGACCTTGATTGACTATGACGCCAGGGATTCTCGGTCATCCGGATGGACCAGGCAGCACGACCGTCGCTCCATCCATCAACCGCAACGAGGAGCTTGATAGCTATGGAAAAAGTCATCTATCTGCTGTGGCGTGATACCCAAGTCAGTCCTGAAACCTTCGCCCATCGCCTGCGCAGTGAGGTCGCCGGGCAGTTGCAGGCACTCGGCGCCCGTGGTGTGCAATTGAACCTGGCCGATGCCGATGTGCAACCCGCCGCCGGCCTGCGTCAGGAAAACAACCGACCATTGCCCGATGGCAGCCTGTCGCTGTGGCTGGACAGTGCCAACGGGCCGGCTCGTCGCCCTTTCGATAACCTGATCAGCGCGGCAACGGCGCGCATGGCCGCCTACCTGGTCTGCGAGTCGGTCGCCATCGCCAATACCCGCTTCCCTGCAACACCCGGTGAGCGTACCCACGGGTTTGCCCAACTGGCCCTGCTGACCCGCCCTCCACGCCTCACTCCCGAGGCCTGGCTGGACATCTGGCGCAACCATCACACGGCGGTGGCCGTGGACACCCAAGCCAACTTCCAGTACGTGCAAAACCTGGTGGTGTCGGCACTGACCCACGGCGCGCCACGGATCGATGCCATCGTCGAAGAATGTTTTCCGCCAGCGGCCATGAGCGATCCCATGGCCTTTTTCGATGCGGCGGGCGACGAAGCGAAATTCCAGCGCAACCTGGCGGCGATGATGGACAGTTGCAGCCGCTTCATCGATTTCGACAAGATCGACGTGCTGCCCACCAGCCAGTACTGCCTGTAGGACCGGAAAATCGTCAAGCGTGTCAGGGCCCGGCATCCGGGCCCTGATGCTCAGGCCTGCTTCAAGGCGCCATCGAACGCAGGCGTCAGCCCCGACAACTCCAGCTTGCGGACAAAGTCGCCCAGACGCTGCTGCTTGTAGGCGTCCACGTCCATGTCACGGTAGTCGTAGAAACCCTGGCCATCGCGCAAGCCATTGCGGCCGTTTTGCATGTTGTCGGCGATCACTTGTGGTGACTCGAAACGCGGTGACAGCGCTCCACTCAGGTAACGCGAGGCGTAGTACAAAATGTCGCCGCCGCCCCAGTCGATGAACTCAAGCAGGCCCAGCACCGAGAAGCGCAAACCAAAGCCGACGCGTACCGCCGTGTCGATATCTTCTGCGCTGGCCACGCCCTCTTCCACCATCCGTGCCGCTTCGTTCATCACCAATGCCTGAATGCGCGGCACGATGTAGCCAGCCACCGGGTTGCATACCACGGGCACCTTGCCGATGCGCTTGAGCAGTTGCAGCAGCCGTTCGACCACCTGCGGGCAGGTCGCTTCGCTGCGGCTGACTTCCACCAGCGGCATCAGGTACGCGGGATTGAGCCAGTGCGCGTTCACGAAGCGCGCAGGCGTACTGACCATTTCGCTTAGTTCCGTGACCAGGAAAGTCGAGGTGGTCGACGCGATGATGGTCGACGCCGGCACATGCTCGCTGACCCAGGCGAAGGTCTCCTGCTTGACCGCGATGACTTCCGGCACCGCTTCGAACACCAGGTCGCACCTGCGCAATGCCTCTACGGCCTGGGATCTGGATTGCAGTGTCAACCGGGCTATCGCGATGTCGGCCTGTTCCAGCCGGAGCATGCCGAGGCGTACCAGCATCTGCAATTCGCTGCGGATGTTGTTGCGCACACGTTCGAAGTAGCCGTGCCGCTCATCCTCGGCGCGATCCTTGATATCGATGAGGGTGACCGGCAGGCCCGCATGGATGAACGCCAGGGCAATGCCCTCGCCCATCCGGCCGGCGCCGACCACGCTGACTTGGGGCAGCGCGGCGCTCATCAGTTGTAGCCCCTGGTCAGCAGTTCGGTCATCTGCACCCGACTCAGCCTGGCCAGACCGAGGTTTTCCAGGGTGCGGCCTTCGGCGTAGAGATCCCGTGCAGCGACGACCGAGGCAATGCTCAGCAGGCCCTGCGCGACCGGCGTCGGCACACCGGCCCAGCGGCCGACGGACACCAGGAAGGACAGGCCCAGGCGGGTGTCTTCGAGCATGTAGCGATGCTTCTGCAGGTCGATGTCCTCGCGCCAGTCACCGCTGTCGGTCAACTTGCCATGGGCACCGCGACCGTACATCCACTCATCACCTTCGGTGGTGTTGTAGTGGTCGGCGAGAGGAAAGTGCGGCGCGCCGTAGGTCAGTGCTTCGCGCACGGCCATGCGTTCGGCATCAAGCTGGTTGGTCACGCGACGAATCGACGGTTGGGTGCCTTCGTTGTGAATGTCCCAGGCCTCGAAATGCTCCAGCGGCCCCGCGTTCATCATGATCAGCGGCGGATGGATGATAGGGCCTGCGTTCATCAACGCACCGCTCAGGGCGTCTTCAATCGGTTCGACGCTCGGGTAGGCTTCACGCAGCACCGCAAAAGCATGCTCGGACAGGTTGCTGGGGAATACACCGGTCGGCAGGCGGGTGGCATAGCCGCTGATCACCAGGTCGCTGGCGCCATGCTTGCGTACCAGGTACGGCAGCGTACCGGTTTCAGCGAAGGCGACCTTGCTCCGGTTGCCCGCATCGGCCATGGCCTTGGCAAACACGAAACTGCCAAAGGTGCCCGGCGGCAGGAACACCACCTGACCGTCGTGCAGGTGCGGCGCAACATGTCTGGCCAGGTCTTCGTGGGAGGTCGACGGCAGCGGGATGATCACCAGTTGCGCGTCGCCCAGGGCTTCGGCCAGGTCGTCGGTGAACGACAACTTGTCGCCCTTCTGGCCGACTGACAACTGGCGAGTGCCCCGGTAGTCCTTGATGGTCAGGCTGCCGATGGCCAGCAGTTCCTTGAGCGCGGCGCAGTCTCGACGCCACAGGCGGGTCTGGTGCCCCTTTTCAGCCATTTCGACAGCAGCGGCGTAACAGCCGTGACCACCACCCAGCACGGTAATATTCATGCAGATACTCCTTTTTGTCAGAGACTCGATCCTATCGAGCCGCACCGCCACAGACTCCTCCGATTGCGCAGCCGAATGACCGATTGCGCAGGTGTCTCAATGCTTCTGCCGCCGCAGGGTGTCCGACGGCAGGCAACCATAGCGTTGCCGATAAGCGCTGGAGAAATGCCCGAAGCTGTTGATGCCATGACGCAACAGGATATCGGTGACGGTTTCGCCGGCCCTGCCCTGCTTGAGCGACTCGTGGATGACCGCCAGGCGACGGTCGCGGATGTACTCGACCGGCGCCTGCCGGAGGAACTGGTTGAAACCGTTCTGCAAGGTGCGCACCGAGACACCACACAGTTCGCTCAGGGTCGTCAGGCTGATCGGTTCGTCGAGGTGTTCCTCGATGTAGTCACGGGCCTTTTTCACGTGGTGTGGCAGCGGCACGCGCGAATCGATCAACAGATCCGCGGAGTAGTTATGCGGCAGCTGCGTGAGCAGCAACTGCATCAGGTATTCGGACAGGCCGCTGGCGAGGCGCGAACCGTCAACGCCGCTGCCGTAGAGCCGGCAGATGTAGTCCAGGGTGTGATAGAGGCTGACGACGCCGGCGCCCAGGTGGTCGACGCTGACATCAAAGATCACCGACTGGCGCAGGCTGCGGCCGAGCAGGCGTTGCAGCTGCGTCTCCAGGGCATCACGGTCGACACGCAGGATCAGGTTGCGGCACTCGCCATCGGTGACGATGCGGCTTTGCGCGAACGGCGAGGAAACGCTCAGGTAGCCCGACTGCATCGCCGCGCTGCGCCGCCCGTGGGCCACTTCGCAATGTCCCTGCAAGGTGATGCGAAACAGGTACTGATCGGCGATGTCGCCGATGGTGATCTCCACCGGCGCGCCATAACGCAGGTCGAGCAGCGCCGAATCGCCGAAGAATACGCCATTGAGCCGGGTGTAGATCGGCTCGTCACGCAGCACATTGAAACTGTGGGGGCACAGGTATTGGCTGACCTTGTCCTTGATCTCGCGGTAGTCGGCCGAACTGAGCAGGCTATGCCGTTCCAGCAGGTGTACGTCATTCAACATCAAGGGTTCTCCTGACGTGGAGCGTCTCGGCCCCGCTCCCTTTGACAGGAGCGAGGCCGGGGCGCCGATCGTGGACTATGACCAATCAAGCCCGGGTCGGATACTCCCGGGCATAACTTTCGCGAAAACGACGGCAACCACGCCAGAGCAGCAGCACGGTCAACGCCGATGCACCGGCGATCACCAGCGACATCGACGACCCTACCGCCGCGGGCGATCCGAAATAGCGGTCGGTCAACAGCGCCACCAGCGTGGTGCCCAGGCCCAACCCCAGCAGATTGCTGATCAGCAGGAACACGGCCGAGACCTGTGCGCGCACCTGGTTCGGTGCGAGGATCTGCATCGCCGCCGTGGACGCCGGCATCGGGAACGAGGCGAAGAACATCGCTGGCACCAACAGGGTCACCGACAGCCACAGTTGATCGACTTGAGAGAACAGCACGGCCGGCACCGCCATGCCGAGGGCACCGATGACGCCAGTGCGCATGGCAGCGTCCTGATGACCTTTCTTGGCCAGATAATCGGTGAGCCATCCACCGAACAGCACCCCGCCTGTGTTGGCCACCAACAGCACGGTGCCAAGCATGTAGCCCGCCTCCATCGGCGACAGGCCGAACTTGCGGATGTACAGCGCCGGGCTCCAGCTCATCAAGCAGAACAGGGCCATGGCGTAAAATGAAAAGCCCAGGTAATGACAGGTGAAGGTGGCGCGATGGCGGCCGAGGAAGCGCAAGCCATCACCCATCCCGACCTTCCTGGCCCGACCCTGCGCATCCACCTGCAGGCCTTTGCGCGCCGGATCGCGCACGGTAAGCCAGATCAACAGGCCGACCACGATGCCGGGCAGGCCGACAATGAAGAACGCCAGCTGCCAGGCCTTCATCGCACCGAGAAAGGCGACCTCGATGGTGTTCATGTCCTTGAGCATCGCGATCACATAGCCGCCCACCAGGAAGGCCAGACCACCACCGACGAACGAGCCGATCGAGTAGATGCCCACCGCGCGGCCGAGTTTCTCCTTGGGGAACATGTCGCTGAACATCGAGTAGGCCGAGGGCGACAGGGCTGCCTCGCCGACACCGACGCCAATGCGGGCGAGGAACATGTGCAGGAAGTTCTTGCTCAGACCGCAGGCCGCCGTCGCCAGGCTCCAGAACACCACGCCGACGGCGATGATCTTCGGTCGCGAGAAGCGGTCGGCCAGATAGGCGATGGGCATGCCCATGAACGCGTAGAACAACGAAAAGGCCAGCCCGTGCAGCAGGCTGAACTGGGTGTCGCTGATCTGCAGGTCGGCTTTGATCGGCTCGATCATCAGCGCCAGGATCTGCCGATCCACAAATGAAAAGATGTAGGCGATCATGCACAGGCCGACCACATACCACTCGTAAATGTAGGTTTTCTTCTTCTGCAGGACCGCGTTATCGACCTGGATATTCACTAGTGTTTGCTCCTCTTGGAATCCGCTCATGCGCGCAGCGGTGCGCAGAACAACGACTGGAAAGTTGCGGGGCAGATGCAAAGGACAAAGGGTTCGAACATGGTCAGGCCTCTTATTGTTATGGGGGCAAATCCCGGGTGGACGCGGCTTACCAGAACTTCCAGGTGTAGGTCGTGGCGACACGGAATTCGTTGTAGTCGTAGCCGTACTTCTGTTTCACGTCGATGTTGCGCAGGTCCAGCCCCAGGCCTTGCAGCGCCCCGCTCTGGACCACGTAGCTGAGCCCCAGAAAGCGTTCGCTTTCCTGGTTGTCGCTCAGGTTGTTGCCACGGTCCCAGTTGGTACCCTTGATATAGCGGGTGTAGAGCTTCAGCCCCGGCACGCCCATTCCGGCAAAGTCATAGCTGTAGCGCGCCCCCCAGGACTTTTCATCCGGGCGGACAAACCCCAGGGACGACCAGTGCACCAGGTAAGGTTGCGGGATAAAACCGTTCATCGTTGGGAACACGCTGTCACCGAGCATGCGCTGGTAACTGAGGCCAAACATGTGGGCGCCTTTGAGCAAGGTGAACAAGGCACCGTAGGAACGGTTGTCGATCTCACCGTTCAACGCATTGCCATCTTCATTGTTATTGAAGTAGCGCAAGTCGGTTTTAAGTTTGTAGCCACTACCCAGGTCAGCCATATGCATCAGGCCGAAATAGTGTTGCTGATAAATATCGTGCAACACGCCGTAGAAATAACTGGCTTGCAAGTTTTTGGTAATGTCGTAAGTTGCGCCGCCGAAGTCCAGGCCGTCACTGTCGAGATTATCGGTGGAACCAAACTTGTATAGCTTCTCGTGGTTGGAAGATTCCCGTGTCACGGCGGACCAGAACCGGCCACCGGTCATCGTCAACCCATCGACTTCCCTGGACTCGACCACGGCCCCTTGATAGATCGTATCCAGTTGCCGACTGGGGTCATCGGACGCCACCGGCAGTTGTGGACGAAGGTCACCGACCTTCAACTCGGTCTTGCTGTAGCGCATCTTGAAAGTTGCACCGGCGCGACTGTAGTCATCGGCCGTCTGCTGGTCGCGGACGCTGTACGGCAGCGAACCGTCATTGCCCGACGAATCCAGGCGCACGGCGTACTGCGCATCCACATCAAGGCCGATTGCCAGGGCCGTGTCGGTGTAACCGGAGGTAAACTGCGCATCGAAACCCTGGGACCAACTATGCACTTCAGAAACCGGCGCATTGGTATTGGTGTAGTTACGATGCAAGTAGAAGTTTCGCGTATCCACTTTCAAGTGACTGTCATCAACAACATCGGCATAGGCTGTCAATGGCGAACAGATAATTCCCAACACGCCGGCAATACCGAGCCCACGGCAACATTGCTTTACCTGATACATCTAACTTCTCCACATCTGTATGTGCTGGGCACTGTATTTATAGGAGCAGATTCGAACTAAAAACTAAAAATGCCGGCAGCCGAACACCGAGCCTTCTTGCACAGGAAGGCGGATTGCATCAGGGATATAAAGAACGATGGGTTCGAGCATTGTCAGACCTATTGTTGTTATGGGGTAAAGCGCCAGGCGGGCTCAGTGGAACAGCCAGCCAAGACGACACGCCTCTTGTCTACCCAAGGTAAGTGAGTAGGCGCCGCGCCGATATCGAGATGAACAGCATCCGTTGGGGGGAAAACTTCAACCCGGCTAAAGGTTTCCCTTAGTCGACTCAAAGGCGCAGGGCACACGATGGGAGATGGCAAGCCTGAATTGCATAAGCCTTCCTTAAGCGAGGTCTTGTTGTTGGATGGGCCCTAAGCTAGCGATTGCCCTGCCTGCCAACCTCCCCGATTGCGCAGGCGATTCTCCAATTGCGCAGCCTGATGCAGACTGCCTGAGCACTGCAGCCTGCGAGCCCCCTGCAGCAACAGCACTTCGCCGCGCCATTCGGCGAACTGGAAGCCCATCCCCTGTCGCCGAGCCATTCGGATGGCGGACAAGCTGCTGATGCTCTATCGCAATCTCGAGATGGCTATTGCAAAGGCTGGATTGCAGCGCTCCGGGTACCGGCGAATGCACTCGTGCCAAGCCAGCGCCACAGGTTTTCCGCATCCTGCACAGCGCCGTCCACACGCAGCTCTCGCGACTGAAGAACCTCCCTTGGTGTGCGGTCGCCAGTCCACACCTCGGTCAACGCACGCACGCTGGAGTCCACGACGAGCGTGAGTTCGCGTCCGGGGTCGTCGCGGCACAGATCTGCCACACCATGTTCGACCACGAGCCACCACTCTTGCTCGCCGGACCGCGCGTCGCGGAACCTGAAGTGAATGACCACCGCCCGGGACGGGAACATCTCGATGCGCGCGAATCGGCGCACGTCCCACATGAGCAGGCCCGCGTCGAGTTCGCTATCGCGAAGGCGACTACCTATCCAACGCGCGCCCCAATGCCCTAGCGCCATGATGATGGGGCGCAGTTCCTCGCCTGCCTCGGTCAGGCTGTACTCCCAGACTTTGCCCGTGGCCGTGCGATGTACGACACCGATATCTTCCAGGTGGCGCAACCGCTGTGCCAGCAAGCTGGTGGACATCCGTGGTACGCCGCGGTGCAGTTCATTGAAGCGCTTACTGCCGCACAGCAGTTCGCGCACGACCAAAGGCGTCCAGCGCTCGCACAGTGCTTCAGCACCGCGCGCGACCGTACAGAACTGACCGTAGCTTTCATCCATCGCCTGTACTCCGCACATACAACGCTTCAGATTCTGAACTAGCCTCGCGGTTTCGCCACGTGCACGCTGAAACCTGCGAAAGCCACCGTCTCAGGAGAACGCCATGACCAAGATAGCCATCATTCAGCGGCCGCCAGTGCTGCTCGATCGCAGCGCGACAATCGCCCGAGCCGTGCAATCGGTCGCTGAGGCTGCGGCGGCTGAAGCCTCGTTGATTGTTTTACCCGAATCGTTCATTCCAGGTTACCCGTCGTGGATCTGGCGGCTGGCGGCGGGAAAAGACGGGGCTTTAATGGGCCAGTTACACACGCGTCTGCTGGCCAACGCCGTTGATATCGCGAACGGTGACCTGAACGAATTGTGCGAGGCCGCCAGCACTCATGCCGTGACAATCGTATGCGGCATAAATGAATGCGAGCGGCGTAAAGGAGGCGGCACGCTCTACAACAGCGTAGTCGTTATCGGTACGAACGGCGAAGTGCTCAACCGGCATCGCAAGCTGATGCCAACGAACCCCGAGCGCATGGTCCATGGTTTCGGTGATGCGTCAGGGTTGCGTACGGTCGATACACCCGTCGGCCGCATTGGTGCGCTCATCTGCTGGGAAAACTACATGCCCCTGGCGCGCTATTCATTGTATGCCCAGGGAGTGGAAATCTATGTCGCCCCCACGTACGACACCGGCGAAGGCTGGATCAGCACGATGCGTCACATTGCACTCGAAGGTCGGTGCTGGGTGATCGGCAGTGGCACCTCGTTGCGCGGCAGTGACATTCCCGATGACTTTCCGGCTCGCATGCAACTGTTTCCCGATCCGCAAGAGTGGATCAACGATGGCGACTCGGTGGTGGTCAACCCTCAAGGCCGGATCACAGCCGGTCCATTACACCGTGAGGCAGGCATTCTGTATGCGGACATCGACACCTCACTCGTGGCGCCAGCGCGACGGACGCTCGACGTCACCGGGCACTATGCGCGCCCTGACATTTTCGAACTGCAGGTGCGACGCACGCCGGCGACAGCGGTGCGCTTCATCGACGAGTGACGCTAACCAACGCTCAGGCAATCCATCCCAACTTCGACGGTATGTGTAATAACTGATGAAGGAGTCATTCCATGAGCATTCAAAGGTCTTACAAAGGCAGTTGTTTTTGCGGCGCAGTCGAGTTCACCGTCAGCGGTGAGCCGACCGCAATGGGCTATTGCCATTGCGAGTCGTGTCGACATTGGTCAGCAGCGCCGGTCAATGCCTTCACGCTGTGGAAACCCGAGGCGGTGCAAGTGACTCGGGGGGCTGACAACATTGGCACCTACAACAAGACACCGCAGAGTTATCGCAAATGGTGCAAGAGTTGCGGCGGACACCTCTTCACCGAACACCCAGGGATGGGGCTCATCGACGTGTATGCCGCTGTCATCCCGGATCTCGCGTATTCGCCAGGAGTTCACGTGCACTATCAGGAGGCCAGGCTGCGCATCAAAGACGGGTTGCCCAAGCTGAAGGATGTCCCCAGCGAATTAGGGGGATCGGGCGTCAGCGTGGACGAATAGCGCTAGCACGATAGCGTGCGGCGATCCGACCTTGCCTGATTACGCCAGTTGCCATCTGTTCGGCAATGTCATGACTACCAGTTAACTGAAATCCAGGCCGCGTAGTTGGATGTTTCTTCGCGCATGCCGGCTTGAGTATGGACATTCAGGCTGCAGCCATTAATTCCATTGGTTATGTGGGTGAGGAGCATTCGTTCTATTGCGCGCGGCATGGGTGGCTAATCTACGGAGGTTGAGGGGGGCAACCGTCAGGAAGGTGCAACCATATGGACGCAAATCCGATCGAAACCGACTATCTGATCATCGGGGCTGGCGCGACCGCCATGGCCTTCGTCGATACGCTACTCAAGGAAACGAATGCACGTATCGTGATGGTGGATCGGCACGGTCGACCTGGCGGGCACTGGAATGATGCCTACCCCTTTGTCCGATTGCACCAGCCCTCGGCCTTCTATGGCGTCAACTCACGGGAACTGGGCAGCGCAACGAAAGACACAACGGCACTGAACGAGGGCTTGTATGAGCTGGCCTCCGGCGCCGAGGTGATGAGCTACTTCGACCAGGTGATGAATCAGCAGTTTCTGCCGTCAGGTCGGGTCCGGTACTTCCCCATGTGCGACTACACCGGCGACCGCATTGACGACCACCGGTTTACCTCGCTGATCAGCGGCGTAAGCCATCAGGTGCGGGTGCACAAAAAGGTCGTGGACGCCACCCATGCCCAGACGGCGGTGCCCTCGACCCACCCACCCAGATACAAGGTGGAACCCGGCGTGCAATGCGTGCCACTGAACGACCTGCCGAAGATCCAGCACCCACACACTGGCTACGTAGTGGTGGGATCGGGCAAGACCGGGATCGACGCCTGCCTGTGGTGCCTGCAAAACGGTGTTGCGCCCGAAAAAATCTGCTGGATCATGCCAAACGATCCGTGGTTGATCGACCGGGCCAACTTGCAACCCGGCCTCGACAGCTTCGAACGAACAATCGGCGGCCTCACGGCACAGCTAGAGGCTATCGCAGCCGCGGACTCGATCCCGGACCTGTTCTCCAGGCTTGAGGCGGCGGGCCAGCTCTTGCGCCTGGATACGTCCGTCGAACCCACTGCTTACCGCTGCGCCACCGTCACTCAAGCGGAATTACGCGAGCTTCGACGCATCGACAACATTGTGCGCCTGGGGAGAGTGAGCGTTATCGAGCCAACGCGCATCGTGCTCGAGCAGGGCAGCATCGCCACGA
Organism: Pseudomonas sp. PDM30; assembly: GCF_019218985.1. Classification (NCBI taxonomy): domain Bacteria; kingdom Pseudomonadati; phylum Pseudomonadota; class Gammaproteobacteria; order Pseudomonadales; family Pseudomonadaceae; genus Pseudomonas; species Pseudomonas sp. PDM30. The sequence continues at coordinate 158,734 of NZ_JAHUWM010000009.1, forward strand.
GCCCAAATGCTCTGCACATTGATTGCAGCGCCAGTGCCATCCCGACACTCCCTGAAATGCAGGTGTTCGACGGCGGCAAGATCAACCTGGTGATGGTAAGCAGCTGCCAACCCTTGTTCAGCGCGGCCTTGATCGCTTATGTGGAAAGCCACCTGGACGATCAAGCGCAAATGAACGCGTTTTGCACAATGGTCCCCCCGCCTCACGTCCCCACGGACTGGATCAGAATCTGGGCCGTCTACCTGGGTAACCAGCTACGCTGGGGAGAACATGAAGGTCTGTCCCGCTGGATCAGGCAGTCGCGTTTGTACTTCATGACGGCGGTGGTCAGGGGCTTGCAAGAAACCGACACCGAGAAACTGGCACAGCTGCGTCGGCTCTCTGTCAGCAGGCAACAGGCTCTGACGAATCTGCCGCGTTTGCTGGAGGCCATCGCTTGAATCGCAGGAAGAGCACATGAACGAGCCACACCTCGAACTGCTCGACATCAATGGCATCCGCATGCAGGTCGCCATCCAGGGCTCCGGTCCCTTGGTCTTGCTATGCCACGGATTCCCGGAGCTGGGGTACTCGTGGCGCAACCAGCTTGCTGCGCTGGCGGCCGCCGGCTACAGAGCGGTAGCGCCCGACATGCGCGGCTATGGCGGCACAGATGCCCCGGCCGAACCCGACGCCTACACCACGCTCCACCTGGTAGGCGACATGGTCGAGTTGGTCAACGCACTCGGCGAACAGCAAGCCGTGATCGTCGGCCATGACTGGGGCGCGCAGGTAGCCTGGGGCGCAGCTTTGATGCGACCCGATCTGTTCCGCGCGGTGGTCGGCATGAGCGTTCCCTTCTCGCCACCGACGCGCGTGGAGCTCCTCAGCGCGCTTGCCTCGCGGGGTATCAGCGACTTCTACATCCAGTATTTCCAGACGCCGGGTGTGGCCGAGGCCGAGTTGGAAAGGGACGTCGAGTCGTCGATCCGGCGCATCTACTTCAGTGGCTCGGGTGACGGACCCGATTGGCCGGTGTTCGGCCGGCTGCAGCCGGGCCAGGGCTTCCTCGGCGCGATGGTCGAGCCCGAAACACTGCCAGTCTGGCTAAGCCTTGAGGACATTGCCTATTACACCCGCGAATTCACCCGCAGCGGATTTCGCGGCGGCTTGAACTGGTACCGCAACATGACGCGCTCATGGGCACTTCTGGCACCTTGGCGCGGTTGCATTATCCGGCAGCCGTCGATGTTCATTGCCGGGAGCCGCGACGGCGTGCTGAAGTTTCCGAGTTCCCCGCGGCAGATCGAAGCCTTCGCGCAGACACTGCCGGGACTGCGCGGGTGTCATATCCTCGAAGGTGCCGGCCACTGGATACAGCAAGAGCGCGCGACAGAGGTCAATGAGCTGCTGTTGGGCTTCCTGAAAGAACTCTGAATTGATTTAAAACTGGAGGGAACCATGAACAATCTCATCGCCACCGACGAGTCACCTGAAGCCGTTCGCCTCATGGTCAGGGTTTACGCCTACTTGCTGCTCGCAGGATTTGCGTTTGTTCCGGCCTATCTGATTGGGTACTTGTACTTTTTTCAGGACCCCACGCTTATATTCGAGAATCACCTGTTCCATATAGTTGCGATCACGACAGCCACCCTGGCCGGCTCGTTTGTTACGTACGTAACGTGGCGCTGCTATCAGTCATCGGGAGATCCGCTGCTGCGATGGATGACGCTTGGTTTTCTCGGCTTTGTACTGATCTATGCGTTGCATGGTGCGTTCACCGGGCAAGCACACCACAATATCTGGCTCTTCCTGCTTTATGGACCCGCCTCTCGCCTGGTCATGTCGATTCTGCTGTTAGTCGGACTGCTGTCGTACCACCGCCCACCTGTTGCCGCGGACCAACGAATGAAGGCCCGCCCGTGGTTGACCTGGATAGGACTGTTCCTGCTGGTCGACGTGGCAGTGGCGTACGTCGCGAATTCGCCGATCGCCAGCAATCTCGCGGTGCGCCTATCGATGGAAGGTGGTGCCCTCGTTCTTTCCACATTGACCGTGACAATACTCCTGCTGCGCCGTATCCGTTCGCCGCTGATGACCATTTTTATCATCTCGGTCACCGCGTTCGCGCTGTCATCTCTTGCCTTCATCCTTGCACGTCCGTGGAACCATATGTGGTGGCTCGCTCATGCGATCTTCGCCGGTGGATTCTTCATGTTGAGCTATGGGGTAGTGCAAGCGTTCCTCACCACGCGGTCGTTTTCGAAGATTTACAGCCAAGAGGAATTGATGGTGCGTCTTGCCGAAGCGATGGCGTATGCCGAGAGCGCCCTGCAGGAACTCCAGCGCACCAATCAAGAACTCGGGCACCTTGCGGCGACCGATCCACTGACAGGCGCTGATAATCGTCGTCGGTTCATGGAGCGGGTCGAAGTCGAAATTGGCCGGACCAAACGCGGCGGTGCGCCGTTCTCCGTGTTGGCACTCGATCTGGATAATTTCAAGTCCATCAACGATCGCTTCGGGCATCAGGTTGGCGATGACATCCTGAAGAGTTTCGTGGAGAAATGCCTCGATTCGATCCGCCCGTATGACGGTGTCGCCCGAGTGGGCGGGGAGGAATTCATGATACTGCTACCTCAGACTTCACTTGAAGGCGCGCACGAAATCGCTGAGCGTCTGCGAAGCACCGTTGCAAATAGTTCTTTTCATGGCCAGCAGCGGTCAACCGTGGTCACAGTGAGCATCGGCGTATCGCAATCCGGTCGCGATGGCGACACGATCGAGGCAATTCTGCGTACAGCCGATCAACGCCTGTATCACGCTAAACACGAAGGCCGTAACCGTGTGGTCACTACCTTCAAAACCAGCCTCCAACCTATGCCTTGACCATCGTCTCGAAGTCGCTGAAAGCGTCGGCACCGATACCCCGTGTCAGTGTTTCGGACTGTGCAACAGATTTCGAAAAAAAGTCGCAAGCCCCACTTCGCTTCGGGGCTTGCGACTCATTTGGCATTGTCATGCGCTTTGCCCGAGCCTTTCCCATGGTCACTGGCTGCAATCAACCAAGCTCCGTCATAACCATGCGTCAGTGGGAATAATCCAGTCACCTACGCCTTGCGGTGTCTTCTCGATCACTGATCCGCAGAACCCGTAACGGCGAAAATGTTGCAGGGCACTTGATACAGAACATGCTCCGTCGTACTGCCCACCCATTTGCCCAGTCCCTTGCGATGCGCATTTCCCATGACGATCACATCGGCCCGGTGATGCGCTGCAAAGTCGGCCAGCGCTTTGCCAGGGGGGCCTGCAACGAAGTGTTGCCGCTCAGTGGGTACGCCATAGTGGTCGGCCAATGCGATAAATGTCTTTTGCAGTGACTTGCGTACATCGCTGCTGAAGCCTGGCATCGTCACTGCACCAGCGCCTGCGTCGGATATATGTGTCAGCGATAGATCGTAGGCATACAGCAGATGCAACTCCGCATTGCATTGCATCGACAACCCGTTCGCCGCCTGGATGATGCGGTCGTTGATGCCAGTGATCTGAGTCTCGGGTTGTGACGGATCGACTGCCGCCACTACCACCCGTGGAAGTGGACACCTGAGTTCGCTGACCAGATGCACAGCCACCGGACATTCGCGCAACAAGTGCCAATCCAGAGGCGTAATGAAAACGCGTTTGAGCGCTGACTCGTGTTGCACGTCCTTGATAACCAGATCCGGTTGCATTTCTGCCACATGTCGAAGTATTTCTTGCAGCGCGGTGCGCGTAACAAGCACTTCGGTGCTCACTGCAACTCCGCGTCCGCGGATTAGACCGGCCTCATCCTTCAGCCACTTTTCGTTTTCTTGCTGACAGGCCTCACGAAAACGCGCACCGGCGCTCATCAAACCCAAGAGGTTGGAGTCTTCGATAAACACCGTGATATGCAGCGCTGCGCCCGTGGCTTCGGCAATGGCGACAGCTCGCTCCAACGCCGGGGTGTGACGCATGACTGGACCGGCTATCAGAAAGAGTCGTTGATATTGGCTCATGTAACACCTCCAAATGCTTCGGGATATCTAGCCCCCCCAGCGTTGTCGCCTGTCACACCACCGACGATTTACTATCGCCTCAACTATCTGGAACTATCAATATACGCCTGGATGCCATCTATCCCCTACTTGGCCGAGTCAACTTTTTCAACAGAATCGACCGACTGCTGCCGGTCGCCGTTGCCGATGTTCGACCGAAAGCCCACTGTCAGCGCGTTGTATTTGAGTCGCCCCGATTTACTGGACGCATGACCAGTTGAATCCACAGTCGTTTACTGGCGTTCACTAAAGGCAGTAAACCGCCAGGAACGGTTATCGAGATAGCGAACCTAAAAGGGGCCGCACACTGGCGCCGTTAGCTATTTAAGCAGCGGCCCCTAGAACTTTTCTCTATTTATCGGTCTATGTGGATAGCCACATCCGTTCGGTAAACGCGAACCCGCAGGCTCCCCCACAAATCAACCAGAGGTTGTCTTCGCTCATGAAATTCCATGACCCACGGATGGTGCTCTTCGGCCTGTTCGCGTTCGCGGCAGTGGGCTCGGCATCAGCAACACAGATGAAGACCTCAACCCCTGTTTTCGCACCTGAAGTCGCAGTCGTTCAGGTGCCGGCCCAGACTGCCGGCAATCCTTGGCCGACCTTGGCCAGCATGGCCGGCAAGCAACCAGGGCCGTTGCTTGCCCATGACGACCGATACTGGCATGACGGCCGCTGGCACTCTCGTAGAGACGATTGGCGCCGTGACGACTGGCGTAGAGATAACTGGCGCAGAGAGCAGGCCCGCCGCGAAGCAGAACGCCAACGTTATTGGGAACGCCACCATGATCGGGCCATGCGGCACCGCTATGAGGACGATCGCCGCTACTATCGTCGCTAGTGCGACGCCAAGGGCAATTCGCCTGCAACACCGGCGATGCACCGCCAACCTGCGAAACCGGCCCGAAACAGCTGTACTCGCTCATCGGGTTGTAGAAGCTGGCTAGAAACGTCGACGAGGTACGAGCGACTCCCTATCGCCCTCCTCGCCGGCGTTGAAGGCAATATGCAAACGATCATGGCTATGCTGCCGCCCTCCTCCAGTTCCGATGACGCCGAGCCACCCCATGCGAATACACACGCGGCAGGCATACATGTTATGTTATATCTTATATAACCATGAACTGTCAGTCGCCACTGGCAGAGCCGTCCACCCCCTGCTTGCGACATTCGATGACAACTTCTACTCACATCCCCCCCATCACAAGCTTGAACCAACGCCTGCTGTCCATTGATGCCCTGAGGGGATTGGTAATCCTCCTTATGCTGCTGGATCACGTGCGCGAAACGTTCTTTTTGCACCGTCAAGTAGCAGACCCCATGGACATCGAATCCACTGAGCCGGCGCTGTTTTTCAGCCGCACACTTGCTCATTTGTGTGCGCCGGTGTTCATACTGCTCACTGGACTTTCCGCTTACCTGTATGACCAAAAGCACCAGGGCAAGGGCGATGTGTCAGCCTTTTTGTTCAAGCGCGGTCTATTGCTGGTAATGCTGGAGTTCACCCTGGTGAATTTCGCCTGGACATTTCAGCTCCCACCTACGGCGATCTACATGCAAGTGATTTGGGCCATTGGCATCTGCATGATTGCCCTGGCCGGACTGATTTGGTTACCCAGGCCCATGCTGTGCTGCCTGGGCCTGGTGATCGTGGCCGGGCACAATCTGCTGGATAATCTGCACTTCGCGACAGGCTTGCCCATGCATATACCCTGGGCCATTCTGCATGATCGCGGCTGGATCGATGTCTGCGACAGCTTACGTCTGCGCACCTCTTATCCTGTGCTTCCCTGGATCGGTGTGATCGCCCTTGGATACAGTATCGGCCCCTGGTTTTCTGGCCAGGTTTTGGCCGCGGAGCGTCAACGTATTCTGCTGCTTGCCGGGGCCGGAACATTGGTCGGATTTGTCGCACTGCGAGCAGTCAATGGTTATGGCGAGGTGCATTGGGTCGCTCATGAAGGCATCACGCAAACCCTCATGAGCTTCTTCAACATTACAAAATACCCGCCCTCCCTGTTGTTCCTTTTGCTGACGTCGGGCATTGGCCTGTTACTGCTTCGTGCCTTGGAACAGGCTCAACAACGCAAGTGGGTCACTGCATTGGCAGTCTTTGGCGCGGCGCCGATGTTCTTCTACTTGCTCCACCTTTACGTACTCAAGGCGCTGTATCTGGTCAGCGTGGCGTTGTACGGATTGAACCAGGGAAATTTTTTCGGTTTCGACAGCATTTGGGCTGTGTGGCTGACGGCGGTGCTCCTGGCTTTATCCCTGTATTTACCCGTGCGCTGGTTCGCGGCATTGAAGGCACGCCGTCGCGATATCGGATGGCTCAAATATTTCTGATCAGGACATTTGCTCACAAAAGTGGCCCCTGGAGAGCAATGCCAGTCAGGTAAGCGTTTGAACACCTTCCAGAGGGACGGTGGCCGGTCGTTGGATTAGCGTTCACTGAAGATCAAAACCGTGGGCGGCAGACTTGTGGCAACGGGTTATCAACGCGTAAGTTGATGACCTGCCCTTAACGACACGCCGGAGTTGATCCATGCGCATCGCCTTGCTGTCCGACATGCACCTGTCCGTCAATACGATCCCGTTTCCCGTCGTGGATGCCGATATTGTCGTGCTCGCCGGGGACATCGCCCGGCCGGCCAAGGCTATCGAGTGGGCCAGAGCCTGCCCGGTTCCACTGCTGTACGTGGCAGGCAATCACGAGTTTTATGGCAGTGACCTGGTCTCCACCTACGAACAGTTGAACAGCCTGACGCAAGGTACGCAGATCCACGTTCTGGAACGTTCGGAGTACGTCCACGACGGCGTGCGTTTTCTCGGCTGCACCTTGTGGTCTGACTATCGCCTTCTCGACGGCCCCGAGGACCGGGCGCTGGGCATCGATCTGGCGACCCGGCTGATTCGTGACTTCAGCCACATCAAGATCGCCCCCGATTTCCCTGACCTGTTCACGCCGGCCATTTCCCAGCTGGTGTTTCTGCAGACGGTCGCCTGGCTGGAAGACTGCTTCACCCGCGACAGCAGCACACCCACGGTGGTGGTCTCTCATTTCGCCCCGACAAAATCGAGCATCAGCCCGACCTTTGCCGGTTCGCCGATCAACTCAAGCTTTGTCTCGGACCTCGAAGCGCGGATCAAGGACTGGCAGCCGGCACTGTGGCTGCATGGCCATACCCATGGCAGCTTTGATTATCGAGTGGGTAACACCCGCGTGATCTGCAACCCCCGGGGCTATGCCAAGAATGGCATCAATGAAAATCCTGATTTCGATGATGCCTTCGTGATCGATCTGGATCTGTGAAGCGACCCTCAAATCAACAGTTCCAGCGTATCGAACAGTTCGACATCTTCCGGCCGTGTCGACCGGGCGCGGCGGCGGATGACCTAGAACAGGCAGTCGACGAAGCATTGCCCGGCGACCCCCAACTGGGCATTGCGCGGGGTGACGATGCCGATGGTGTCGGTGGCGAAGGTTTCCGCCAGCGCCAGGCGCCCCACCCGTTCGCGGTAGCCCGGGATGGTGAGCATCGGCTCCGGGAAGTAACTGAGCATGTCTGTCTGCTCCACCAATGAAAGCGTCAACTGCGGTGAATGCGCGCGGTGGATGTGTTGCATATCGATCTGCGCACCGTGTTGCCAAAACAACTCGGTCATCAAACCTTCATGGCTGGCATCCGGGTAGTTGACCACCCAATCCTGATCCAGCAAATCGTGGATCGAGCGGCTGTCGCGCCGTGGATGCTCATGGCGGGCCACCACGGCCATGCGGTAAGACAGAATCTGCTCGCTGACGAACTCCGGGCGCGGCAGCAGTGATGACACCAACCCCACTGCAAACTCCATGGTGCCGTCGCGCAATCGCGGCAACGTCACCGCCATCAAGCCTTCGAAAATCTCCAGGCGTACCCGTGGCATGCGCTGGCGGAATAGCGTCACGACCTCGGGTAACAAGGTCATGCCCATCCACGGCGAAATGCCGAGGCGCAACTGCCCTTCGGCCTGGTCGCTCAGGTGTGCCAGTTCCAGTTGCGCGCGTTCGAGTTGGCTGAGCATCTGCCGCGCATGCTGCAACAGTGACTGACCGTAGGTGGTCAGCACCACACCGCTGGCATTGCGCAACAGCAGTGGCAGGTTCAAGTGTTCCTCCAGCTCGCGCAACGCCTTGGCCACTGCCGTCTGCGACCCCCCCAGTTGCCGCGCCGCCGCACGAATGCTGCCGCAGTCGGCAATCATCACCAGCGCCCGCAATTGATGCAGCTTCATCCCTTCCTCCTGATGCACCAGGGTGTAAACCAGCGGTTTTCAGCCCACCTTTTTTGCGACTGCCGCGACATTCGCCAACTCATTAGCATCACAGGGTATCAGTCCAACAGCCGAAAACGACCAATAAAAACGAGGAGAATCTGATGACCGATTTGCCCGCCCTGCCCGGCATTCGTGCACTCGAAGAAGAGATGATCGCCCTGCGCCGACACATCCACGCCCATCCGGAATTGAGCTTTGAAGAGTTCGCCACCGCTGACCTGGTGGCGAGCAAGCTCCAGGCCTGGGGTTACCAGGTACATCGCGGCCTGGGCGGCACCGGTGTGGTCGGGCTGTTGCGCCAAGGCTCCAGCGGCAAAACGATCGGCCTGCGCGCCGACATGGATGCGCTGCCGATCATCGAGCAGACCGGGTTGCCCTACTCCAGCCGCCACGAAGGCGTGATGCACGCCTGCGGTCACGACGGGCACACGGCGATGCTGCTGGCGGCCGCCCGTTACCTGGCCGAGAGCCGAGAGTTCGACGGCTCGCTGGTGGTGATTTTCCAGCCGGCCGAGGAAGGCGACGGCGGCGCTCGGCGCATGCTCGATGACGGTCTGTTCGAGCTGTTCCCCTGCGACGCGGTGTTCGCGATGCACAACATGCCAGGACTGCCGGTGGGCAAACTGGGCTTCCTCGCTGGCCCGTTCATGGCCTCGACCGACACCGTGACCATTCGGGTCGACGGCGTTGGCGGTCACGGCGCCATGCCGCACAAGGCCGTTGACCCGGTACTGGCCGGCTCGGCCATCGTCATGGCACTACAAAGCATTGTCTCGCGCAATGTCGCGCCGCTCGACACAGCGGTTGTGACCGTCGGCGCGTTCCACGCCGGGATTGCCGCCAACGTGATTCCCGATCACGCCGAGTTGCAGTTGAGCGTGCGTGCGCTCAAGGCGCAGGTGCGTGACGAGCTGATTGTACGGATCACCGCCGTGGCCGAGGCCCAGGCTACGAGTTTCGGCGCCCGCGCCACGGTGACGGTCGACGAGGCGCAACGCTTCCCGGCTCTGTTGAATCATCCCGAAAGCACCGAGTTCGCCCGGCAAGTAGCGCTTGATTGGGTGGGCGAAGACGGCTTGATCGCGAACATGCAACCGCTGACCGGGAGTGAGGATTTCGCCGTGATGCTGGAGCGTTGCCCCGGTTGTTATTTGCTGATCGGCAACGGTGATGGCGAAGGCGGCTGCATGGTGCATAACCCCGGCTACGACTTCAACGATGACTGCCTGCCGACAGGTGCGAGCTACTGGGTGCGGCTGGTCGAGACCTTCCTGGCCTGACCTCATCCCTATCGCCCTCGTCTTCTGGAGTTCGTCAAATGTCCACTCCCGTCTCTACCGCCATGCCTGATACCGCTGCGACCCGGCAGCCGATTGGTGCGAAAGCCATCGCCGCCATCACCATCGGCTCCGGTCTCGAGTTCTACGATTTTTCCGTCTACAGCTTCTTCGCCACACTGATCGGTCGCCAGTTTTTCCCGGTCGAGAGCACGCTCGGGCAATTGCTGCTGTCCCTGGCGACCTTTGGTGTCGGTTTCGGCATGCGCCCCATCGGTGGCCTGGTACTCGGCGCCTATGCCGACCGGGTCGGGCGCAAACCGGCGATGATGCTCACCCTGTGGCTGATGGCGCTGGGTTCTCTGTTGTTCACCATCGCCCCCACCTATGCGCAGATCGGCGCCTTCGCACCGTTGATCATTGTGCTGGCACGCCTGATCCAGGGCTTCGCCATCGGCGGTGAGGTCGGAGCCTCTACGGCAATGCTGATGGAACACGCCGATGACAGAAGCCGCGGGTTCTACGGCAGTTGGCAGCTGTTCAGCCAGGGCTTGAGCTTTCTGCTCGGCGCACTGGTGGCCCTGGCACTGAGCTCGTCCCTGCCGCCCGAGGCGCTGGAGAGCTGGGGTTGGCGGGTGCCGTTTGCCCTCGGGATGCTGGTGATCCCGGTCGGCATTTATATCCGTCGTCACCTCAAGGAAACCGCCGCCGAACAAGGTCATGAAGCGTTCTCCAGCGTGCGGGTGATCTTCACCGGCTACCGTCGCCTGATCGTGACCGGGGTGCTGTTGGTGATCGGTAGCACCGCGTCCAGCTACATCGTGCTCGATTACATGACCAACTACACGGTCACGGTGCTGCACCTGCCGATGACCATGGGCACCACCGCCGCCTGCCTCGGCGCGCTGGTGCAGATCAGCCTGTCGATCTGGGCCGGCCGGCTCAGCGACCGTATCGGCCGGCGCCGCACCATCGCTCTGGGCAGTATCCCGATGCTGTTGCTGATCTATCCGGCGTTCATGCTGATGAACCAGTTCCCGACGCTCGGCATGCTGCTGGCCGTCTCGTTGGTCACCACCCTGTTGCTGGTGTTGATCACCGTGCCGACCCTGGTGTTGGTCACTGAACTGTTCCCAAGGGCGATTCGCGCCACCGGGTTATCGATCATCTATTGCCTGGGTGTCTCGGTGTTCGGCGGCTTCGCGCAGTTTTTCGCCACCGGTTTGATCGGCCTGACCGGCAATAACAACGCCCCGGCGCTGTATGTCATGGCGTGCCTGTGCCTGACCTTGATCGGGCTGGCGATGGTCAAGGAAACGGCCGGCAAGCCACTCGATTAGGCCGTTGTGACCATGACGGGCGTATGCGTCGGATTCTTTCAAACCGCGTATACGCCCAACGCCTTCAACAACACCGCGTATTGCATTTGCCCCGGCCAAAACGCGCTTCCTGGCGTTCGCGGAAAAACATCTCATAGCTCATGACTGGCTCGCCCGGACGGTTGCGGGCCATTTGTGCCACGTAGTTGTCGTACTCGGGAACGCCCACCATCAATCGGGCGCTCTGGCTGAACAATCTGGCGATCTGCTGCAGTTTGCTGAACATGACTGATCTCTCTGTATGCGTGGGACCTGGCCCATGAAACCGCGTTCATGTATCTGCACTGTGTCCACATCGGGCGCCTTTGTATTTTCATGTATCCAGGCTCGCACCCGATGGAACGCCGGCAACCCGCTACACTTTCCTCGCTCCGCCGCGGCACCAAAGCGGTCAAGACCCCTGACTTCTGATCTGGAGGTATCCCATGAGCGACAGCAGCGAACTCACCACCTTTACCGGCTGGGCCGCCACCGCAGCGGGCGCGCCACTGGAACGCTACAGCTACGATCCCGGTCCGTTGGGCAACGACGAGGTGGAAGCCGCCGTGGAATATTGCGGCGTCTGCCACTCCGACCAGTCGTTGATCGACAACGATTGGGGTATCAGCCACTACCCGTTTATCCCCGGCCATGAGGTGGTCGGCCGTATCGTGCGGCTGGGCGATCAGGTTCGCGGTCTGGAAATGGGGCAACGGGTGGGCATCGGTTGGTACAAGGGCAGTTGCATGCATTGCACGTCGTGCATCGAAGGTTCCCATAACCTGTGCCGCACCGTGCAACCGACCATCATCGGCAGCAACGGCGGCTTTGCCGACCGCATTCGTTCGCACTGGGCCTGGGCCCTGCCGATCCCGACCGGACTCGATCCGGCTATGGCCGGGCCGCTGTTCTGTGCCGGTTCGACCGTGTTCAACCCGCTGTTGGAATTCGGCATCAAGCCCACTGACCGGGTCGGCGTGGTGGGTATTGGCGGTCTCGGTCACCTGGCGCTACGTTTTCTCAACGCCTGGGGCTGCGAAGTCACGGCGTTCACCTCATCGCTTAGCAAGCAGGACGAAGCCAGGCGCCTGGGCGCACACAAGGTGGTCGCCTCGACCGATACCAATGCGCTCAATGCCATTGCCGGCACCCTGGATTTTCTGCTGGTCACCGCCAACGCCAACCTCGACTGGAGCGCCATGCTCGCCACCCTGCGCGGCAAGGGTCGCCTGCACTTTGTCGGCGTCGTGCCCGATGCCATACCGATGCACGTGTTCGAGCTGATTCCCCAGCAAAAAACCATGTCCGCCTCACCGGTCGGCTCGCCCGCCAACACCGCGACCATGCTGGAATTCTGCGCACGCCACCAGATTGTGCCGCAGGTCGAGATGTTTCCCATGAGCCGCGTCAACGAGGCCATCGATCACTTGCGCAGTGGCAAGGCGCGCTACCGCGTGGTGCTGGACGCCAGTCAGTGACCTTGTAGGAGCTGGCTTGTCGGGTCGCCGCATCGCAGCGATGGTCGTTAACGATAACGCGTGTGAACTGGATAAACGCGGCGCATTTGAGTCCATCGCCGGCAAGCCGGCTCCTACAAATCCCCTCAGGGATTGGCTACCTGCGCAGGCGCCAATGGCATGTGCGGGTCAATCCAGGTGAACCGATAGGCTTTGCCGGCCTCTTGCGGCAGGCATTTGCCGTTATCGGCATCCGCGCCCACGATCGACCAGTTCGCCCGGGCGTTTTCCCCCAGTTCACGGGCCGCTTCGGGTTTGAAGCACTGGTTCAGTACGTCATCCGGCACCAATGCGTAGGCCTTGGGGTGTTCGCGCAGATACCGCGCGGCCTTTTCGATGGTCGAATTGTCCATGCCGAAATGCACGATCGGTTGCCGAGCGAACAACCAGTGCCCCTCCTCCCAGTTGACCAGCACCAGATCGGCGCCCCGGGTCATGGACGCCGCCTGGGTCATGAGCACCTGATCAACGTTGGTGCCGTCCTTGAGCGGTTCGATGAAACCACGAGCGAACCACAACGCGAACCAGGTCGCCACCAATGCCGGGAACACCCGACGCATACGCGGGTGCCGTTTGAACCAGCGCGTGAGCAGCCACGGGATCAACGGCGCGGCGACCAGCACCAGCCCAGGCAGCGCCGGGTAGATGTACAACTTGCGCTTGCCTGTGCTGATGCAGAAAAACAGCACCACCAGCACCACCCAACCGAGCAACACCAAGACCCGGCCGTCGCGTTTTTGCAACTGACGGCGCCAGGCCGGCACCAGCCATGGCAGCACCAGCACCAGTGGTAGCCAATACTGCGGGATTACGTTGGTGAAGAAATACCAGAACGGTTCGCGGTGATGCCACGCGGCGGCATAGCGGCCCGCGGTCTGGCGCAGGAGGATCTCCCGCGCATAGGCAACTTCGTCCGCGCTCCCATTGAAGAGGATGGACAAGGCCAGGGGCAACAGCCAGATCGCGATGGCGCCAAGCATCAGCGCAAACCCGAGCAACCACTTGCGCGCCTCGCCCGGCATCGCCACCACACCGGGCCAGCCTTTGCGCACCCCATAGGCGTAGGGAATCAGCAACAGTGCCGGCAGGAAACCCACACCTTTGGTGATCACGCCAATTCCCATGGCCGCGCAGCCCGCGTAGAACCAGCGCCACGCAGGTCCCAGCAGCAGGTGCCGTGCCAGACCGTACAGGCCCAGGGAGGTGAACAGAATCAAGAAACTGTCGATCTGACCGGTGCGCAGGATGCTGTAGGTCTGGTAGGTCGCCAGGTACAACAGCGCGGCGTTGCGCCCGGTACGCTGGGTCCACAGGCGACGGCCCAGGTCATAGACCATCGCCGTGACCGTCACCGCCGAAAACAGTCCCGGGATATAAAGCGCGATGTTGGGTTTGCCGGTCAGCCAGGTGAAGAACGCCACCGTCCACATGAAAATCGGCGGCTTGTCACCGTAGATCTCGGCGGCCCGGTGCGGGATCAGCCACGAGCCGTTCTGCAGCATCTCCAGCGCGACACCGAGGAAACGCTCCTCGTCCACATTCTGAGCCTGACGCAACCCCATGCCCGCGCCGATCAGCAACAGAGCAAGCAGCATCAGCCCCAGGCACTCGACCCTGGGCGACAACGATCTACGCATTGCTTATTCCTTTGCGCTTCTGCTTTTGGCAATCAATTGCAGGTTGCGAAAATAGACCAGGGAGCCAAACGCCTGCCCGACGATGAACACCGGGTCCTGGCGGTAAATGGCGTAGGCGAGCAACAAGGTGCTGCCGACGATGCTCAGGTACCAGAAGTTGGTCGGGATCACGCTGCGTTTCTTGTACTCGCTGTACAACCACTGCAAGACAAACCGCCCGGTAAAGGCAGCCTGCCCGGCAAAGCCGACCAGCAACCACAGGGTTTCACGGGTCAGAATCATCCTTCGAGCTCCTGGGCCTGGGTGTTCAGGCGCGTGCGTTTGATCAGCCACCAGACGCCGATCAGGTCAAGAACGCCGACCAGCGCACGGTCGAGGTTGCCGTATTTCGATACCCCGGCCGTGCGCGGACGGTGGTTGACCGGGTGCACGATCATGCGCCCGTTATGACGCTGGATCAGCGCCGGAATATAGCGATGCATGTGGTCGAAGTACGGCAGACGCAAGAACGCCGCGCGCTCGATCAGCTTCAGGCCACAACCGGTGTCCGGGGTGGCGTCCCTGAGCAGGCGCTGGCGCAGGTTGTTGGCGAACCGCGAGGCGTAGCGCTTGCTCGCGGTGTCACGGCGATTGACCCGGTGCCCGGCCACCAGTTGTACATCGACCTTGCCCGGTTCGCCGCGCACCAGCGCCAGCATGCCGGGAATGTCCGCCGGGTCGTTCTGGCCGTCGCCATCGAGGGTCGCCAGCCACTGCCCGCGTGCCTCACGGGCCGCGTGGTACAGCGAGGTGCTCTGCCCCAGCGACCGCTCGTGATGCAAGATGCGCAAGGTGTTCAAGCCGTCATGGCGGATCTGCCGCAGTTCCTGCAGGGTCGAATCGGTGCTGCCATCGTCGACCACGATGATTTCGTAAGCCTCATCGGCCAGCGCCACGCGGACTTCTTCAAGCAATGGCTTGAGGTTGTTCGCTTCGTTCTTGGCGGGAATCACTACGGATACAAAAATGTCTTGGCTCATGGGGTCTCTCTCGCCTTTTTTGATTGTTCGAGATCAGAGGCGAACGCTTCAAATCTGATAGAACTGCCGATACCACTTCACGAATTCACCGACGCCGGTTTCCAGCGTCACCTGCGGGCTGAAGCCCACCCAATCGGCCAGCGCCGAGACATCGGCCCAGGTCTTGACCACGTCACCGGCCTGCATTGGCAGGTAGTTGCGCCGGGCCTGCAGGTCCAGGGCTGATTCCAGACACTCGACGAAATCCAGCAATGCCACCGGCATGCCGCGACCGATGTTGAAGATCCGGTTGACCCCGGCGACAGAGCCTTCCGGCACCGGAGGCCTTGGCCGCAGTCGGGCGATCCCTTCGACAATGTCGTCGACAAAGGTGAAGTCGCGGTACATCTGCCCCTGGTTGTAGATGTCGATGGGCAGGCCTTTGAGGATGGCGTCAGTAAACTTGAACAGCGCCATGTCCGGACGACCCCAAGGGCCGTAGACGGTAAAGAAGCGCAGGCCACTGGCTTTCAGGCCATACAAATGGCAATAGCTTTCAGCCAGCAGTTCATTGGCGCGCTTGCTGGCGGCGTACAGCGAAACGGGATGATCGACAGGGTCCTCGACACTGAACGGCATCTTGCTGTTGGCGCCGTACACCGAACTGCTCGAGGCGTAGATCAGGTGCTCGGGGCGATGGTGCCGACAGGCTTCGAGCACATTGAGGAAACCCACCAGGTTCGATTGCCCGTAGACATCCGGGTTGTCCAGCGAGTAGCGCACCCCGGCCTGGGCCGCCAGGTGCACCACCTCGGTAAAAGCGTGTTGTTGAAACAGGCTCATCAGGGCAGGTTTGTCGACGATGTCCATTTTCCGGAAGCGAAAACCCGGCAGAGTCTCCAACACCTTGAGACGTGCGTGCTTGAGTTCCACGTCGTAGTAGTCGTTGAGGTTATCGATACCAACGACCTCCTGACCCTCGCGGCACAAGCGCTGGACCGTATGAAAGCCGATGAAACCGGCCGCACCGGTGACCAGTACGGTCATGGGAAACGCGCCGGCGACTGCGCCGCGATCGACGCGAGATGACTGATCCGGACCCTCGTCAACTTCATGTGTAGTCCCTGCTTATGGCTTCATTCGCGCACGGTTGCGTTATGAAGCTTATAAAACAGACACATTTCAGTTTGGATAACGCCTCGCGCCACCTCGAAAAAATAAAATATCCGGCCGAAAACACCGTGGTTATCTGGCCGATCCGCCATGGGGTTTGTAAAACCGGAACAAACCGATATCCACGGTCCTGATGTATTGCCTGGCCCAATCCGGCTTGACGGTACGATCATGGAAATACAGGGCACCCTGGGTGCGATCCGGCAGTTCCTTGTTCAGGGCCTTGCGCGCGATTTCCTTGGCCATCGCGTATGGCACCTCTTCCTGGACCGAATCGGATTTACCGTCGCACCACCAGGAAAACTGGCAACTCTTGGTTTCCGAACCCTGCTTGACCACTTTGCACACCGTGTCCGGAAAGCCCTCGTGGCCCAGGCGATTCATGACCACATTGGCCACCGCCTCCATGTCGGCGGCGTCCTTGCCCTTGGCTTCCCAGTAAATGGACCGGGCCAGGCAGGTGATTGCATCGTCCAGCGGCGCGGCGCCGGCCGGGTCGACAGCCTGGACTTCTGACGGGGTAATGGCTTCTGCCTTGGGCGCTGGTGCCGGGTTGTTGCTCTCGGCGGCTTTCTGTTCCAACACCTCGGCCTTGTTCTCGGCCGATTCCTGTTTTTGTTCTTGATCCGTAGCGGATACCGGGCCGGCAAGCAACGTCAGGGCAAGGCAGGTGGCGATCCAGTCGAAGCGCATGGTCGGTGTCACTTGGTGAGTGGTTCAATTGAGTCTAGTAGTGAAATGAATTCGCCCACCCCACTACACTCTGGATAAATCCGTTGTCTTAGATGGGCCAACTTCGCGCATCATGGGCGCAATCTGCTCAAGGGGGATTTTCATGGGTTTCA
This sequence comes from Pseudomonas sp. PDM30, assembly GCF_019218985.1. Lineage (NCBI taxonomy): Bacteria > Pseudomonadati > Pseudomonadota > Gammaproteobacteria > Pseudomonadales > Pseudomonadaceae > Pseudomonas > Pseudomonas sp. PDM30. The sequence continues at coordinate 175,911 of NZ_JAHUWM010000009.1, forward strand.
TTTCATCCGCAATGCGTTTGGCCGGTGTATCACTGAGCCTGGTATTCGCCGCCAACGCCGTCGCGGCCGACGAAGCGCAATTGATCGAATCGATCAACGTCTACCGTAGCCAACCGCAGCGCTGCGCAGGCCAGGCTTCATCGGAGCTGCCACCCCTGTCGGCCGACCCGCGCCTGGTGCTGACCGCCCCGAACATCGGTAATCTGCAGCAGGCCATGGTCACTGCCGGTTATCCCATGAAGAATGTGCAGGCCATCAGCCTGTCCGGGCCTCGCGATGCCGCCTCGGCGATGAAGGCGATTCAGGAGAGCTTTTGCCAGATCGTCCTCGACCCGCAATTCGTCGATGTCGGCGTCAGCCGCCAGGACCGTGAATGGCGCATCGTCGTCGCACGGCCGTTGTTGAGCGCACGCCTGGGCGACGCACAGGCCGAAGGCCAGAAGCTGCTCACCGAACTCAACGCCGCACGCACCCGGCCACGCCAGTGCGGCGCGCAGTCCTTCGCCGCCGCGCCACCGCTGGCCTGGAACGCCGCGCTGGCCACCGCCGCCGAAGGCAACGCCCGCTCCATGGCCAACAACAACTACTTCGATCACAAGGACCGCGATGGCCGCACCCCGGGCGACCGCGCGGAACTGGCCGGCTACGACTTCCAGCAGATCGGCGAAAACATCGCCGCCGGCCAAGACACCGCGCACAAGGTGGTCGAAGGCTGGCTGGCCAGCCCCGGCCATTGCGCCAACCTGATGAACCCACAGTTCCGCGAACTGGGCGCGGCTTACGCGACCGATCCGAAGAGCGATGCGGGGATTTACTGGACGGCGCTGTTTGGGGCGCAGTAATGACAAGACTCTGAATGTGTCGCGGACGGGCCATCCAACGGGGCACCTGCAGGAGCGATGCTTGCTCGCGATGGACGTCAACGATAACGCGGGCTGTCTGAATGCCCGCGTTGTCCTGGCGTTTTTCGCGAGCAAGCTCGCTCCTACACGGAAACGAGCTCAATTGCGATCGGGCAGGCAGGCCGATGGGGCAGATCAAAATCAAAAGCCAGAGCTACCTCATACCTGTAGGAGCGAGCCTGCTCGCGATGGACGTCAACGATAACGCGGGTTGTCTGCTTGATCGCGTTGTTCAGACGTTTTTCGCGAGCAGGCTCGCTCCTACAGGGAAACGAGTTCAATTGCGATAGGCCGCCTCGCTTTTGCTGTTGCGGTGCACGCCTCCTCGAGAGGCTTCGTTCCGGCTCTGCGCAGTGGGCAACCCGGCATGGATGCCGGGTTAGCCGCCGCCGGCCATGGATGGCCGATGGCGGCGGGCCCACGGAGCAGGACCGGAGCGAGGGCATGCCGAGCCACAGCGAGGCACCGAACGTCAGGGGCAAGAGCCCTTGGTTACTTGGGGCCGGGTGGCGCTCCGCTTTTCCAAGTGACCCGCTGTAAGAGCGGAACCATAGGTGGTCGTTACCGCAGGAATGGATATTCACCCAATCCAATCCAATCCAATCCATGCATACGCATCAACGTGAACTGGAACTCCTTAATGACTGGCCATCAGTGGCTACTCATCCCCGCCGCATGCATCAACATCCTCAATCCCCCCGCCACCACTCCCAACGCAACCACACTGCCCAGCCAGATCACCACCAGCCACCCAAGTCGCTTGTACCAAGGTGCCCGTTCACAAGAATCAATGGTAGCCATCGCCAATCCTCACTTTGCCGCGAAACACGTAGTAGCTCCAGACCGTGTACATCAGGATGATCGGCAGAATGAACAGCGCGCCGATCAGGATGAACAACTGGCTGGTTGGCGGTGACGCCGCTGCCCACAGGCTGATCGACGGCGGCACGATGTTCGGCCAGATGCTGAACGCCAGGCCGATATAACCGAGGAATACCAGCATCAGGGTGAAGGCGAACGGCCAATGGGTGTGACGTTGGCGCAGGGTCCTGAGCAGGCCGAACATCGCCAGCAAAGCCAGCGCCGCCAGACCACCGAACACCCCCAGGTGCGCATGGGCAAACCAGCGCGTGGCGATTTCCGGATGGAGGATGGGCGTCCACACACAGATCACACCGATCACCGCCAACAGCAGCCAGGCCAGGGGCCGGGTGAACAGGCGCATCCGCGATTCGAGCATGCCTTCGGTCTTGACCAGCAACCAGGTGCTGCCGAGCAGCGCATAAGCGACGATCAGACCGACACCGCAGAACAGCGGAAACGGTGCCAGCCAGTCCAGCGAACCGCCGGCGAACTGGCGATCGACCACCGGGATGCCGGCAATGTAAGTGCCGATCACCACGCCCTGGGAAAAGGTCGCCAGCAGCGAACCGCCGATGAACGCCATGTCCCAGACATGACGCTTTTCAGGGCTGGCCTTGAAACGGAACTCGAACGCCACACCGCGAAAGATCAAGCCGCACAACATCAGGATCAGCGGCAGGTACAGCGCTTCCAGAATCACCGAATAGGCCAGCGGGAAAGCGCCATACAGTGCCGCGCCGCCCAGCACCAGCCAGGTCTCGTTGCCATCCCAGACCGGTGCCACGGTGTTCATCATCACATCGCGCTCCTTCGCATCCGGGATCAGCGGAAACAGAATGCCCAACCCCAGGTCGAAGCCGTCCATGATCACGTACATCATCACGCCGAAGGCGATGATCACGCCCCAGATCAGCGATAAATCGATACCTTGAATACCCATGACTCAACTCCCTTCCTTCAATTGACGCGGGCGTCGGTTTCGAGAATTTCAGCGTCGGCGGACAGCGGCCGGCGCGGTGTGACCAGCTGATCGGAGTGCCCGTCGACCGGATGCCCGTGATGGGGCTGCGGTCCTTTGCCGACCAGTTTCATCATGTAGCCGATGCCCACCGTGAACACCGAGAAATAAATCACCACGAACAGCGCCAGCGAGATGCTCAACTGCGCGACGCTGTGATTGGACGCGGCATCGGCGGTACGCAGCAGGCCATACACCACCCACGGCTGGCGCCCGACTTCGGTGGTGATCCACCCGGCCAGCATGGCGATCAGGCCACTTGGCCCCATCCACAACATCAGGCGCAGGAACCAGCGATTGCGGTAGATGGCGCCGCTGCGGCGCAGGGCCAGGCCGAGCACGCCGGCCAGCACCATCAACATGCCCAGCCCGGCCATGACACGGAAACTCCAGAAGACCACCGTCGCATTGGGTCGGTCCTCTTTCGGGAAGCTCTTGAGCGCCGGGATCTGCTTGTCGAGGCTGTGGGTCAGGATCAGGCTGCCCAGGTACGGAATCTCGATGGCGTACCTGGTTTTCTCGGTCTGCATGTCGGGGATGCCGAACAGCACCAGGGGCGTCGCTTCGCTCCCGTTGTTTTCCCAGTGCCCTTCGATGGCAGCGATCTTCGCCGGTTGATGTTCCAGGGTGTTCAAGCCGTGGGCGTCACCCACCACTGCCTGGATCGGGCAGACGATCAAGGCCATCCACAACGCCATCGACAGCATCTTGCGCACTTGTTTGGTGTCGTTGCCGCGCAGCAGGTGCCACGCCGCCGACGAGCCGACAAAGAACGCGGTGGCCACGAAAGCGGCAATCGCCATGTGCGCCAGGCGGTACGGGAACGACGGGTTGAACACGATGGCCAGCCAGTCCAGCGGCATCACCCGACCGTCGACGATCTCGAAGCCCTGGGGCGTTTGCATCCAGCTGTTGGACGCAAGAATCCAGAAGGTCGAAATCAGGGTGCCGATGGCGACCATGACCGTCGAGAAGAAGTGCAAGCCGCGCCCTACCCGGTTCCAGCCAAACAGCATGACCCCGAGAAAACCGGCCTCGAGGAAGAACGCCGTGAGCACTTCATAGGTCAGCAACGGCCCGGTGATGCTGCCGGCGAAGTCGGAGAAACGGCTCCAGTTGGTGCCGAACTCGTAGGCCATGACCAACCCCGAGACCACGCCCATGCCGAAGTTGACAGCGAAGATCTTCGACCAGAAATGGTAGAGATCGCGGTAGGTGTCGTTGTGGGTCTTCAGCCAAAGCCCTTCGAGCACCGCCAGGAAACTGGCCAGCCCGATGGTGATGGCGGGAAAGATGATGTGGAACGAAACCGTGAACGCGAATTGAATGCGCGCCAGGTCCAGTGCCTCCAGGTTAAACATGTCGATATCCTCATTGCGGCTGAAAAACGGCGGCACACGGCCGGGCCACCGTCAGGCCGGGGGCCTGCAGCCAACACAAGTCGAAAGGGTTAGGTGAGCGGCACCGGGCCGCCCCCGGTGCTACGCGGCGGAAGTCGAAATCAGGTTGCTGGCCTTCGCCTGCTCCAGCCGGATGGCGATGAACTTGGAAGTCGGGGTGAAGGTGCGGTCACCGTAACTTTCCAGCGGCACCAGCGGGTTGGTCTCGGGGTAGTACGCCGCTGCCTGACCGGCCGGAATGTCGTAGGCGATCAGGGTGAAACCGCTGACCCGACGCTCGCGCTCGTCGTCCCACAGCGCCACCAGGTCGACCTTCTGCCCAGGCTCAAAACCCAGCCGGCGAATGTCCTGCTCGTTGGCGAACACCACGTCGCGCATGCCGTACACCCCGCGATAACGGTCATCCAGGCCATACAGCGTGGTGTTGTACTGATCGTGGGAGCGCATGGTCTGCAGAATCAGGTGTGGCTTGACCGTCAGGTTGCGCACGCCCTCGCTGATCAGGTGCTCCGGCAGCACGCTCGGCGTGAACTGGGCCTTGCCGCTGGCGGTTTTCCAGATGCGCCTGGCCGCGTCGTTGGGCATGTGGAAACCGCCCGGATGCAGCAAGCGCTGGTTGAAATCTTCGAAACCGGGAATGGTGTCGGCAATCATGTTGCGGATGCGACCGTAGTCGCCGATGGCCCAGTTCCAGTCGATCGGGTGCTTGCCCAGTGTCGCGGCGGCGATGCCGGCAATGATCGCAGGCTCGGAGCGCAGGTGTTTCGACTTCGGTTTCAGTTGACCGTGGGAGATGTGGATCATGCTGAAGGTGTCTTCCACGGTGACGCCTTGCGGCCCTTCAGCCTGGATATCGATGTCGGTGCGGCCCAGGCACGGCAGGATCAGCGCTTCACGGCCGGTGACCAGATGGCTGCGGTTAAGCTTGGTGGCGATGTGCACGGTGAGGTCGCATTTACGCAACGCGGCGTGGGTACGTGGCGTGTCGGGGGTGGCCTGGGCGAAGTTGCCACCCAGGGCGATAAACACTTTCGAACGCCCCTGCTCCATCGCGCCAATCGCCATCACGGTGTTGTGACCGTGCTCGCGGGGTGGCTTGAAGGAGAAGCGTTTTTCCAGGGCATCGAGCAAATCGGTGGGCGCCAGCTCGTTGATACCCATGGTGCGGTCGCCCTGCACGTTACTGTGACCGCGAACCGGTGACAGGCCTGCGCCGGGACGGCCGACGTTGCCGCGCAGCAGCATCAGGTTGATGACTTCCTGCAGCGTCGGCACCGAGTGCGTGTGCTGGGTCAGACCCATCGCCCAGCACATGATCACCCGCTTGGACCGGGCGTACATGCGGGCGGCGAGTTCGATGTCCGCCAATGGCATGCCAGACTGCTGCTCGATGTGCTCCCAACTGGTTGCGTCGACTTCGCCCAGGTAAGCGCCCATTCCCGAGGTGTGTTCGGCGATGAACTCATGGTCGAACACCGGTTCGCCGCCGCTGATCTGAGCTTCGCGCTCCCACTGCAGCAGGAACTTGACCATGCCGCGCATGACTGCCATGTCGCCGCCCAGTGCCGGGCGGAAGTAGGCTGTGTTGGTCGGCTCGGAGCCGTTCATCAACATTTCGATCGGGTGCTGTGGATGCTGGAAGCGCTCCAGCCCGCGCTCCTTGAGTGGATTGATACAGATCACCTGGGCACCGCGCTTGACCGCTTCGCGCAACGGTTCAAGCATCCGCGGGTGGTTGGTGCCGGGGTTCTGACCGATGACGAAAATCGCATCGGCATGTTCCAGGTCGTCGAACACCACGGTGCCTTTACCCACGCCGAGGCTTTCGATCATGCTCACCGCGCTGGCTTCGTGGCACATGTTGGAGCAGTCCGGAAAGTTGTTGGTACCGTAGGCCCGGACGAACAGCTGATAGAGAAAGGCGGCTTCGTTGCTGGCCCGGCCCGAAGTATAGAACTCGGCCTGGTCCGGCGATTCCAGCGCGTTGAGGTGCCGGGCGATCAGCGCGAACGCTTCGTCCCAGGTGGTTTCCACGTAACGGTCAGTGGCCGCGTCATAGCGCATCGGGTGGGTCAGGCGGCCCTGATACTCCAGCCAGTAATCGCTCTGCTCGGCCAGCGCCGAGACACTGTATTTGTTGAAGAAGGCCGGGTCGACCAAACGGCCCGTGGCTTCCCAGTTAACCGCCTTGGCGCCGTTCTCGCAGAACTTGACCATGCCGTTTTCCGGCGACTCGCCCCAGGCACAACCGGGGCAATCGAACCCGCCGTTCTGGTTGGTCTTGAGCATGGCGCGAATATTCTTCAGCGCGTTTTCACTGCCCAGCCAGTTTTTGGTAACAGCAATCAGCGCGCCCCAACCAGCGGCGGCACCTTTGTAGGGTTTGTAGCGGTCGACTTGAGACATGGTACTTCTCCGTGACCTGATTCAGGCCATTGATCGTTTGACGGAGAAAGCATATGAACAGGGAATAATTATTGTCTAATCGCTATTTACGACCACATGATCGAGGATATTTATCATCGATATTTATTGTTTTTTATCAATAGCTTATAAGATTTAACCAGCCGTTAAGGCTGCAACTTAATCCATCATAGATGCACTCGATCAACCGGTTACTAATAGTGATTGGACGGGCCGACAAGTTGCTCTTAGCCTGCGCACAACAAATCCGTTTTCAGCGCTCCTACACCTGCGCTCAATAAATCCGTTATCGGCGCAATTTCTGTAGGAGCGAGCTCTGCTCGCGATGGATTCAAGAGCACCGTGTTCAACCAGCAAGCACGCGTAATCGTTAACGACCATCGCGAGCAGAGCTCGCTCCTACACGGAACATTCATTCAATGCGTGCCAAGCGAGGGTGTCATGTCAGAACAAGTCTTGATCGATGGGTTTTCCCGGCGCGTGGACTATCTGCGGATGTCGGTCACCGACCGCTGCGATTTCCGTTGCGTGTATTGCATGGCCGAGGACATGCAGTTTCTGCCGCGCCAACGGGTGCTGACGCTGGAAGAGATTTATCAGTTGGCACAAAGCTTCGTGGCGCTGGGCACCCGCAAGATCCGCCTGACCGGTGGCGAGCCGCTGATCCGTCCGGGCGTGGTGCAGTTGTGCGCGAAGATCGCCGCCCTGCCCGGCCTGCGTGAACTGTGCATGACCACCAACGGTTCGCAGCTGGCCAAACTGGCCGGGCCGTTGTTCGAAGCCGGGGTCAAGCGCCTCAACATCAGTCTCGATTGCCTGGACCCGCAACGTTTTCGCGAACTGACCCGCACCGGTGACCTGGCGCAGGTGATCAAAGGCATCGACGCGGCCAACCAGGCGGGATTTCGCAACACCAAGCTCAATTGCGTGGTGATGAAAGGTCGCAACGACCATGAGATCAATGATCTGGTGAGCTTCGCCATCGACCGTAACCTCGACATCTCCTTCATCGAGGAAATGCCGTTGGGCACCATCGACGAGCACAGCCGCGCCGAATCGTTTTTCGCAAGTAGCCAGGTCCGCGAACGCATTGCCGAACGCTACACTTTGATTGATTCCGCCGAGTCGACCCAGGGTCCGTCGCGCTACTGGCGCCTGGCCGAGGCGCCGCAGATTCGCCTGGGGTTCATCTCACCCCACAGCCACAACTTTTGCGGCACCTGCAATCGGGTGCGGCTGACCGTGGAGGGACGTCTGCTGCTGTGCCTGGGCAATGAGCACTCCGTGGATCTCAAGGCGGTCTTGCGCAGCCACCCCGGACAGCCCGAGCGCCTGGAAAAAGCCATTATCGAGGCGATGAAACTCAAGCCTTATCGACACAACTTCGAAGTGAACGACGATGTCCAGGTCATTCGCTTCATGAACATGACGGGCGGCTGAAACCCATGATCGTGAGACCCAAACCCAACCTGATCGGCGTGCTGACGTCCCTCAAGGGTTCGATTGCCAAACGCATCGCCTGGCGCAGCCTGATGGTGACACTGCTCGCCTCGGCCATCGTGCTCATCGAAACCTTGCATCCCAGCTACTTTTCCAAGGTCAGCGCCACGCCCTTCACGCTGCTGGGTTTGTCGCTGTCGATCTTCATGAGCTTTCGCAACAACGCCTGCTACGACCGCTGGTATGAAGCGCGCAAGGCCTGGGGCGATGTGATCGTGGAGATCCGCTCGATGATTCGTGAAACCCTGGCGATCAAGGACACCGCTGAGCGCCACACGATCCTCAGCAACCTCTGCGGCTTCGCCCATGCCCTCAACGCGCGCCTGCGCCAGGAAAACGAAATGGCCGCCAGTGGCGACTGGCTGCACCCGATGCCCAAGGGCAACACCACGGACATCAGCGGGCAGATACTGATGCAGGTCGGTCAACAGTGCTCGTCACTCAACGAGTCCGGGGCGATCAACGACTGGCGCTACACGCTCATGGCCAACCATTTGACCAGCCTGACCCATGCCCAGGCCGTCTGTGAACGGATCAAGAACACCCCGCTACCCTTTCCCTACACCCTGCTGCTGCACCGCACCATCTACCTGTTCTGCATCCTCTTGCCGTTTGCCATGGCCGAACCCCTGGGCTGGCTGACACCGATTTTCACCGCGATTGTCAGCTACACCTTTTTCGGCCTGGATGCGATTGCCGATGAACTGGAAGACCCCTTCGGCCGCGACGAAAACGACCTGCCCACCGATGCCATCGTGCGCAATATCGAGCGCGATGTACTGGCGGCCCTGGGTGTGACGGAACTGCCACCGCAACTGGAGCCGGTGGATTTTGTGTTGAACTGAGACTCAGGAAACACACAAATTCTGTGGGAGCGAGCTTGTTCGCGATAGCGGTCTGCCTGCCAACATCTCTGTTGGATTTGCCGGCCTCATCGCAAGCAAGCTCGCTCCCACAGGGATTGTGGCCGGCCGCAAGGTTGACATTCACTGAAGATCAAAACTGTGGGAGCGAGCTTGCTCGCGATAGCGGTCTGCCTGCCAACATCTCTGTTGGATTTGCCAGCCTCATCGCGAGCAAGCTCGCTCCCACAGTTTGTTTGCGGAATTCAGAACAGCTCGCTGAAGGGAATAAACCGCGCCGTGTCGCCCGCTTCCAGTGTGCAGCCTTCCGGCACTTCCACCAGCCCATCGGCCCAGGATGCGCCCAGCAATACGCCGGAACTCTGGTTCGGATAGAGCACCGCGCGACCGGCTTCGAGTTTCGCTCGCAGGTACTCGCGGCGGCTTCCGGGTTTGGGCCAGGCAAAGCCGACACTCACCGGAAAGCTCAAAGGCTCGACGTCTTCGACACCCTGAATCCGCAACAGATAAACCCGGGCCAACAGACCGAAAGTGACCAACGCCGAGGTCGGATTGCCCGGCAGGCCAATCACCGGCACGCGGCCGAAGTGGCCCACGGTCAATGGCTTGCCGGGTTTGATCGAGAGCTTCCACAGCAACGGCTTGCCGCACTCGCGCAGTACCTGGCCGAGGCAGTCGGCGTCACCGGTGGACACGCCGCCCGTGCTGAGCATCAGGTCCGCCGTGTGTTGCAGTTGTTCGAGTTTGAGTCGCGTCTGGCGTGGCTCGTCGGGGAGAATGCCGGCCTCGATGACCTCGCAACCCAACGCATTCAACCAATGGCTCAACAATGTGCGGTTGCTGTTGTAGATGCTGCCGGGCTTGAGCGGTGTGCCCGGATCGACCAGTTCATCGCCGGTGGACAGCAACGCCACCCGTGGTCGCCGCACGACCTGCACATGGGTGCAGCCCTGCGCTGCCGCGACCGCCAGTTCGAACGGACCGAGGCGCTTGCCGGCGCGCAGCAGCACATCGCCGACGCGGTTCTCCTGACCTTGCGGGCGGATGTTGCTGCCGGCGCTCAATGGCTGCTTGAAGCGGATACGTCCGTCATCCAGTACTTGCGTGTTCTCCTGCATCTCCACGCCGTTGGCACCCGGCGGAACCGGGGCGCCGGTGAAGATGCGCGCGCAGGTTCCCGGTGCCAGTGCTTGGGGGGCGTGACCGGCAAATACCTGTTGCGACACGGTCAGCGGTGCCCCGTCCCAACCGTCGACATTCAGGGCATAGCCGTCAATGGCGCTGTTCGGCCACGGCGGCAGGTCGAGGGTCGCCACCAGGTCATTGGCCAACACCCGTTGCCGTGCGGCACTGAGCGGCACCGCTTCACTGTCTTCAATCCACTGTGCCTCGGCCATTGTCAGCAACCTTTCGATGGCATCCTCCACCGGCATCAAGGGTGAATAGCTCATCCGCGCGTCCCGCAAGCCTGCATAGGCTTGAGGTGCGGTACGAAATTGCACGGCCGGTGGCGCGCGTCGAGTTGCTCGGCGAGGATGCCTTCCCACGCGGTGCGGCAGGCACCCGTGGAACCCGGCAGGCAGCAGACCAGCGTGCCATTGGCCAGCCCGGCCAATGCCCGGCTCTGCACCGTCGAGGTGCCGATGTCGAGGATCGAAATCGCCCGGAACAGCTCACCGAAGCCTTCGATCTGTTTATCCAGCAAACAGGCCACTGCCTCAGGTGTGCTGTCGCGGCCGGTAAACCCGGTGCCGCCCGTGATCAGCACCACCTGGATACCGTCGTCGGCAATCCAGTTCGCCACCTGCGCGCGGATCTTGTACAGGTCGTCCTTGAGCAGGTTGCGCTCGCTGAGGGTGTGGCCGGCTTCCAGCAAACGACTGACGAGTAATTGGCCGGAAGTGTCATTGGCATATTCGCGGGTATCGCTAACAGTCAACACGGCAATATTCAGGGGTATAAACAATGCATCCGGTTTGACGCTCATGGGGTTCTCCGGCAGATATTGATTAAATGACTTCCGGAGACTAATTCGATAATTCAAGCCGTGTCTAATCACTCTAACCAACCAGACTATCGAGCCAATCTATCAATATAAAAAGACCAGAAACAACAGCAATGATAGAGCCCGTCGATAACACCTTAGATAACAGTGATTGGACGCACACCGAAGACAATGAGATCGTCTCGGCTCACGATTTCTGCCTCGCCTTGTGTCTTGCGCACCTGAGTCAATACTTAACCCTTCACTCCCCCGCCAGCAGGTGCCGTCATGGACATCAAACAACTCAAGTTCCTGATCGCCCTGGAGCAGACCCGCCACTTCGGCCAGGCGGCCGCACGCTGCCACATCACCCAGCCCACGCTGTCGATGCGCCTGCGCAACCTGGAGGATGAACTGGACCTGGTGCTGGTCACCCGAGGCCAGCGCTTCGAGGGTTTTACCGAGGCCGGCGAACGGGTGCTGGCGTGGGCCAGGACCCTGCTGGCCGCCCACGACGGGCTCTTCGCCGAGGCCGCCGCGTGCCGGGGCCAGCTCGTGGGCAACCTGCGCCTGGGGCTGGTCCCCCTCAGCAGCTTCAACCCGGTCACCTACATCCAGGGCCTGTCCCGCAGCTTTCCCGAGCTCAAGTACAGCCTGTCGTCCTTGAGTTCCGACCAGATCATCGAGGGCCTTGGCAACAATCAGCTGGACCTGGGCGTGTGCTACCTCGATCACGTCAACCCGAGCTATTTCGAGTTTTTCGAGATCGGCGAAACCCGCGTCGGCCTGCTGTACGACAATCGCCACTTCCATTTCGACGGCACGCAAATGAGCTGGGAGGACGCCGCCGAGCTGCCGCTGGGGATGCTCAGCAACGGCATGCACTACCGCAAATCCATCGACCTGAGCTTTCGCAGCCGCGGACTGGACCCGCAGCCGATCCTGGAAAGCGATTCGACTTACCAGTTGCTGCAGGCGATTCACGAGGGTTTCTGCTGCGCGATCATGCCGCTGGACAGTGGCCTGGAAGAGCCCATCGAACACCTGGCGTTCATCGAATTGCCGGATGCCAGCGTACTCGCGCCCCTGGGCCTGGTGATGCGCAAGACCGAACCGCGTTCGGCGATTGCCGAAAAGTGTTTCGCCGAAGCACGAACGTTATTCAGCCGGACTGACTGATCAAGTTTCGGCTTTATATAAAACCGAACCGGACATGTTTGCCCAGTTTGATAGACATCACCAATCGGCACATCGGAACAAGCGATTGGACGCTGTTTAAAGTTACCCGTAGCCTGAACTTAATTCAGCGCTTCGAGGTTCTTTTCATGTTGTGCCAAGTTGAACAAGCCGATGTTCGAAGCGACACCAATGCCCCCGCGCCCCAACCGTTGAGTGTGAACTTTCGCGAGTACGACAACGCCGCGTCAGTCTGTCAGGCGGCGCTGGCATCAGAGATTGCCCTGGCAATCACGTACAACGGTCTGAGTCAGGCGGTGATGATGGTGTCGCCGGGCAACCTCGAAGATTTCATCCGTGGCTTCAGCGTCAGCAACGACATCGTTGAGGACCAGAGTGAAATCTACGACTTGCGCCTCACCCGATTCGACCAGGCCGTTCAAGCCGACGTGCAGATCTCCAGCCGCGCATTCTGGGCGCTGAAGAACCATCGTCGGCAAATGGCCGGCACCAGTGGCTGCGGGCTGTGCGGTGTGGAAGCGCTGGAGCAGGCCCTGCCGAAACTGCAGATTCTCGAGTCGGTTGCCCTGCCGCCCGCCGAGCATTTCATCGACATCCGCAACCGCATCGAACAGGCCCAACAAATGGCCCGCAGCAGCGGTGCGCTGCACGCGGCGCTGTACTTCGACCCCCAAGGCAACGCGCTGATCTGCCGCGAAGACATTGGCCGCCACAACGCGCTGGACAAGTTGATCGGTGCCCTGCAACACGCCGGCATCGACAGCCGTTGCGGCTTCACCGTGGTCACCAGCCGTTGCAGCCTCGAACTGATCCACAAGGCCGTCAGGGCCAGGCTCGGCACGCTGGTCAGTCTGTCGGCACCCACCGCCCTGACCGTGCAATGGGCAATCAAACATCGCCTCAACCTGATTCACATCCCCCACCGCAACGCACCACGCATTTACAGTCCGGCATGATGCCTTCACCTGATCACCGCGCTGGCAAGCGCAGGAACCTCCCATGACAGACATTTCAGATGCATCGCACGATGGCCTGACCCACCTCGACAGCCAGGGTCGCGCCAACATGGTCGATGTCAGCGAAAAAACCTCGACGCTGCGTGAAGCCCAGGCCCAGGCCTGGGTGCGGATGCGCCCGGAAACCCTGAAGCTGATTCAAAGCGACGGCCACCCCAAGGGCGACGTATTTGCCGTGGCGCGGATCGCCGGAATCATGGCGGCAAAGAAAACCCATGAGCTGATCCCGCTGTGCCACACCCTTCTGCTCAGTTCGATCCACGTCGAACTCAAGGCCTGCACTCCGGACAGCGTGAAAATCCTCAGTACGTGCCGCGTCGAGGGCCAGACCGGGGTCGAACTCGAAGCCCTGACCGCCGTCAGCGTGGCGGCGCTGACCCTCTATGACATGTGCAAGGCGGTAGACCGGGGCATGGTCATCGATGACATCCGCCTGCTGAGTAAACAAGGTGGCCGCTCCGGTCACTTCAAGTTCGAGGACGCGCAATGATCCTGATCAATTACTTCGCCCGTTACCGCGAGCAGCTCAACCTGGGCGGTGAAAAACTGCCCCTGACCGACAGCCTCAAGACCATCGAGGACGTGCGCCGACTGCTGATGGCTCGCGGTGAGGTGTGGAGCCATGTGCTGGGTGAAAGCAACCTGATGTGTGCGCTGAACCAGGAGCTGTGCCATCCAGACCGGGTGATCGAGGACTATGACGAGATCGCCTTTTTTCCACCGGTCACCGGGGGTTGAGACATGTCGGTTCGGGTCCAGCGTGAAATGTTCGACGTCGGCCGGCTGATCGACAGCCTGCAGGCAAACGATCCGGGGGTGGGTGCCGTGGTCAACTTCGTCGGCTATGTGCGCGACATCAGTCAGGGTGAGGCGGTCAGCGGGTTGTTTCTGGAGCACTACCCGGGCATGACCGAACGTTCGCTGCAAAAAATCGTCGACAATGCCAGGGCCCGATGGCCATTGAACGCCGTGCAGATCGTGCATCGGATCGGCCCGTTGTCGATCAGCGAGCCGATCGTGTTTGTCGGCGTCAGCAGCCCCCATCGTCAAGCCGCTTTCGAAGCCTGTGCATTCATCATGGACTACCTGAAAACCGACGCGCCGTTCTGGAAACGCGAAGACGTGGCGTCCGGCGCACGCTGGGTCGATGCCCGTGACAGCGACCGGTCAGCCGTCGAGCGCTGGGCAGATAGGCCACATGAGGCGGCTATGCAACGCGCTCCGGCCTAGCTACAGTCATCGGCTCAAAGCTTTTCTGCACAAGGAGTTTCCGCTTGAGCCCCACGCCCTCCCCGATCACGCAACAGGATGTACTGCAACCCCGGTCCATCAGCCTGCGCGAGGCCTTCCTGTTCTGGCTCAAGCTTGGTTTCATCAGTTTCGGCGGGCCGGCGGGGCAGATTTCGATCATGCATCAGGAGCTGGTCGAACGCCGGCGCTGGATCTCCGAGCGGCGCTTTCTGCATGCCCTCAACTACTGCATGTTGCTGCCCGGGCCAGAGGCTCAGCAGTTGGCGACCTACATCGGCTGGCTGATGCACCGGACCTGGGGCGGTGTGATCGCTGGCGTGCTGTTTGTATTGCCGTCGCTGTTCATCCTGATTGCGCTGTCCTGGGTATACATCGCCTTTGGTGACGTGCCCGTGGTCGCCGGACTGTTCTACGGGATCAAGCCTGCGGTCACGGCAATCGTGGTGCAGGCGGCTCACCGGATCGGCTCGCGGGCGCTGAAGAACGGCTGGTTATGGGGCATCGCCGCCGCGTCCTTCGTGGCCATCTTCGTGCTCAATGTGCCGTTTCCGTTGATCGTGCTCGGTGCGGCGGTCATCGGTTATTTCGGCGGGCGACTGGCACCGGAAAAATTCAGGACCGGTGGCCACAGCGCTGCGAAACGCTCCTACGGCCCGGCAGTGATCGACGACGACACCCCAACCCCCGGACACGCCCGCTTCAGTGGCTGGAAACTGGCGCGTCTGGCCGTGATCGGTGCGATCTTGTGGACACTGCCCATGGCCATGCTCACCGCGTTGTTCGGCTGGGAAGGCACGCTGACCCAGATGGCCTGGTTCTTCACCAAGGCCGCGCTGCTGACCTTTGGCGGCGCCTACGCGGTGTTGCCGTACGTCTACCAGGGCGCGGTCGGCCACTACGGATGGCTGACGCCGACGCAGATGATCGACGGCCTGGCGCTCGGTGAAACCACGCCGGGTCCGTTGATCATGGTTGTCGCCTTCGTCGGTTTTATCGGCGCCTACGTGCATCAGGTCTTCGGCCCGGATCAGGCCTTCGTTGCCGGCGCCATCGCCGCGACGCTGGTGACCTGGTTCACCTTCCTGCCCTCGTTCCTGTTCATCCTCGCGGGCGGGCCGTTGGTGGAATCGACGCACAACGAACTCAAGTTCACCGCGCCACTGACGGCCATTACGGCCGCCGTGGTGGGCGTGATTCTCAACCTGGCCTGTTTTTTTGCCTACCACGTGCTGTGGCCCAAAGGCTTCGAAGGAGCACTGGACTGGCCTTCGCTGCTGATCGCGATAGTCGCGGGCGTTGCATTGCTTGGATTCAAGCGCGGGGTGATCGAGGTGTTGATCGGCTGCGGGTTGATCGGCCTGGGTGTGCACCTGATGTTCTGAATCAAACATTTACACGCGCCGCAATCCTCCCTAGTATCCAGCCATCCCCCGGATGGCTTGTGCTACTGGCCACCGACGATTTCCGCCGCCGGAAACCTGCGCCATGCGTACTTTGCCGTCAGAACAGCACCTGCTGAACCTCTCGATCCAGGCCACCTCGCTGCTGGCCGTGGACGGCATTGCATGAAGCGCATCGTCAACCTGCCCATGGCCCTGCGCCGCTCCAAACTGCGTCACTCCGCACGTCCGCCGGATAGCGCCCTGCTCGCCTGATCGGCGAGCCCCCTCCTTCGCTATCCCGGTACGCGTGAACCCTGCTCAGCCATACACAGAACCTGTGGGAGCGGGCTTGCTCGCGAAAGCGGTGTGTCAGTCACCTCAAGTGCTGGATGTGCGGGCCTCTTCGCGAGCAAGCCCGCTCCCACAATGACTGTGCTCACCTGACCGGCATTGGTTTCTCCCAATTCTGCCTGGACACCGACATGACTCAACGTTGCAATTCCTACTACACCGCCACCCTCAACCAGGACACCGATTACCCGACGCTGCAAGGCCGGCACCGGGTTGACGTAGTGATCATCGGCGGCGGATTCACCGGTGTGGCCACCGCCGTCGAGCTGGCGGAAAAAGGCCTGAAGGTCGCCATCGTCGAAAGCCACAAGATCGGCTGGGGCGCCACCGGGCGCAATGGCGGCCAGGTCACCGGCAGCCTGTCGGGCGATGAAGCCATGCGCAAACAGATGCGCCGCACCATTGGTGATGAAGTCGATGATTTCATCTGGAACCTGCGCTGGCGCGGGCACCAGATCATCCGGCAGCGCGTGGAAAAATACGGCATCGCCTGCGACCTCAAGCACGGCCACCTGCACGCCGCATACAAACCCGCGCACATGGCCGGCTTGCGCAAGGATTACGAAGAGGCGGTGCACCGTGGCATGGGCGACGAGGTCAGCCTGCTCGACCGCAACCAGGTGCGCGATCTGCTGCAAAGCGACCTCTACCACGGCGCGATCAAGAACACCCGCAACATGCACCTGCACCCGCTCAACCTGTGCATCGGCGAGGCCCGCGCAGCCGAAAGCCTCGATGCGTTGATCTTCGAGAACAGCGAAGTGCTGGAGATCATCCACGGGGACACGCCTGGAGTGCGCACCGCCCACGGACACATCGACGCCAACCAGGTGCTGCTGGCCGGCGACGTCTACCACAAGCTGGAACCGGGCAAGCTCAAGGGCAAGATTTTCCCGGCCATGGGCGGCATCGTCACCACTGCGCCGCTGGGCGATCTGGCCAGGCAGATCAACCCCGAAGACCTGGCGGTCTATGACTGCCGCTTCGTGCTCGATTACTACCGCCTCACCGCTGACGGTCGCCTGTTGTTCGGGGGCGGCGCCAACTACAGCGGCAAGGATTCGCGGAACATCGCCGCCGAGCTGCGTCCGTGCATCGAGCAGACCTTCCCGGCGCTCAAAGGCGTGGCCATCGATTACCAGTGGAGCTGCGCGATGGGCATCGTGATCAACCGCATCCCACAACTGGGCAAGCTGTCGGACAACGTCTGGTATTGCCAGGGCTACTCCGGCCACGGCATCGCCACCACCCACATCATGGGCGAAATCATGGGCCGTGCGATCACAGGAAAACTGGAACAGTTCGACACCTTCGCCGCCTGCCAGCATATCCGCGTGCCCATGGGCGACCTGCTCGGCAACCCGATGCTCGCCGCCGGCATGTGGTACTACCAGATGCTTGAGCGACTGCGCTGAGGTTACTGGCCAATACATTCAACATGGATGTTGTTTGTGCTGGCCTGGAGATTTGTGGTCGACATCGATTCCTGTAGGAGCGAGCCTGCTCGCGATGGCGGTGTCTCATTCAGCAGTGATGTCGGCTGAAAGTACGCCATCGCGAGCAAGCTCGCTCCCACAAAGACCCACTCAAGCCTGCACCACCTCGATCCCCAGCGCCCGGTAATCTTCAACATTGCCAGACGCCACATGCCGTTCGGTAATCAGCGTGTGCACGCGGTTGCAAGGCGCGACGACAAAGGGTTCCACCGCCCCGAGTTTGTCCGCCGTGGTGACGGCAATCACGTGAGAGGCACAGTCGAGCATCGCCTGTTTCACCGGCACCTCATCAAAATGCAGTGAGCTCAAGCCCACCTGCGGGTGAATCGCGCAAACCCCGGTAAACAGCAGATCGGCCTTGATGCCCGCCAGCAGCCGCAGGGTTTCGTGGCCGCTGGCCGACATCGTCGCCGGGTTGAGCTGGCCGCCCGCCAGAATCACCTTGATGCCTTTGTATTCGGACAAGGTGATGGCGGTCATCGGCGACGCGGTGATCGCGGTAATGGCGATGTCCGCCGGCAGCGAACGCGCGATCTGCAAGGTGGTAGTGCCGGAATCGAACACTACGATCTGACCGTCTTGCACCCGTCGCGCAGCCAGTTGCGCCAGATGGGTTTTCACCTCATCGGTTTCACTGATCCGGGTGAAATAGTCCTTGCCCGTGTCCTTGGGACGCGGCAACGCCCCGCCGTGTACCCGCTGCACCAGGCCGACACTGGCCAGTTCCGCCAGATCCCGGCGGATGGTGTCTTCGGACACCGCGAAATGCTGGCTCAACTCCGAGGCCATGACCTTGCCGTCTCGTTCGAGGATCAACAGGATTTTTTGCCGGCGTACGGATGGAAGTTCGGCAGCGGAATGGTTGTCGTGCATGTTTTTGCCCGTTTATGCGTGAAATTGCGCTCTTCGGCGAGATTAGCCAAAGCACGGGACAAACACAAACGGGCGGCCGGGCAAACACCTCCAAGTATCATTTTTTTCGATCTTTCAAATCATTACGCCGAATTTTTTATTTTGCTGTGACCTGTTCAAGATGGCGCCGTCACTCATGTTTCGGATGGAAACCTCATGAATATCAATTTTGCTTTTGCGTGCATGATCGTGGTCTCGTTCACGATTGCGCTGGTTCACGCCTGACCGACAGGTCGTGAGACGTCAAGTTGTGCAAGGTCGCGGTAAAACGCCTGACAGATCAGAAATATGCTCTATAACCAGTGGTGACACGATTTCCGATCAGGGGAACTGGAAGACTCCTCCGGAAGTTGATCTCTAAAAAAGCTGCGGACAATTGAGTGCCCGCCAGGAGACACCACCCATGAAAGCTCTGAAAATCGCCGCCAGTGATGGCGCCTCCGAATGTTTCCTGAACGCCCGGGAGGTAGTCCCGCTCAGTCAAACCGACTTCACCGACGTCGCCGTGGCCGTGGTGTCGGTCAATGATGTGTTGGCTGGAGCGTTGGACGTCATTCAGCGCACCGGTTTTGATGTGCCGATTTTCCTGGTGCCGTCCCCCGGCACCAGCACCCGCCCCCGGGAGGTCTACAAACACCTCAATGACGTGCTGCTGCAGGTGAACGGCATCTTCGACCTGTCCCCCAGTAACGTCGAATACCATGGCAACCAACTGGAGACAGCGGCCAAAGCCTATGAAGAAAGCCTGCTGCCGCCCTTCTTCGATTCGCTCAAACGGTACACCGAGGCGGCCAACGCAACCTTTGCCTGCCCCGGTCACCAGGGCGGCCAGTTCTTTCGCAAGCATCCGGCGGGGCGACAGTTTTTCGATTTCTTCGGCGAGACGCTGTTTCGCGCCGACATGTGCAACGCCGACGTCAAGCTCGGCGACCTGCTGATCCACGAAGGCCCGGCGCTGCTGGCGCAGAAACACGCCGCGCAGGTGTTCAACGCCGACAAGACCTACTTCGTGCTCAACGGCACCTCGGCGTCGAACAAGGTGGTGACCAACGCCCTGTTGACCCCCGGCGATCTGGTGCTGTTCGACCGCAACAACCACAAATCCAACCACCAGGGCGCGCTGTTGCAGGCCGGCGCCACGCCGGTGTATCTGGAAACCGCGCGCAACCCCTACGGCTTCATCGGCGGCATCGACGCCCACTGTTTCGACGAAGACTATCTGCGCGAACTGATCGCCGAAGTCGCCCCGGACAAGGCGCAACTGCCACGGCCGTTCCGCCTGGCGATCATTCAACTGGGCACCTATGACGGCACCGTCTACAACGCCCGGCAAGTCGTCGACCGCATCGGCAAGCTGTGTGACTACATCCTGTTCGACTCGGCGTGGGTCGGCTACGAGCAGTTCATCCCGATGATGAAGGACTGCTCGCCGCTGCTGCTCGACCTCAACGAGAACGACCCGGGCATCTTCGTCACCCAGTCGGTGCACAAACAGCAGGCCGGTTTTTCCCAGGCCTCCCAGGTGCACAAGAAGGACCGCCACATCAAAGGCCAGGCGCGCTATTGCAACCATCACCGGCTCAACAACGCGTTCATGGCCCAGGCGTCCACCAGCCCCTTCTACCCGCTGTTCGCTTCGCTGGATGTGAATGCGCGCATTCACTCGGGCCGCAGCGGCCTACGCCTGTGGGAAGACTGCGTGAAGTTCGGCATCGAGGCGCGCAAGTTGATCCTCGAAGCCTGCACCATGGTCCGACCGTTCGTGCCGGATACCATTGAAGGGCGCGCCTGGGAAGACTATCCAACCGAAGACATTGCCAATGACATCCGCTTCTTCGAGTTCCACCCCAAGGACCGCTGGCACGCCTTTGCCGGCTACGCCGAGAAGCAGTACTTCATCGACCCGTGCAAGTTGCTGTTCACCACGCCGGGCATCGACCCGGTGGATGGCAGCTACACCGACTTCGGCATTCACGCCGGTATCCTGGCCAACTTCCTGCGCGAGAACGGCATCGTTCCGGAAAAATGCGACCTCAACTCCATCCTGTTCCTGCTCACCCCGGCCGAAGACTGGGCGAAGATGACCCACCTGGCCGCGCAGATCGCCCGTTTCGAACGCTTCATCAGCGATGACGCGCCGATGAGCCGGGTGTTGCCGGCCATCTACGCGCAGCATCAGGAACGTTATCGCAACTACACCATTCGCCAGCTCTGCCAGGAAATGCACGACCTGTACCGCCACCACAATGTGCAGCAGTTGCAGAAGGACATGTTCCGCAAGGAACACTTCCCGAAAAAGGCCATGAACCCGCAGCAAGCGCAAATCGAGTACATCCGCGGCAACGTCGAACTGGTGGCGCTGGCGGATGCCGACGGGCGCATTGCGGCCGAGGGTGCGTTGCCTTATCCGCCGGGGGTGCTGTGCGTGGTGCCGGGTGAAATCTGGGGCGGCGCGGTGCTCAAGTACTTCCTGGCCCTGGAAGAAGGCATCAACCGCTTGCCCGGCTTCACGCCGGAGCTGCAGGGTGTGTACCTGAAGCAGGAAGGCGGGCGTACCCGGGCGTATGGGTACGTGATCAAGGCCTGATGGCATGCAGCAGGAGCTGGCGTGGGCCGGCTCCTGCCCAATGCATCGATCAGAATTTTTCCGGGATGTACTTGAACGGATAGTTCGGATCCCGATAGTTTCCGGGACTTTGGCGTTTGGGCAGTTTCACTTTTGCCCGCGGTATTTCTTCATAAGGAATACTGTTCAGCACATCACTGATGATGTTCAGTCGCGCCCGTCGCTTGTCATTCGAGTTGGCGACCCGCCACGGGGCGAATTCGGTGTCGGTGAATTTGAACATGTCGTCCCGGGCACGGGAGTAGTCGTACCAGCGGTTATAGGACTTGAGGTCCATGGGTGACAGCTTCCAGATCTTGCGCCCGTCGGTGATACGCGACTTGAGGCGTCGGGTCTGCTCCTCCTGACTCACTTCAAGCCAGTATTTGATCAGGATGATTCCCGATTCGACCAGTGCCTGCTCGACGCGCGGCACCCCGGTGAGAAAGGTGTGCACCTGCTCGTCGCTGCAGAACCCCATGACCCGCTCGACACCGGCGCGGTTGTACCAGCTGCGATCGAAGATCACCACTTCACCGGCCGCCGGCAGGTGCGGCAGATAACGTTGTACATACATCTGGCTTTTTTCCCGCTCGGTCGGTGCCGGCAGCGCCATCACCCGGAACACCCGCGGACTGACCCGTTCGGTCAACGCCTTGATTGTCCCGCCCTTGCCGGCGCCATCACGGCCCTCAAAGACAATGCAGACCTTGGCGCCCGAGTGCTGCACCCACTCCTGCAGCTTGACCATCTCGACATGCAGCCGCGCCAGTTCCTCGAGATAATCCTTGTTCTTGAGCTTGCCGCTTTCGACCGGTTTGCTTTTGGTTGCCGCCTTCTTCTTTGCCATGCCCGTTACCTCCTTCAATGCGTCACATAGCGTCCGGAGTGCCCCCGGCCGCGTTCATTGCGCGTCGACTGCGCTGATAATGTTCAACCGCCTGTTCCAGGTTCAGGAACATGCGCGCCTCGCCCAGCACATGGCCCAGGGGTGCCTTGATGACCATGTCCCATACGCCCGGACTCATGCCCACCAGCCACAGTGAAATGCCTTTCTCACTCATGCGCTGCTCCGCGCCGGTGAGCATTTTCAGCGCGGTGTATTCCAGGTCGAACACACTGCGCAGGTCCAGGACCACGACCTTGGGATTCGCCACGTCAATCAGCGGCCGGATCTTGTCGGCGATGCGCTCGGCATTGGCGAAGAACACCCGTCCTTCGGGCCTGAGCAACAGCAATCCGTCAAAGTGTTCGTCGTCTTCGTTGTCGGTGGCCTGCGGACGATAGACGTTGGTACCGGGCTTGCGTCCAAGTACGTGCACGGGCGGGTCGGAGACCTGGTAGGCCAGGGCCAGCAACGAGACGATAATCGCCACGACGATTCCTTGCAGCGTGCCCAGCAGCATCACGCCGATCATGGCCACCACGGCCCAGGCAAATTCGGTACGGCGAACCGACAGGATTTCGCGAAATTGCGCCGGTTCGATCAGGCCCACCGAATACACGATCACTACGGCGGCGAGCGTGGCGTTGGGCATCAGGCCAATGAGCGGTGCCAGCAGCAGGCAAGTGCCCAGCGCCAGTGCGGCGGTGACCAGTGCGGCCAGTTGCGAACGGGCGCCGGCCAGGCGGTTCACTGCCGTCTGGGTGGTCCCGCCACCGGCGACCATGGCCCCGAGAAACGCGCCACCGATGTTGGCAACGCCTGTGGCCAGCAGTTCCCGATTCGGTTGTGGCGCGGGCTCGTCACTGCGGGCGAAAGCGCGCCCCGCCGCGATGGTTTCGGTGAAACTCATCAGCGCGATACCCATCGCCGAGGACCACAGGGTTTCGGCCATCGACCAAACCGGCAGGGTCGGTGCGGGCAATCCGATCGGCACCACGCCCACGGCGGACACACCAAAGCGCTCCAGGCCAAACAGGCTCATGCCGATGATGCCAAGCGCCACCGCAATCAAAGGTGCGGGCAGCCGGGGCGTAAAACGCTTCATGCCCACCAGCAGCAGGACCATGAACACACCGACCGCCACGGTCGGCAGCGAGGCATGGCCGACGCTCTGGACCGTGGCCACCAGATTATGCAGGAAGCCGCCTTTGTCGATGTGCGTGCCCAACAGCTTGGGCAATTGGTCGAGCACGATGACCACGCCGATGCCGGCCTTGAAACCCACCAGTACCGGCTCGGAAATGAAATTGGCGACGAAACCCAGGCGCAGCAACCCCGCGACAATCAGGATCGCACCCAC
This sequence comes from Pseudomonas sp. PDM30, assembly GCF_019218985.1. Classification (NCBI taxonomy): domain Bacteria; kingdom Pseudomonadati; phylum Pseudomonadota; class Gammaproteobacteria; order Pseudomonadales; family Pseudomonadaceae; genus Pseudomonas; species Pseudomonas sp. PDM30. Next base: position 199,322 of record NZ_JAHUWM010000009.1, read on the forward strand.
CATCAGGGCCAGCGTGGCGGAACCGGCGAGCAAGGTCGCCGCATCGCCTTCGGGGCTGATCTGGCCCAACGCGGAGCCGGCAAGAATGGCCAGGGTGGTCGTGGTGCTGACGCTAAGCGGGCGCGACGTGCCGAGCACGGCATAGATCACCATCGGTACCAGCGCCGTGTACAGCCCGACCTGCACCGGCAGGCCGGCAATGGTGGCGTACGCCAGCGCCTTGGGAATGACCACGGCCGCTGCCGTCAGCCCGGCGACCACATCGCTGCGCAGCCAGTCTGGCCGGTAGCTGCCGAGCCACTCCGGGATCAACAGGCTGCGCAAGGTTCTCCGCTGTGGAGTGCCTGGAATCCGCTCTTGCGGATGGCTGCCTTGTTGATTCATCGGTCACTCCAGTGGCAAATCTTCCATGCGGATGATGAGTGGGCTCGACTGACCGCACAATCCTTTAACTGCACGCGCAACCATTGCAAACCCTCAAAGGCATCGAAGCGCGTGTGCCGGCGGGTAATCAGCTCAGGTTGAGGAAATTCCAAGGGTGGGGCATGGGTTGAATACACCGGCAAACGTCCGGGCAATCGGGCTCGGTAGATTACAAATGTAGCCGGTTTGCGCGGCGATGAAGGGATTCGTTGATCGAGCCCGAACACCTCCAACACGTCCTTCCTGAAAGGGGAAGCCTCGTATGGACGACGTCATGAAAGCGATAAATGAGCTATACCCGCTAATTCTCCCCATTGCAGTTCTTCAACTCAGGAGTTTGGCAATGAAGCTCAAAACCTCACTGGCAGCACTCGTGGTTGCGGCAAGCCTTTTCGGCTGCACCACTTCTTCGACCCACGGCGTGAACGTTAACCTGGTCGCCACCCGGCAAAACGCCGGTCAGATCGGCACCGTCACCTTGACCGACTGGGACAAGAAAACGGGGCTCAGTTTCTTCATCAGCGGTGCTCCAATGGGGGTTACGCTGCCCCTGCGTCTTTACTCTTTCATCAATAACGGCACCTGCCAGCAACCCGGGTCAGTCGCCTACGCGATGAACGACACCGTCAACACCGAACGCCAACCCGTACGCGGCTGGTCTTTTACCAGAACCGCGCCTGTGCCGTTGCAAACCCTGCTTGACGGCAAGTATTCGGTGGTCGTGCGAACGGCTTCGACCGATGGCAACGTCGATATTTTTTGCGGGGATATCAAGGCAACAGAACCGGTGAAATAGCCGCGGCCATTGCAGGCCGCCCACGCCCCGGTACCGCTCGTGCCACCCGTTGTCCGGTGCGAGCGGTGGCGTCGGGTGAACGGAGCCGGCGACGACGGTGGCAACAACCGGTAACAAACCTGTCATTAGTCACTGATAACGTCCTAGCGCTTTCCCGAACCGCATCCGTTCGAACTCCGATCGGCAGTTCCCCGTACCGGGCTTTGCCCAACCGCTCAAGGTGACACTACAGGTGTACTCAAGCACGACGCGCAAGCAAATCATCATCAGGTCCAACGACATGAGCTGTGACGACTTTGGCGCGTTGTTCTTGAACCTGTTCGGCAACCTTTACTCCGACTCTGCGCCGCCGCCAAAAAGCATCAGCATCGGCGGGGTCTACGGCAGACACGAAGGTGTCAGCTTTCGTCGCATGCACTTTCACGGTGACTTCACGGTGGCATTTCCCGCCCCCCTTGATGAAATCACGTTCGTCATTCCCACCGCCGGCAAGATCATCTTCAACCACGTCACCGAGTCGGTTGGCTTCGCCCAGATCGGCCTGGCCATCGACAAGGCCGAGGTCCGCTCGGCGCGCTTTGTCGACAATCATGCGCAGCACGGGATTTCGATCAGTCGGGCGCTGATCACCGAACGACTGTCGATGTTGCTCGGCAAGCCGATCCTGCAAAAAATCTGTTTTGAGCCCGTGGTGGATCTGAGCGTCACCGCCTTGCAGGGCATCAAGGCGCTGGTGGACCTGGCCACCGGAACCGAGTTCGACCTGCTGATCAATACGGGCTCGCTGATGCCCTCACGCCTTCGCGAAATGCTGGTCGACGCGGTGCTCGAAACCTGGCCGCACAACTTCACCGAGGCCCTTCAGCGCCCCTCCCCACTGATAGCGCCGCGACATGTGAAGCTGGCCGTCGAGTACATTCAGGCGCATCCCGACCGACTGGCCAGCGGTACCGAACTGGCGCAATTGACCAACGTCAGCCTGCGCGCATTGCAGGAGGGTTTTCAGCGTTTCATGGGCACTTCAATCGTTGCCTATCAGCGCCAGGTACGCCTGGAGCGCGCCTTTGCCGCGCTGTCCCAGGGTGTATCGCCTTCGGTCACGGACGTGGCCTTGCAACACGGCTTCAGCAATGTCGGCCGGTTTTGCCAGTATTTCCAGAGTGCCTACGGCATCAGTCCCGCAGACGTGAGAAAAGGCCGGCGAACGCGACCCATGGCGACCAATTGAGGATGTGTGGGAGCGAGCCTGCTCGCGATGGCGGAGTGACATTCAACATCCATGTCGACTGACACGGCCTCTTCGCGAGCAAGCTCGCTCCCACCATTGATCGGTGTCGAACACAAATCCCGCGTACGACAAAAAACCACTGTGGGAGCGAGCCTGCTCGCGATGGCGTAGTGACATTCAACATCCATGTCGACTGACACGGCCTCTTCGCGAGCAAGCTCGCTCCCACCATTGATCGGTGTCGAACACAAATCCCGCGTACCACAAAAAACCACTGTGGGAGCGAGCTTGCTCGCGAAGGCGGAGTGACATTCAACATCCATGTCGACTGACACGGCCTCTTCGCGAGCAAGCTCGCTCCCACACTTTGATCGGTGTCGAACACAAATCCCGCGTACGACAAAAAACCACTGTGGGAGCGAGCTTGCTCGCGAAGGCGGAGTGACATTCAACATCGATGTCGACTGACACGGCCTCTTCGCGAGCAAGCTCGCTCCCACAGATTGTTTGATCTGATCGTCAGAACAGATAACTGGCCTTCAGGCCGCCATTGAAGCCGTGGCTGTCGCCGCCACCACTGGCGCCGACTTGCGCCCCTACGCTCCACGGACCAAGGTTGGCCATGACGTTGACGCCACCGGTGAACTGGTCACGGTTGTCGAAGGCGGCTTGCTGTTCGATGTCCAGGCCTAGCAGTTGCCCTTCGCTGTCGACTTCATGGTCGCCCAACACATGCTCGTAGCCCACTTGCACACCCGGCACCACTTGCCAGGCACCGAGGCTGACAGGTGCAAAGGATGCGTTGAGGTTGGCCACCGCGCTCCTGCGGGTCTCGTGGATGCCGTCGACGTCCAGGGCCAGTTCGCTGCCCTTTTCCTGGAAGCCCGACAGGTTGACGTGGCTGACCCGCACGCCGAGGCTCGGTTCGAGGGTCACGCCGTTGACCGGCACACGGTAACCGAGCGCCAGGGTCGCGCCGGTGAGGTTGCCATGGCTGTCGCCCCTGGCCGTGCCCAGACCGCCGCCGAGTTCTCGCTTGCTCTCGTAATCGAGATAGCCCGCGCTGGCATTGGCATCCACAAACAGGCCACGTTCCAGACCGTTCGGTGCAAAGCGTGCGCCGACACTGAAGAAGGTCAGGTCGGTATCGGCCTCGCCACCTGCACCGCCGACATTGCCGCTGCTGTAGCCGAAGCCGGCATGGGCGCTGAGCTGTTCGGAAAAGCGCTGGGTCAGGCCAATCATCATGCCCTGGCTATGCTCGTTGCTGCTGGAGGCCTGGGACGAACCATCCGTGCCCAGGTACCCCGCCAGGGCGGTGCTCCACAGGCGATATTGCCCGGCCTTGAGGTCGATGCCGCTGGTGAACGGCGCGGCGGCCTGTTCGATCATCGCGCCCTGACGCAGCAGGTAGCTCGCGGCATCGGCGTGCACCTGACCGCCGACGGTGGACTCCACGCCCCCGAGGCTGCGGGCATCGATGGCCGACTGCAGGTAGTAGTTGTAGGCGCTGTAGGTGCCCGACAGATTGCTGTTCTGCAGTTGCTGCAACATCTGCGCGCCGGCCGCGGCGTTGCCGGCCAGGTCCGCTGCGCCAGGCAGGCTGTTGTAGAACACCATCTTGCCGCGCAGCACGTAGATGGTTTCCTGGGACAGGCCGAGGCCTTGCTTGAGGTAGTTATCCATCGTGCCGTACTGCGCGGTCACCTCGTCCAGGCCGGCTTGCAGATAACTGGCCTCCACACCGATCAGCGGCCCATAGATGGTCGCCAGGCTCGGAGGCAACGCCGCCAGAGTCGCCTGGATACGCGCAGCGGTGTAGTCGTTGGTCGCCAGGTAGTTGCTCATGATGGTGGCATCGTCGACCCCGGCGATGCTTTGCAGCACAGCAGCGGTCCAGCCCGTACGGTCCTTGCCGGCGGTGCAATGGAACAGCGCGGCGCCGTCGACCGTGGCCAGCTCATTGAACAGCTGGTTGAACTCGCTGCGCATCCCAGGGTTGCGGACGAAATCACGGTTGGTGTCCTGCATCATGGCGGTGGCTTCGGCGGCGCTGTGGAACGCAACGTTGGTGATGTTCGCACCCGACGTGGAGCCACCGATGATGTCGATGTTGGTGTACGTCGCACCCGTGGGCATCGTGTCGGGCGTGGCGGCGATTTCGGTTGGCGTGCGCAGGTCGTAGACCGCCTTGATGCCCATACCGTTGAGGGTTGCCAGATCCGCCGCCGACGGCGTCAGCGCGTTGGAGCGGTAAAACACCCCGCCACGCATCGTGCCGTCATTGGCCGTGGAATACGCGGTGGTGAGACCGGCGACATCGCGCATGTTATCGATGCTCTTCAGGCGAGGAGTGTTGAGGGGGACTGTCTCGGCCGCCTGGGCGGCAGCGATGGACAGGCTCAAAACAGACAGCGAACACACAAGTCGTTGGAACACAGTGCAGCCTCATTGAAATCGCGTTGGGCTGACTAATATCTACAATGAAATGGCGTTGAACATGACAAATCGCCCACGAACGCAAATCACTGCGCGATGTGTCCCCGCGGCTCGTTTTCTGTCCGTGTAATGCCCGCTGGGGGGCTGGTTGTGAGTGATGTGCCTGGCGGGGAACGAGGTGTGTGGTGGCCGGCGGTCAATTTCCAGGTATAAAAAAACCCGCCTTCCAGCGGGTTTTTTGCTTTTCAGAAACTGATCTGTCGCCGCGAACTCAATGGGTTTTTTTCGAGGTCGACTGCCCGGCTTTACTCAAGCCCTTGGTGTTGTGCTCACCCGGCGTCGAGGCCGAAATAGCCCTGGCCTTGGAGATGCCGCGAGTATCTTTGGAATGGGCGATGCCTGAGGTCGTGGTGCCATGACCGTTATCATCGTTGCGCTCACTACCGTAGTGGTTCCCGCTCAGGCCATGGTCGCGCACGGATTTGCCGGCATGGTCGCTGTTCAGCCCGTTGCCGCGGCCGTTACTGCCGGAGTGGCCTGTACCGGCGTGTCCGCCCCCCATACCGCCGCCGTGGCCTGCGCCGTTTCCGCCGCCATTACCACCGCCATTACCACCGCCATTTCCGCCACCGCCGCCACCACCGTTTCCACCGCCACCGCCATCCTTCGCGTATGCGGAACCCATGATCGACAGGCCATCAGGGAGTAACGGAGCGGCTGCAAGCATCATGGCGCATGACATTACAGCAACGAGACTCTTGTTTTTAAAAAGCATGATTGCTTCCGTAGGAGGTTGATATCGCGTGACGTATGACGCGATATCCCTGGAACAGTTCAAGTGCCACGACAGACGGCTGGAGCACCTTCAGTCAACGGGAAGACCTTCCACACGTTAATCAAACGCACCGTCGAGAATTTCATAGACAAGCCCGGTGGCCAGCGCAACCAGGATCAGGTCCGTACCGACTTGCTGCCATTCGTAGCCATCGTAGTGGGGCAGCCTGCCGACCAGCCGGCCATCCAGTTTTTTGGCGATGCCGGGTGGAAGCGGCTTGCCACGGGCAAGGTTCTTTTGAATGCCCGGTGGCAAATCAGGCCCGGGGCTCCAGTAGCCCGTGTTCACGCCAATGATCTGGAGCACGCTGCTGCGGTTGATGCTCGGGCCATTGCTCCAGTCCCCGCCGCCGGAATTCTTGTTCTTGTTGCCATGACTGCCCTGGTTGCCATGGTTGGCCTTCCCGTTACCCTGGCCGTTACCGGGATCAGCCAGCGCCGTCGCCGAGCCGCTGATCAGGGTCAAACAGGTGATTGCTGCAATCAAAGATCGAGACCTGAACATGAGTCGCTCCTTCGTGGTGGGAAATGTTCCCTGAAATTTAGACGCTATTGACGTAGTTGGTTCCATCGAGTCACAGAGCCATGAACCGTCTGCGCTCATCCGCTCGAAACCAGGTTTCACGTCCGGGCATTCGCCGCAACCTTCTTCGATGTGAATCCACGCTTGATACGTCGCAGATACTTCAATGCGTGGCGCTGTTTCCCGATTGTTACCTCAGCGCCGCAGTTGTCACTTCTGCGCCGCCGAACTGGCCAATAGAGTATGGCCGTCGGTGTGGAACTGGGTCGTCGACTTGTCGGCCCGCGTTGGCACCGATCCCCCCATCACGGAAGAGGTGAATCATGAGTTTCGTCAAAGTGGAAAAAAACCAGAGCAGCGCCCCGTCGGATGCCGACATGAAAAAAGCCATGGTCGAGTCGGGCGGCAAGCCGGGCGAGGTCACCGGGACCAATGCCGCCCGCACCCTGACCTACACCGGCGTGGTCAATCATACGGTGTACGAGAACAAGCTGATCGAGATCGCCAAGGGCAAACGCACCAGCTGGAACTTCGTCTGGGCCGATGCCCGGGCCGCCTGAGGTCAAGGCGGGGCGGCCGATCGGCTGCCCCGCTGACCCGGCCCCTGATACACCCCCGATACCCGCTTGTAACACCAAGACACTTAGCCGCCCTGCCCCTCGCCCCTAGAGTGAAGCCGTCAATGGACTGCAGCGCCAAGCGCCAGCAGCCCATTGTTTGCCCAACACACCACCAAGGAAGAGGGAAACCATGAGCAAATCAATCGCTGTCAGCCAAAAGAGCCAGCAGCTTCACAATGATGTGCAAGAAGCCGTCAAGTCGATCATGGGTGCAACGCAACTGAAAGCGGCGGATTACGGCCGGGTACTGAGGTCGGCCCTGGCGGCTTCGCAAAAAACCGTCACCATCGAAATCGCCGCCGGCGACCTGGCGCTGCTCAAGAAGTCCGGCTACAAGCTGTGCTTTGCCAAGAAGGTGGGTGACGCCGACTACAACGTGGTCTGGCAGTCCTATGATGCTTACCTGAGCAACAACGAGTTCAGTTGGACGCCTCAATATCAGCTGTTTGCGTCCAACCTGTTCAAGGCAAATGTGCAGGTCAAAGTCTCGACCAACATCGTCAATATCGGCCTGGGGCAAACATCGACACTCGATGAGCACGGTCTGCTGAGTTCGGCGGTTACCGGGGGACCGAACATTTCCATAACCTTTGTAAATGACTACGACCCCATCCATCCGGGTATCAACCAGTTATCTACCGGCATTGATGGCAATCAGGTCAGCACCCCCATTTACGTTGCGGTGGATCAGGTGGTCACCGGTGAAACCGTACTGACGCCGGTGGAAACCATCCTCGTGTGGTTCGAACAGAACGTACAGACCAGCACCATGTTCAGTACCTCACGCTCCAAGGCGATCGAAATCGACTTGACGTTCGATAACACCGCAGGTCGCCTTTACGAAGGCGGTCAGTGGAAAACCGTGTAACCATCATGCCGGGGCAACCTTGCGGTTGCCCTTTCACTCCTCTTTGCCCGCCGTGGCGAAGTAGCCCGTCAGCGAGCGACAGATCGACTGCGCGAGGTCCTCCTGGGTGGCGATGCCATGGGGTCGATCACGATCGAACTGCGCCGACCAGCGAATCCGCCCCTGCGCCACATCCACTAGGCGCAATGACGCTCGCACCCGCGAAGGCTCGACCCGCACGCTGCCCTCCAGGCAATAGCTGTAACGCCCGCCGCGCTTGAAGTCCGGTACCGGCTCGCTGTTACGTGCCACCCGCATCAACACATGATTGGTCCCGGTCTGCGCCTGCTCGAACGACTCGAACAGTCGGCAGCTCAACTCCTCGCACAAACCCCGGGTAAAGTCATCGCCATCGCGGGTAAGGCAGGTAAACGGCTGGATCTGGACCACAGGATGGCGAGTGCCGACGCCCTTGGGCCGCAGCCGCTGGTAGGTCAAGCGATAACACCCGGGTGGAATGCTGAAGCGCACCGGGTCCTGCTGGCCGTTGCCGGCGTAATGCGCTGCGAGCTTGCGCCGCAAGCGCCCCACCTGCACTCGAACCACCGGATCGTCGCCCGTGCAATACACTGCCGGGTCACGACGAAACACCGCGATGCCGATGGCGTGTTCGGTCAGCGGCGTATTGCAAGCCTGAAGGTCGTGCTCAACCAGAAAGCGCAACAGACTGCCCATGCGCCTGGACTTGGCAAACAGCGGGCTGACCAGCAACAGCGCCAGCACCCGCTCGATTTCTTCCCGATCGAGCGGCTCGAGACTCCCCGCCGCAGTCGAATCGGCCATGCTTTTGATCACCATCGCCTGCCTCCGTGCAGGTTGCCGACAGGAATGGATGTCGCACTCCGTGATTACCCTTGCAGCGTGAGCAGGAATGGAACTCGGGCACTGCAACGACCAAGCGTAGCAGCCGTGTTGATATCGGCAGGCAATTGCGATGGTAGCAACCCGCCATCCGACGAACGTTCAATCTTGACGTCTGGAAAATTTGTAGGACTTGTCCCTTTGTGGCGAGGGAGCTCGCTCCCGCTGGGCTGCGAAGCGGCCCTGATCCTTTGCAACTCATTTCCTCAGACCCATCGCAGTGCCCGGTTTTACGGTGGCAGAACCGCCGAACGGGAGCAAGCTCCCTCGCCACAGGGGGCATTTGGCGTCCTACAGGCCGGTTGCAGTGCTGGAGATCGACACCTAATGTGCGCCCGTCGCTGACTTGAATTGGCGACAGGGTTTCGCAGCCCTGTAGATACGTGTAGTAACCTTGCAGTCCATCAAGCCGATGACGGTCGCATCTGCGCCCGCATGTCGCTTTATGGTGGCTGTGTGTGGGAGATCTTCGGGTCTGCCGGGTTCCTCGTATCCTCGGTCTGCGAACCCGCACATAGCTACCACCCCATTCGAATCGCAGCGAGCGGGAGTAGTTCTTCTTACAGATACGAGGAAGTTTTACTTATGACGACTAACAGTCCGCATCCCCGCTTCACCCCCATGAAACAAATCGCCACCAGCTACCCCGTCCTCCTCATCGACAGCGACGCCCCGCTGCGCGAGCTCCACAACTGCGCCGCCGAACGCCTGAACGCCGTCCTGCAATACCTCAACCTCATGGCCTGCACCAGCCTCCCCGACTACGCCGAAAACGACATCAACACCGTCACCAACATTTCGCGGATTCTGCTTCAGGATGTGCGGGATGTGTTTGGGGTGATCGAGCAGCGGGGGTTTGAGGGGCCGAAGAAGCAGTGACATTGTTCAAGCAAAAAAAACCCGCATTTCTGCGGGTTTTCAATGGCCACCGTTCAGTTGGCTACAGCAGCCATCAGCAAACTGAAACGCGCAAAAACCATTTTTGAGTAACGTCTAAAAAGTTCATCTACCCCGGCCGATTCATTTAGACTCGGCCGTTGGCTCATGGGGCCGGGCCATGCCCTATAACGGATATCCAAGACAGCTGTTCATGAAAACAATAATTAGTTACTTGCGAAATAGTTACTGGAAAAGATGGATCCGCAAACACAAATGCAAAGTGGCGGGCGGTTTATTGTCGGTGCACAAAAGATCGACAGTGACCCTAGAAGAAGGCGTGACGCTTGGGCATGTGGTCATAGAGTCGAAAAAGCTGGAAATTGGTGCGCATACCTATATCCGCAGTGACTGCGTCCTTTCGGCGGTCTCATCCATTGGCAGGTTTTGCTCCATTGGCAGCAGCTGTTTTATCGGCCAACAAAAGAGCTCGCATCCGTTGGACTGGCTCAGTTCACATCCCTTTCAATATACCGACACGGCGCTGGTTTACGACCCGGAGGTTGCGGACATCACGATTGGGCATGACGTCTGGATCGGCCATAGTGCGATGATCCTGGAAGGCGTGACCATAGGCACCGGCGCTGTCATCGCAACCCGCGCCCTGGTTGCCCATGACGTGCCACCGTATGCCATTGTTGCCGGCACCCCGGCAAAAGTTGTCAAGTATCGGCATACACCCGAGTTGATTGAGGCGCTGATCGACAGCAAGTGGTGGGATGTTGATGTCGAGGTACTCAAGACATTACCGCTCAATGATCCGCAAGCCACTTTATCTCTGTTGGCCACCCTGCAGAAAGAAACGCGTGCCGACTACCAACAGATCGAAATAACCCGCAAAGGGTGCAGTATTTCGTCTTGAGCATTGGAAATGACCAACACTGCACATTCAAGATGCCCGGCCAAACCAGATTCAAATTATAAAAAAACCCGCATCAGAGGCGGGTTTTAACGGCTGGATCCTGATGATCCCTGCCCAAAAAGCGGTTATCAGAAGTTCGCCGGTGTGTTGGCGCTGATGATTTCCACCTCATCCGCCCCGATATTGCGAAACCGGTGCGGCAAGGTCGTCGGGAAGTAATAGCCATCCCCGGCGTTGAGCACACTCACCTGGCCATCCACGGTCAACTCCACGGTACCCCGGGTCACCAACCCACACTCCTCGCCTTCGGAATGCACGATCGGCTCTTCGCCGGAGCTTGCGCCCGGTGCGTATTGCTCGCGCAGAAGGCGCATCTGCCGGCTTGGCACGGACGCGCCGATCAGCAGCAAGCGCAGGCCATGGCGGCCGAGGTCAGGCTGTTCGTTGGCGCGGAAGACGTACTGGTGTTCGCGCGGCGGCTGATCGAAGGTGAAGAAGTCGGCCAGGGACATGGGGATGCCCTCCAGCAATTTCTTCAGGGAGCTGACGGAAGGACTGACCCGATTCTGTTCGATCAGGGAGATGGTTGCATTGGTGACGCCGCTACGCCGGGCCAGCTCGCGCTGGGACAGTTTGTAGCTTTCGCGTACTAATTTGAGTCGTGAGCCCGTGTCCATGACAGCCTTATGTGCGTACCGCTTAAGGGTAATGGGGGTGGAGAGCAGGCGCGGATCACGCCGTTTTCCGGTCCCGGAAACGTGAAAGGCGGCTATTAAATCACGTTTGTTCGTAATGCTCAGCAGGTTCGATAAACGGCTGAAAAAAAGAACCTGTTGATGATAATTCTGGGTCAAGACACAAGACCTGTGGGAGCGAGCTTGCTCGCGATGGTGGCGGGTCAGTCAACATCAATGTCGAATATCAGACCGCTATCGCGAGCAAGCTCGCTCCCACAGGGGATTTGGTGTTTCTGGTATTAAAAAGCCGGCGGCACCCTTTGGGGAGATGCCGCCGGCGAGGTAAAGCTTAGATGCCGAAACGGTCACGCAGCGAGTAGTACACCGCGCCGAGGGCGGTCAACGGCGCCGAGAAGGTACGCCCGCCGATCATCGGCATGTGCGGCAGCGAGGCAAATGCATCGAAGCGCTCGGCGTCGCCACGGATCATTTCCGAGATCAGTTTGCCGGCCAGGTGCGAACAGGTGACGCCGTGGCCGCTGTAGCCCTGCATGTAGTAGGCGTTTTTCTCTATACGGCCGAATTGCGGCATGCGCGACATGGTCAGCAGGAAGTTGCCGGTCCAGCGGTAGTCGATCTTCACGTCCTTCAATTGCGGGAAGGTCTTGAGGATCTTCGGGCGGATCAGTTGTTCGATGTCGTCCGGCTCGCGTGCACCGTAGACCACGCCGCCGCCGTACAGCAGGCGGTTGTCGGCGGTCAGGCGGTAGTAGTCGAGCAGGTAGTTGCAGTCTTCCACGCAGTAGTTGTTGGTGATCAGGCTTCGGGCCTGCTTTTCAGACAACGGCTCGGTGACGACGATCTGCGAACCGCACGGCATGCTCTTGCTGGTCACGCGGTTGTCCAGGCCTTGCGGCAGGTAGGCGTTACCGGCGATCAGCAGGTACTTGGCCTTCACCACGCCTTTGGCGGTGCGCACGGTGATGGGCTCGCCGTAGGTGATTTCCACCGCCGCCGACTGCTCGTAGATCTTGCCGCCCAGGCCGATGATGGCCGAGGCCTCGCCCAGGGCCAGGTTCAGCGGGTGAATGTGGCCGCCCTGCATGTCCAGCAGGCCGCCGACGTAGGCGTCGGAACCCACTTCGCGCTTGATGTCGGCCGCGTCGAGCATTTTCAGGTTCTTGTTGCCGTAACGTTCCCAACTCTTCTTCTGTTCGGCCAGGCCCTTGAGTTGCTTTTTGTTCATCGCCGCGAAGATGCCGCCGGGGCGGTAGTCGCACTGGATGCCGTAGTGCTGTATGCGCTGACGGATGATGTCGGCGCCTTCGAAGATCATGCTGCCGAGGACTTCGGCAGTCTTGTCGCCATAGCGCTCTTCGATGACATCGACGTCGCGGCTATAGGAGTTGACCAGTTGACCACCGTTGCGACCGCTGGCGCCGAAACCGACTTTGGCCGCTTCGAGCACGGTCACGCTGTAGCCCGCTTCGGCGAGAAACAGGGCCGAGGACAGGCCGGTGTAGCCGGCGCCGATCACGCAGACGTCGCAGTCCACCGCCCCTTCCAGCACCGGGAAATCACCGGTGAAGTTGCGGGTGGCGGCGTAGTAGCTGTTTACATGTGCTTGTTTCATACAGTTCTCCGATGGCCGCCGACAGAGCCGGCGACCGTCGCTTTATTGTTATCAGAGCTTGATCCAGGTCGCCTTGAGTTCGGTGTACTTGTCGAACGCGTGCAGCGATTTGTCCCGACCATTACCCGACTGCTTGAACCCGCCGAACGGCGCGGTCATGTCGCCGCTGTCGTACTGGTTGACCCAGACGCTGCCGGCACGCAGGCCACGGGCGAAGGTGTGGGCCTTGCTCAAGTTGCTGGTCCATACACCAGCGGCCAGGCCGAAGATGCTGTCGTTGGCAATCGCCAGGGCTTCATCGAAGGTGTCGAAGGTGATGACCGACAGCACCGGGCCGAAGATTTCTTCCCGGGCGATGGTCATGGCGTTGGTCACGCCGTCGAAAATCGTCGGTTCCACGTACTGGCCACCGGTGTCTTCGAGGGTGCGGCTGCCGCCGGCGATCAGTTCGGCGCCCTGCTCTTTGCCGATGCCGATGTAGCGCAGTACGTTGTCCAGTTGACGCTGGTCGACGACCGCGCCGACGGTGGTCGCAGGGTCGAGGGCGTGGCCCGGTTTCCAGGCTTGCAGGGCTTCCACCAACAATGGAATGAATTGCTCGCGAATCGAACGTTCCACCAGCAAGCGAGAACCGGCAGTGCAGACTTCCCCCTGGTTGAAGGCGATGCCACTGGCCGCCGCCTGTGCTGCCGCGCGCAGATCCGGCGCGTCGGCGAACACCACGTTCGGGCTCTTGCCCCCGGCTTCGGCCCAGACGCGTTTCATGTTGCTCTGCCCGGCGTAAACCATCAGCTGCTTGGCAATCGCCGTGGAGCCGGTGAAGGCCAGCACGTCGACGTCCATGTGCAACGCCAGCGCCTTGCCAACGGTGTGGCCGTAGCCCGGCAGGACGTTGAACACACCTTTCGGGATGCCGGCATCCAGCGCCAGCTGCGCGATGCGGATCGCGGTCAGCGGGGACTTTTCCGAAGGCTTGAGGATGAACGAGTTGCCCATTGCCAGGGCCGGGGCGAATTTCCAGCTGGCCATGATCAACGGGAAGTTCCACGGCACGATGGCCGCGACCACGCCGGCCGCTTCGCGGGTCACCAGGCCCAGTTGATCCTGGGGCGTGGCGGCGACTTCGTCGTAGATCTTGTCGATGGCTTCGGCGGTCCAGCGGATCGCGTTGGCGGTCGCCGGAATGTCGATGCTCATGGAGTCGCTGATCGGCTTGCCCATGTCGAGGGTTTCGAGCAGGGCCAGTTCTTCCTGGTTCGCCAGGATCAGGTCGGCGAAACGGATCAGGATGCGCTTGCGCTCGGCCGGGGCGAGGTTGGCCCACACGCCGGATTCGAACGTACGACGCGCCACGGCGACCGCTGTATTGGCGTCGGCTTCGTCGGTGCTGGCGACGTTCGCCAGGAAACGACCGTCCACGGGGCTGATGCATTCGAACGTCACGCCGCTGGCGGCCGCGCAGTATTGGCCGTCAATGAATGCGCGACCTTCGATGGTTAGGGACTGGAAGCGCTGCTCCCAATCGCTGCGAGTGTTTGTCATGGTTGTGACTCGACGCAGGGGAATAAGAATCTGAAAAGAACCGCAATCCCTGTGGGAGCGAGCTTGCTCGCGATAGCGGTGGGTCAGACACCATCCATGTTGAATGTGATGGCCTCATCGCGAGCAAGCTCGCTCCCACAGGGTTTGGCGGTGCACACAGGATTTGTGTGTGCCGCCAACGCCGTCAGACGGTGTGCAGGTACCAGTTGTACTCAAGGTCCGAGATGGAGTTCTCGAACTCGGCCAGCTCGCTTTCCTTGCACGCCACGAACACGTCGATGTACATCGGGTCGATGTAGCGCGCCATGACTTCGCTATCGTCCAGCTCGCGCAGTGCGTCGCGCAGGTTGTTCGGCAGGCTCTGCTCGTTCTGCTCGTAGCTGTTGCCTTCCACCGGGGCGCCCGGTTCGATCTGGTTGGTCAGACCGTGGTGAACACCGGCCAATACCGATGCCATCAGCAGGTACGGGTTGGCGTCGGCACCGGCTACACGATGCTCGATGCGCACGGCGTCCTTGGAGCCGGTCGGTACACGCACGGCCACGGTGCGGTTATCGATGCCCCAGCTCGGCGAGTTCGGTACATAGAACTGCGCGCCGAAACGACGGTACGAGTTGACGTTCGGGCAAAGGAACGCCATCTGCGCCGGCAGGGTCTCGAGCACACCGCCGATCGCGTGTCGCAGCGCGGCGTTCTGCTCGGGATCCTCGCTGGCAAAGATGTTGTTGCCTTCTTTGTCGAGAATCGAAATGTGCACGTGCAGACCGTTACCTGCCTGGCCCGGATACGGCTTGGCCATGAAGGTGGTGTCCATCTCGTGGTCGTAGGCGATGTTCTTCACCAGACGCTTGAGCAGGACCGCGTAGTCGCAGGCCTTGATCGGGTCAGCCACGTGATGCAGGTTGACTTCGAATTGCGCCGGGGCGCTTTCCTTGACGATGGCGTCAGCCGGGATGCCCTGCTCTTTCGCGCCTTCGAGGATGTCTTGCAGGCAATCGACGTATTCGTCGAGGTCGTCGATCAGGTACACCTGGGTCGACATCGGACGCTTGCCGGACACCGGCGAACGTGGCGATTGCGGACGACCGTTCACGTTGTCCTGGTCGATCAGGTAGAACTCCAGTTCGAACGCGGCGCAGATGGTCAGGCCCATGTCGTCGAACTTGCGCACGATATTGGCCAGCACTTCACGCGGGTCGGCGAAGAATGGCTCGCCTTCGATTTCGTGCATGGTCATCAACAGTTGCGCGGTCGGGCGCTTCTGCCATGGCTCGATGCTGAGGGTGCCGGGGATCGGGTAGCAGATCCGGTCGGCATCGCCGATGTCCAGACCCAGGCCGGTGCTTTCCACCGTGGAACCATTGATGTCCAGAGCAAACAGAGAGGCCGGCAGGTTGATGCCTTTCTCGTAAACCTTATGAAGACTGGTGCGCTCGATGCGCTTGCCGCGCACCACACCGTTCATATCCGCAATCAGAAGGTCGACGTACAAAACCTCAGGATGTTTCTTAAGGAATGCGTTTGCTTCGTTGAGTTGAACGGCACGCAGAGGGACCGACATGATGCACCTATTTTTTTACTGTTAATTATTATGTTCACCGCCCTTTCACGAGCCCAGTCAATCCGAAAGGCAAAGTGAAGTCAATAGCGAACACCTGGCCTTTCAACGTTTATTTTCGGGCCTCTCAGGGGGACGAGAGTGCCAGATACGCCCTCAAACACGCGTAAACCCTGAAGATCGGACGTGCGGCGTTTAGAATTTTTTACATGAGAGTTGTTAATTAAAATCAACAAGGCTAAGCTCCGGAAAAGCTCGTTCAAGTGTGAAACTTCGAGGTGATAAAAATGGCACTCAAGCCATTGATCGGCGTTACTGCGTGCGTCAAACAGATTGGCCTGCACCCCTACCACATCAGCGGTGACAAGTACTTGCGTGCTGTCAGCGTTGCGGCGCGGGGGCTGCCTGTCGTTATTCCTTCCTTAGGCGACCTGACCGAAATCGATGACCTGCTGCCGCAGCTCGACGGTCTATTGCTGACCGGCTCGCCGTCGAACGTGGAACCCTTCCACTATCAAGGCCCCGACAGCGCCCCCGGCACGGATCATGATCCGGCGCGGGATGCCACCACCCTTCCCCTGATCCGCGCTGCTATTGCAGCGGGCGTGCCGGTGCTCGGCATCTGCCGTGGTTTCCAGGAAATGAACGTGGCGTTAGGTGGCAGCCTGCATCAGAAGGTCCATGAGCTGCCTGGCTTGCTCGACCATCGCGAGGCCGACCATCCGGACCTGGCCGTGCAATACGCCCCCGCCCATGAGGTGAATGTGCAGCCCGGCGGTGTGTTCGAAGCGCTGGAGCTGCCTGCGGTGTTCCAGGTGAACTCGATTCACGGCCAGGGCATCGACCGCCTCGCGCCCGGCCTGCGCGCCGAAGCCGTCGCGCCCGATGGCCTGATCGAGGCGGTCTCCGTCGAGCACAGCAAAGCCTTTGCCCTCGGCGTGCAATGGCACCCGGAATGGCAAGTGCTGAACAACCCTCCTTATTTGAGTATTTTCCAGGCGTTCGGCGAAGCCTGCCGGCAACGGGCGGCACTGCGTCACTCGAGCTGACGACCTGATACCCACATTCAACGATTGACTGCCCAACGCGAGCGGGCAGGCGCTTGTGCGTGCCCCGCTCGCGAAAACAACACACTGCAATAACAACAAGTACGACCAGGCAGCCAGGATGGCGGCGCCGAATAAACCCGAGCGGTATGGGTGAGTTCGATCAGCAAACGCAAATCCCTGTGGGAGCGAGCTTGCTCGCGATAGCGATGTGTCAGGTGACATCAATGTCGATTGTGCCGGCCTCATCGCGAGCAAGCTCGCTCCCACAGGGTCTGCGTTCTGACCGAAGTCCCCGATACGGGTTTGCAATCCACTATTAAGCCGGGCCGTGTTGGCCGGGCGACTGAAACCTGTTGGGAGTTTCACATGGCAAACGCCTCCAGCATCTACAGGAAGGCTCTTGAGGGTCACCAGGCACCGAAAAAGGTGTTGGTGAAAATCGATCGCGTCACCAAGAAGTTCGACGAAACCATCGCTGTGGACGATGTGTCCCTGGAAATCCACCAGGGTGAAATCTTCGCCCTGCTCGGTGGTTCCGGTTCCGGCAAATCGACCCTGCTGCGCATGCTCGCCGGTTTCGAGCGCCCGACCGAAGGCCGGATTCTGCTCGACGGTGTCGACATCACCGACATGCCGCCGTACGAACGACCGATCAACATGATGTTCCAGTCCTACGCGCTGTTCCCGCACATGACGGTAGCGCAGAACATCGCCTTCGGCCTCAAGCAGGACCGTTTGCCAGCGGCCGAAATCGACGCCCGGGTGCAGGAGATGCTGCGCCTGGTGCACATGACCCAATACGCCAAGCGCAAGCCGCACCAACTGTCCGGCGGCCAGCGTCAGCGCGTGGCCCTGGCCCGTTCCCTGGCCAAGCGTCCGAAGCTGCTGCTGCTCGACGAACCGATGGGCGCACTGGATAAAAAGCTGCGTTCGCAGATGCAATTGGAGCTGGTGGAGATCATCGAGCGCGTGGGCGTGACCTGCGTGATGGTGACCCACGACCAGGAAGAGGCCATGACCATGGCCCAGCGTATCGCGATCATGCACCTGGGCTGGATCGCCCAGATCGGCAGCCCGGTGGACATTTATGAAGCACCGGTCAGCCGCATGGTCTGCGAATTCATCGGCAACGTGAACGCCTTCGACGGCACCGTGGTCGAGGACCTGGAAGGTCACGCGATCATCCACAGCCCGGACCTGGAGCAGAAGATCTACGTCGGTCACGGCGTCAGCACTTCGGTACAGGACAAGTCGATCACCTACGCGATCCGCCCGGAAAAACTGCTGGTCAGCACCGTCAAGCCGGATAACCGCTACAACTGGTCCGCTGGCAAAGTGCATGACATCGCCTACCTGGGCGGGCACTCGGTGTTCTACGTCGAGCTGCCTGGGGGCAAGATCGTCCAGTCGTTCATGGCCAACGCCGAACGCCGTGGTGCGCGTCCGACCTGGGACGATCAGGTCTACGTGTGGTGGGAAGACGACAGCGGCGTGGTACTGCGCGCATGAAAACCTTCAATCAGCAATTCCTGAGGTGGGTCCCCAGCGGGCGCAAGTTCGTCATCGGGATTCCGTTCATCTGGCTGTTCCTGTTCTTCATGTTGCCGTTCTTCCTGGTGATGAAGATCAGCTTCTCTGAAGCGGCCCTGGCCATTCCGCCCTACTCGGAGATCTACACCTTCGCCGAGCAGAAATTCCAGCTGTTGCTCAACATCGGCAACTACACCCTGCTGGGCGAGGATGAGCTGTACCTGTCCGCCTATCTGGGCTCGTTGAAGGTGGCGTTTTTCAGCACCGTGATGTGCCTGGTGATCGGTTTCCCGATGGCCTACGCCATCACCAAGGCCAGCAAGGAAGCGCAGAACGTGCTGATGCTGCTGATCATGATGCCGACCTGGACCGCGATCCTGATCCGCGTTTATGCGTGGATGGGCATCCTCAGCAACAACGGCCTGCTCAACGGGTTCCTGATGTGGACCGGGCTGACCTCGCACCCGATCGAGATCCTCAACACCAACATCGCCGTCTACATAGGCGTCGTCTATGCATACCTGCCGTTCATGGTGCTGCCGCTGTACGCCAACCTGGTCAAACATGACCAGAGCCTGCTGGAGGCCGCATCGGACCTGGGTTCGAGCACCTTCAACAGCTTCTGGAAAATCACTGTGCCTTTGGCCAAGAACGGCATCATCGCCGGTTGCATGCTGGTGTTCATTCCGGTGGTCGGTGAGTTCGTGATTCCGGAACTGCTGGGCGGCCCGGAAACCCTGATGATCGGCCGTGTGTTGTGGCAAGAGTTCTTCAACAACCGCGACTGGCCAGTGGCGTCCGCCCTGGCGGTGGTAATGCTGTTGATCCTGATTGTGCCGATTCTGCTGTTCAACCGCAGCCAGGCCAAAGAGATGGAGGCACGGGGATGAAACGCTTCGGATTTTCAAAGTTCATGCTGATTTTCGGCCTGTCGTTTATCTACCTGCCGATGCTGATTCTGGTGATCTACTCGTTCAACGCCTCCAAGCTGGTGACGGTGTGGGGTGGCTGGTCGATCAAGTGGTACGCCGGTTTGCTCGACAACAGCCAGTTGATGGGTTCGGTGCTGCGCTCGCTGGAAATCGCCTGCTACACCGCGATTGCGGCAGTCGCACTAGGGACGCTGGCCGCGTTCGTCCTGACCCGCGTCACACGCTTCAAGGGCCGCACGCTGTTCGGTGGCCTGGTCACCGCGCCGCTGGTGATGCCTGAAGTGATCACCGGCCTGTCGCTGTTGCTGCTGTTCGTGGCCATGGCGCAGTTGATCGGCTGGCCGATGGAGCGTGGCATCGTCACGATCTGGATCGCCCACACCACGTTTTGTGCCGCCTATGTGGCAGTGGTAGTCTCCGCCCGCCTTCGCGAACTGGACCTGTCCATCGAAGAAGCGGCCATGGACCTGGGTGCGAAGCCGTTCAAGGTGTTTTTCCTGATCACCATTCCGATGATCGCGCCGTCGCTGGCGGCCGGCGGCATGATGTCGTTCGCCCTGTCGCTGGATGACCTGGTGCTGGCGAGCTTCGTGTCCGGCCCGGGTTCCACGACCCTGCCGATGGAGGTGTTCTCGGCGGTGCGTCTGGGCGTCAAGCCCGAGATCAACGCCGTGGCCAGCCTGATCCTGTTGGCAGTGTCGATCGTGACCTTCATGGTCTGGTACTTCAGCCGCCGTGCCGAAGCCACCCGCAAGCGCGCGATCCAGGAAGCCATGGACCAGACCGCCAGCGAATCCTGGCAGCAACCGAAAAAGCAAATGCTGGAAGCCACCGCCTAAGACGCTGTGGTTTGCTCTTTGTGGCGAGGGGGCTTGCCCCCGTTCGGCTGCGCAGCAACCGTAAAACCAGTGCGTTCGGTGTAACTGAAACACCGCGGAATCCGGTTTTGGGGCCGCTGCGCGACCCAACGGGGGCAAGCCCCCTCGCCACAGGTGTTGTGTTCACTGTTTTGTGTTTTTGAATAAAAAAATGGAGTTGTACCGATGAAAATGTTTGGCAGGACTCTGCTGACACTGTCCTTATTGGGCGCAATCGCCACCGGCGCCCAGGCCAATGACAAGGTTCTGCGCGTCTATAACTGGTCGGATTACATAGGCCCGGATACCGTCAAGAAGTTCGAGGACGAGACTGGCATCCAGGTGACCTACGATGTCTTCGACAGCAACGAAACCCTTGAGGCACGCCTGCTGGCGGGCAAATCCGGCTACGACATCGTCGTGCCGTCCAACAGCTTCCTGGCCAAGCAGATCAAGGCCGGTGTCTATCAGGAACTGGACAAGTCGAAGCTGTCGAACTGGAAAAACCTCAACCCGGTGCTGCTGAAAAACGCCTCCGCGAGCGATCCCGACAACGCCCACGCCATCCCGTACATGTGGGGCTCGATCGGCATCGGCTTCAACCCGCAGAAGGTCAAGGAAGTGCTCGGCGCCAACGCCCCGACCAACTCCTGGGACCTGCTGTTCAAACCGGAAAACGCCGAGAAGCTAAAAGCCTGCGGCATCAGTTTCCTCGACTCGCCGACTGAAATGATCCCGACCGCCCTGCACTACCTGGGCTACCCGGTGAACGATCAGGACAAACAGCACATCGCCGAAGCCGAGGCGCTGTTCATGAAGATTCGCCCGAACGTGGCGTACTTCCATTCGTCGAAATACATCTCGGACCTGGCCAACGGCAACATCTGCGTGGCCGTCGGTTACTCCGGCGACGTGCTGCAGGCCAAGGCCCGCGCCCAGGAAGCCGGGGACAAGGTGAAGATCGACTACAGCATCCCGAAAGAAGGCGCCGCCAGTTTCTACGACATGCTCGCCATCCCGCGCGATGCCGCCAACGTCGAGAACGCGTACCTGTTCATGAACTTCCTGATGCGCCCCGACGTGATTGCCGACATCACCAACAACATCGGCTACAGCAACGCGAACGCTGCGGCCACGCCACTGGTCGATGAAGCGATCCGCAACGATCCGGGCTCCTACCCGCCGGAAGCGGTGATGGCCACGCTCTATGCCGTGCCGGACCAGCCGATTGCCGTCCAGCGGATCATGACCCGTGGCTGGACCAAGGTGAAGTTGGGCCAGTAATTCACTCAGTTGATCTGCTGAGCCTGACATTGCCATCGCGAGCAAGCTCGCTCCCACAGTGGTCCGTGTTGAACCAATGATGTGCGAACGACGCTACCCCCCTGTGGGAGCGAGCTTGCTCGCGATGAGGCCAGAACAGCCAGCACACATTTCAGCTTTACCCATTTCCGTTCACGCAGCGCCTTACCACCGCTGCCTCTCCTGCAAGTAGAACGGCCTCACCTGGCTCCCTCGGTTCAGGTGAATTTTGGCGCCCTCGGGCGCCTTTTTTATTGGGAATCGATCAAAGGCCATTCGGCCAGTGCCCGATAGCGGCCCTTGTGGGATTCGAACAGGGTGAACCGGTCGGCACGCAGGAGGAATTCCGGCGCCGTTGCGGACTCCGGCACCGGTGCCCGATACTGCCGTGCCAGGGTCAGATGCGGACGGTATTCCCTTGGCGCTTCCTCCAGCCCGAACGGCAACATCGCCTGTTCCAGGGCATACACCAGGCGCAACAATGCCGGGGGCGCCTGCTCCGGTGCGAGCACCAGCGCCCCTGCCCTGCGCCACACGTCCAGCCGATCCAGCACCACCGTCAAACGCTCGCCCGGTGTACGGATCGCCGCCGCAGCGGTACAGATATCGGCAATCTGCGCCGCGCCCACCGCCCCCAAAAACTTCAGCGTCAGGTGAAAGTTTTCCGCCGGCACCGGCCGTCCGTTGCGCAGTTGCAGCGCACTGCGCCACTGCGCTATCTCCCGGCGCTGGGCCGGGGCGCAGTTCAGCGCAAAGAACAGACGCTTGAACGGCTCGCGGGATTCGTCGTTCATGCCGGACACCTCGTGGGAAGACTGCCTGAGTGTACTCAACACCCGCCTGCCGACCAGCGCATTTCTGGCATCGTGGGGCAGGCGCGTTATAGTTCTAGCATCCCGAAAAACCGGAGGGGGCCATGCGACAGATCATCAGCAAGGAACCATGGTGGGCCAGACCGCCCGAGCCCGGCCAGGATGAACTCAAGCTGGAATGGGGCTGGCTGGTGCACTACAGCGAAGGCGAGCCGCGCTTCGAGTTCATCCGCGAGCGGCCGACGGACGACGAGATCCGCCAGCGCAAGAGTTGCAGGATCACCCCGACGCCGGAGTGATCCCGCGTGCGGCGTCAGGCCTGGAGGAGCAATTCGAACCCGCCGTACACCATGCGCTGGCCATCGAAGGGCATCGGATTGACGTCCGGCTTCATGCGCGGGTCCTGCATCATCTTGTCCATTCCGGCATTGCGCCTGGCCTTGTCCGGCCAGACGATCCAGCCAAAGGCAACGGTTTCGCCTTCCTTGAGTTTCACCGACATTGGAAACGAGGTGACCTTGCCTTCCGGGACATCCTCGCCCCAGCATTCGACCACGCTCAAGGCACCGTTTTCCTTGAAAATCGAGGCGGCGATTTCGGCGTGTTTGATGTATTGCTCACGGTTGGCGGTGGGTACGGCAGCGATAAAACCATCGACATAAGACATGAGTATCTCTCCTTGGGTCATGGGGTGTTCTGCTGGGTAGTCGATTGCGCTGGCGTCCAATCGACAGTGCCGGTACTCAAACCGACCGGCGGTTCGGTACGCACCGCCAGGCTGCCTTCGATCTGCCCCGCCATGTAAAGCGTGCCAGCCATGACGCCAGTGGTCGGGTTCTGCACCAGTTTGAGCCAGGCCTTGTCGAAGGTATTGCCCAGGCTGCTGCGGATCAGCGCCTCGCTGTCGGGCCGGTCATTGGCCTGAATCAGTGCGCGAATGCCCGCCACCCCTATCGTGATCAAGCCACCGGCGAGTCTCCCGGCTGCCGCGGCCACGGCGCTGGCGGCCCCGCGCGGGGCCATCTCGGCTTCCATCCGCCGGCTGGCGCGCCTGGCCACCGGCGCCATCGCGGTGTCGGTCGAGCCCACCCCCTTGTCGCCACCGGCCTTGTGGATTTTGTCGACCAGCGCGGCGAAGGCCGGCAAGGTGTTCAGCGATTCGGTGTGCACGATCTGGTACAACGAGGCGTCCCGCGCCGGCGGCGGCCCGAGGGCGATGGCCGGGATTTTCTGGATGCGCCCGTTGAGCTGGGCCATCGGCACGCCGTGGCGGGTGGAGGTTTTCTGCAGCTCTTCCTTGAGGATGTCGACGTAGAACGCCGCTGCCAGACCGAGAATCGCATCGGGATCGACTTCCAATGCCGCCGGGGCCAGGACCTTCTCCTGATAGGCTTCGAGCAGGTACGCCGCCAGGCGTTTTTCCGATGCGTCCTGCTCACCCTTGGCGCTGAGGGTGTACCAGCTGACCTTCACCGACAGCCATTCCTGGGTCCAGTAGCTACTGAACCACGGAATGAAATTCTGTTCGGTCAACTCATAGACCCGTGTGCGCCAGTACTCCATGGCGCCGCGGGCGTAGATTCTGGTTTGCTCGGTGGCTGACTGCGACGCAGCGACGATCTCCCGGTCCACTTGCTGCCAGGTGCTCGTTGAGACGATGACCGGCACCACTTCCACCGGCGCACGCGGCGGTGTGGCGCACCCCGCCAACACCACCAGCACGGCGACGATCAGCGAACGCAGGCTCAAGATTGCGACTTCCCGCAGTGTGCACCGGACGAAATGCCCGACACTCGAAACCATCGGTTTAAGTATAGGTGGCGGTGCTCTGTCGGCCGCCATCGCGAGCAGGCTCGCTCCCACCCTGGTCGGCGGTGAACCTGTGGGAGCGAACCGGCTCGCGATGGGGCCAGAGCAGACAGCGCAAATTGCACCATCACTTGCGTCGATATTCACCATCGCCGCGATTGCCTTCCGCTTGAACGCCGTCAGCGTAGGATCAAATCCAAGCCAACACGAAACCCCGAATCGGAGGGGAACCTCATGCTGATCCATCTGCTGACCTGCCTGGCCCTGACGGCGTTCACATTGAGTGTGTTTGCCTGGTACGTCCTGAGCGAGGAACAAACATCATGATTCACACTGTCACCCTCGCCGTACGTTTTCCGGTGTTCGGCAACAATTTCTACGCGCAGGAATTCGAGTCACGTAAAGAGTTGACTCTTCTGTTCGACGAGAAGTTCGAGGCGTTGCTGATCCCGGCAGCCGATCATCACTTCAGCAACGAAGTGGTCGGGCTCAATGATCAGTTCCGTTTTTTGAATGACGTGCTGGTCGAGCATCTGCTGGATGTCGAACTGGCAAAAGGCTCGGCCCGTTCGTTCGGGTTCTGACAGCGACCGCCGGTCGCCCGGGCACGGACGGCAACCGCTCACAACGTTCGCTGGCTATTGCCGATCCCCTTGGCAATATCAATCCCCCAATCCATCGCCGCTTCCATGTCCAGCATGTGCGGCCGCGGGTCGTGGTTCTCATCGATGGCCGAGCCGTCCGGCCGATAGACACCGATGAACATGCCCAACGAACCGTCCTTCAATATCTCTGCCTTGACTTTGATGTTGCATCCGTTCGATAGCGTTTCCTTGTGCTCCATATGGCGCTCGGTCATGACTGCATTGCTCCCCTGACTGAATTCAAACCCTACTGGCCATGCTAGCTCAGCCCTCCGGAATGCGCCGATTGGCAGGACCGGAGGCCGGCCCTGACAGCGGCGCAATGCCACCTATACTCAAGGCCACCTCCCCCAGGGGATCTGCACGTCCAACAATAAAAAGCAGAGGTGGAACATGGTCTGGCAGCAAGTCTACGATCCGTTCGGTAACCCGGTGCTTTCAACGCTCATGGCGGCTGTGCCGGTGGTGGTGATGCTGGCGGCCCTCGCTTTTTTTCATATCAAGGCGCACCTGGCGGCGTTGCTCGCCCTGGTCTCGGCCTTGCTGATCTCGATCTTCGCCTTCGGCATGCCGGCGAGCATGGCCGGTTCCGCGGCGCTGTTCGGTGCGGCCAACGGCCTGCTGCCGATTGGCTGGATCGTGTTGAACATCATCTTCCTGCATCGCCTGACCACCGAGAACGGTTCGTTCAAGGTGCTGCAAGACTCCCTGGCGCGCATCACCGATGACCGGCGCCTGCAATTGCTGCTGATCGCCTTCTGCTTCGGGGCGTTTTTCGAGGGCGCCGCCGGTTTCGGTACGCCGGTGGCGGTGACCGGGGCGATTCTGATCGGGCTGGGGTTTTCGCCGCTCGCCGCTTCAGGGCTGGCACTGATCGCCAACACCGCCCCCGTGGCGTTCGGCGCCCTCGGCACACCGATCATCACCCTGGCCAAGGTCACCGGGCTGGATGAAATGGAGCTGTCGATGATGGTCGGCCGGCAGTTGCCGTTCTTCTCGGTGCTGGTGCCGTTCTGGTTGATCTGGGCCTTTGCCGGCTGGCGCAAGATGGTGGAAATCTGGCCGGCGATCCTGGTGGCCGGGGTCAGTTTTGCCGTGCCGCAGTTCCTGGTGTCCAACTATCACGGGCCGATGCTGGTGGACGTGATCGCCGCACTGATTTCCATGGCCTGCCTGACCGGTTTCCTCAAGGTGTGGAAACCGGCCACCGTGCATACCTCCGCCGCCCTGTCCGGCCGGGTCGACAACTCGAAGATCGATGCCGAGCACGACGAAAAGCCTGTACCCACTGCAACCTTTGCCAATGAAGCAAAACCGGCAGTGATGCGGGCGTGGATGCCGTGGCTCATCCTCACGGTCTTCGTGTTCATCTGGGGCACCCAGGGCTTCAAGAACACCTTCGACACCCGCCCCGCCATCGACCCGCAAACCAGTGCCGCCAAGCTCGATCCTCAGGGCAAGCCGATGCGCGAGGCGAACCCGCTGTTTGCGCCGGTCGTGACCTTCACCACCCTGCACTTGCAGGTCGAGAAAGTCCCGCCCGTGGTGGCCGCGCCGAAAACCGAAGAAGCGGTGTACAAGTTCACATGGTTCACCGCCACCGGCAGCGGCATTCTGCTGGCGGCGATTGTCGGCGGTTTGCTGATGGGGTACTCGATCCCGCAACTGATTCACCAGTACCTGCGCACTTTGTGGGTGGTGCGTTATTCGCTGATCACCATAGTGGCGATGCTCGCGCTGGGCTTCCTCACGCGCTACTCGGGCCTGGATGCGACCATGGGCCTGGCTTTCGCCGCGACGGGCATTTTCTACCCGATGTTCGGCACCCTGCTCGGCTGGCTCGGCGTGGCGTTGACAGGTTCAGACACCGCGTCCAACGTGCTGTTCGGCGGCCTGCAACGGGTGACGTCCGAGCAGTTGGGTATCAGCCCGGTGTTGATGGCTGCAGCCAACAGTTCCGGTGGGGTCATGGGCAAGATGGTCGACGCCCAGTCGATCGTGGTCGCCTCCACCGCCACCCGCTGGTACGGCCATGAAGGGGAAATCCTGCGCTACGTGTTCTTCCACTCGATTGTGCTGGCGATCCTGGTCGGTGGCCTGGTGACGCTGCAGGCCTACGTCGCACCGTTCAGCCATATGGTGGTGGGCGGACATTGATCCCTGTGGGAGCGAGCTTGCTCGCGATGGCGGAGTGTCATTCAACATAGATGTCGACTGGTCTGCCGCTATCGCGAGCAAGCTCGCTCCCACATCTATGGATGGTGGTACGTCGAGCAGACAACGATCCCATGGACAGCTGAGCCTGACGGGCCAATGATTAAGACAGTGGACCGCGAATACAGACCTCACGCATCAACAAAACGAGTGTCGAGCGCCGATGAACATTCTCTACGATGAACGCGTTGACGGCGCCTTGCCCGACGTCGACAAACAGGCGCTGTTGCACGCCCTGAAAACCCGCTTGCCAGCTCTTGAGATCTTGCATCAGCGCGAGGAAACCAAGCCCTACGAATGCGACGGGCTGTCGGCCTATCGCACCACGCCGATGCTGGTGGTGCTGCCCCGATCCATCGACGAAGTCCAGGGGGTGCTGCGGGTCTGCCATGAACTGCGCGTCCCCGTCGTGGCCCGTGGCGCGGGCACCGGGTTGTCCGGCGGCGCGTTGCCCTTGGAGAAAGGTGTGCTGCTGGTGATGGCGCGCTTCAACAACATCCTGCACATCGATCCAGCCGCCCGTACCGCACGGGTTCAGCCCGGCGTACGCAATCTGGCGATTTCCCAGGCAGTGGCACCCTTCGGCCTGTATTACGCGCCGGATCCTTCCTCGCAAATCGCCTGTTCCATCGGCGGCAACGTCGCGGAAAATGCCGGTGGCGTGCACTGCCTGAAGTACGGCCTGACCGTGCACAACGTGCTCAAGGTCGACATCCTCACCGTCGATGGCGAGCACCTGAGCCTGGGCTCCAACGCCCTCGATTCCCCCGGTTTCGACCTGCTGGCGTTGTTCACCGGATCCGAAGGCCTGCTCGGGGTGATCACCGAGGTCACGGTCAAGCTGCTGCCCAAGCCGCAGACCGCCAAAGTGCTGCTGGCGGCGTTCGATTCCGTGGAAAAAGCCGGGCGCGCCGTCGGCGACATCATTGCCGCCGGCATCATCCCCGGAGGCCTGGAAATGATGGACAACCTGGCCATCCGCGCCGCCGAGGACTTCATCCACGCCGGTTATCCGGTGGATGCCCAGGCCATTCTGCTGTGCGAGCTCGATGGTGTTGAAGCCGATGTCTCAGATGACTGCGACCGGGTGCGCCAGGTACTGCAACAGGCCGGCGCCACCGAGTTACGCCAGGCCAAGGACGAAGCCGAGCGTGTGCTGTTCTGGGCCGGGCGCAAGAATGCCTTCCCGGCGGTGGGTCGTCTCTCGCCGGACTACTACTGCATGGACGGCACCATTCCCCGTCGCGAACTGCCCGGCGTACTGCACGCCATCGCCGAGCTTTCGAACGAATACGGCCTGCGGGTGGCCAACGTGTTCCATGCCGGCGACGGCAACATGCACCCGCTGATCCTGTTCGATGCCAATCAACCCGGTGAACTTGATCGAGCCGAAGCCCTGGGGGGCAAGATTCTGGAGTTGTGCGTGAAAGTCGGCGGCAGCATCACCGGTGAACACGGCGTGGGCCGCGAGAAGATCAACCAGATGTGCGCGCAGTTCAACAGCGATGAGCTGACCCTGTTCCATGCCATCAAGGCCGCCTTCGACCCCAGCGGCCTGCTCAACCCCGGCAAGAACATTCCGACCCTGCACCGCTGCGCCGAATTCGGTGCCATGCACATACATGGCGGTCAATTGCCCTTCCCCGAGCTGGAGCGCTTCTGATGCACGGCCCTGAAGATTTCGATGACAGCCAGTCACTGCTGGAACAGGTCAATCAGGCGCTGGAAAACGCCACGCCCTTGCGCATCCAGGGTTCCAACAGCAAAGCCTTTCTCGGCCGCACCACGGCCGGGGAGATTCTCGACACCCGCTCGCACCGGGGTATCGTCAGTTACGACCCGACTGAACTGGTGGTCACCGCCCGTTGCGGCACACCGTTGTCGCAACTGACGCAGGTGCTGGACGCCGCGCAACAGATGCTGCCCTGCGAGCCACCGTCCTTCGGCGACGGCGCCACCGTCGGCGGCATGATCGCCTGCGGGCTGTCCGGGCCACGGCGCCCTTGGTCCGGTTCGGTGCGCGATTTCGTGCTCGGCACGCGGGTCATCACAGGGCAAGGCAAGCTGTTGCGCTTCGGTGGCGAGGTGATGAAAAACGTCGCCGGCTACGACCTGTCGCGCCTGATGGCCGGCAGTTACGGCAGCCTCGGGCTGATCACCGAAGTCTCGCTCAAAGTACTGCCCAAACCCCGGCAGTGCCTCAGTATCAGCCTGGAAATGGACGCCGAACGGGCCTTGTTGCGTCTGGCGGAATGGGGCCAGCAGCCGTTGCCGATCAGCGCGGCTTGTCACGACGGTTCACGCCTGCACCTGCGGCTTGAGGGCGGTGAAGGTTCGGTATCGGCGGCCCATGAGCGCCTCGGGGGCGAACGGCTGGAGTCTTGCTGGTGGGACGATCTCAACGAACAGCGCTTGAGTTTCTTCGATGAAGACCAACCGCTTTGGCGCCTGTCTCTGCCGCACAACACGCCGCTTCTGTCGTTGCCGGGGCGCCAGTTGATCGACTGGGGGGGCGCCCAGCGCTGGCTGAAATCCGATGCCGAAGCAGCGTACATCCGCCAGGTCGTCGACGAGGTCGGTGGCCATGCCACCTGCTTCAGCCACGGCCTGACCGACACTCCATTCCAGCCTCTGCCCCCGGCCCTGATGCGCTATCACCGCAACCTGAAACAACAGCTCGATCCACGGGGTATCTTCAACCCCGGACGCCTGTACGCGGAGCTTTGAACCATGCAGACGACCTTGAGTGAACGCGCCAGCCAATTGCCCCGCGCCGCAGAAGCCGAAAGCATCCTGCGCACCTGCGTGCACTGCGGGTTCTGCAATGCCACGTGCCCGACCTATCAATTGCTCGGCGATGAACTGGACGGACCACGGGGTCGCATTTACCTGATCAAGCAGGTGCTGGAAGGCAACGACGTCACGCAAAAGACCCAGCAGCACCTGGACCGCTGCCTGTCGTGCCGCAACTGCGAAACCACCTGTCCGTCGGGCGTCGACTACCACAACCTGCTGGACATCGGGCGGGCGGTGGTCGATGCGGCGGTGCCACGCCCGCTCGGTCAGCGCCTGTTGCGCGAAGGGTTGCGGCAGACCGTGCCGCATCCGGATTTGTTTAAAAGCCTGATCAATGGCGGCCAAGTGTTCCGCGCACTGCTGCCCGACTCCCTGCAAAGCAAATTGCCGCGCAGTGCATACCCGGCCAAACCGCGACCCATGACCCTGCGCGAGCGTCAGGTGTTGATGCTCGAAGGTTGCGTGCAGCCCAGTCTGTCACCCAACACCAATGCCGCGGCGGCGCGGGTGCTGGACCGCTTGGGGATCAGCGTCATCGCGAGCCGCGAAGCCGGTTGCTGCGGCGCCGTGGACTACCACCTGGACGCCCAGGCCGCCGGCCTCGATCGTGCCCGGCGCAACATCGACGCGTGGTGGCCGAGCCTGGAAAAAGGCGCCGAGGCGATTGTGCAGACCGCCAGCGGTTGCGGCGCCTTCATCAAGGATTACGGCCACCTGCTCGCCAGCGACCCGGCCTATGCCGACAAGGCAAAAAAGGTCAGTGCGCTGGCCAGGGACCTGGTGGAAGTGTTGCGCGACGAACCGCTGGAGCAACTCGGCATCCACGCCTCGCAACGCTTGGCCTTCCATTGCCCCTGCACCCTGCAGCACGGGCAGAAACTCGGCGGTGCCGTGGAAGCGCTGCTGACCGGACTCGGTTTCAACCTGACGTCCGTCCCCGACGGGCACCTGTGCTGCGGCTCGGCGGGCACCTATTCGCTGACCCAGCCCGAACTGTCGCGACAACTGCGCGACAACAAGCTCGACGCCCTGGAAAGCGGCCATCCGGAGGTCATTGTCACGGCCAACATCGGCTGCCAGTCACACCTCGACGGCGCAGGGCGAACCCCGGTGCGGCACTGGATCGAACTGGTCGAAGCCAACTTGCCTTAACCGAACCCTGGAGATGCCCATGAACCGCAAAGCTGTCCTGAGCCAGGCCGAAGTCGGCCAGATCATCAAAGCCGCCCGCGCCGAAGCACAGGCCAATCAATGGGCCGTGACCATAGTGGTGGTCGATGACGGCGGCCACCCGCTGGCCCTCGAACGCCTCGACGGCTGCGCACCTGCCAGCGTGTATATCGCTACCGAAAAGGCACGCACCTCAGCCCTCGGGCGACGCGAATCGAAAAGCTATGAGGACATGGTCAACGCCGGGCGCTACGCTTTCCTCTCGGCACCCTTGCTGACTTCGCTTGAGGGTGGCGTGCCGATTGTTTTTGATGGGCAGGTGATAGGCGCTGTCGGGGTGTCGGGGGTCAAGCCTGAACAGGATGCGCAGGTAGCGAAGGCCGGGGCGCAGAGCGTGAAATGAGGTTTTGGCATCATCACTTCCCCCTGTGGGAGCGAGCTTGCTCGCGATAGTGGCAGACCAGTCGACATCTATGTTGAATGACATTCCGCCATCGCGAGCAAGCTCGCTCCCACAGGGTCCGTGTTAAACCAGTCATGAGGAGTTGCAGCAATGACCCGTCTAACTGCCAAAGACTTTTCCCCGCAACTGCTGGAACTGTACGACTACTACGCCCACGGCAAGATCAACCGCCGGGAGTTTCTCGACCGTGCGGCGCTGTTTACCTTCGGCGGTTTGACCGCTGGAGCCCTGCTCGCCGCGCTAAGCCCCAACTATGCGCTGGCCGAGCAGGTCTCCTTCACCGATCCGGAGATTATTGCCGAGTACATCACCTACCCGTCGCCCAAGGGCCACGGCCAGGTTCGCGGTTATCTGGTGCGTCCGGCCAAAGCCACCGGCAAAGTACCAGCAGTGGTGGTCGTGCACGAAAACCGCGGGCTCAACCCCTACATCGAAGATGTGGCCCGGCGGCTGGCCAAGTCCGGTTTCATCGCCCTCGCCCCGGACGGCCTGAGTTCGGTCGGCGGCTATCCGGGCAATGACGACAAGGGCCGCGAGCTTCAGGCCAAGGTCGACCCGGAAAAGCTGATGAACGACTTTTTCGCCGCCGTCGAATGGATGATGAAACACCCTGCCGCTACGGGAAAAGTCGGCATCACCGGATTCTGCTACGGCGGTGGCGTGACCAACGCCGCCGCGGTGGCCTACCCGGAACTGGGGGCCGCCGTGTCGTTTTATGGCCGTCAGCCAACGGCCGAGGAAGTGCCCCGGATCAAGGCCCCGGTGATGCTGCACTACGGCGAACTGGACACGCGGATCAACGAAGGCTGGCCCGCCTATGAGCAAGCGTTGAAGGCCGGGGGCAAGACCTATGAGGCCTACATTTATCCGGGCTGCAATCATGGCTTTCACAATGATTCGACGCCGCGCTTCGACGAGGCGGCGGCGAAACTGGCGTGGGAACGGACGTTGGGGTGGTTTCGCAAGTATCTGGTTTGACCAGGGAAATACTCGGCCAGCAGGACTGGCCTCATCGCGAGCAAGCTCGCTCCCACAGGGTTCGAGTCGAAGCACATATCTGTGAACGACTCAGGAACCTGTGGGAGCGAGCTTGCTCGCGATGGCGGTATGACTGTTGGGACTACTTCGGCTGAGCCACGGTCCGCAGATACGGCTTCAGGGTCTTGAAGCCATCCGGGTATTTCTTCTTCGCGTCTTCATCAGACACCGAGGTCGGGATGATTACGTCTTCACCCGGCCGCCAGTTCACTGGCGTGGCGACGGTGTGTTTGGCATTGAGTTGCAGGGAATCAAGCAGACGCAGCACTTCATCGAAATTGCGCCCGGCGCTCATCGGGTAGATCAGCATGGCCTTGACCTTCTTGTCCGGGCCGACGATGAACACCGAACGCACCGTGGCGTTGTCCACTGCCGTGCGCGCGCCGCCGCTGGCATTGGGGTGGATCATGTCGTAGAGCTTGGCCACCACCAGGTTTTCGTCGCCGATCAGCGGGTAGTTCACCGCCGTGCCCTGGGTCTCGGCGATGTCACCGACCCAACGGTTGTGGTCACTGACCGGGTCGACGCTGAGGCCCAGGACCTTGGTGTTGCGCTTGTCGAATTCCGGTTTGAGTTTGGCCAGGTAACCCAGTTCGGTGGTGCACACCGGGGTGAAATCCTTGGGATGGGAAAACAGGATGGCCCAGCCATCGCCGATCCATTGGTGAAAGTTGAGGGTGCCTTCGGTGGTGTCGGCGGTGAAATCCGGTGCTTCGTCGCCAATGCGGATAGCCATGTTCGATCTCCTTGCAGTGATGGACAGGGACGCCGTCAGGGCAGCGAATGCGCTTTCAACGGCATGGACGCGACTCAGTATAGGAGAGGTTCGGCGACTCGCCGCAACGGGTTGAACACGTCGCTAGCCCACCAGCGCAATCAGTTGCTGACGCTGGGCATCGGTGAGCATCGGGCCAAAACCGGCCCGGACATTTTCCGCCATGTAGCGCGGGTTGCCGGTGCCGGGAATCACGCAGGTCACCGCCGAATGTGACAGCAGGTACTTCAGTGCCAGTTGCGGCCAGCTCTTGACCCCGACTTGCGCCGCCCAGCCTGGCAGCGGCTTATCTTTCAGTTTGGCCAGCAAGTCGCCACCGCCAAACGGTCGGTTGCAGATCACCGCCACTCCCCGCTCGCGGCACAACGGCAACAGGCGTTTCTCGACGCCGCGATCATCCAGGGCGTAGTTGATCTGCAAGAAATCCACTGGTTCGGCCTTGAGTACCGCTTCCACTTCTTCATAAGCCGACGCCGTGTAATGGGTGATGCCGATGTAGCGGATGCGCCCTGCTTCCTTCCAGTGGCGCAGGGTCGGCAGGTGCGTCTGCCAGTCCAGCAGGTTGTGGATCTGCATCAGGTCGATCCGGTCGGTCTGCAGCAGGGCGAAGGATTGTTCCATCTGCGCGATGCCTTCTTCGCGGCCCCGGGTCCACACCTTGGTGGCCAGAAAGGCCGGCGAGCGCGGCTCATGGATCGACAGCAGTTCGCCGACGGTCTGTTCGGCGCGACCGTACATAGGCGAGCTGTCGATCAGCTTGCCCCCCTTGTCAAACAAGGCATCCAGAACTGCGGGCAAGTCCTTGTAGGCCGGTTGCGAAGGCTCGACATCGAAGCCTCGGTAAGTGCCCAACCCTACGATCGGCAAGGACTCGTTGCTGGAAGGAATGGCGCGGGTCTGCATGGTCTTGCCTCCTGTTCCCGTCGACAGCACGGGTTGTGCCCCCGCCTGACCGAACGTGAAGACCGCCGAAGCACCGGCAGCCAGCGTGAGTATTGCTCGACGGGTGTACCCCACAGGATGGCTCATAAAACGCTTCTCACCAGTCGCCAGGGTCCGGCCTGTTGCGCCGACAATACGGATAACCCTCGCCAAGGGTCGATTGACTACACTCAGAAAGCCTTGTGGCGCCAGCCATTTTCAAACCCCGAGCAGTCAATGCCGCCCACTAACGTTAGTCGAATGTCGCGCACCCTGTTGTTACTCGTCGTCATCGTCGCTGCGTTGTACCTGGCGCTGTGCGTGGCGCTGTTCGTTTTCCAGCGAGCGCTGATTTACTACCCGCAACCGCGCGCCGTCGGTACAGACGCGACGCTGCTCACCCTACCGACTGCCGACGCACAGGTGCTGGTGTCCATCCGACCGCACAAGGGACCCAACGCGCTGATTTATTTTGGCGGCAATGCCGAAGACGTCTCGCGCAACCTGCCCGGGTTCTCCCAAGCGTTCCCTGACTACGCCCTGTATCTGCTGCATTACCGTGGTTATGGCGGGAGTTCCGGCTCGCCTTCCGAAGAGGCCATTGCCCGCGATGCCATCACGTTGTTCGACCAGGTACATGCCAGCCATCCGCATGTGGCAGTGGTCGGACGCAGCCTGGGTTCCGGGGTGGCCGTGCGCCTGGCCAGCGAGCGTCCGGCGTCGCGACTGGTGCTGATCACGCCCTACAACAGCCTCGAAGGGCTCGCCGCCCGTCAGTTCCGCTGGTTTCCGGTGCGCTGGTTGTTGAAGGACAAGTTTCAGTCCTGGCGGTACGCCGCCCGCATCACCGTGCCGACATTGTTGATCGCGGCCGAGCATGACGAGGTGATTGCGCGCTCAAGCACCGAGCGCCTGTTGAGTCACTTCACCCGTGGTGTGGCGTCATTGCAGGTCATTGCAGGGACGGGCCATAACTCGATCAGTGACAGCCCCGACTACCTCAAACGTCTGCGTGAAGGGTTGTAAAACCTGAGTGCAACGTGCCTTTCCCATGACGAAATACGACCGTTAATCCGAGAGTTCACCCACGCCCAATAAAAACATATTTTTATGCCTATATTGATATTGTCGAACATTCCCACTCTCAGAGGGTGCCGTCATGAATATCAAGATCCTGGCTTTGCTCCTGCTGGCTTTCTGTGCGCAACCGGTCTGGAGCCAGACGCCTGCCGCCTCACCTGCCGCTGCCGACAGCCCCGCGCTGAGCACACGCCTGGCCCTTCGCGACCTTTGGGTCGAACACATTTTCTGGATCAGAAACTACGCGCTGGCCAATCAATCCGCCGACCAGAAGCAAGCCAAAGTGGCGGCGGACCAGGTGGTCGACAACGCCACCAAAATCGCCAACAGCATCGCCCCGCTCTACGGCCAAGCGGCAGCCGATCAGTTGCTCAAGCTGCTTGCCGGTCATTGGGGCGCGGTGAAACACTACAGCGATGCCACCGTCGCGAAAGACGCGAAAGGCAAGCAGGCTGCCGTCACCGAGTTGACCGGCAATGCCAAGGCGATTGCGACTTTCCTGGCCACCGCCAACCCCAATCTGCCTGAAGCCACGCTGGTCAACATGTTGTCGGCCCATGGCGGTCACCACGTCGCCCAGATCGATGAATTCTCGGCACACGATTACACCGGCGAAGCCCGCACCTGGGCGATGATGCGCACGCACATCCTGGCCCTGGCCGACGCCTTGACCGGCGCGCTGGTCAAGCAATTCCCGGACAAGTTCTGATATCGCGCGAGGGCACACCATGCTGGAAGGACTGGGCCGAACACAGCAGGACCTGCTCAACGCACTGCTGCACCATGGGGGCGGCATGAGCATTGACGAGTTGGCTGAGCACCTGGCAGTCACGCGCACGGCGATCCGCCAACACCTGGCGGCGCTGGAGCGTGACGCTCTGGTGCTGCGCGGCGACACCCGGCCGACGGGCCGTCGCCCCGAGCAGTTGTATCAGCTCACCGACCACGCGCGCGAGCAGTTCCCTCGCCATTATCAGCTACTGGCCAGCGTATTGATTGATGAAGTCGCTGCCATCATCGGCCCTGAAGCCCTGGCCTCGCTGATGCGCAGCATGGGCCGCAAACTGGCTTCGGACCGTGAACAGCAGGTCGTGGATGAAGCCAGGATCGTGCAGCACATGAACCAGGCGGGCTACGAAGCCGAGGTGTTTTTTCGCTCAGGCGGCACCCCGGAAATCGTCGCGCATAACTGCGTGTTCCATCGCCTGGCCGCTGCCCACCCGGTGGTCTGCGAACTGGACCTGGCCTTGATTGGCGCGTTGGGCGGCGGTGAAGTCGAGCACAGTGAATGTATGGTGCGCGGCGGGCATGTCTGTCGCTTCAGGCTGCGTCCGAGCGAAACCCCGGACGTCGCGACAAAGCCTGCTTCAGGCAATACCGATCAGCCAGCCTAGCGCTGGCGTGACAACCGTTGCGGCCGGTTTCCGACGACCTGACACCCTTCGTCGGACTCATGGCTTCGCCCGCAAATAGACAGCTGCCCGCCGTGAACCTTGTTTCAAGGCACCAGTCATAGCCCAGCGCTTTTCCCCACTTTCTTCGTTGTCATCTCATCAGAGTTGTCCGTCCATGCGCCAAACTGTCGTTGCCTTGCGCTTTTCTTCGCTGTGCCTGTTTTCCCTGCTCCCTGTTTTTGCAAGCCCCGCCCACGCCGATGGGCAACGGCAACTGGTAGACGCCATCAATGACTATCGCGCCCATCCGCAACGCTGCGACCGGCGGCCGACGCAACGCTTATCACCCCTGACGCTCAAGTCGAACCTGGCCCTGCCCGTTGGCTATGGCGGTGGGTTGCGGGACCGGTTAAAGGCTTCCGGCTATCAGGCCACCATGGTGCGGTCCATCCGCGTGGTGGGTGCACGGGATGCCGAAGAAGCCTTCGATATGTTCCAGGACGAGCACTGCGCGGCACTGCTCGACAATCAATACGCCGACATCGGCGTCAGCCGCGCTGGGAGTGAGTGGCAAGTGGTGCTGGCACGGCCGGTGCTCGACGGGAAAACCGGCGATCCACGCAGCGCCGCTCAGGCGTTGCTGGCGCAGGTAAACGCAGCCCGGGCTAAACCGCGACTGTGTGGTCGCCAGCGTTTCGCCGCCGCACGGCCGCTGTCCTGGAGTGCAGCCTTGGGCTCCGCGGCACAAAGCCACAGCAAGGATATGGCCTACGGCAACTATTTCGCCCACCAGGACGCCGACGGTGACATGCCCTCCGACCGCGCCAGGGCCGCTGGCTACCGTGGCCGGCAGATCGGTGAAAACATCGCCGCCGGGCAAGGTTCACCCAGCAAGGCCATGGCCGGCTGGCTCGCCAGCCCAGGGCACTGCGCCAACCTGATGAACCCGATGTTCACCCAGGTTGGTGCCGCTTACGCCGCCAACGCGCGCAGCGACAACGGTGTTTACTGGACGATGCTGTTTGGCGCGCCTTGAGCCGCTGACCGGACCCACCTTGCGGGCATTAAAAAGCCCGCACTGAGCGGGCTTTGTGGGTGAATGTAACAAGTAGGTGGCCGGTGCTGGTCTCCGGCTTACAAGGTTTATCAGGCCTCCCACAAAAGAGTCGTGAAACTGTAATGGAACTCTTCTGCTTCACACGGCATAAGGGCTGGATCCCAGCGCGGGGATCTTTCTAACCGTGTACCCTTCGGAACGCGCCCCACGTCTCCTTGCTATCCTTTTGCGCATCAGTCTGCGTCTTCACCTACAGTTTTGAGGATAGCAAAACAGACACATTTGCCAACCGGGCTTTTAGACCGATTTCGACCAGCAGAAAACATGGCAGGACGGAAAAATACTATCGATCCACGGATGACTTTACATGGATGAGTTTCACCACGGCAGTTGCCTCTGCGGCGCCGTCAAATATCGCTTGTCGACCAAGCTGAAAGCCGTCACCCATTGCCATTGCAGCCAATGCCGAAAGGGCCATGGGGCTGCATTTGCAACCTATGCCAGCGCACCCGCCTCGGCGCTTGGCATCATGACCGGCGCAGATTCGCTGAAGGCGTATGAATCGTCCAGGGGTGTCACACGGCAGTTCTGTTCTCACTGCGGATCTTCACTGTTCTGGTCTGACTCGACAGGAGCGTTTTCCGAGTGGATTTCGATTGCCCTCGGTACGCTGGATACGCCGTTCCGACCAAACAAGCAAAAACATGTTTTTGTCAGCTCGAAAGCGGATTGGTACGACATCAACGATCAGCATCCACGAACGGACTGAGTGACTGGAGCGAGCTTGCTCGCGATGAGGTCAGCACATTCAACATTGATATCGACTGACCCACCGCTATCGCGAGCAAGCTCGCTCCCACAGTGATTTCGGTTGCTCGCAGATTTTGCGTACATCCACTAACCCTGTGGGAGCGAGCTTGCTCGCGATGGCGTCAAATCAGTCAACATCGATGTTGCCTGACACTCTGCAATCGCGAGCAGGCTCGCTCCCACACAGGTTGCACTTGGTAACCCGGCCTCACTCATGCAGGCCGGCGCACCACCCTCACTTTGCCGCTATCGCCGCCACCGCAGAACAACCGCTCGCCACCATCGGACTCCAGCCCCGACACGCCCACGCCTTCGGGCATTTTCAGGCTCTGCAGCACTTCGCCCGATTGCGGATCGATCCGGCGCAGCTCGCTTTCATCGCCTTCCCACGTACCGTGCCACAGCGCGCCGTCCACCCAGGTCACGCCGGTGACGAAACGGTTGGATTCGATGGTGCGCAGGATCTTGCCGTTCTCGGGGTCGATCTGGTGAATCTTGCGTTCGCGGTACTGGCCCACCCACAACGTCCCTTCGGCCCAGGTCAGCCCCGAATCGGCGCCTGTACCGGGAGCAGGAATCGTCGAGAGGATGCGACCGGTGCGGGGGTCGATCTTGTGGATGCGGTCTTCGGCGATCTGGAACAGGTGCTCCCCGTCAAACGCGGTGCCGGCATGGGCAGCGACATCGATCGAGCTCAGCAACTTGCCGCTTTCCGGGTCCAGGGCGTTGATTTTGCTGTTGCATGCGAACCAGACCTTTTCGCCATCCCAGGTGACGCCGCACACGTGGTCGACATCGGCAAACGGGCCATATTCACGAATGATTTCAGCAGTTGCGTGTTTCATCTGGCATTCCTCGATGGGGTTTGGTGCCGTTCATCCTAACCACCGGGCAGCGGCGCCGGGAGTAACAAGGTCGTCGCGAATCCCGGCACGGGCGGCGTCATCCAGCGCCGCGCTCGACCACGGCCAAACCACTGCACCTTGCCCTGCTCCGCCAGCGCATCGAGCGCCCGTTGCACCGTGCGCTGGCTGGTGCCCAGCGCCAGTGCCAGGGCGGAACTCGACCACGACTCGCCATCGGCGAGGCAGGCAAACACCGCGGCAAATTTTTCCTCGACCGGTTGCGCCAGCGTCACCACCTGCGTACACACCGGCGAATGCAGGGCATAACCGCGCGCTGTCGCGATAACGCCGGCCAACGGCTTGAGTGCTTTACGCAGCCTGCCGATTTCCACGCGAAGCCGGGCGCGATGGGATTCATCCGAAAGCTTCAGACGGAACGCCCGGGCGATCAGCACTTCCCGCTCAACGTCGGCAGGCCACGCCTCGGCCAACGCACGGGCGAGCACGAACAGGATCGGCCGCGTCGCGAGCGACACCGACATGCCACAACCGCGCACAACGTACCGGCAGGCGTCCACCACCAGTGACGTTGAACAGAACAACGCTTCAACATCATCGAGCAACAGCGGCCGTACTTCACCCTGGGCAATCAGACGTGCCGCGGGGGCATCGAGCAGATACACAGCGTGTTGGACCTCAGCCATCAGCGCCGCAATTCCGGCTTGACCGGCAGCCTGCCCTGCCCTGTTCAACGCCTCCCGCGCCGCGTGCGATTGCAGGCGCCGAATAGCGATCCCCGCCAGCACCAGTTCATGGGTTGCCCGCAAGGCCGGTGGCAATGGGCCGGGGTCGAGTCCGGCCAATAACTGCTGCGCCTCGTCGAGCTGGCCGATCAACAGCAGACGGCGGATTTGCAGATAACGCGCATGGGCGGCATTGACCCGGTCACCGTGGTGTTCAAGGGTGACCCGCGCCGTTTCGAGCGCCTTGACCGGCCACCCGAGCTCCCGCGAAGCCAGGGCGATTTCGGCCTCGGCCACCACACATCGCGCCCGGGCCAGTACTTCCTTGGGTGCAAAGGCCCGTTGCGCCCGCTTGACCAGCGCCCTGGCCCGCACCAGATCGCCCAGTTGCGCCATGGCGATACCGCGCAGGGCCAGGGCCGGCGCATCGTCGCGCAAGGCCACGCGGTCCAGAGCGCCCAGCGGGTTTCCCGCCGCCAACGCCTGGGCGGCCGCCGCGATCAGCGAATCCATCGAAATCCCGCCACGCTTGTCACTCCCATCATTCGATACCCGGGTTTAGTCTAAATCACGACCTTTCACCAGGAGCGTACAACGATGAACACCCACAAAACCGCGACCCGGGAACAATGGCTGGCGGCACGTTTGCAACTGCTTGAAGCGGAAAAGGCGCTGACCCGACGCAGCGATGATGTGGCCAGGCAACGCCAGGCATTGCCATGGTTTCGCCTCGACAAGACGTACCGCTTCAATACCGACAACGGCAGCGCCACCCTGGCCGAACTCTTTCAAGGGCGCTCGCAACTGCTGGTCTACCACTTCATGTTCGGCCCCGACTACACGGCCGGCTGCCCTTCCTGCTCAGCCATCGCCGATGGCTTCGACCCCGTCGTCGTCCACCTGGCGAACCACGACGTGACCCTGATGGCGATATCCCGCGCACCCTTGGCGAAACTGCAGGCCTACAAGCGCCGAATGGGCTGGACCTTCCCCTGGGCCTCGGCCGCCGATAGCGACTTCACCGCCGACTTCAATGTCTACTTCACCGAAGCGCAGCAGCGCGAAGGCTTGATCGAATACAACTACCAGCGCGGCGGCCATGCCATGGACGCCAGCCAGATCCCGGAACCGGTGAAACAATTCGCCGCGACCTGTGGCACCGATGCGCCGACCTATACCCGCGACAGGCCGGGGTTGAGTACGTTTGTGCTGGAGGATGGCGAGATTTATCACACCTACTCCACCTACGCACGGGGCCTGGACGGATTGTGGAGCATGTACCAATGGCTCGACCGCGCGCCCAAGGGCCGCAATGAAACGGGGCCTTGGTGGCGTCGGCATGATGAGTACCGGTGAGCGCCAGCGGTGTCGCTGACCGCCGATGAAAACGTCCGCCAGTTTGTCCATTAGCACGAGCTTGGTCTGTGAGATCCAGCGCCGGGTCGCCCATTGCTGCCATTCCTCGGCACGGTTAAGCGTGTATCGCGGCACGAAGTCGCCGAGGAAGCGGCCGAGGTTGTGCAGCGTCACTTCATGGTCGGTGTTGGCCATTTGCTCGAGCAAATCCCTCATGGCCACTTCGAATTCGGGCGGCCACTGTTCGCCGCCCAACACCTGCTCGACCGAAGGATTGGGCTTGCTGGCTCTGGGACTGGAGCCCGTTCCCCAGCCTCTGGTATGGCAGGGGAACGTTGCAACCGCTGACGGATGCCTTGCGGCGCTCTATCTGGCGGGATGGCTGGTTGAGTCCCGGTTCGATGTCGACAAGCGCCGCGCGACGCTGCTCCCCGTTCTGCCGGCTGGGCAGCAAGAGCTCTATGATGCCTTGATCGGGCTCAGCATCCGACAAGGAGAAGTCGGCTCATCAGTAGAATTCGTCTAGCAAACAGTAAAACGCTATACGTTGCTGATCTGGCTCCACACCATAGGCGCGAAAAAATGGCGCTACCCATGCCTGTCCAAGGTTGCGCTCTATGCTTCGGACAGCCAGTGCAAGATCTTGATAGATGTCACTGATGCCTAGCCGGCCACAGTCGATGTAGCCGGTAAAGCTGCTTCCTTCGACCATGAAATTCGGTAGGCAGGCATCGCCGTGGGTGACCGCAAGATCATAGGTTTCAGGGAGCGTCGAAAGCATCTCTGCGAAAACATCCTCAGCGGTCCGACCCAGCCGCTCATCGTCAAAGTCTGCCTCGTCAACGAGCCCGGCACTCACTCGACTCCTGGCGGCGGCTATGCGCTGCTCCAAGGGGTGATCAAAGGGACATGCCTCAATTGGCATCTGGTGCAGAGTACGTAGTGCCACCGCCAGGATGCTGATGACTTGGGGTGGAGACAAATCGTTGGCACTGGCCAGATCATGTCCAGGGACGGCACTCATGAGTAACCAATGGCGATTGTTTTCTGTCGTAGCATCAAGAACTGTTGGCCCAGGCAGGTCAAGCCGGTTCATCCAACGAAGACGCTCAATTTCTTCCGGCAGCTCACTGTGTACGCCAATGGGCTCGGACTTCACGAACAGGTGTTCCCCATTGATGCAGAGGATGCGAGAAACCTCGGCTCCTGACTCTCCGATAGTTTGTCGCTCAATAGGCGCCCCACTGAATGTTTCGGACCATTGGGTAGGAATGTACATACTGTCACTTACTCAAGTGTTGGCGG
Source organism: Pseudomonas sp. PDM30 (assembly GCF_019218985.1). Lineage (NCBI taxonomy): Bacteria > Pseudomonadati > Pseudomonadota > Gammaproteobacteria > Pseudomonadales > Pseudomonadaceae > Pseudomonas > Pseudomonas sp. PDM30. Next base: position 242,063 of record NZ_JAHUWM010000009.1, read on the forward strand.
ATTTACTGCCAGTCGGTTGCATGACAAGCGAGACTCAAACCCTGCTCACCTCGAAGTCAAGGCAATCACCACCGCGGACAGGTAGAGGCCAACGCCAAAGACGGCATGATTTATTAAACTGCGCATGCAGTTCTTGGCCGGCGTCGGCGTCTTGGAGGATGTAAATCCTGCCCCCATGGCGGGCTGTATAACAAAAAGCGGGACTGCCACTGTTGCCACGCCCAAAGCGATTGCTGGCAGGAAAGTTGGTTCCTGCAGCCAGGCGACTCCTTGAATGCACACCAGTAACACCGCGAAAGCAACACCCGTGGCGTAGTGCGCCACCCAGCCCAGGACCACTTCACCTCGCACCGGCATCGCTTGTCCAATGCTGGCATGAGCGAATTTTCCTTGGCATACATGACCTACCCAGCGCCCGACGAAAGCGAAATTCAGCGTTGGAACGCCAAAGGCCTTCATGAGGAACATCCACAAATCCATGACGACGGTAGCGCCACCCCCCAACAGAAAAACGTGTGCAACCACTTCCAACGATGCCATACCTACCTCTTGTTCATGGACCAATTAATCTTGCCGATGCATGATAGAAGTTGAAGTCAACTTCAAGTCAATGGGCTGAAAATGGATATCACTGAGGTCGTCAAACGCACGGGAATTCCTGCCCACACATTGCGTTTCTACGAGAAGAAAGGCTTGATTGCGTCAGTCAGCCCGCGCGGGGCTCGCCGCCAGTTTGCGTCTGCCGTGGTTGAGCAGTTGGCTGTTATCGCACTCGGACAGGCAGGCGGTCTCTCGCTGGACGAGATACATGCCATGCTTTCCCCGAATGGCAAGGCAGTTGTTGATAGAGACGTGCTTCTGGCCAAGGCGGATGAGATTGATGCGACCGTCAAGCAACTACAGGCGATGAGCCGGGGATTGCGGCATGCGGCCGCATGTCCAGCCCCTAGCCACGCAGAATGCCCGAGATTTCATCGGTTACTCAAGGTCGCAGCGGCTGGCGTCTTTAAACGGGGCAGGCATTCGGCGCCACATCCTGCGCCCCTTCGGCCTTGAGCACACCGCACGAGCGCAATCGAGCTCCTGGCATCCTTGGAATATGGCGGTCCCTATCTCGAGCTGGAATGTGAGTTCAACCTGGATCTGACAGCCCCCTCAGCGTCAATACTCCGACATCACCACCATCACTTCAGCGTCGGCGCCATCCTCGCCTTCCGCCAGATAAATATGACCTATTGAACTGTTGAAATAGGCTGTTTCGCGACAGCCGATGCTGATGGATTCACCCGTTTCGAATTGAATGCGCACACGACCTGAAAGGACGACGGCGAACTCTTGTCCGGGGTGACGGATGTAGTCTTCGAACTGGTTCAGTTCGCGCGCACAGATCCGCGCGTACATGGGCGTCATGCTGCGCCCGGGGAAATCCCCTGCCATCGGGTGATATTCGTAGTTGCCGGTGCTGTAGCCCGCCGCACTGTCGATGGCGGTGCTGACCACCGTGGGCTGTACCGCGCTGACGCCCGCCTTGACCGGGCTGAACAACTGGGAAATGTCCACACTCAGGGCCCGAGCGGCGGCCGCGAGTTTTTCGTAACTCACCGACACTTGCGCCAGCTCCATCTTCGACAAGGTCGACAGTGCCACCCCTGAACGCTCGGACAGTTGTTTAAGCGTCAACTTCTGGTTTTTGCGGATGACACGCAGGCGCGCGCCGACCTGGGCGCGATCTATCAAGGGATGGTCCGTGGAACACGAGACTCGATCGGAACTCATGCAGACTTCTCTGTCGTACGAAAACGGTGCCTGGGGCTGAGCCAAGGCAAGGGCTGGAAATAATACCTCAAGGTAATGGGTTGACTGGGGAATTCTCATATCTTACATTTCTCGTATATGAGAATTATAAAAATAAAGGGAAAACTATTTTTCCCCATCCCCAGAGACAGGAGTGACTTCGGTATGCAGGACAGCGAGTGTTTCGATTTCGCCATCATCGGCGGCGGTATTGCGGGGGCCTCCCTGGCCTATCGCTTGGCCGGGCAAGCCAGCGTTGTGGTGCTTGAGCGTGAGAGCCAGCCGGGTTATCACGCCACCGGACGCTCCGCCGCGATGTTCATGGAAAGCTATGGCACACCGCAGATCCAGGCATTGACCCGCGCCAGCCGGGACTTCTATGAGCAACCGCCAACCGGCTTCACCGAACATGCGTTGCTGGAGCCTCGCGGCTGTCTGTACGTCGCCGGTGAGGGGCAACAATCCCTGCTGCAACAAACCTTCGAAACCGGGCAGGCACAGGCTGGCAATGTTTCATTGATTGATACCGAGCAAGCCCTCGCGCTGGTGCCGTGCCTGCGCCCGGAGGCGATTGTCGGGGCGATGCTCGAAACCGACGCCCGCGACCTGGACGTCCACGCGTTGCACCAGGGTTTTTTACGGGCCATGCGCCATGCCGGTGGCGTGCTGCAGTGCGATGCACAACTGAGCGTCGCCACCCGCGAAGGTCTTCACTGGCACCTGACACTGGCCGACGGCCGCCAGTTGCGCGCACGCAACCTGGTGAATGCCGCAGGCGCCTGGGCCGATCAGGTTGCGCAGCAGTGCGGCGTGCAGCCCATTGGGTTGCAACCCTGCCGACGCAGTGCCTTTACCTTCGACGGCCCTGAGGGCATGGACTTCTCACGCTGGCCTGCGGTGATCGGCATCGACGAAAGCTTTTACTTCAAACCGGACGCCGGCCAACTGCTTGGCTCGCCGGCCAACGCCGATCCCGTCCCGCCACAGGACGTGATGCCCGAAGAGCTGGACATCGCCACCGGGATCTACCACATCGAAGCCGCCACCTCCTTGACCATCCGCCGCCCACGGCACAGCTGGGCCGGCCTGCGCTCGTTCGTCGCCGACGGCGATCTGGTGGTCGGCTGGGACGATCACTGCGAAGGCTTCTTCTGGCTGGCGGCCCAGGGCGGTTATGGCATCCAGTCCGCGGCCGGCGTGTCGCAACTGGCCTGCGCCCAATTGCTCGATCAACCCCTGCCCGAAACATTGCGCCGCCAGGGCGTCGAGCCACAACGCCTGGCACCTGGCCGCTTGCGCTGATCATCCCCCCAATGAGGTTGCATACCATGTCTGACAATTTCCAGCGTTACCCCAGCCACCTGCCCTATCCGTTCTCCAAGGCCATTCGGGTCGGAGACTTTCTATTCCTTTCAGGGCAAGTACCAATGAACCCTCTGGGCGAAGTGGTGCTCGGTGATATCCGCGAGCAAACCGAGGCCGCCATGGCCCGCATCGGCGAGACCCTGGCCGAATGCGGCGTGGGTTTTGATCAAGTGGTGAAGGCCACGGTGTGGCTATCGGACATGCAACATTTCGCCGGTTTCAACGAGGTGTACAAGCGCCACTTCGAGAATGGTTTCCCGGTGCGCTCCACCGTTGGCGGCGCCCAGTTGGCGCTGGGGGTCGATGTGGAGATCGAAGTGCAGGCCTGGGTCGGCGCCCGCTGATCCACCCCTGCTGTTTGCCAGTGCGATGCCCCGGGAGGGCCATGAACAGTGGTCCCCCATCAGCCATAACAAAAACAATTCGAGGCAAATCGTCATGAAAGAAAGTCTGAAAATAGCCGGTGCATTTGTCGGTGTGATTGTCGGTGCAGGATTCGCCTCCGGCCGGGAGCTGCAGATGATGTTCGTGGACTTCGGCGTGTGGGGACTGCTCGGGGCGGTGGTCAGCGCCGCGCTCTTCACCTTTCTCGGGATGGCATTGGCGGGCATGGGTAGCCGACTGCAGGCAAGGTCCCATAAGGACGTGGTGTATGCACTGTGCGGACGCTACCTGGGTACCTTTGTCGACCTGATGATCACCTTCTTCATGTTTGCGGTGACCGTGGTCATGTTGGCCGGCGGCGGCGCCTTGCTGGAACAACAGTTCGGCATTCCCGCCATGTTCGGCAGCGTGGCGGTGACCCTGATCGTGGTCGCCATCGTGTGCCTGGATGTGCAGAAGGTCATTGGCATGATCGGCGCCGTCACTCCGCTGCTGATCCTGACGGCGGTAGCGGTAGCCCTGTATGGCGTCGCCACCCGAGGTTTGAGTTTCGGTGAACTCAATCAACTGGCCAGCCAGCAAGACGCTGGCGCAAGCCATTGGCTGCTGGGAGCGTTGTTGTACGTGTCTTACAACATCGTGGCCGGGGTGCCGTTTTTGGCGATCATGGGCGGCGCCGCAAAATCCGAGAAGCAAGCCATCTGGGGTGGCATCTTCGGTGGTGCATTGCTGGGGCTGCTGATGCTGGTGATGAGCCTGGGATTGCTGTCACGTCTGGACAGCGTGGCGGATTTGCCAATGCCCATGCTGTCCATCGCCACGGAGGTTTCGCCAGTCCTCGGTCTGCTGATGGCGGTGATCATTTTCCTGATGATCGTCAACACGGCCGTCGGTACCTTGTATTCCTTTTCGGCCCGGCTACTGCCGGCAGGCACTCGCAAATTCCGCGTCGGCTCAGCGGCCGCTGGCGCACTGGCTTTCGTCGGCAGTTTGGTCGGGTTTGTCAACCTGGTGGGCCAGGTCTATCCACTCTTTGGCTACCTGGGCTTTTTGCTGATTGGCGCAGTGGTCGTTGGCTGGTTACGTGTAGGGCGCCTGGCCCAGGCTTAATCAGTCGATAGTGGCGTGCTGGGCAAAAAAACGATCAGTGCGACCATGACCATCAACGGAATCGGCAGGCCGTACGGGGCGATACTCATGCCAGCGGCCCAAATAGACTGTCAGCGTCCAGAGCAAACCGGTGCTGGCGTTGGCGGTCACAGTTCCATATTTTGCTGATCGATCAGAATCAGTGCCAGGTAGATCTGCAAACGGAGGACCGTTGCGCGGAGCACGCATTTGGCACAATGTTTTCTTCCTGACTCAATCGTTGAGGCCTCATGATCCGCGACTTTCGAAACGTTGACCTAGAGCCCGTATTGGACATTTGGCTACGAGCGTCAATCCAAGCGCATCACTTCATAGCCGCCAAATTCTGGCATAGCCAGCTTGCTGCTATGCGTGAGGTCTACCTACCCGGCGCCATGTCCCGAGTGTTTGAGGCAGACGGGACGGTAGTAGGATTCTGCTCTGTATATGGAGACACACTTGCGGCGCTATTCGTATCGCCTGAGCGTCAGGGGGACGGTATAGGTACACAGCTTCTCGCGGACGCCATGACATCTAAGTCAACTCTACAGCTGACTGTGTATTCAGCGAATGCGCCTAGTATCCATTTCTATGAGAACCAGGGCTTTGTAGTTCTCAATGAACAACTGGACGCGCACACTGGCCACCTTGAGAAGGTGATGCGCTGGGTCGCCTAATCTGACTAATGTAGCTACAGGCGAAAGGAAAACGACAGGTCGCGTTAGCTTCAGCGTAAGCGTCTGCCCCGGGCGTTCAGAAGCGAAAGCGCAACTTATCTATCGTGCAGATGTTTTTTCAAGAATGACCGGGTTCGTTCGTGGACGGGGTTTTGCAGGATCTCTTGCGGCACCCCCTCCTCTACTACAACCCCGCCGTCAATAAAGACAATCCGGTCTGCCACTTCGCCGGCAAAGCGCATTTCATGAGTGACGATCAACATCGTCATGTGCTCCACAGCGAGTTGCTTCATGACCAGGTTGACCTCTTCGACAAGCTCAGGGTCCAGTGCCGATGTAGCCTCATCGAACAACATGACTTTTGGTTGCATCGCCAGTGCCCTTGCTATGGCAACGCGCTGTTTCTGTCCGCCTGACAGGCGAGAAGGATACTCATCGAACTTGTTGGCCAAGCCAACTTTTGACAAGTATTCCATTGCCAACTCACGAGATGCCTTTTTTGTAAGGCCCTTGAGTTTTATCGGACCAAGAGCGATGTTTTCATACACGGTCAAATGCGGAAATAGATTGAAGTGTTGAAATACCATACCCATCTGCTGACGCACAGCATTTATATGCTGTTCAAACGCACGACCTTTCAATGGCCGATTGACTTGCTCACCCTCTAACCATATCTCGCCATCGTCAAGCACCTCCAGGTGGTTGATTTACCGCAGAAGCGTGCTTTTGCCAGATCCACTTGGGCCGATGATGGCGACAATTTGTCCGCGAGATATGGAAAGATCGATTCCCTTGAGTACTTCAAGTGCTCCGTAAGCCTTGCGAGCGCCCTTCACCTCAACCATGAATTCCTTGCTGATCATCGTGACATCTCTACCTTGTTTTCGAGAAGATGCAGACCGGCTTCGAGAACTAGATTGGCTGCATAATAAATAACCGCGACAGTCAGATAAAACTCAAACGGGCTATAGGTCTCGCTCACGGCAAGTTGCGCGCTGTACACCAACTCGGCAATACCGATTATGGAAACCAGAGAGGTGTCCTTCAACAGGACAATCAGATTGTTTCCCAGCGGCGCAATAGTCCTGCGAAGCGCCTGCGGTACGATGATGTAACGCTGAGTCTGTCCGCGACTGAGACCAATGGAGCGGGCACCTTCAATCTGACCTGGGTCCACCGATACCACACCGGCACGAATAACGTCGGCATTGTAGACGGCAAAGTGCAAACTGAGGCCTATGATGCCTGCCACCAGGGCAGGAAGATCAATCCCCACTTGTACAAGACCATAATAAATCAAGTACAACTGAAGAAGCAGTGGAGTGCCCATGAGCAACCACGTAATAAAACGCACGGGCAGCGCCAGGATCCTGGGCGCATAAAGAACGATGAGTGCAAAGGCTACCCCTGCCATCAAACTCAATATGCTGGAACTTACAAACATCACAACCGTCCACCAAAGACCGGTCGCAAGTAGCTCGGAATAGGGTGTAACTATACTAAGATCCAGGCTTTGCATCTGAATGCTCTCACCTTGCCGCGAAGCGATTATCGAGATAGTCAACAACAAATCTGACCGAGTAGACCATCACGATGTAAAGCAGTGCCGACACCATGAAAATCTCAAAAGGTTTGTACGTTGAACTGATAAAGCGTTGCGCTGTATATGAAAGCTCAACAACAGAGATCGTCGACACCAGTGCAGAACCTTTGATAAGAGCGACAGCGTTCACTCCCAGCGGCCTGATCATCAACTTTGCAGCTTGTGGCAGCGTGATAAACCATAAGGTCTGGCCACGCCCGAAACCAATCGAACGTGCAGCTTCTTCCTGGCCTGGGTCAACGTTGGTGATAGCGCCACGAATGGATTCCGCCATGTAGGCAGCGATGTTCAGGCCCAAGCCGATTACCCCTGCGGCAAACGGCTCCAGTTCAATTCCGATCTGCGGCCCACCAAAGTAAATGATGAACAGCTGAACCAGGCAGGGAGTGCCGCGAAAAACGCTTATGTAGAGTCTTGCAAGGTATCGAAATGCGAGAACAGTGGACAACCGGGCAGCAACCAGCACGATTGCGACCAGAAAACCCAGCAGAAGAGCAAGTACAGAGATTTGCACCGTAATCCAGGCCGCCTCCAGGAAAAACGGGAATGTGCGTTGTATGAGAGTCAGATCCATGGGAACGCTCGGAAAAGTCGGATTGGCTGGCCCGACGACAGGTCGGGCCATGCTGAACATGAATCAGCGGATATCGTTGCCAATCCACTTCATCGAGATCTTTTCGTAGGTGCCATCGGCGAGCATGTCTTCAAGCGCCTTCTGCATGGTCGCCTTGAGCTCAGGGTTATTCTTGCGCAGGGCAATGCCCATGCCTTCAATGCCACCATCGCTATCCGGTGGAGTAATGATGCGAACCTTCTGCCCTGTTTCTTTGACGGCGACCAACACCGGAACACTGTCCATCACTATCGCATCGATGCGCCCGGCCTCCAGGTCGACAAGCATTTCGGGAAGACCTTTGTACGTTCTCACCTTCAGGTTGCCGCGGGCCCTGGCCCATTTATCGTGTGCATCCCCAAGGGTAACGCCGACAACAACATCTTTAAGATCATCAAGACCTTTGATCGAAGAGTTGTCCTTCACTACGATCGTTCGGCCAGCGTGGTAATAAGGCCCAACAAAATCCACTGCTTTCTGGCGTTCCGGGGTAATGGTCATCGAAGCGATGATGGCGTCATATTTCTTCGCGAGAAGTCCTGCAATTATCCCGTCGAATGGCGTCGTGATGATCGTCACCTTTACCCCCATCCGCTCAGCCAGCGCCTCGCTGATGGAGGCGTCGAATCCGACGATCTGGTTCTGTTCGTTTGCAAAGCTGAAGGGAGAGTATTGACCGCTCATCGCGATACGGATCTCTTTGGAATCCTGGATCGACTTCAAATCATCAGCATGAACAGCTGAGGTGGAAAGTAGCGCCGCTGCCGCCACGGTAGAAGCGACAATCAAACCCTTGAGCTTTTTAGTTAGCATGGATGGCACCTTGGAAGAATTGTTTATTATTTTCTTGGGGTTATTCACCCGGCCTTCATGAAAAGTCTTGCATAGGCACTTCTGGAAAGCACCCGGCAAGGTGTCAGCCAACCTGACACATTGCCGGAGTTGGCCGACACTATGTCGGGGAGCCACATCGTCCAACCTGGTGTCTTGTCGCACGCCCCGCCCTCTGCGATCTACCGGAGTGCGGCCTTAAAGCTTTCGTCCAGGACCTCAAGCAGAAAATCAGCGTTTGTCTGACTGAAAATCATCGATGGGCGCATTTTCAGAACATTGTCATGGGGGCCTTCAGTACCGATCAAAATACCTCGCTCCCTGGCACCATCGGCTACTTTCCTGGCCAGCTCCGTGGCTGGAACTTTCGTTTTGCGGTCCGTGACAAGTTCTATCCCGAGAAAAAGACCCAACCCGCGCACATCGCCTATTGCATCGTATCGCTGCTGCAACTTACGGAAGCCGTCGAGCAGATAGTTGCCAACGGTAAGTGCGTTGAGTTTCAGGTTATCGCGCTCAATTACATCGAGCACCGAGAGCCCTACAGCACATGAAACCGGACTGCCGGCGAAGGTATTGAAGTACTCCATGCCATTGTTGAAGCTGTCTGCAATTTCTCGCGTGGTCACAACCGCCGACATGGGATGCCCATTGCCAATGGGTTTGCCCATGGACACTGCATCGGGAACGACACCCTGGGTTTCAAAAGCCCACCAATGGCTACCTACGCGACCAAAGCCGACCTGGACTTCGTCAGCCAGGCAAAGACCGCCCTCTGCACGAACCATTGCATAGACTTCTTTCAAGTAGTTTTCCGGGAAGAAAAGTTGCCCGGCCACACTTGGAATGGACTCCGCCAAAAAGAACGCCGGGGATCTGCCCTGCTTGCGCATGAGTTCAATCTGATCCGCCACGCTTTCAGCGAAACGCTTGCCAAGTTCCTCGAACGACCAGTGATCCACACCACGGTAGGCATCCGGGACGGCCGCCTCAAACACATGATCTGCACGCCCTTTACCGGCTTTACGCTTGTACTTGTAAGGGCTGAGGTCGATCAGTTCCTGCGTAGTGCCATGGTAAGCCCAATCCAGCACAATTGCATCGTTACGCCCCGTGTGATTGCGCGCCATACGCAGCATGAGGCTGTTTGCTTCACTTCCCGAACAGCCGAAGGAAGCGACTGCCAGACCTTCAGGCAAGGTAGCCGTGAGCCGCTCTGCATACTCAACGATATTATCGTGCAGATAACGCGTGTTCGTGTTCAGGCGTGATGCCTGCCGCGAAAGCGCTTGCACCACATCTGGGTGGGAGTGGCCGAGATGGCACACGTTATTGAAGCAGTCCAGATACGCCCGACCAAAGTTATCGATCAACCAGACCCCATCACCGCGAACGAACTTGATCGGATCTGAATAGGAAATCGACAGGTTTGGAAGCAACAACTCCTTTCGCTTCGCAACAATCTCTGCCTTGGTGCGTCCGTCCTGGCTGTAGGTTTCCGGTGGAATCCCCGCGAGACTCGATGCATCGGGAAAAATGTCGGCCCATACCTCAAGATAAGCCCGTTCACCTACGCCGATGAATTCGCTCGCTTTCAACGCTGTGTCCGTGGACATTTGAAAATGCACATGGGGAATCCATCCGCCATTTTCCGTATCCGCCCCCATGTATCCCACAAGCGCGCCAGCCTCCAGGCGGTCACCGGGCTTGAGCCGCGCCAAGGCTTCATGAGCCATATGCCCCCACAGCGTCAGGAATGGCGGGCAACCTTCAGGCGAGTGCTCGAGCATGATCAAACCACCATAACCAAGCGGCTCATGCTCGACCTCGACGCTCTGCACCACACCGGCAACAGGCGTATAGAGAGGCGTTCCAGCGGGCATGATCAAGTCGACACCGACGTGAAGGATCCGACGCTGCCCTTCAATGAATCGTGATTCAAACGCCGTGTCGGTGTAAATGGTCCTTTCCTCGCCCCATGGTCCGATACCGAGCGGCACCTTGTGTTCGGCAGAAAAATCGTTCCACCACTTCGTTGCCTGCGCTGGACGTTGCTCGGCTGAAGCGATAGTCATCACATGCGAAGCGTCTCCGAACGGAGCAATGACCTTGTTCATCGTCGCAGCGGATGGACGCACGATATCCGCAAAGGACTTGCTGTTTTCGGCCACCCAGCGGCGAACCGCACCAGCGCCTTCGATCGCGTCAAAACCACAGGCTTTACGCAGGATCGCAGTCGCCAGACGAGGGTTCATGCGATCCATCCTTTCCAGAAGGCGCCAGGCCGGCGCTTCGCTGATGCCAAGGTAGGGATTGTCTTGCGTTCGGTCGGATCGCGATGCCGACAAGGTGACGCTCGTGACCAGGCGCATCGCGATGAGATTGAAGAGGACGTCAAGCTCCTCCGGCTGCAGAGGGTACTTCTCATGGAAACCGGCCGTGAGGGCGGCAGCCGCGCCGATTGGATCTTCCGTGTCGAGAATGGAATAGGCGCAGGTGATGGCGACTTCGGCAATCAGAATCGTATGGACCGCATCGCCAAAATCGATGATGCCCGAGACTTTCTGATGATTGCGGGAATCGACGAGGATATTCCAGTCATTGCCGTCATTGTGAATGACTTGTGCACGCAGTCGCGAAAGCTTCGGTTGAACGGTTTTTTCGAAACGTTCAATGAAGCGTTCCAGAATGGCCCTTCTGCCAGGATCTTTCACGAAATGCAGGCGTGAACTCGAACGTGCGGCGTGACGCAAATCCCAGTCGAGATCGCGTACCGCGCCTGGATGCATGAAGCCCTGAAGTGCACGATCTATCTCACCGAACGATTGGCCAAGGCTGCGCATCAATTCGAACGTGCGCTCGACCTCGGCAAGCGGCGTTCCGTGCAACCAGCTGACCAGGCGGACCGCATGGGTTTCGCCGGAGGGCGCTACCGCAGAGGCCAGGTATTCACCGGCAAGACTTTTCTTGAGAAAAGGCACGGTAAGCTCGGGACTGTGCGTGGCGAGGTGACTGAGAATGGCTGTCTGAAACTCGCTTTCAACTCGAGGTTCAGTCGAGTTGACGACTTTCAGAATCCATCCGGCATCGGTTCCTGTATTCAACCGGTAGTTGCGGTCGCGCTCGCCATCCAGAGGCGTGGCCGTACCGATAACGTTGAAAAGCTGCTCACTCAGTTTTTCGGCATCCCCTGTCGAGAACTGGGGGGCAGGATGGGAAAGATTTGTCATGGTAATTGTTTTCCAAGCCATTTTTTTCAGATAGCTTGGCACGCAAAGCCTTGGACGGCATTAGGTATACGGTCGGCTTCAGCCTGCATATTGTCGGAATCGACCGGCACAATTTCGGTAGCAAAATTAGGGAGTTCTGATGCGCGACCTGGACACGAAAGATCGCGAAATACTCGAAATTCTTTCCAAAGAGGCTCGAATTGCCCTGAAGGCCCTGGCAGCGAGAATCGGGCTTTCAAGAAGTGCTACCAGCGAGCGAGTCATCAACCTTGAACGCAATGGTGTGATCAGAGGCTACCGGGCTGATATCGGCGAAATCGATGCCAACGTGATTCGCGCAATCCTTCTTGTATGCCTGAAACGCACACCCGCAATCAGCTTGCTGGACCTGCTTGCCCAAAACTCGCAGGTACGACGAGTCTCCTCGGTCAGTGGCCAACTCGATCTGGTCATTGAGGTCGAATCGCGAACTATTGATGATCTGAATCGAGTCAGAGATGCAGTAGCCAGTCACGAAATCGTTGAAGACATCACCACCGCTGTCGTTCTGCGGCGCGATATTGATCGGCAGAGTTCCTGATTGGCAACGGGTGTAATCACGCCGGCGGAATCGTCGCCAGCATACCGATCAGGATGGTCAACAGCAGAAAACCACCGAGAAAAATCGTCATCTTGGCCATGGGGCCTCCCACACTATGAATTGGCGGTACAGGGGCGGCGTGTGCTGCCCGAGCGGCGTACCGAAGACTTATTGTGGGCTGGCGGCTGTATCCGTTACAGAGGCAGATTGCGCTGAAAAATACGGATCAGATCCGTTTTCAGGCTGTGCTTTCGGGGGTTTTCCCGGAAGGAGTTTGCGGGCGATGTCCACGAAAGGCGTGACGATCAACCCCTGCAGCGTCAGGTAACGCTCGTGATCCTGCTCACCGGTGCCGAAGTGAATGGCCTCGGGTGTGGACCGGGTGACGTAGAGCGTTCCGAACATCCAGTCCCACAGTGACAGATTGATGCCGAAGTTCTTGTTGAAGTGTCGTGGCGCATCGCTGTGATGAATCTGGTGTTGCGCCGGGCTGCTCAGCACCCGTTCCAGCACCGGCCCGAAGGAAAACCAGACATGGCTGTGACGCAGGTTGGCCGCCAGGCCATTGAAGATGAACACCATGTAGGTCACGCCAAACAAGGTATAGCGGCTGATCTCCCCGCCGCAGGCGTACCAGAAGACCCCGGCAAATGCGCCGACGCAGATGATATCCGTGAGCTTTTCGACCACCTCTTCCAGAAAGTGCACGCGGCTGGCCGTCGCCGGCACCAGCACGGGCGCCGAATGATGGACTTTGTGGAAGGCCCACAGATACCGCGAATGGAAAGCGCGATGGCCCCAGTAATGGCTGAAATCCTTGACCAGAAATACGCCCAGCCCATAGAGCAGGGTCAGCGCCAGATTCTCTTCCACTTGCGTACGCGCGCCCCACAGCTGGGTGAAGAACGCGATGTAGTCCGCTGAACGCAAGACGTACGGATCGACCAGGCCGACGATGGGCAGCACCAGGGCAACCTTGAGGATGGCGAGTACGAAGTAGTAGCGGTAGTCGAGCAGCGCCGAGCGATGCAGGTACACCCGGCAGCCGCCGATGAACTGCCCGAATGAGCGCGCGTCGGTCAAGCCCCGGGATTTGCGGTAGCGGAACAGGCAATAGGCGACGCTGTAAGACATGCAGAGAAAGGCTAGACCGAGTCTGCCGTTGAAGTCGAAAATGCCCAGGAACTGCCGGGTGACCGGCTCGAATACCCACTGGGATAAATGAAGATGAATTGCGGCGAGAACATCCATACCGGGCTGCCCGACGTAAATGGAAGAGCAATTGTAAATGAGAACGAGTCTTTAGTGTGTTGAATGATGCCCGGTTTTTATCCACCCAGCGCAATGATTGCAAGGATCAGCACGCCCCCCGTGGCGGCCATGATCACCCCACCCTGCCATTGCGTGGCGCCAGCGTATCTGGCGAGCAGCCAGCCTGCGATGAACAGCACCACAAGCCCAATCAGGTTGGACAGGCGGATGGCGAGCGCCGTCTGATCGAGCAGTATGAATGGCACCACCAACGGAAATGTCGAGCACACGACCAACAGGAAAACACCGAGGGCGCCCCTGAAGTCGCTCCAGCCGAGGCCGGCCCTGATCGGCAAGGGGGGCTGCTCGAGCAGCCGACGGCGCAACAACTCCAGGCCCTCACTGCCGGCCGCCGTCGCGAACTGCAACGGCAACACTTGCGCAACGAGCGCCTGACCGACCGCGGCGTCCGTGCCATTACGCAAGGCCATGTACAGCTTGATCCTGCGCGTGCGCTCGACCAGTGCGCGCAACAGGTACATGACCGCATCGGCCAGTCCCCAGGCGAGATTGCAGCCGAGCGCGGCAATCATCATCGTGCGTTCGGCGGCCTGGTCTGCCGTGGCCACGCTGATGGTGCCGGTGAACGTCATGGCCATCAGCAGGCCGAAGATCACCTCGGTAATGCGCTCGACAGGGTCAAGTACAGGCGCCCTCTCGAATTGAGCTTTGGTTGGCATGAACTCACCTCGTCGGTCAGGCACCGGTTGTTCCGGCTGGATATCCGCATCCCCGTCAAGTGTAGATTGAACGGCTACACTCAGGCGCACACGCTATCTGCTTCAAGAGGACTGGTTCATGCTTGAATACTTCGCCCTGGGCGTACTGATATTTGTAGGACTCTTCTTGTTCTACGGGATCATCCTGCTCCACGACATCCCCTATGAAATTGCCGTCCACCGCAACCACCCTCACCAGGATGCGATCCACGCCACCGGCTGGGTCAGCCTCTTCACCTTGCACGCACTCTGGCCGTTCCTTTGGATCTGGGCGATGGCCTATCGGGAGGACCGGGGCTGGGGTTTCAGTGACGGACATTCACCCAAAAGTCATGTGGTTCACCTCGAACAACAGGTCGCCGAGCTGCAAGGCCGGATCGAGCGCCTGGAGTCAGCGATGGGTACGGCACAGAATCGTGTGCCAACGGACAATCTCGGCGAGGGCATTTGAGCCATGGATCTCTTACTCATTCTGACGTATGCCGCTCTCTGCGTAGCCATCTTCAAGATCTTCCGCATCCCCCTGAACAAATGGACGGTGCCCACGGCGGTGCTGGGCGGGATCGTGATTATCGGCACGCTGATTTTCACGATGAACTACAACCACCCCTACTCCGAGGTGGCGCGTTCCTATTTCGTATCGGTTCCGGTGATACCCGTGGTCAGCGGCCAGGTGATCGATGTATCGGTGAAGACCAACCAGCCCCTGGAAAAAGGCGATGTGCTGTTTCGCATCGACCCTGCGCCTTTCGAATACCGGGTGAAATCCCTCAAGGCACAGCTGATTGCCGCCCAGGCCGATCGCGCCCGGATCACCGAGTTGATCAAGCGTAACTTCAGTACCCAACGGGAACTGGATATGGTGGTCGCTCGCAGTGACGACCTGAAGGCACAACTGGACAACGCGCAGTACGAACTCGACAACACCACCGTCCGTGCGCCGAGCAAAGGCTTCGTCACCCATGTTTCACTGCGTCCGGGCATGATGGCGACCAAGTTGCCGCTGCGCCCTTCGATGGTCTTCATTCCCGCCGAAGGGCATTACTTCTCCGCGTGGATGCGCCAGAACAGCCTGTTGCGCCTGACCGAGGGCGACGAGGCCGAGGTCGCTTTCGACGGCATTCCAGGCAAGGTTTTCGAAGGCAAGGTCAAGACCGTCGTTTCGGTCATCGCTGAAGGCCAGATCCAACCGTCAGGCACACTGATCAGCTTCACCGGTTCACCACCGGCCGGCCGGGTTCCGGTGATCATTGAGATCACCGATCCCGACTATGCCCAGTACGCCGACCAGATGCCCGGCGGCGCCTACGGCCAGGCGGCGTTGTACAGCCAGCATTTCCATCACATCGCGATGATGCGCAAAATCCTTCTGCGCATGGCGGCATGGATGAATTACATCTTTCCGTTCCACTAACCTGGCAGCATCGGCAACTGGCTCAATCCTTGAATGGGGCCAGTTGCCGGTTCAGCGAACCGGCCTGATCGCGTGATTGCAGCGACTGATCGAGCAGGCTGAGGGTCAGAGGGAAAAGGCCAGACAGTGGATCGCACCATTGTGGTACTGGAAGAATCGACAAGGAGGAGCGAAGCAGCGAGGGTCGGCGCTAAATAATCCAATACAGCAGCAGGCGAGAAGCAATCCAGTGAGACGCCTGGATCACCCCCCATGCCAGCAGGGCACACATCAACAGGTAGCCCGCAAGGAACTTGAACATCGCGTCCCTTTCCACGCAACCCTCCCGGCTTTACAGCCCTACAGGGCGTTCAATGCGAATGCGTAACCCATACTACGCCCACCTCGCCCTTTATAAGGTTTCGATTACCCGAATGGTTTGCAGTTCCACCGGCTGGGTGATTGCACAGACTTGCCCACCGTTTTTCCAGTCATCCCATTTCCCTGTATCAAGCGGCCAGAGGCGTGTCAGTGGTTGTCCTCTATGGTATCTGTTGGAGGTAGCTCCACTCATTTCACCTTCAGACGAGGATGAATCATGCGGATGTGGATGGAGGGCAGGCGAAGAACCGGCAAGCACCTGGTTGAAGAGGGAACTACAGAGGCAACGGCAACTTCATTGATTTTTTCTCAAGTCCAGTAACAGTCAGGATGGCGTTGGGATTTTTTTCAACACAATAGACTCGAAGCCGACGTTGAGATCTGTTTGTTGTCGCTTTATGTTGTTCGTTTTCATGGAGGATTCGGACTGATGGCACGCTTGGGCTTGATACTGACACCCGGTTTTGCGGACTGGGAATACGCTTTCATTGCAGGAACCGCATCCCCGTTTTACGGGATCGACGTCAGGTTTTTCACCTCTACTACGGGGCAGTTCCGCTCGCAGGGCGGATTGGCTGTAACTGTGGATAGCAGCTTGCAACAATGCCTGGACTGGAAGCCGGACGTTGTTGTCGTCATCGGTGGAATGATCTGGGAGCGTGCAGATGCACCGGATATTCGGGACTTTCTTCATGCTAGTCGTTCAAGTGGAGCGACAATTGCCGGTATCTGTGGGGGGACGCTGGCACTTGCGAGGGCCGGGCTTCTCGACACGGTTCCTCATACTTCGAACAGCGCTGACTTTTTACAACAGAATGCCGCAGGTTATGACGGGGCCACGCTTTATCGAAGCAGTCAAGTAGCGGTGGTTGCCGACCGCATCATAACTGCTCCAGGTCCTGCACCCGTTAGCTTTACCTGCGCAGTGTTCGAAGCTGCCGGGTTATCTTCAGAGATCATTTCGCAGTTCAGGTCAATGTTGGCAGCGGAACACGGGTGACCGCTTCGTCCTACAAAAACAGCCGATCAGGTGATGTGTTCGAGGTCCGCTCCTGGCCGGTTTCTGCCTCTCACGGACGGCCGCTATGGTTGCGATAGCGTTCGGTCAAGGACTGCACGAGGGTGACGTAGGATTGCGTTTCGGCGTAGGGAGGCACCCCGTTGTACTGGACCACGGACGCTTCGCCGGCGTTGTAACCTGCCAACGCCAGCATCTGGTTGCCGTTGAAGCGCTTGAGCAGCCAGGCCAGGTAGCGCACGCCGCCACGAATGTTCTGTCGTGCGTCGAACGGATCGTCCACGGCGAAGCGCTCGGCGGTGGCGGGCATCAACTGCATCAGCCCCTGGGCGCCGGCTTCGGAAATGACGTTGGGGCGAAACGCCGATTCGGCATGTATCACTGCGCGGACCAGCGCCCTGTCGACACCATAATGACCCGAAGCGGCTTCGATCTCCCGCCGATAGGAATGGGTGTCCAGGCGCAGTGAGGCGACCTTGAAATCCTTCGGCGCCATGCACAGATAGCAGCCCTTGATGTAATAGAGCTCAAGGACATCGACCCGTGCGGAGATCCCGACGGGGCGCCGGCTCACATATTGACGATTACCCTTGTGGATGAAAGTCCACACCCGGATCCGCACCGCGCCTGGGGTGTCGTCCCGCACAACCCGTGGCAGGGCTATTGCCTTGGCGCCGACACCGGCGTCCGCCATGCCATTGAGGCGAGTGCAGCGGGCGCTGGCGATGGCCTGGCTGGTGTAGCTGATGGCTCCGTCCCTGGCTTGGCACTTGAACATGGCGCTGGCGCACAGTGGAGTGACCAGCACGGCCAGCTCGATGCAGCCAAGAAAGCTCTTGCGAGCCCATCGCCATGCTCTGGAACTCATCACATCGCTCCGCACCGCAGGCGCCGATCAGGCCTGGGGCGCCCGGACCGGGCGCTGCCTTTGGAGGGCCTATTCTGGGTGACCCGCCTTTTGTTCTGATAGTTATACCCCTTGTAACCGGTCTTGGAACTTGCGTTGACGTACGGGCTGCCGACGTTCCCAGGCGAGACGCAGGTCTGATTGCTCGCACGACGCGTCGGGCCGGGGCGTGACAGGCCCAAGCCACTGGATCTGATGTTTCGAGTATCTGCCGTAAATTTTTTACGCTTTCTTTACGACTGCTGTTTGCGCCCTCAAAGATACTGGCCGCGACTTTTTAGATCGTCCATGCGCCTTGAGGCTTCAGTGGCCCAGGCACATCGTTTTGCCCAAGGATGGCATGTATTTCCTCCCCGTAATTCGAGAGAAGCGACCCTTGAGTGAAACAGCAATCGGAGCACATGAAAACTCGCAATCCAAAGCGTCAGGAGTGGGCTTGCTCGTCGCCGCGGTCGGAGTGGTTTACGGGGACATTGGCACCAGCCCCCTCTACACGCTGAAAGAAGTATTTTCTGGCCACTACGGAGTTCAGGCCAACCACGACGGCGTGCTGGGTATTCTGTCGTTGGTCTTCTGGTCACTGATTTGGGTCGTCTCGATCAAATATGTGCTGTTCATCCTGCGTGCCGACAACCAGGGTGAAGGCGGCATCATGGCGTTGACGGCTTTAGCCCGCCGCGCAGCCGCCCCTTATCCGCGCATGAGTAAAATACTCGTTTTGCTTGGCCTGTTTGGTGCGGCACTTTTTTACGGGGACAGCATGATCACCCCGGCTATTTCGGTGCTCTCTGCGGTTGAAGGGCTACAGCTGGCGTTTGACGGAATTGAACACTGGGTCGTGCCTTTGTCAGTGATCGTGCTGGTGGCGCTGTTCTTGATACAGAAACACGGCACGGCTCGCATCGGCATTCTGTTCGGCCCAGTGATGGTGCTGTGGTTTGTCGTGCTGGGTGCGCTGGGGGTCTATGGCATTTTACAGCGGCCGGAAGTGCTGCAAGCGCTCAATCCATACTGGGGAGCGCATTTTTTCATCGCTCATCCGGGAATCGGTGTGGCCATTCTTGGTGCAGTGGTACTCGCGCTGACGGGCGCCGAAGCACTGTATGCAGACATGGGGCACTTCGGTCGCAAACCCATTGCCCGCGCCTGGTTCATTTTGGTATTGCCAGGACTGGTACTCAATTATTTTGGCCAAGGTGCCTTGATCCTGGAAAACCCCGAGGCGGTGCGCAATCCATTTTATTTGCTCGCGCCGGGCTGGGCACTGCTGCCGATGGTCGCACTCTCTACACTGGCGACCATCATCGCTTCTCAAGCCGTGATCTCCGGCGCATTTTCCCTGACACACCAGGCCATCCAGCTTGGGTATGTCCCTCGCATGTTTATCCAGCATACCTCCAGCCAGGAGCAGGGACAGATTTACATCGGTACCGTTAACTGGGCGTTGATGGTCGGTGTTGTGCTGCTGGTACTTGGTTTCGAGTCGTCCAGTGCTTTGGCCGCCGCTTATGGGGTCGCTGTAACGGGCACCATGCTGATCACCACCATCCTGTCCTCGGCCGTCGTCCTGCTGCTATGGAAAACCCCCCGCTGGCTGGCCGTTCCGATGCTGCTCGGTTTTCTGCTGGTAGACAGCCTGTACTTCGCGGCCAATGCTCCGAAGATCTTCCAGGGCGGTGCGTTCCCGGTGATTGCTGGCATTGGCCTGTTCATTTTGATGACCACCTGGAAACGTGGCCGCAAGATCATAGTTGAACGGCTGGACGAAACCGCGCTGCCGCTACCACTGTTTATCGGTAGCATCCGCACGCAGCCCCCTCATCGGGTACAGGGTACGGCGGTATTTCTGACAGCCAGGTCCGATGCCGTTCCGCATGCGTTGCTGCACAACCTGCTGCATAACCAGGTTTTGCATGAGCAAGTGGTACTGCTTACGGTGGTGTCTGAAGACAGCCCTCGTGTGAGTGCTGATCGACGGTTTGAGGTTGAAGCGTATGGCGAAGGGTTCTTCCGGGTCAGTCTGCACTTTGGCTTTATCGAGGAGCCCGATGTCCCCTTGGCGCTGAGTCTCTGTCACTTGGCCGAGCTGGACTTCAGCCCGATGCGCACCACCTATTTCCTGAGCCGGGAAACGGTGATCCCGACCAAGCGCATCGGTATGGCCCGTTGGCGAGAAAGCCTTTTCGCCTTTTTACTCAAGAACGCCAACAGCAACCTCAAGTACTTCAAGTTGCCGTTGAATCGGGTGATAGAACTGGGCACACAGGTGGAGATGTAAGGAACTGGCAAGATCGCACTGGCGGTCTTGTTTGCTCGGCAGCAATCGACCCATCCCCGAAAAGCAACAATCGGCCAAAAGCACTCTCTGACGACGAACCCTGCCCTTGCGCAGTAGTCAAAGCAAGTGACGGCATCGCCACTCGCTATCACCGTCCTCACAAAGAGGGGGCCTGATGAATCTTTTTGCCACATGTAAGGGTGTGTGTGTTCCTCTGGCTCTGTGCATGGCTGTGCTCCTGGCATTTGTGGTTTCCTGCAGTACATTGCCCAGGATAGTGCCCGATATGGCTCGCGCGCCCTCTGCGCCAGTGCAGCTCGACGGGGTACACGGGCCTCTGTCAGCCGAGCGCAGCAAGGCCATTCTCGATCGACTCGAGTCCACCGGCGCAGAGACCGACATCTTCGACGTGCACCTCGCAATCGAAGAGTCCATCGTCGGCAGCCCGCTGACGGAAGGAAACAAGGTCGACTTGCTGCAGGACGGCCCCACCACCTACCAGTCGATGATCAAAGCCGTGGAAGCAGCGCGCGACCACATCAACATGGAGACCTACATCCTCGACGATGATGAAGTCGGCCAGCGCTTCGCCACCGCGCTGATCGCTCGGCAACGGCAAGGCGTACAGGTCAATCTGATCCGTGACAGCGTCGGAACCCTTAAAACATCATCAGCGTTTTTCTCTCAATTGACCGACGCGGGCGTCAAGGTGCTGGAGTACAACCCAGTCAATCCGGTGACGGCCAAAGCGGGCTGGGACGTGAACCAGCGCGACCACCGAAAGCTGCTGATCGTGGACGGCCGTATTGCCTTTCTCGGCGGGATCAACATCAGCAGCGTCTATTCGGGGAGCTCGTTCAATTCTTACTCGAAGACTCGCCCAAATGGTGATTTGCCCTGGCGCGATACCGACTTGCGCATCGAGGGGCCTGTGGTTGCGGAACTCCAGAAGCTGTTCATCGGAACCTGGGCTACCCAGAAAGGCGAACCACTCGCGGCTCGCCACTACTTTCCGCCACCTGAGCGCAAAGGCACCGAGGTGGTGCGGGCCATCGGAAGCTCGCCAAATGAGCCGTTCAGCCTGATCTATGCCACGCTGATTTCGGCGCTGCGTAGCGCGCAATCCGAGATATGGCTGACTAACGCCTACTTTATTCCCGACCCGCAGTTGCTGGCGGCACTCAAGGAGGCTGCAGCACGTGGCGTCGACGTCAAGCTGGTGCTGCCCAGCAGCACCGATTCGTGGCTGGTGTTCCATGCTGGACGCGCCTACTACAGCGAGCTGCTGAAAGCCAACGTCAAGCTTTACGAACGCAAAGACGCGCTACTCCACGTCAAGACAGCAGTAATCGATGGCGTGTGGTCGACTGTCGGCTCCACCAACCTCGACTGGCGTAGCTTCCTGCATAACGATGAAGTCAACGTTGTTGTGCTGGGCGCCGGGTTTGGAAAAAAAATGCAGGCGGCATTCCTGGCCGATCTGGCCAAGTCGAACGAAATCAAGATGGAAAAGTGGCAGAGCCGCTCGCTCGGTGTGAAAGCCAAGGAGCAGATGGCGCGCCTTTGGGAGTACTGGCTCTGAGTTGAGTGGCGTGTCACCGGGATGTGCTGTTCTGCACCCTGATGGGTATGTCGCTAACCCATGCCCAGGAAGCAGCGTAGACTTTCGCCAGCGACCTTGACCCCCGTAAAACTGAAATCTACGACCCGACCGCTACGTCAGACTGCTGACGCACCTGATTGCGCCCGTTGCGCTTGGCCTGGTACAGCGCGTCGTCTGCGCGGGTCACCAGGCTTTCCGGTGTATCGCCGGGTTGTGCATGGGCCACGCCGAACGAGGCGGTGATGGTGTCCAGCACCGTGTCGGTGCCCCGGGCCTTGACCCGCAGCGACTGGATTTTCAAACGCAGGCGCTCGGCAAAAGCGCCCGCGGCGGCCAGGTCCGGACAATCCTTGAGCACCACGCAAAACTCCTCGCCGCCATAACGTGCCGCGAACGCTTCGCCAGGCAGCGAATCACGCAGCACCCGGGCGACATGCTGAAGCACGCGGTCGCCCAAGGGGTGGCCGTACTGGTCGTTGAATTGCTTGAAGTGGTCGATATCCAGCATGACCAGCGCCACGCCCGTCGCCACGTTGCTCAAGGCCTGTTCAAGCTGGCGGTTGAAGGTGGTGCGGTTGAGCAATTCGGTCAGGCCATCGAGGGTCGCGGCCAGTTGGGCGCGCTCCAGCTTGTCACGCAGGCTTTTGATTTCATGCTGTGCCGATTGCAACTGGGCGAGGAAGTGTTCCTGCTGCCCCTGCATCAGCCGGGTGCTCTGTTGCAGTTGGGTCAGGATGCTCGGCAAGCGCTCGCTGGCGGGCTCTTCAAGCATCTGCAGGTATTGGCCGAGGCTGGCCTGGAAATCCTGGTTACCCTTCACGCTGCGCGACACATCGCGCTCCATGTCGTCGACCAGATTGATCGCGTCCTGCTGCCCGGAGCGGGCGTCCGCCAGTTCATCGCGGATGATGTACTCGCGAAACAGCTTGGCGGCCGACTCCGGCGGGAAGTAGTCGAAGTCGTTGACCACCCGGTCCAGGTGCCGATTGAGCTCCGGCTCCTGGCCCTTGCTGTAGGTGTACCAGAGCGCGTAGTGCACCGGGTTGGGCGGAATGTTGTGACGAACCATCAGCGGCACTGCCTGCTTGAGCAATGCCGCCGCCTCGCGGGAGTCTTCTGGATACAGCGCTAGAACAGTCGCACGCGTGTCTGATTGGCTCATGGTTTCACTGTGATTGTTATCATTGGCGTTTGGCAAACTTGCTGAGCATAGCCATACGCCCGGCAAACGACCATCCCGAATTACACAATCATTTCAACCCGGTACGCCTGTGCCACAGGCCCGATCAACTGTTGGTCGGCATCAACCCGGCCATGTTCTGGCGCCGACGGTAAGCCGTATCACGGTTCGCCAGCCAGTAGTACAGCGGCGTGGTGACCACCAGCCCGACCAGCCAGGACAAATCCGCACCATCAATGTGCACTGCCACGGGACCGGTGTAGATCGGTGTGTTCATGAACGGGATCTGCACCACGATGCCGATGGCGTAGGCCAACAGCGCCTGCGGGTTGAAGCGGCCATAGATGCCGCCGTCGACGCGGAAGATCGAGGCGATGTCGTACTCGCCCTTGTGGATCACGTAGAAGTCGATGAGGTTGATCGCGGTCCACGGCACCAGCACCACCAGCAACGCCAGTACCAGGTCGACGAAATGCCCGATGAAATCCGCCGAGGCGCCGATGGCCGCCACGCAGCAACCGGCGAGGATGATCAGCGACAGTACCGCCCGGCTCGAAGCAGTCGGAATCCAGCGGTGGGCGAAGGTTTGCAGCAAGGTGATCACCGACAGCACGGCACCATACAGATTCAGGGCGTTGTGGCTGATCACGCTGAGCAGGAACAGCACCAGCATCAGCGGGCCGATGGCGCCGGTGGCGAGTTTCACCGCGTCCATGGTGTCCATGCCCACCGGCGTGGCCAGCACGGCGACGGCACCGAACACGAAGGACAGGATTGAACCCAGCGAGGAGCCGAGGTAGGTCGCCCAGAACGTCGAACTGACCTTCACGTCTTTGGGCAGGTAGCGCGAGTAGTCGGACACGTAGGGCGCGAATGCGATCTGCCACAGCGCCGCCAGCGACACCGTGGCCAGCCAGCCGGAAATGTTGAAACTGCCACGGGTCAAGAAGTCATCGGTCTGCACGTGGGTCAGGATGTAGCCGAAACCGAGCACGATGCCGAGGCCCAGCACCCAGGTGCCGATGCGATTGAGCACGTGGATGAAGCGGTAGCCAATGATGCCGATGATCCCCGAGCCAAGACCGCCGAGGACGATGCCGACCGACACCGGCACGCTCTCGACCACGCCATGCAGCGACTTGCCGGCCAGGACGATGTTGGAAGCGAAGAAACCGATGTACATCACGCCGGCAATCACCACC
The DNA here is from genome assembly GCF_019218985.1 of Pseudomonas sp. PDM30. Classification (NCBI taxonomy): domain Bacteria; kingdom Pseudomonadati; phylum Pseudomonadota; class Gammaproteobacteria; order Pseudomonadales; family Pseudomonadaceae; genus Pseudomonas; species Pseudomonas sp. PDM30. The sequence goes on from NZ_JAHUWM010000009.1 coordinate 266,260, forward strand.
ACCAGCAACGCACCCAGCGAACCGAACTGAGCGCGACTCTGGATCATCTGCGGAATGCCCATCTGCGGGCCTTGCGCCGAGTGCAGCGCCATCAGCACACCACCGACCAGGTGGCCGACGATGATCGCGACGATGCCCCAGACCAGGTTCAGGTGAAACAACTGCACGCCAAGCGCGCCGGTAACGATGGGCAACGGCGCGATATTGCCGCCGAACCACAGGGTGAACAGATCTTTGACCTTTCCGTGGCGATCCTCAGGGGGGACGTACCCGATCGTGTGTTTCTCGATGAGCGGGGAGGATGAAGCGGTGGTGGACATGACGAACTCCAAGGCAAGGATGAGTACGTGTTCGTACTTCGGTGTGCGCGGGCATACCTGCGCATTTCTTGTTGGAGGCGATCATGGACAAAGAGCGAGAGGAGGAAAATTAGTTAATTTGTGCCTTTAAACCTTAAAAAAGATTGCGTGGTTTCCCGGAATAACCGGCAGAAAAAACCAATAAAAATAAAATATTGATCAGAACACCATGACAACTGAACGACGAAATCCCTGTGGGAGCGAGCTTGCTCGCGATGGCGGAGAGTCAGCCAACGAAGATGTTGAATCTGACGGCCTCATCGCGAGCAAGCTCGCTCCCACAGGGTCCTTCGTCCGAATTGACTACCATCGTCATTCCATGAAGACGGCAAAGCATGAACCCGAGGTATTGCACTGTGCTTTTTTTTGGGGGAGCGAGCTTGCTCGCGATGGCGGAGAGTCAGCCAACGAAGATGTTGGATCTGACGGCCTCATCGCGAGCAAGCTCGCTCCCACAGGGTCCTTCGTCCGAATTGACTACCATCGTCATTCCGTGAAGACGGCAAAGCATGAACCCGAGGTATTGCACTGTGCTTTTGTGGGAGCGAGCTTGCTCGCGAAGACGGCGGCACATCCAACATCGATGTGACTGACATACCGCTTTCGCGAGCAAGCCCGCTCCCACAGGGGTTATGCGGTGCCTGTATCAGCGCGCAGCCCAGGCATTGAAGCGCTGTTCAAGCTCCTCGCCATGGTCAACCCAGAACTCCGCGTCCACAGCCCGCGCGCCGGCCAGGTTGGCCTCGGTGGTCGGCAGTTGGTCCTGCACATCCTTGGGTAGCAATGGCAGGGTCTGGCGATGGACCGGCCCGTAGGGGATGGTTTCCGAGAAGACTTTTTGCGTCTGCGGCTGGCTGGCAAAGGCGATGAAGTTTTCCGCCAATGCCTTGTTCGGCGTGCCTTTGACCACCGCCCAGTATTCCGGGTCGTACAGGCTCTGCGGCCAGACGATGCTCAATTTCATGCCTTCCTTCTGCGCCGAAGCGATCCGGCCGTTGTAGGCCGCGCTCATCACCACGTCACCGGCCACCAGCCATTGCGCCGGCTGCGCGCCCGCCTCCCACCACTGGATGTTCGGCTTGATCTGGTCGAGCTTGGCAAAAGCCCGCGTCACGCCTTGCGGGGTTTTCAAGACCTTGTACACGTCGTCCGCCTTGACACCGTCGGCGAGCAACGCGATTTCCAGGGTGTACTTGGCGCTCTTGCGCAGGCCGCGCTTGCCCGGGAAGTCGGCGACGTTCCAGAAGTCGGCCCAGGACTGCGGCGCCTTGGCCTGCTTGCTCTGGTCGTAGGCCATGACCATCGACCAGACATAGGTTGCGACACCGCACTCGGTCAGCGCACCCGGCACGAAGTTCGCCGAATCACCGAAGCGTCCCGCATCGAGCTTCTCGAACAGGCCCTCTTCGCAGCCGCGCAACAGCTCGGGGCTTTCGACTTCCACCACGTCCCAGCTGGTGTGACCGGCGGAAACCATGGCCTTGATCTTCGACAGCTCGCCGTTGTACTCCCCGGCGATGATATTGCCCGCGCCGCTGGCGTTGAAGGGCTGGAAGTAGGCCTTATCCTGGGCCTGTTTGGTAGCACCACCGAAGGAAATCACGGTGAGGTCCTGGGGGGCCGCCCACACACTGGCACTCAACAACGCCAGGGCAAACGGAACACTGCAACGCAAGGATCTGGACATGGATCGCTTCCTCGGGGCTTGTCGGCCCGTTGTTGTTATGGGTGTTCGGATTCACTCAAGTAAGCCGCCAGGCGATCCATCAGGCGGTCACAGGCCGCCATTTGATCAACGCTGACAAATTCATCGGGCTTGTGCCCCTGGTCCATGCTGCCGGGACCACAGACCACCGACGCAATGCCGGCCTGATCGAACAGCCCGCCTTCGGTGCCAAAGGCCACGGTGCTGAACTCGTCGCTGCCGCACAGCTGGGCAATGAGGCGGGCCGCTGCGCTGTCGGCGGGTGTCGCCAGGCCGGGATAGGCCGAGATTTTTTCAAAGCGGATACCGGTATTGGTGTCCACGGCCTGCATGGCCGGCAGCAACGTCTGCTCGGCGTAGTCCTGCAACTCATCGACGACCACTTGCGGGGCGAAGTCCGGCAAGGCGCGGATCTCGAAATCGAAACGGCAGTCCGCTGGAACGATGTTCAGCGCCGTACCGCCCTGGATGACTCCGACCTGCACGGTCGAGAACGCAGGATCGAAGCGCTTGTCGTGCAATGGCGGCCGGGCCAGGGTGGCGCCGATGTCTCCCAGCCGACCGATCAGGCGCGCGGCCTGCTCGATGGCATTGACCCCGTAAGGTGCGTAGGCCGAATGACAGGCGGCGCCGCGCACGTGACACCGCATCGCCAATTTGCCCTTGTGGCCAAGCACCGGCTTGAGTTCGGTCGGCTCGCCGATCAAACACAGCGCTGGTGTCGGGATGCGTTGGGGCAGCACTTCCAGCAAGCCGCGCACGCCGAGGCAACCGACCTCTTCGTCATAGGAAAACGCCAGGTGCACCGGGCGCTTTAAAGGGCTGGAGAGAAACATCGGCACAGCGGCCAGCACCGAGGCCAGATAGCCCTTCATGTCCGCGCTGCCGCGACCGTAAAGCTTGCCGTCCGCCTCGCTCAGGCAGAACGGTTCGACCGTCCAGGCCTGGCCGTCCACCGGCACCACGTCGGTGTGCCCGGACAACACGATGCCGCCGGCCACACACGGGCCGACCGTGGCCAACAGATTGGCCTTGGTCCGCTCGGCGTTGTAGATCAGTTCGCAATCCACGCCCAGTTCGTGCAGGTAGTCGCGCACGAACTCGATCAGCTCCAGGTTCGAATCGCGGCTGACCGTGGCGAACCCGATCAATCGCGCGAGCATGGCGCGGCTGCGCAACTCACTCATCGCCTGGCACTCCATACGCGGGGGCCAGGGTCGGATTGAGGGCGCGGGTCAGGTAGTCCTGCAATTGCGGCTCGTAGGCCGTCCACAGTTTGCCCAGCTCGCCAATCGGGTTTTCCTCGGCCCAGTCCACCCGCAGGTCGACAATCGGCCAGGTCAGGTCACCGACCACCGACAGCGCTGCCGAGTGCACCGCGCCGGCTTCGCCGCCAGCGTCCTGCCCGGCCTGCAAGGCGCTCATCAGCCGGGTGGCGAGGCAGCCCTCGCTGTTTTCGAACGCCGCGACCATCGCCTCGATCACCCCACTGTTGGCCAGCAGGTTGCCGGCCGCCACGCATTGGTCACCGGCCACAGCGTTATTGATGCCCAAGGCATGGTTGCCACTGAACACCGCCGTGCGCCCGTGGGCATCGACCACCGCCACCTGGCGATATTGGCTGTAGCCGTTGCGGGTCAATGAGTGGTCCAGCGCCTGGGGCGGCGCCGAGCCATTGGCCAGTTCATCGAGGATCTGCGGGCCGAGGGCCGGCAGCGTGATGTTCTGGCTCGACACCGCGCCGACACCGGCCCGCAGCCACGGGCAGCGCGCGCCGACGGCAATGCTCGAAGAGCTGATGGCAATGCCCAGCTGGCCGGTCTCGGCGCAGCGACCCACGATGGAAAAAGTCATGGCGAATTCCTTATTCAGGGATGACAGCGATCACATCAATTTCCATCAGCCACTGCGGCTGGCCCAGGGCGCTGACCACAAGGCCGGTGGAAATCGGGAACACGCCCTTGAGCCACTTGCCGACCTCCTGGTACACCGGCTCGCGATAGCGCGGGTCGATCAGGTAGGTGGTGGTCTTGACGATGTGGCTCAGGTCGCTGCCCGCCTCCTCCAGCAGTTGCTTGACGTTGCGCATGGCCTGCTCGGCCTGGGCGCGCGGATCACCGAGGCCCACCAGTTGGCCGTTGAAATCGGTGCCGACCTGACCACGCACATACACGGTGTTGCCGGCGCGCACGGCCTGGCACAAATCGTTGTCCAGCGTCTGGTTCGGGTAGGTGTCTTTGGTGTTGAACATGCGGATGCGGGTATGAGTAGGCATTAACGAACTCCCATGAGGCTGGCTTTGTGAATAGGTGCACGGGCGGCTTCGGCTTGACGCTGGGTCGCATCCCGGTAGTTGAGATAGGTGTGCTGTTTAACGATGTGATCGGCGATGTGCTTGGCGTCGTGCCAAACGCCCCAGATAAACGCGGAGCCACGACGGGACTGCCAAGGCAACCCCACGAAATACACCCCCGGCTCAGCCGACACACCGCGCTGGTGCTGCGGCTTGCCGTTTTCCTTGAAGGCATCGACCTTCAGCCAGCTGTAATCGGTGGAGTAACCAGTGGCCCAGATAATCGTGGTGACGCCGGCCTTGAGCAGATCCAGCTCCAGGATTGGATTGGTCACGCAATCCGGGTCCGCCAGCATGGCCCGGGCTTCGGGTTCCAGCGGCAGGTCCAGGCCATTGCGTTCGATGTAGGCGTCGGCCTTGTCGAGTAACGCCAAGTAGTTTTCATCGCCGCGCTGGATGTTGTCAGCGAGGTTGTTTTCGAAACTCACCACGGCGCCGTTGAACGTTTGGGTCAGGCCAACCAGGGTCATGCCCTGGTGAGCCAGCCGGCGGAAGTCCACGGTGTGGCCGCCACGGGCACCGCTCACGGCGATGGTCACGTGTTCCTTGCCCGGTTGCATGGCTTCGGCATCCCATTCGCCAAGCACCCCCAGCCACCAGCAGAAATCACGGTTGCGATAGGCTCGCGGCGGACGATCGTGGGCGCCCACCGACAGGTAGACCTGCTTGCCGGAACGTTGCAGTTCATCGGCGATCTGCACGCCCGAGGAACCTGCCCCCACCACCAGCACCGCGCCTTCGGCCAGTTGCTTCGGGTTGTAGTATTGGGCGGAGTGAATCTGCGCGATGCCGGCGATTTGTGGGGCAATCGGCGGAATGGCCGGACGCTGGAACGGACCGGTGGCGACCACCACATGCTGGGCCTCGATCACGCCATCAGAGGTTTCAACGGTGAAACCGGGACGGTCGATGTTACGTTCGACTTTCTTCACGTCCACGCCGGTACGAATCGGCGCGTTGAACTTGCGGGCATAGGCTTCGAAGTACTCAGCCACCTGCTCTTTGCCGGCGAAGGCATCCGGGTCCAGACCGTCGAACTCCAGCCCCGGGAAGCGGTCGTGCCAGGCCGGGCCGTTGGCTACCAGCGAATCCCAGCGACCGGTGCGCCAGGCTTCGGCGATACGATTGCGCTCCACAACGAGGTGAGGCACACCGAGCTTGCTCAGGTGTTCACTCATGGCCACGCCGGCCTGGCCGGCGCCAACAACAAGCGTATCAATTTCGGTTTTATCAACTGTCATGGCTGTGCACTTCTGAAAGGTGGTTTGATTCAGGTCGGTCATGGCTGCCGCCTCGATTCTGATCACTGTTGTTCTTCTGCTGCGGCTATCGGTGTCAGGGTGTTGGCCGCATTCTGTTCGGAGCCGGGAAATAGCGAAATTATGTTTTTTGTGGTTGCTGGCGAGGAAAAAGCGTCGAGCCGACCGGTCGGCTGTGCAAGGTTGCGGGAGGCCTGATCCCGGCCTATGGTCCTAGCGATGCAATGCCGGCGATTGACGCCTGATGGCACAGCGCCGGTCGATGTCCACCCAGTGCGAATAGCGCAAGGAAGTGACGACATGACTGACAACTCCCGCCCTGCCGTGCTCGAACTGATCGGCAATACACCTCTGGTACGCGTCAGCCGATTCGATACCGGCCCGTGTACGCTGTTTCTCAAACTCGAATCCCAGAATCCCGGCGGCTCGATCAAGGACCGCATCGGTCTGGCGATGATCGACACCGCCGAACGCGATGGCCGCCTGCGCCCCGGCGGCACTATCGTCGAAGCCACCGCCGGCAACACCGGCCTCGGCCTGGCCCTGGTCGGCCGCGCCAAGGGTTACCGAGTGGTGCTGGTGGTGCCGGACAAGATGTCCACCGAGAAGGTCTTGCACCTCAAGGCCATGGGCGCCGAGGTGCACATCACCCGCTCCGACGTCGGCAAGGGCCATCCCGAGTATTACCAGGACGTCGCCGCACGGCTGGCAGCGGAAATTCCCGATGCGTTCTTCGCCGACCAGTTCAACAACCCGGCCAACCCGCTGGCCCACGAATGCAGCACCGCGCCGGAGATCTGGGCGCAAACCCAGCATGATGTGGACGCCATCGTAGTCGGCGTCGGTTCGGCCGGCACTCTCACCGGGCTGACCCGTTTCTTCAAACGGGTACAGCCGGACCTGGAAATGGTCCTGGCCGACCCGGTCGGTTCGGTGATGGCCGAATACAGCCGCGGTGGCACCCTCCCCACCCCCGGTTCCTGGGCGGTGGAAGGCATTGGCGAAGACTTCATCCCGTCGATTGCCGACCTGTCCAGCGTGCGCCGCGCCTATTCGATCAGCGACGAAGAAAGCTTTGATCACGCCCGCCAACTGCTGCGCGCCGAAGGGATTCTCGGCGGTTCGTCGACCGGCACCTTGCTGGCGGCGGCGTTGCGTTACTGCCGCGAACAGACCCAGCCGAAACGGGTGGTCAGCTTCGTCTGCGACACCGGTACGCGTTACCTGTCGAAGGTCTACAACGACCAGTGGATGAACGATCAGGGCCTGCTGCAACGCAAGCACTACGGCGACCTGCGCGACCTGATCGCGCGGCGCTTCGAGGATGGCCGAGTGATCAGCGTCGGCCCGGATGACACGCTACTGACGGCTTTCCAGCGCATGCGCCTGGCGGATGTCTCGCAGCTGCCGGTGCTGGTGAAGGGGCAGCAACTGGTCGGCGTGATCGACGAGTCCGACATCCTGCTGGGCGTGCATGAAGACGTTGCGCACTTTCGCAGGGCCGTCTCCAGCGCCATGACCGACAAACTGCAAACCCTGTCCCCCAATGCCACGCTGGCTGAACTGGAAGCCGAGCTGGGCCGTGGACTGGTGGCGATCATCCAGGATGCCTCGGGCTTTCACGGCCTGATTACCCGAACCGACATGCTCAACCATTTGCGGAGATCCCTGCCATGAGTCAACAGGATAAAAACGCCCCGCCACAGGGCTTCGCCACCCGGGTGATCCACGCCGGGCAAGCGCCGGACCCTTCGACCGGGGCGTTGATGCCGCCGATCTACGCCAACTCCACCTACCTGCAACAGAGCCCCGGGGTGCACAAAGGCCTGGACTACGGGCGTTCGCACAACCCGACGCGATGGGCGCTGGAACGCTGCGTGGCCGACCTCGAAGGCGGCACCCGGGGCTTTGCCTTCGCCTCGGGGCTGGCGACCATTTCCACGGTGCTCGAACTGCTCGACGCCGGCTCGCACATCGTTTCGGGCAACGACCTGTACGGCGGCACCTTCCGCCTGTTCGACAAGGTGCGCCAGCGCAGCGCCGGGCACCGCTTCAGCTTCGTCGACCTGACCGACCTGGCGGCATTCGAAGCGTCCCTGCAAGACGACACACGCATGGTCATGGTCGAGACCCCGAGCAATCCGCTGCTGCGCCTCACCGACCTCTCCGCCATCGCCCGCACCTGCCGCGCCCGCGGCATCATCTGCGTGGCCGACAACACCTTCGCCAGCCCGTGGATCCAGCGCCCGCTGGAGCTGGGCTTCGACATCGTGCTGCACTCGACCACCAAATACCTCAACGGTCACTCCGACGTGATCGGCGGTATCGCCGTGGTCGGGCAGAACGCCGAACTGGCCGAGCGCCTGGGCTTCCTGCAAAACGCCGTCGGCGCCATCGCCGGCCCGTTCGATGCCTTCCTCACCCTGCGCGGCGTGAAGACCCTGGCGCTGCGCATGGAGCGACATTGCAGCAACGCACTAGAGCTGGCGCGGTGGCTGGAGCGCCAGCCACAAGTCTCACGGGTCTACTACCCTGGCCTGCCGTCGCACCCGCAACACGAATTGGCCCAACGGCAAATGCGCGGTTTCGGCGGGATGATCTCCCTCGACCTCAACAGTGATCTGGCCGGTACCAAACGCTTCCTTGAAAGCGTGCAGATCTTCGCCCTGGCCGAAAGCCTGGGCGGCGTGGAAAGCCTTATCGAACACCCGGCAATCATGACCCACGCCACCATCCCGCCCGATACCCGCGCGGAACTGGGGATTGGCGATGGGTTGGTGCGGTTGTCGGTGGGGGTTGAGGATGTCGAGGACTTGCGAGCTGATCTGGCGCAGGCGTTGGCAAGGATGTAAATCACCTGAATGGTGGGACACCGCAAAACCTGTGGGAGCGAGCTCGCTCGCGATGGACTCAAGAGCGCCGCGTTCAGTCAGTAAACACGCGGTATCGTTAACGACCATCGCGAGCGAGCTCGCTCCTACAGTTTCATTTTTGCCTGAAGCCCTGCTGCAACGCTGGTCAAGCACGCAAGAGCCCCTATAATCGCGCCATTTTCGTCTACCCTCACGAAGCGTCGTGCAGCAATCAGCTTGTGCGGGGCGCATCGACATTTTTCCGCTATTGAACCGGAGAACTTCCATGCTCAAACGTACCCTGGCATTGGCCGTCGGCCTGACCCTATCCTTTTCCACCCTGCTGGCACAGGCCGCCGACACCCTCAAGGTCAGCGCCATTCCTGATGAAGCCCCCACCGAATTGCTGCGCAAGTTCAAGCCCCTGGGCGAGTATCTGGAGAAGCAACTGGGCATGAAGGTCGAGTTCGTGCCGGTGTCCGACTACCCGGCGGTGGTCGAGGCGCTGGCCACCGACCGTATCGACATGGCCTGGCTGGGCGGCTTCACCTTCGTGCAGGCGCGACTGAAAACCGGCAATGCCATTCCACTGGTACAGCGTGAACAGGACGCCCAGTTCACCAGCAAATTCATCACCGCCGACCCGGCCGTCAAGTCGCTGGCCGACCTCAAGGGCAAGTCGTTCGCCTTCGGCTCGGTCTCGTCGACGTCGGGCAGTCTGATGCCGCGCTACTTCATGCTGCAGGACGGCATCAAGCCGGAAACCTACTTCAGTCGCGTCGGTTACTCGGGCGCCCACGACGCCACGGTCGCCTGGGTTCAGGCTGGCAAAGTGGACGCCGGCGTACTCAATGCCAGCGTCTGGGAAAAACTGGTCAAGGCCGGCAAGGTCGACACCGACAAGGTCAAGGTCTTCGCCACCACGCCGGCCTACTTCGATTACAACTGGACCGTGCGCGGCACCCTCGACCCGGCCCTGGCTGGCAAAATCAAGGCGGCATTCCTCGCGCTCGACCCGGCCAACCCGGAGCAAAAAGCCATTCTGGACCTGCAAGCCGCCAGCCGCTTCATCGAGACCAAGCCTGAGAACTACAAGGGCATCGAGGAAGCCGCGCGCGCTGCCGACCTGCTGAAATGACCTTGCACCTGAACCGGGTCAGCATCACCCACGGTAACGGCGTGCGTGCGCTGCATGAGGTCGACCTGCACATCGGCGCCGGTGAGCAAGTCGCAATCATCGGCCCGTCCGGTGCCGGCAAGTCGAGCCTGCTCAACGTGCTGGCCACCGCCCTGCGCCCGGACAACGGCGCGGTCGAGGTACTCGGCGAACACGCCTGGCAGCTCGGCGCGCGTCGGCGTCAGCAGTTGCGGGCGCGCATCGGCCTGGTGCATCAGGCACCACCCCTGCCCCCCCGGCAACGGGTGGTCACGGCGGTGCTGGCCGGAAAGCTGGGGCAATGGGGTTTTGCCAAAAGCCTGTTGAGCCTGCTGCATCCGGTGGATGTTCCAGGCGCACGGGCGGCACTGCTCAAGCTGGACCTGGGTGACAAGCTGTTCGCCCAGTGCCAGCAATTGTCCGGCGGCCAACTGCAGCGCGTGGGCATTGCCCGGGTGCTGTACCAGGCGCCCGAAGTGCTGCTGGCCGATGAGCCGGTGTCGGCGATGGACCCTGTGCTGGCCGGGCACACCCTGTCAGTTCTCTGCCGCCACGCCCGGGAACACCAGGTGACACTGGTCGCCAGCCTGCATGCGGTGGAACTGGCCCTGGCGCACTTCTCGCGCATCATCGGATTGCGTGAAGGGCAGATCCTGTTCGATCTTCCCGCCAGCGACGTCGACCACGATTTGCTCGACAAGCTTTACGCCAACGAGCAACTGCTGTCGCCGCCCGCGCCGGTGGCGCCCTTGAGCCTGCAGATTCCACGATGCTGACCCGCGATACACGAGACCCGGCCACCCTGCCCCGCCTGTTGCTCAGTTTGTTGGCGCTTGCCCTGTTGTGGCCCGGTATTCATTTCAGCGAACTGGACCTGGGTGTGCTGCTCCAGGCTGACAGCCAGAGTGAAATGGGCCGGTTTGTCTCGGCCTTCTGGCCACCGGCCCATGGCGAAGAGTTCCTCCAGTTGCTGTGGCAAGCCACGTTGCAAACCCTGGCCATCGCCACCGCCGGCATGGCCCTGGCCTTGCTATTGGCCATCCCCGCCAGCCTGCTGGCCAGCCGGGCGCTCTCGTTGTCGGCGGCTTCGCGCAGCGGTCGCCCGAGTGCCTTGGGCCGGTTGTTGCGCTGGCCGGTGCGCGGGTTGCTGATTTTCCTGCGTAGCGTCCCGGAAATCGTCTGGGCCTTGCTGTTCGTGCGCGCCGTCGGCCTTGGCCCGACGGCCGGGGTGCTGGCCATTGCCATCACCTACAGCGGCATGCTGGGCAAGGTCTACGCGGAGATTTTCGAGTCGGTCGACCAGCGCCCAGCCCACTCACTGATGCAAGCCGGCAGCAGCCGGTTGGCGGCGTTCTGCTACGGCATCCTGCCCAATGTCGCGGCGGAGCTGCTGTCGTACACGGTATATCGCTGGGAATGCGCGATCCGCGCGTCGGTGGTGATGGGCTTCGTCGGCGCCGGCGGGCTGGGCCAGCAGATCGATTTGTCGTTACGCATGTTCGCCGGTGGTGAAGTGGCGAGCATGTTGCTGACCTTTTTCGTCCTGGTGCTGTTCGCCGATCAGATCAGCCGCCTGTTGCGCTGGAGGTTCGCATGAATCGCCTTTTCAACCTGCTGCTGATCCTCTGTATCTGCGCGGCGGTCGTGGCCTCGTTCAGCTACCTGGGCATCGACCTCGGCGAACTGACGGGCAGCGGTAACCTGAAGCAGATGGGCGCCTACGTGCTGCGTTTTCTCAGCCCGGACCTGAGCGCCGGCCATCTGCAAGCCATCGGCCGCGGCGCCGTGGAAACCATGGCCATGTCGGCCCTCGGCACCCTGCTCGCGGCGGTATTCGGCCTGGTGCTGGCTTTGCCGGCGGCCGGTCGTTTCGGTTGGCCATTGCAGAGTGCGTCGCGCCTCGTGCTTAACGCCCTGCGCGCCATTCCCGAACTGGTGTGGGCCGCGCTGATGGTGCTGGCAGCCGGACTCGGCCCCAACGCCGGGACCCTGGCATTGGCGATGCACACCACCGGGGTGCTGGGTCGATTGTTCGCCGAAGCACTGGAAAACACCCCGCCGCAGCCCGCCGAAGCCATCCGTCTGCAGGGCGGCAACGTCGTCTGGGCCTTCTGTTACGGCACCCTGCCCAACCTGTTTCCGCAGCTGTTGGCGTACATCCTGTATCGCTGGGAAAACAACATCCGCATGGCCAGCGTGCTGGGTTTTGTTGGTGCCGGCGGTTTGGGGCAGATGCTCTATGTCAGCCTCAGCCTGTTCCAGGAAGCCCAGGCCAGCACGGTGATCCTGGCGATGTTGGTGCTGGTGTTTGCCGTCGACGGGCTGAGCAGCTGGAGTCGCCAGCGGTGGGTCAAGGCGTGATGGGACTTGGTCGGGGCCAGGAATGCTTTTTATATCGGGGGTATACGAAGGCGGTCCAGTCCGAGCTCGAGCCTGAACATCCACAAAGCACAATTGTGAAAACAGCCAGCAGCTTTCTCACGAAATCCCCTAACGCCGTTGATAACCGGAGCCGGTGCGTTTCGCGCTCGAAGTGCGAAAAGCAGTCTACTTAGCCTCATCCGTGTATCGGATTGCTGTGCCGCTAAAGGTAATCTTTTCCCAGCCCATAGCAGAGCTGACAGTTGTTGCATAAGCGTTGGCGTTGAAGCCAGTAGCCGTTGCGGAACCGTACGCCGAGCCAGTGCTGTTCCCAACCGTTACTTGACCATAAGGCTGGGTGCCCTTACCGGTTAGCACAATGGCGTTTGCGCCAATCCTTGCGGCTTCTTCCTTCATGGCCGTGATCGCAGCGGCTTCAGTCTTTGCTTTCGTGAAGTAATCGTCTGTTGCCGCGACACCCTCAACCAGGGCAACGACCTTATGCTTTTTCTGCGGTGGCTCCAGGAGCAGTGAGATCGAGCTTGGGTCTGTGGGTGGAAGCGCACCATCTTCACCGATCAAAATGGATGTTCCTGACGTAGAGCATCCAGCGATCAGAGTCGCGAGCATTAAAATCATCAATTTTTTCATGAAGTATCCCTTGGCCAACTCGAAATAGACCCCAGGAACCGCTCCGCTCCCGAGAATTAGGGCCGTCACAGGCCGCAGCATGCCTCAGACAGATTCATATTGCGCCGTTTTTTACGGCCTGGAGCGGACCAGAGGGAGGCTTGAAGGAGTTGGAATCCCTATCCACAACTCGACTTCTAAAAGGCAACCCTTCGACTGTTTTCGCCCGATTCTGTTGAAAAAGTCGGATTTTCAGCTGGCCTGAACTAAGGCACGACCACCATCGGAGAACCTACTCACCACATCGAGTGGTTTCTCGGCTCTTCGTTGACCTTTGCTGCTCTGTTATTGGGTT